>CAWACS010000016.1:0-167354 GCA_963780535.1 uncultured Verrucomicrobiae bacterium
ACGCTGGGACTGCTGATCGCCGAACTGTGCGACTGGTCACGCTTCAAAAACCGTAAACAGATTGGCAGTTACACCGGCCTGTGCGGCGGGGTGAGCAGTTCGGGTCAAAGTCACTGCGACCTGTCCATCACCAAGGCGGGCAACGCCCGGGTGCGGTGGGCCCTGATCGAGCTGGCCTGGCGCATGGTCCTGTATCAACCGCAAAGTAAAGCCGTCCAGCGCTGGGGACACCTGTTGTTAAATCCCAAGGCCGCCACCCGCCAGAAGAAGCGGGCGTTGGTGGCGCTGGCCCGCCAACTGGCGGTCGATCTGTGGCGCTGGCAAACCGGCAGAGTCACCCCCGAACAGCTGGGTTGGGTGATGGTGTAAGGCTTTAACTTGAACCGGAGTTTTCCTGGAAGGGCAAAACGATGAAACTGATTTCGGAAACGGAGCACGTTCGATTGGCTCAGTGGACCCATGGTCCGTTCCAAAGAATGGGCGTGCTCGGTTTCCCTGCCTCCGGCCTACGGACTTGGCCTTTTTGTAACCCTGCGACGCAGGGAACGGATAGCAGACTGTGCGGAGCTCATACTCTTGCATGCGGCGGGAAACACGTCCACCAAATCAGCCTCTCCTCCACCGATCCAACCGAAAGACTCTGGAACCTTGTCCGGCGACGCCGCGAGCTGGAGGGCTCGAGCCCGGCGTCGCCTCGCTTTAACTGCCCATTCCAACCACCATGAAAACCTGAAAATCCAACGTTACCGCGTTATCTCTTGACTCATCTCATAGCAGCTGAGCCACCGCCGACCTGCGACGTGAACCGCGACAGCGGAACTGACAGCGCCAACGGCGGTTGGCTCCGGCGACTTCCATGAGAAGGCAGTCAAGTTATAAGTTGAGGGCACATTGGTTTTTTAGCCGGTAACTGATCTTTTGGCAAGACAGGAAAGGATCACGCTTCCATCCGAACTCACCCGCGCGGGCGGTTCATGATCGGATCCGGGTTCTTACAAAAAGCGTCGGGGGCCCATCTTGTTAACGCGCTCGCCTCGCGGCGGCGCCGTCGCCAGGCCGGCCTCCCGACTAAATCAGCGTCCCTTTAAAGTCTTTTTCATTAAAAGCCGTTTTGGTTTTTCGGGTTCAGGCCGGGATCATCACCAACGCCGGCGCCGCCGGCACGCGGGGTTCATAGTCCGTGCCGTGTTTCCACAGACTCAGCAGCAGCACCGCCAGTTTGCGGGCCACCGCCACCACCGCCCGTTTCTTTTCGCGGACGCTGGTGCCCATCAGATGCTGCCCGTAGGCGCGCAACGCACAGGCCGGCCCGAAGGGCCCCAGGATGTAATGCGCGGCGCTCACCAATAATCTTCGCAGCAACCCGTCGCCGCATTTGCTGATGCGCAGTTGTTTGTCCGTGCCCCCGCTCTGGTCGCGGCCCGGGCACAGGCCCAGATACGGTCCCACGTCGCGGCTGCGGCCGAAGCGTGTGGGTTCGCCAATCTTCAACACAAAGCAGAGTGCGGTCAAGGGCCCCACCCCGGCGATTTGCTGGAGCCGCTGCGTGACGGGATAATCGCGCTTGCTGCGCGCCACCAGGTCGCGTTCCAGGGTTTTGATTTGGTCGGTGATCAAGGCCAGCACCGCCAGCACCGGCTGCACCACCGGCAGACACGCGGCGGGCACGGCGGTCAAGATGCTTTTGTGAAACGCTTCGGACGAGGGATTGGGAACCGCGTGACCGAGGCTCTTGAGCGTGAAGCGGACGGTGTTGATGAGGTTGACGCGGGTGCGCACCAGGCTGTCGCGCAGCTTCAAGCCCAGCAGATCGAGCTGGGCCTGGGCCGAACCGTGTTGGAGCGGATGGAGCAAGGCCGCGTCCGCGCGGGCCAAACGGGCGAGCATCACCGCATCGCGCCGGTCGCACTTGCGTTCGTGGCGGGTGATGGCGTGAAGCTTGCGGGGATTAGCCACGATGACGGTGGCCCCCAGGCCGGTCAGATACCGGCTGATCCACGGACTGTGCGTGCCCGCTTCGAGGGCCACGGTGGCGGCAGGATACCGGGTGAGTAACAGCGCGAGGGCCACGCGGTCATTGCGCAGCGGTCCTTCGTGCAGAATCTGGCCCGTGCCATCCAGGACGCAGACGTAATGGCTGCGATCACCAAGATCGAGCCCGAGGGTGAACCCACTGACGACAGCAGCGGGTGAAGTGAGAACGACAGGCGGATTAGCTTTAGTTTGTTTTTTCATAGGCAGAGAGTGTAACCCAGTAACTGACACCGGGCCTCTGCCTTCTCATTCTATCTTGTTAGGTCACGGTAACATCTCTATCTCTAAATTTGGATGGCTCACGGCAAATATCCAGCATCAACTTCTGGATGTAATAATCTCCGAACTCACGATACAAACTTAACTCTTCCGGCGTCAACATCACCGTCACGCCATACTGAGCAATGCCGCCGACAAGCACATGAAGAAAATGCTCCTCGCGCTTGTTCTTGCTGAACTCGACTCCATACTCTGTGTATAAAACGGTCTTGCTCATGTCTGAAGTGGTCGAGTGGCCTAACGAAAAAAGAAGGCATGAGTTGAGTTGGAGGTCGCGACGGGCGACAACTCCTGTATATGAAAAACACACTCAACCATGCCTTGAAAACAACTACGCCTGCAACCGTCGAAACGCAAGTCCGTATCCAACAGCTCAAGCTGGGGGTGGATTGGCACGCCGATCAATTCCGGGTGGTCCGGATGTGCGATGGGCAGTCGCCCCAACCGGCCCAGCGGTTTACGCCCGCCAGCTTCCTGCCCTTCGTGCAGAAACAGCTCACGCTGGCCGACCAGGTGTTCGTGGTTTATGAAGCCGGACCCGGCGGCTTCCACCTGCACCGCCAACTGACGGCCCTCGGGCTCACTGTGTTTGTGGTGCATCCCCAGAAGCTCGACCCGCAGCATAAAGGGGTGGTGACCGACAAAACCGATGCGCGCGAACTGACCTTGAATCTGGATCGTTACTTGCGGGGCAACCTCCGCGCCATGAGCGTGGTGCGCGTGCCCACTCCGGCCGAGGAACAACGGCGTGCCCTGTCCCGTCAACGTGAACAGTTGCGCCGGGAACGCCAGCGGCTGGCCGCCCAGGGCCGCAGTCTGTGTCTGACCCAGGGCATCCGGTTGCGGGGCGAATGGTGGAAAGCGCCGCTGACGCTGCCCGACTGGCTGGAGCAACGGCTGCAGGTCTGGCGCCAACTCATTGTCGCGGTTGAAACCCTGTTGGAAACGCTGACCCAACAAGTCGAGGCGCTGGCTCCGAAGGAACGGCCCAAGGGACTGGGTCCGCTGACGCTGGGACTGCTGATCGCCGAACTGTGCGACTGGTCACGCTTCAAAAACCGTAAACAGATTGGCAGTTACACCGGCCTGTGCGGCGGGGTGAGCAGTTCGGGTCAAAGTCACTGCGACCTGTCCATCACCAAGGCGGGCAACGCCCGGGTGCGGTGGGCCCTGATCGAGCTGGCCTGGCGCATGGTCCTGTATCAACCGCAAAGTAAAGCCGTCCAGCGCTGGGGACACCTGTTGTTAAATCCCAAGGCCGCCACCCGCCAGAAGAAGCGGGCGTTGGTGGCGCTGGCCCGCCAACTGGCGGTCGATCTGTGGCGCTGGCAAACCGGCAGAGTCACCCCCGAACAGCTGGGTTGGGTGATGGTGTAAGGCTTTAACTTGAACCGGAGTTTTCCTGGAAGGGCAAAACGATGAAACTGATTTCGGAAACGGAGCACGTTCGATTGGCTCAGTGGACCCATGGTCCGTTCCAAAGAATGGGCGTGCTCGGTTTCCCTGCCTCCGGCCTACGGACTTGGCCTTTTTGTAACCCTGCGACGCAGGGAACGGATAGCAGACTGTGCGGAGCTCATACTCTTGCATGCGGCGGGAAACACGTCCACCAAATCAGCCTCTCCTCCACCGATCCAACCGAAAGACTCTGGAACCTTGTCCGGCGACGCCGCGAGCTGGAGGGCTCGAGCCCGGCGTCGCCTCGCTTTAACTGCCCATTCCAACCACCATGAAAACCTGAAAATCCAACGTTACCGCGTTATCTCTTGACTCATCTCATAGCAGCTGAGCCACCGCCGACCTGCGACGTGAACCGCGACAGCGGAACTGACAGCGCCAACGGCGGTTGGCTCCGGCGACTTCCATGAGAAGGCAGTCAAGTTATAAGTTGAGGGCACATTGGTTTTTTAGCCGGTAACTGATCTTTTGGCAAGACAGGAAAGGATCACGCTTCCATCCGAACTCACCCGCGCGGGCGGTTCATGATTGGATCCGGGTTCTTACAAAAAGCGTCGGGGGCCCATCTTGTTAACGCGCTCGCCTCGCGGCGGCGCCGTCGCCAGGCCGGCCTCCCGACTAAATCAGCGTCCCTTTAAAGTCTTTTTCATTAAAAGCCGTTTTGGTTTTTCGGGTTCAGGCCGGGATCATCACCAACGCCGGCGCCGCCGGCACGCGGGGTTCATAGTCCGTGCCGTGTTTCCACAGACTCAGCAGCAGCACCGCCAGTTTGCGGGCCACCGCCACCACCGCCCGTTTCTTTTCGCGGACGCTGGTGCCCATCAGATGCTGCCCGTAGGCGCGCAACGCACAGGCCGGCCCGAAGGGCCCCAGGATGTAATGCGCGGCGCTCACCAATAATCTTCGCAGCAACCCGTCGCCGCATTTGCTGATGCGCAGTTGTTTGTCCGTGCCCCCGCTCTGGTCGCGGCCCGGGCACAGGCCCAGATACGGTCCCACGTCGCGGCTGCGGCCGAAGCGTGTGGGTTCGCCAATCTTCAACACAAAGCAGAGTGCGGTCAAGGGCCCCACCCCGGCGATTTGCTGGAGCCGCTGCGTGACGGGATAATCGCGCTTGCTGCGCGCCACCAGGTCGCGTTCCAGGGTTTTGATTTGGTCGGTGATCAAGGCCAGCACCGCCAGCACCGGCTGCACCACCGGCAGACACGCGGCGGGCACGGCGGTCAAGATGCTTTTGTGAAACGCTTCGGACGAGGGATTGGGAACCGCGTGACCGAGGCTCTTGAGCGTGAAGCGGACGGTGTTGATGAGGTTGACGCGGGTGCGCACCAGGCTGTCGCGCAGCTTCAAGCCCAGCAGATCGAGCTGGGCCTGGGCCGAACCGTGTTGGAGCGGATGGAGCAAGGCCGCGTCCGCGCGGGCCAAACGGGCGAGCATCACCGCATCGCGCCGGTCGCACTTGCGTTCGTGGCGGGTGATGGCGTGAAGCTTGCGGGGATTAGCCACGATGACGGTGGCCCCCAGGCCGGTCAGATACCGGCTGATCCACGGACTGTGCGTGCCCGCTTCGAGGGCCACGGTGGCGGCAGGATACCGGGTGAGTAACAGCGCGAGGGCCACGCGGTCATTGCGCAGCGGTCCTTCGTGCAGAATCTGGCCCGTGCCATCCAGGACGCAGACGTAATGGCTGCGATCACCAAGATCGAGCCCGAGGGTGAACCCACTGACGACAGCAGCGGGTGAAGTGAGAACGACAGGCGGATTAGCTTTAGTTTGTTTTTTCATAGGCAGAGAGTGTAACCCAGTAACTGACACCGGGCCTCTGCCTTCTCATTCTATCTTGTTAGGCGTCAAATCGTGTTTCACAACTCTTGCAATGCTTACCACTGGAACCTCTACCAAATGGGTGATCACAAACTGGACAACGCCAAATAAAATAACTAACCGGAATAACAATCGCGCCGCCAATCAACCAAACTCCGAATAACCAAAACTCAAAAGCTGCACCAAGAAAACGCCGCCCGAAAATCAATGGCCCTATCCAAACAACCATCCAACTAATAACAGTCGCATACAGCGCCCTACGGCGATAGCGCACTGATTTACTTTGCTCTGGTGTCGCTTGTGACATGGGGCGTGACGCCTAACGCTCCGCATGAGCGAACCCCCAACCCGCGATGAACAATAACCAGAAATCCGAAGCGCAAACCCAAGACGCTAATGGGGGTTCGCTCCATGCGGTTGTTAAGCGGCGACCTTGGACACACGAACAAGAAACAGCCGAAATGACAAGGCGCACAACCTGTCACTGCGGCAAGAAGCTAAACTCCGATGGCCTCTGCTGGGTATGTGACCCGGTCTCAACCTGCTGGCCGCAATAAACGAATATGAGCCAACCAAGCGGAACACACGCCTCAACCTGCCGATACTGCGGCAAGCGATACCAGCTCACAAACTGGATGAAGCGCAAAAATCTTGGGCGCGACGATCAAGGACGGCTGCTCGGAGACACGCACCAAGCCGCCTGCTGGCGGAAACTGAAGCCGCTTAACGAAAAAAGCTGAGCCACCGCCGACTCGCGGCGTGAACCGCGACAGCGGAACGGCAAGCGCCAACGGCGGTTGGCTCCGGCGACTTCCATGAGAAGGCAGTCAAGTTATAAGTTGAGGGCACATTGGTTTTTTAGCCGGTAACTGATCTTTTGGCAAGACAGGAAAGGATCACGCTTCCATCCGAACTCACCCGCGCGGGCGGTTCATGATCGGATCCGGGTTCTTACAAAAAGCGTCGGGGGCCCATCTTGTTAACGCGCTCGCCTCGCGGCGGCGCCGTCGCCAGGCCGGCCTCCCGACTAAATCAGCGTCCCTTTAAAGTCTTTTTCATTAAAAGCCGTTTTGGTTTTTCGGGTTCAGGCCGGGATCATCACCAACGCCGGCGCCGCCGGCACGCGGGGTTCATAGTCCGTGCCGTGTTTCCACAGACTCAGCAGCAGCACCGCCAGTTTGCGGGCCACCGCCACCACCGCCCGTTTCTTTTCGCGGACGCTGGTGCCCATCAGATGCTGCCCGTAGGCGCGCAACGCACAGGCCGGCCCGAAGGGCCCCAGGATGTAATGCGCGGCGCTCACCAATAATCTTCGCAGCAACCCGTCGCCGCATTTGCTGATGCGCAGTTGTTTGTCCGTGCCCCCGCTCTGGTCGCGGCCCGGGCACAGGCCCAGATACGGTCCCACGTCGCGGCTGCGGCCGAAGCGTGTGGGTTCGCCAATCTTCAACACAAAGCAGAGTGCGGTCAAGGGCCCCACCCCGGCGATTTGCTGGAGCCGCTGCGTGACGGGATAATCGCGCTTGCTGCGCGCCACCAGGTCGCGTTCCAGGGTTTTGATTTGGTCGGTGATCAAGGCCAGCACCGCCAGCACCGGCTGCACCACCGGCAGACACGCGGCGGGCACGGCGGTCAAGATGCTTTTGTGAAACGCTTCGGACGAGGGATTGGGAACCGCGTGACCGAGGCTCTTGAGCGTGAAGCGGACGGTGTTGATGAGGTTGACGCGGGTGCGCACCAGGCTGTCGCGCAGCTTCAAGCCCAGCAGATCGAGCTGGGCCTGGGCCGAACCGTGTTGGAGCGGATGGAGCAAGGCCGCGTCCGCGCGGGCCAAACGGGCGAGCATCACCGCATCGCGCCGGTCGCACTTGCGTTCGTGGCGGGTGATGGCGTGAAGCTTGCGGGGATTAGCCACGATGACGGTGGCCCCCAGGCCGGTCAGATACCGGCTGATCCACGGACTGTGCGTGCCCGCTTCGAGGGCCACGGTGGCGGCAGGATACCGGGTGAGTAACAGCGCGAGGGCCACGCGGTCATTGCGCAGCGGTCCTTCGTGCAGAATCTGGCCCGTGCCATCCAGGACGCAGACGTAATGGCTGCGATCACCAAGATCGAGCCCGAGGGTGAACCCACTGACGACAGCAGCGGGTGAAGTGAGAACGACAGGCGGATTAGCTTTAGTTTGTTTTTTCATAGGCAGAGAGTGTAACCCAGTAACTGACACCGGGCCTCTGCCTTCTCATTCTATCTTGTTAGGCCACAGACTCATATCTAAAATGGATACTTATCCCTATCTTTGTATGCCTTCCAAATAATAACAATCGCAACTGTCAGAAAAAAACTACCTAAAATCAACGTAAACCAAGGACTCACCTGAATCTTTTTATATCCCCAAAAAGAAACCGTCGTGCCATGCTTCAAGGCAATCAATGAGGCGATAAGGTGAACCGAACCAATAAACAAAAAAGCTGCGGTCAAGCAAGCCATACTGAATCTGTTATCTTTCGGACGCATAAAATCACTGTGGCCTAACGTAGAAAGCTGAGCCACGCCGGACCAGAAACCGTGAACCGCGAAGCGGAACTGCCAGCGCCAACCGGCGTTGGCTCCGGCGACTTCCATGAGAAGGCAGTCAAGTTATAAGTTGAGGGCACATTGGTTTTTTAGCCGGTAACTGATCTTTTGGCAAGACAGGAAAGGATCACGCTTCCATCCGAACTCACCCGCGCGGGCGGTTCATGATTGGATCCGGGTTCTTACAAAAAGCGTCGGGGGCCCATCTTGTTAACGCGCTCGCCTCGCGGCGGCGCCGTCGCCAGGCCGGCCTCCCGACTAAATCAGCGTCCCTTTAAAGTCTTTTTCATTAAAAGCCGTTTTGGTTTTTCGGGTTCAGGCCGGGATCATCACCAACGCCGGCGCCGCCGGCACGCGGGGTTCATAGTCCGTGCCGTGTTTCCACAGACTCAGCAGCAGCACCGCCAGTTTGCGGGCCACCGCCACCACCGCCCGTTTCTTTTCGCGGACGCTGGTGCCCATCAGATGCTGCCCGTAGGCGCGCAACGCACAGGCCGGCCCGAAGGGCCCCAGGATGTAATGCGCGGCGCTCACCAATAATCTTCGCAGCAACCCGTCGCCGCATTTGCTGATGCGCAGTTGTTTGTCCGTGCCCCCGCTCTGGTCGCGGCCCGGGCACAGGCCCAGATACGGTCCCACGTCGCGGCTGCGGCCGAAGCGTGTGGGTTCGCCAATCTTCAACACAAAGCAGAGTGCGGTCAAGGGCCCCACCCCGGCGATTTGCTGGAGCCGCTGCGTGACGGGATAATCGCGCTTGCTGCGCGCCACCAGGTCGCGTTCCAGGGTTTTGATTTGGTCGGTGATCAAGGCCAGCACCGCCAGCACCGGCTGCACCACCGGCAGACACGCGGCGGGCACGGCGGTCAAGATGCTTTTGTGAAACGCTTCGGACGAGGGATTGGGAACCGCGTGACCGAGGCTCTTGAGCGTGAAGCGGACGGTGTTGATGAGGTTGACGCGGGTGCGCACCAGGCTGTCGCGCAGCTTCAAGCCCAGCAGATCGAGCTGGGCCTGGGCCGAACCGTGTTGGAGCGGATGGAGCAAGGCCGCGTCCGCGCGGGCCAAACGGGCGAGCATCACCGCATCGCGCCGGTCGCACTTGCGTTCGTGGCGGGTGATGGCGTGAAGCTTGCGGGGATTAGCCACGATGACGGTGGCCCCCAGGCCGGTCAGATACCGGCTGATCCACGGACTGTGCGTGCCCGCTTCGAGGGCCACGGTGGCGGCAGGATACCGGGTGAGTAACAGCGCGAGGGCCACGCGGTCATTGCGCAGCGGTCCTTCGTGCAGAATCTGGCCCGTGCCATCCAGGACGCAGACGTAATGGCTGCGATCACCAAGATCGAGCCCGAGGGTGAACCCACTGACGACAGCAGCGGGTGAAGTGAGAACGACAGGCGGATTAGCTTTAGTTTGTTTTTTCATAGGCAGAGAGTGTAACCCAGTAACTGACACCGGGCCTCTGCCTTCTCATTCTATCTTGTTAGGCATCAAAGACGTGAAATCCATAATAAAATCGGCAAATCAAAACACTCACAAATCCGACGGCTCCGCACTTGCTCGCCGTGCAAACCAGCGCGAGCTAAACCCAAACTAACTCGCCGAAATCTTCTCATCCAAATCTAACTGCTCAAATCTTCGCCAGACCAACCGACTAACTCAAACCTCAAACCGATCTTGATGCCTAACATTCTAAGTCGATATCATATTAGACGCCTAGCTGGGCGTCATGGAATCATAATATTCCTTGCTTTCCGCCTTGTCCATAAGTTTTTATAACGGTTGTGAACCCTCATATTGAACCGGCAAAGGCGTCAAGACCCCCCGGAAGGCTTTATCCCCAATCCCAAGCTTAAACTGTTGGATCAGGTTCGGGAGGTGATGCGCCTCAAGCACTATTCCAATAGAAGCACCGCTACGGCGGTTTCCGCCGTTTGACAACGGCGACTACCCAAGATGATTCGCCACGTCGGCGAAGCCGGCGACAACTTCTTCACGCGTCTTCATGTTGCGGATGCGCACGTAGTCGTCGCTTTCCACCCGGGCGGTGTAACCCACCTTCAATTCCTGTGCGCGTTTGAATTGCTTGTCCGATTTTGCGGGTGTAAGCGGATAGTCCACGGCATAGCCGGCGGCGCGCAAATTCTGGGTGAGTTTCAGGGACTGCGCGCGGAGCGGCTCGTCTTCGATCAAAACATAGACATCGGTGGTGGCGTCGAATTTGGGCAGCAGGTCGCGCGCCCGGAGCAGCTCCAGCAGCACGACATCGCCCATGCCGAAGCCGAGGGCCGGCAGGTCCACCTTGCCGCCACTGACGAGTTTGACGAGGTTGTTGTAACGGCCGCCGCCGGCGATGGCGCGGAATTCGCCCTTCGCGTCAAACGCCTCGAATACCGTGCCGGTGTAATACGCCAGCCCGCGAATGACGTGGTAATCCACCTTCACAAACTCGCGCAGTCCGCGCGCGGCCAGATTGTCCAGAATGCTCTGCAATTCCGCTGTGGGTTTGCCGGATTCAATGAACCGGGTCACGTCCGCCAGCGAAAATCCGAGCGCCGCCAGCTTCACTTCACTCTCTTGCGGCGGCGTGCGCTCCAGTTTGTCGATCGTCTGGAAAAAGTCGTACTCGTCCGATTTTTGGGACGGCGACACGCCGTCCCTCCCGGTTTCGTAGAACTCGTGCCATGCGTTGCGGCTGCTCAGGCGAAGCACGAAATCCTCCTTCGTCAACCTGAACGCGCGCAGGGTGTCAATCAGCAGCGCGATGAGTTCCGCGTCCGCCGCCGGGTCCGTCTCGCCGATGAGATCGGCGTTGAACTGGAAGTGTTCTCGCAACCGGCCTTTCTGCTGGCGTTCGTAGCGGAACAGTTGCGGGATGGCAAACCACTTGATGGGCTTTTTGTAATTGCGCTCGTGCGCGGCAACCATCCGCGCCAGCGTCGGCGTCATTTCCGGCCGCAGTGCGACCGCGCGGTCGCCCTTGTCGGTGAAGTTGTAAAGCTGGCCGACGATTTCGTCGCCGCTTTTGGTGGTGAACAATTCGAGCGATTCGAGCGGCGGGCCGTCATATTCACGGAAACCGTAGCGCCGGGCCGTTTCGCGCCACTTGTCAAAAATGTATTGGCGGGCGTCAAAGCTCCATCCCGCGTCGCGGGACGGCAAAGGTTCGGGATAAAAATCGCGAAAACCGGGCAAACGTTCCATAGTTCAACCGCAAGAAAACACAAAATCCGCAAAAACTAAATAAAACTTTTGCGGATTTTGAAAACTCCAGTGGTGGTGTAATTTGGTGGGGCGAGGCTACTGACGAGCCGACCTCGGCGCGCCGAAGTGAAACGAAGGCGGCTCGCGAGGACGCTCGCCCCACCGCAAGCCGAAACAGGTGCCACCACCAACACTTCGGTCACCAAACCCTGACGCCCGCAAACACCGGCCAGCCCAACCCACCAACTCTAAGCCGGTGGCAGCGTCTGCCCTTTCGGCGACAGCTTGAAGACGTCGGCGCGCATTTCCTTGCCGGCCTTGAACTTCACGGTGGCGCGGGCGGGAATCGGCACATCCGTCTCCGGTTTGTTCGGATTGCGACCCACGCGCGCCTTGCGAACCTTGACTTCAAAGACGCCAAAGTTGCGGAGTTCCACCTTGTCGCCCTTGGCGAGCGCCTCGGCGATGTAATCGAGGGTTTTCTGCACCACGTCAAACACCTGCTGTTGGACGAGGCCGGTTTCGTTGCTGATGCGAATTACAAGGTCGCGTTTGGTCAGAGTCATAGTTTTTATCAGGTTGCGTTGATTATTACTGAACCAGACGGATTGTCCAGAAGTCACTGGCTAAATTTTCATCGGTTAAATAAGCATAAGGCAGGGTGAAATAACCCTTTAGACCCCATCGGTTGCCCCAGGAATTGCGGACCATGAACCATTGTTTCGCGTCCTGGTAGCCGACGCCAACCACGGCATGGCCGCCAATGGCCCGTTCGCCGGTGCCCGGCAGCGAGGCGTGGCCGGTCCGGGCCACCTGCGGGCTTTCAAAACTCTCATACACGGTAAAACCAAACACAAACGGATAACCCGATGCCAGACAGCCTTTCAACTGGCTGAGCACCGGCGTCAACCGCTGATACGAAACCACCCGATATTGGAGCGCGTCGGCATAGCATTTCGGCGATGGCTTGGTCTTGAATTTGGCGATGGTGTAGGGCCATTCGGTTTCGGGGCAATCGCCCAGTTTGGCGACGCTTTTGATGCCGTCACGAATCTGCGCGCCGCTGTCCGAATCAACCGTGTGCTCCACGGCGCGCTCGTTGTAATAGATGAACAGGCGCGACGGTACAAAAACCTGCGCGAGCCGCTGCTTCAACCGGTCAAACTGGATCGCCCCGGCGATGGCATTGGCGGTGCAACTGCCGAGCTGGCCCTGGTCATACACCGGCGGGCATTGCGGACGCAAATCCACGCTGGCGGGCAAAACCGCCGCCGCGGCGACCGGCGCGGCATAAAAATGATCGCGCTGATCCGGCAAATCGGGCAGCCAGCCATAGCGGGAAATTTTATAGCTCATCGGCTCGTTCTGTTGGGGAATCAACCGCTGATGTCCAACTATGAGAAATCGGCAAGTTTGTCCAACACAAAAAGTTAAATTTCACCCGGCGTTTCCGCGGATTGGCAGGGAACCTTCAATTCTCGCCGCTTCAAGTTGTCAAAAATGGGTAGCCGCCGACGTTCGTCGGTGCAAAGGAAAACAGACGCGATGAAAAGTTTCATACTCCTCAAGTCCTAACCTGTCCATAGCCAAATCTTCACCTGCCTTTGATCCTGAAAAACCGGCGACCCTTACTTTCGGACCGCCGGTCAAACTTTTCTCACTCACTCCGCCAGACTTTTTACACGGCCTCGCGCGGTGTTAGCACTCCAACCCCGCCTGGCGGGGGGCAATGCCCCAAGAAACAAGCTTGTCATCGGTGACATCTTACGTTCGTTTTGGTGCGGCGGGCGGCGGCACGTACACCGGCCTGCCAATGGTGCTCCGGTTAGAGCCCGTGTGTTAGCTTGGTGCCGCAGCCGCCGTGCAAGTCACTGGTGAGCCCGTGACGTGAATGCGTCCCGGTGCATCCCGCTCAGGAGATTGCTCCACTTGCTGTTTCGACGCTGCGGGCCGTCCGCCCGCCTTTCACCCTTAACGAAAGGCACAGTATGTCCGCGCCCAAAAAAGTCAAAACGAAATCCGCCCGCAAAGCCAGTCCCCCAACTCCCCACACTTCATCCCCACGCTGCCGGTATCGACATCGGTGCCCGTGAAATCTGGGTGGCCGTCCCGCCCGGCAGCGATCCCAAACCCGTGCGCGGCTTTGATACGTTCACCGATGACCTGCTCAAGCTGCGCGACTGGCTCCTGGCCTGCGGTGTCCAAACCGTGGCCAGGGAGTCCACCGGCGTTTATTGGATTCCTCTGTTTCAAATCCTCGAAGCCGCCGGGCTGGAAGTCTGTCTGGTCAACGCACGCCATTGCAAAAATCTTCCCGGGCGCAAGACCGATATCCAGGACTGCCAGTGGCTCCAGTATCTCCATGCCGTCGGCCTCCTGCGCGGCAGCTTCCGTCCCCCGGAACATATCTGCGCCGTGCGCTCGATGCTGCGCCATCGCAACCGATTGGTGCGCTGTGCCGCCGATCAGGTCCGCCTGATGCACAAGGCGCTCACCCAAATGAACGTCCAACTCCAGCACGTCATCAGCGATCTGGTCGGAGTGACTGGCGAGGCCATCGTCCAAGCCCTCCTCGCTGGCGAACGCGATCCGGTGCAACTGGCCAAGCTCAAAGATTATCGGATCAAGGCCAGCCACGACACCCTGGCACGCAGCTTGCGCGGTGACTGGCGTCCGGAACATCTCTTCACCTTGAGCCAGAGTTACCAGACCTGGCAGCATTACCAAAAGCAAATCACCGCCTGCGATGAACAGATTGAACTCCAACTGACCAACTGGGATGCGCGCGTGGACCTCCAAGCCCAGCCGCTGCCTCCGCCCAGGACCACCCATCGCACCGCGCAACGCAACGAGCCGCAATTCGATGCCCGCACCGAATGCTACCGCGTGCTGGGCGTGGACCTGACCGCACTGCCCGGCTTTCAGGCTCCCACCGCACTGGTGCTGCTGGCCGAGTTGGGGCCCGACTTCGCCCAAAAGTTTCCGAGCGCCAAACACTTCGCCTCCTGGCTGGGCCTGTGTCCGGACAATCGCATCACCGGCGGCAAGATCATGAGTTCGGCCACCCGAGACGTGAAGAGCCGCGTTGCCGAGACGCTGCGGCTGGCCGCCCAAAGTCTCTGGCACGCCCAGAATTATTTCGGAGAATTATACCGCCGCTGGAAAGCCCGGCGGGGTGGACCCAAGGCCATTACCGCCATGGCTCACAAACTGGCACGCATCGTCTGGCATCTGCTCAAACATCGCCAGGCTTTCAACCCGGATGTCTTTCGCAAAGAGGAGGAAAAAATGCGCCGCAAAAAACTGGCTCGACTCCAAAACACCGCCGCCGCTCTCGGCTATGCCACCCACAAGTTCGCGAAGAAGGCGAATATAAACCAAGCGGTAAAACACCAATGCCGCTTTGGAACTTGGAGCTTGCTCGTATCTGTTGTCATGCTACTAAACGCCTAACAGGTATTCTGACAAAGTTGGGTTGGGCCTAAGACGGCAAGTCGGTTTTGCCGGTTTTGGTCGAACTGGCTGTGAACAAGTGGGTTGCGTAAAAATGGGGTGTTCCAGCTTGGGCCTAAGTCGGGAGGGTGGTTTTGACACTTGGCATGGAGCACTTTTGAATGCTCCGCACCTGGAGCTGTCAGGTCAACTCCGGTTGAATTGAGCCACCATCTTTTCACTTGCTTTGGAGTTTAACACTGTGTTTTAGCGGGTTTCAAGCGCAAAAAGCCATGGTTGCCACGGAAAAGTTTCAGCCGGTGGCAAAGCTGTCAGTGGATGCCGTCTATCGTACCGGTTCCAGCCTTCAAGGCCGATTAACCAGCTCGATCTTCCCGTCAGCATCCTGGATTGTCGCAATTACCTGCCAATCCATTTGCGCCTTGTTCGTCTTGCATGAAACCTCCCAAACGCCGTTTGTGAAGCTCGTATGATATGAATATCCAACTTGCTGGTGAATTGCAGTCCCCGCCAACGATATAACATCCATCTCTGCCATCCGCCGACCGGGTAAGGCCTTCATTGCGGGGTCTTCCTTTTTGCAGCCGATGATTCCAATGACAGCCAAACAAGCGATAAATGATAATCGTCTCATAACGTGTAATGCTGCTGACATTCCCAAGCTGCCTGCCTCAACATAGCCCGGCAAGAACAAAGGCCGGGAGCCACGGCCTATTTTAACGCTCAACTCTCAGCCCTCAACCATCAACCATTTTGGCAGCAAGCGTTATCAAACTGCAAACTGCGCGTCAGGGTTCAACGACTTAATCGAAGGCCTAAAATTGGATACGGATAGGTAAACGGATGGGTGATGAACAGAGTGCCTTTAATGCGACCGTCTGGCAAATTAAACGGGGCATTGATCGTATTGGTTCCGCTCTCGGAGCCGGCAGCGACTGCCCCGATAATCCTTCCGCGAATGATGAAGTCCGTCTTGATGTTAATCAGTCTGCCAAACCAACCGCGATTCGATTCAACGACGCAATCGCTCAACTCCGCTCCGCCAACCTGCCCCGTCACCTGTCCATCGGCTGAAATATGCAATACGGTCTCAACGTCCTGGGGCACGACCTTTTTTTGCGTGGCTTCCTCATAGCTTATCCCGGTGAAACGACCCTTCCCCTGCCATTGACCCGCCAGGTCTGAAACGGTGGCGGTCTCGGTTGCCAACAAGGTGAATGCAGGCAACAAGATGGCAAGCATTGTGAGTGGTATGATAGTGCGTGGATTTGTATTCATGCCCGTCATTCTGCCAAACTGGCGGCAAACACCTTAATTGATAGTTTTTGTGGCAGCATTGATATTTTTGATGCGCAAACGATAGCAACTGGCGATCAAAAATCGGCTCAACAAAGACTGTGCTGGCCGTGACAAAATAGGAGATGATTTTTTCTTAAAATTCTTTTGCAACATTTTAGCAAACTGCGTAATACCGAACCGGAATCCAGAAGTTTCAAAACCAGTTTCATGTAAAACTCAAACCGACCAGGATAATCCGTGGCTCGCCCGTTGCCTGCCACGCACGACTGGTGATTTTAATGCCAGGACGGGGCTCGAAGCCCGCCGATCCCGGTCCAGTGGACGGAAACGCATGAATACGAAATCATGAAAGCATTCAGGAACCTTCCAACCGGGTTGTTGCCCGCCAGCGGATTGATCGTTGGATTGTGTTTCCTCCACGCCCAGGAGAACACAACGCCAATCCAAACGAGGTCGGCTCCGGCATTCAGCCCGGGGGCCGACTCGTTATGGCTGCAAATCAACGCCGCGTCGAACGGTCTGGCGTACCTGACCTTGAACGGCGCGACTGACGAAGTTTATGAAGTATGGAGCAAAACGGATTTGTCACTGACCAACTGGAATATTGAGTCGGAAGTCTGGCCGACGAATCCAGCAATGACGCCTTTTACGGTGCCGTTGCTGGATCGCACCAACGCCCTGTTCATTTGGGCGCGGGACTGGACCGGAGTGACCGGGAACGGGAATGTGACACCTGACTGGTGGTTTTGGGAATACTTCGGAACGTTGGCGTTGTCGGATACCAATCTGGACAGTCAGGGCAATACGCTGCTCTATGATTATCAGAACGGCGTTGACCCCAACATCATTCAGTTCTCGTTGAATTTCACCAAGGAATATGTCAATGGCAGCACCGCTTGCGGCACGATCAACCTCCGGGAAGGCGTGCCGTTCTACAAGGCGGTTCTCGTCAACGACACCAACATTGCCGATGCAACCTGGGAACCCTATGCGTCAAACGTGGTGGTAAATCTGAATGCCGGCGATGGAAACTACAGCATTCTGCTCGGGCTGCGCGGGTTGTCATCTGATGCGCAACAAACCTGGCTGAACGCGCAGTTGATTCTGGACACGGTGCCGCCGGCGCTTGCCATCACCCATCCCACGACCAGCACCGTTGGTCAGCCGGTGATCCAACTGCAAGGATATGCCAATGAATCCCTGGGCGCGTTAACCTTTGATGTCAGCAACGCCGCCGGCCTATGGACCAATCGGACCGGCTATACGACTGACCGGTTCTACGACACCAATCTGCTCCAGTTCACCACCAACTGGTTTCAATGCTATGATGTTGCCCTGGCCAATGGTTTGAACACGGTTGCAGTTCACGCGACCGATTTGGCGGGCAACACCACCACGGCCAGTGCCGGTTTCACGCTGGATTTTTCCGATGCCACCAATCCCCCGTTGTTGACGGTGATCTGGCCACCGGACGGAACCCAAATCAGCGGCGACAGTTTCACGTTGCAGGCGCAGGTGAGTGATCCCACGGCGGCAGTGAGCGCAACCCTCGGTGGCGACACGGTCGAGGGATTGGTGGAGCGCGACGGGAAAGTATGGCTGCAGGACCTGCCGTTGAGCGACGGGACAAACCTGATAACGCTGACCACCACGAGCGCGGCAGGAAACCTCGGCAAGATGACCATGAACGTGGTCAAAAGCCCGGTGGCCATGACGATCAATCCACTTTCGACCGGCCAGTTGAACCTCCCGGCTGTGACCGTGACGGGCACGGTCAGCGATTCGGGTTATGACGTTTGGGTCAACGGCATACAAGCAACGGTAAACGGCGACGGATCGTGGCAGGCGGACAACGTCCCGGTGAATGACGGTGGCATGGCGGATTTCAGCGTGGAAGCGTATCCGCCCCCCGGCACCGTGAGTGCGCCGGTCACTTCATTAAAATTCAGCCAGCCCCAACCGGTAACCGTCGGATTGATGAGTTATTCAGGATACCAGAGTCAAAAAGCTTACTGGACTAATGGCATATATTATCACGGGGATAACACAGTTGACTGGCTTTATAACCGAGGCGGAACATGGCACGACTTTGAAATCTCGTTTTTTGGGGCTGGCGACAGAGACAACTCCACCAACACGTACACTGAAAGTCTTACGCCGGGTGAAAATGCGATCTCTCCGCCGTGGGAATACGCCAATTTACGGATATCCTTTACCTCTTATCATGGGCAGCTCCACACAGCGTGGATAAATGAGACGCAAACACGGGTGATGATCAAGCCATCGGGACAGCCCGCGGCTGGAGCAACTACTCTATATCTGGTTCGAGCGACCGCTCTGGAAGTATCGGACCCAACCCGCACTGATCTTGGCTATGGGCTTGTTAATTTTGGCTATTTGATGTTGGCTGATCCATGGTGGTGGTATGGCGATTTGCCCTTGCCATCGGAATGGCTCCAAATCAATGGCCAGACGCTGGTCAGCAGCGGTATTACCAATGAAGATGACGACTCGGTCTGGGGCGAAACGATCGTGTCGGCTCCCACCGGTGTGAACGTGGATGTGACGCCGGTGGCCACGCAGGTGCATCAGAATTGGGATTACACCTTTGAGGTGCAGGCCGATGAAGCGAACCTGCAACTGGCCGTGGACGCCGACCGGGATGGGAACGTTACCTTTGACACAGCAGATGCCACCGGCGCGGACAACCCGTACCGATTTTGGGTCAATAACGATCGCGATGGATACGATTCCGGCATTGATGATTACGCGGACTTGGATCCGTCCGGCGGCTCGGACGCGGATAATCTTGCCATCAGTTGCACGCGGGATCTGGAGGATTACACCCGGTTGTGGATCAACACGCAAGGCATCACCCGGGAATTGTTGGATGGCACATTCCTGCTGGCCCTGGAATGGAAAGATGTGACTGATGACCCGAAAATCCAATTCTTTCAGGCAGCCGAAGCGGACGGCGGAATGCTCTACCTCGTTGACACCGATACAGCACAGCGACAAGTCGCCAATTACGGCACGCACATCATTGAGTGGGCGCACCGGAATGTGCTTACAAAGAACAATCCATTCATATTCCCATCAAACTTTTGGGCAAAGGCGGGTGTCACGACCAACCAGCCAGTGGCTCATTTATTGTTTGACGCAGTGAGCCGGGGCAGCGGCCAGTTGGTGATTTCCATTTACAAGAATGACGGCGTCACCAAACTGGCGGAAAGCCAGCCGCTCTGCCTGAAACTGCAAGACGTGAAAGAAATGTATGAACGCTGGACGGTGGGAGACGGCAACGGAGGCGCGCCGGCAACCCGGGCGAGCCTTTCAATGCGATTGCCGCTGGGTGTCACGACGCCATTCCAATACAATGCTTCCAGCCCGGAAGAAAATGAATACATCCTCTTTGTGCATGGCTGGAATTTGGCGCCGTGGGAACGGGATGCATTTGCCGAGACCGCATTCAAACGGCTCTACTGGCAGGGTTACGAAGGACGTTTCGGCGCCTTCCAGTGGCCGACGGAGTATGGGTTTGGCAGTTGGAAAACTGTCGCGACGGATCCTGACAATTACGACAATAGCGAGTTTAATGCGTGGTCTTCGGGGGCGGGATTGCTTGGCCTTTTGAACCGTCTCAACGGTCAGTATCCTGGTCAAGTTTATCTCATGGCACACAGCATGGGAAATATTATAGCAGGCGAAGCGTTGAAGCTGGCTGGGTCAAACCAAGTGGTAAACACTTATATCGCCATGCAGGGCGCAGTGCCGGCGCATTGCTACGATCAAACAGCCGACTTCCGTACCGTCCGCTTGTTGCTAGATAGTGGCACACCCGATCGTTATGCGAATTATCCGACCAACAATGGACCGTGCTATTTCAGCGGCACAGCAGGTGCTGGAAGTTACATCAATTTTTACAACGCCAACGATTGGGCGCTGGCCGCAAACCATTGGCAACTGGATCAAGATTTGAAACCTGACCAAACGTATTCGTACGATGAAACAAAGTTTTTTGCCGGGACCTATATACTTGGTCTGCCGCAAGACACATATCAGATATTTGCTTACTGTGACGAGGCGCGGTGTTACGCCCTTGGCGCGCAAGTGAATGTGGGAGGCGTGTTTGCGGGAAACCAATTAGATTTATTTGCTTCACCTTTCAGCTTCGGTAGCGAACACAAAGGCCATAGTGCTCAATTTAATTCCGACAACATGCAGCGCGCTTTATTTTGGGATTTAGTACTGGGAAGTTTCGGATTTACAAGATAATATAATGAAAGTATATCGAGTATATCGAGTTTGGCTATTATTCGGCGCGGCTCTAATCGCAATTTTCATTTTATTTCACTTATTTCGTCAACGGTCGGCTGTGGACGGAAAAGTCAATAGCAAAGCAAGCGATACCAGATCAACTACATCGGGAAGTGTTAAAGCAATAAATGCTCTCACTACGAATTCAACGATACAAACGATTTCTTCGCCGTCAATGAATCCAGCGCCAACTGTCAATGACCGCCAGAAAACAAACGCGATCCTGCAATATATGGAATCGCAAAATAAACTAATTGATTTTTATGGTCAGGTGGTCGACCAAGATGGGAATCCCATATCGGACGTTAAAATAAAAGTTAAGGTTCGGCATTGGGATGTGAAGTTTCCTGCACCTTTCGGCGACGAAGTAAATATGATACCAGTTGAAAAGGTAACTGATTTGGGCGGACGTTTTGAAATACATGATGTAACAGGGGATGTTTTTGACATTGAATCTATTCAAAAAAATGGTTATGCGCTTTCACCCAAAACCCCCAATGGTTTCGGTCCATCTACCGGCAATTTTCAAAATCCAGTAATTATTAGAATGTGGAGATTGGGAGAACCACAACAGTTGATTTCTCATCATCTTACTCGCATTGGCATTCCAGTTGACGGACAGCCCATTCAATTTGAATTATTCAATGGAAAAAAAGTTTCCTTAGGTGGCCAACTCATTGTTCGTTTGAAACGCGACCCGCAGATTTTACCGCCAGGTAACGCCCGTTATGATTGGAGCTTGGAACTTGAAATTCCACATGGTGGTTTGGCCGTAAATAACGACGAATTCATGTATCAAGCGCCTAAAAGCGGCTATCATGAAACGTTTCAGTTCGACATGCCACAGGACGCTAAAAACTGGACGACGGCCTTAAATCAACAGTTTTACATTCAGCTAGAAAATGGAAAATATTTTGGAAGCTTTGTTGTTCGTTTGTCCACGATTCACGACACCCCACCCCTCGGACTGAATTTAGACATGGTAATCAATCCCAACGGCTCACGGAACCTGCAGCCGTAGAAACATAGGGAAGGAAAAAGGATGATGGCAACGGAGGCACGACGACAACCAGGGCGAACAGGCAATACGGACGCATTACAATCGAATTGATTGCACCCTACAACGATCAAATTCCCGGCATGATCCACATTCAATATGCCATCAATCCAACCGGCTCACGAATTTTGAAGCCGTGAAGGAAATGTGTGCATGCTGGGCAAAGGAGGGCGGCAACGGATGACGCACACAAACGGCCCATTCTCTCCGCTTAAAGTCCGAGTTTCTGAAAGGCCTCAACGGTGCTGTTGCAGGTCACTATGCTTAGATTCGCCGGATAGTGAAAGATGCTCAGGATGTTCAATCCCATGTCCTTGGCCGGGTCGGGGATGATTCGCACCACGGAACCCACACCGGCCTGCCCGATCAAGTCCATCATGTGGCCCATGTCCGGCAAACAGTCCGTATGAATGGATTCCAATTGGTCCAGGTCCGTCAACAGGCGAAAGCCCGGTGACAACTCGGCCAGTCGCGCCGTCAGGTCGGCGAAGTTGTCCTGAAAATCCCGGCGTTGCACGTGCCCCACGTAACTGATGCGGAGCAATTGCTTCGATTGGTTGGTCATGATGAGCAACACGAAAATAATTCTAGCCGGCCATGAAATAAATTCGAGTGGATAATGCTGAACCTCGCAAAACCCGGTTGCCGGCGCCGGGAGGCTCCGAACTGTCCGGACCAACTGTCCGCGTTTGAGGTAGTGTTATATTTGGTGGGGCGAGGCTGCTGACGAGCCGGCCTTGGCTTATCAATGCCTGGTGGCGACGGCTCGCGAGGACGCTTGCCCCACCATATTTGTAGCACTACTGCGTTTGACAATTTCTTCTTTTAAGTGTCTGATGGCGGGCGTGTTCACCGCTCCAAACACACCTTGAAAAACACGATAAAAACCCAGGGGGTAATCCCGTTGTTCAAGCGCAGGCAATGGCCGAAGTGGCAGAAATTGTGCCCGGACATGAGGTCTTCCCATAATGTGTGGCTCAGGCAGCATCAGGAGATGCTGAAGGATTTTACGGCCCGGGGAATTGTGGTGCGGGAGGTGGAAGTGGATATTGACGCCTACATTTTTTGGGCTTCCACGAATAAATTGCTTTTAAACGGCGAAACCCGGACGCTGTTCGCCATCCACACGCTTTCCCACAGCCGGGACGACCAAAGCAACAATTGAGGAGGGCTGGCAATGCCCACACACCCACCATCCGGATGAAGGCTGACGCAATTTTTGTCCTGGTAAAACCCGGTGGGGCGAGGCTGCTGACGAGCCGCCCTTGGCGTCGAAGTCCGATGGGGCCGGCTCGCGAGGATCGCCGCTGGGCGGGACAAGCTGCTTGCCCCACCGGAAGTTTCAAAATGTCCCACCACCTCAATTCGGATTGGGAACCAGGAAGTGCTGCCACTGATCGCTTTCCAGAATCAGGTCACAATAGCCCTGCTGGCTGAGCCGGTGCTTGAATTCATCCGGGATATTGGGCATGGGGTACATGTCGTACTTGATCGGCCTTTTTTCGCTGACCAACGTTTGAAACCGGGTTTCCCAGTCCTGCATTAAAGCGCTGACTTCCATAAAATCTCCTTGCGGCACCGATTTCACGAGGGACGTATTCATGGCACCCTTCATTAAACACAAATTTGCCCCGGAGTCCAACCAAATCGGGAGAATCCAATCGTCGTGATATTAAAAATCAGCCGGTCTGAAAACCCTTTGTGGGATGGGCTGAAACGCTGTGAAATCCGGCTCAGCGGGATGGTATGATGGTTGCTTGTTATCCCGTTGACAGGCCTTCTTTACATGGTAAAACGCACATTATTCGGCAATAAGGCAATCGCCATGAAAGCGATGTTCCATTCGTTTCCTCGGGCTGCGCGCCACGCCTTCAGCGGAGTGGTCTGTGCCGCGGCGGCGCTGCTGATGGCCTCCAGCGCGCAGGCGCAGAATCTGTTTGTGGCGGATGCTGGTAGTGGCAACATTTACGAATATACGCCGGGCGGAGTGCAAACCACGTTTGCCACCGGGTTGAGCGCCCCATTCGGACTGGCTTTTAACAGTGCGGGTGTGCTGTTTGAGTCGGATTCTGAAAGCAGCAACATCTATGAATTCACGCCCGGCGGCGCACAAAGTATTATTGCCTCCGGGTTGATTTTCGCCATCGGAGTGGCCTTCCAACCCGTGCCTGAATTGGTGGCTGCTGCTACCAACGGCGTAATCCAAGTCGCCGTTACCATGCCGTCGCCGTATTATTCAACCATTGTCCAGGTTTCAACCGACATGGTGAATTGGACCGGCGTCTGCACCAACACTCCGCCCTTCACTTATACCGACTCCATGGGAACGATTTTGCCGTGCCGCTTCTATCGCGTGATGCTAGGTCCATGAATACTGTTTGCCTCCGGGTTTGCCTCCACAAAACTAAATTTCAACCGGCGTTTCCGCGGATTTAGAGCGGTTTAACTATTTCTGTGGCCGCGAAAAAGCGCAAAAGTCGCAAGAAAAGGTTTTATTTTGAGCCTCTTGTGCATTTTTGTGGCTATGATTTTAGTTGATTTGCTCTAGGGAAGCGTCGTGAGTTCCTGCCTCGGCGCTGGCTTTGCTCCAAACCCTTACGCTTGCCAGTTCAATAGGGTTAAAGCGTAAAAGAGCAAAAACTAAGGCACCCTCACACAACGAAAGCCAATGCTGGTGCTGGCGACGTACGGGACGGCGTCGTTGCGACACGCGCACCGCGCGAAGGAGGCGACGTTGAACCAACTGCCGCCGCGCCGCACACGGTCGCTCAACGGTCCGACCGGCCCGCGTGGATCGGTGCCTCCCAAATACGGACTGCCGGCCGGATAAGCCGGCCCTGCATACCAGTCCCAACACCACTCCCACACATTCCCCGCCATGTCATTCAAGCCATACCCGTTTGCCGGAAACGTTCCCACCGGACTCGTCCAAGGAGACGCCCCGCCTCCATAAATCTGCGTCCCGCCCAAATCATAGGAATTGGTGGAGCCAGGATAGTAGTTGGCATTTGTTTCCGAAATGAAATCGCTCCACGGAAACCGCTGCCCGCTCAACCCGCCACGCGCCGCCTTCTCCCACTCCGCTTCCGTCGGCAGCCGATACCCATTCGCCCCCCAGTTCGCATACACCGTCGTGCCATTGTCGCCACTGGTGAACAACTGCGTCAAGTTCGTATCCGTATAATATACCGGCGTCAAATGTGCCTGCGCTGACCGCGCATTGCACCACTTCACACAGTCATACCAGTCCACCAATTCCACTGGATAGTTCGTCGCCTTGCCTGAACCGGCATTCACAAAAATATACCCTTGGTTCGTGGCGTAGGTATAGACCGACTGCCATTGATTGGAACTCACCAGATTCGTGTCCATGTAAAACGCCGATACAGTTACGGTGATGGCGGGAATGGCATCGGTTTCGCCATCCAGAGTGTCCCCCATCGTGAACGAACCTGCGGGAATGAGCGCCATGCCTGGAGGGATTAACCGGTAAAACTGCTGTGTGCCGGAGATGGGATTGGTCACGGTGTTTGGCCCATTTACGACGACCGGTGCATTAGAAACTGGAGTCCAAACCGCCGCTGAGCCGAGATTGAGGGTGGATTGCAAAGCAAGCCCAGCGGTATGATTGGTTGGCCACGTCAAGACAACATTTGTTCCGGAAAGAGTGATTGTCAGTTGCGCCGTCACCGGGCCAGCCAGCATCAAGCCGAGACTGGTCAACACTGCGGGCAGGACCCGGCTTCGCGTTGGAGCTACGGCGAGGCGAGTGAGCAGGGTATTAATGCGCGTTTTCATCGACTGATTCCTTCGATAAGAAGATTTTATCGCGCCGTCTGCATAAGTCAAGGCGAAAGCAATGTATCCGCGGGAACGGCTGGAGACCACACGTGCGGCCTGTCTAAAAAGTGAAATCAAAAAAGCATGCCGGGATGGTTGATGTTGCGGGACCGGCATTCCATCTCGCCGGACGGCCTCTTAAAATCCTTTACAGACCCGCGTGAACCCCGCAAAATGAAGGCGTGTTGACTGAAAGTGAATCAAGGGTTCAGACGACGCAATCGCCTCGGGCGGCCCGGCTTCAAACGGAATTTGAGAGAGAGATCGAAACGGCGATTCTGCGGTCGCAGGAACATCTTCTGGGCCTCCAAAAGCCCGAGGGTTACTGGGTCGGCGAATTGATGGTGGATTCGACGCTCGTGTCCGACACGGTGGCGTACCACCATTGGAATGGGAAGGTTGACCGCGAATGGCAGCGCAAGGCGGTCAATCACATTTTTTCCATGCAATTGGCCGACGGCGGCTGGAACATTTACCACGGCGGCCCGTCGGAGGTGAACGCCACCATCAAGGCTTATCTCGCGCTCAAACTGGCCGGGGTCCGGGAAACCGATCCGCGGATGCTGCGGGCGCGTGAAGTGGCGCTGCATCTGGGCGGCGTGCCGCGCATGAACACGTTTGCCAAGTTGTACCTCGCGTTGCTCGGGCTGTATTCATGGGAATACGTGCCGACCATCCCCTGCGAGGTGATGTTGCTGGGCAAATGGTTCGGCGTGCATTTCTGGGACATGAGCAACTGGTCGCGCGCCATGCTCGTGCCGCTGGCGATCATCAACCATTTCAAGCCCACCCGCCCCGCCCAGGTGGATCTGGACGAATTGTATCCCGAGGGCTTGCACGAACGCGACCTCGCCCTCGCGCCCGACCCGGAAGCGGTGTCCTGGCGGAATTTCTTTCTCTGGCTGGACCGGCTGCACAAGTTCGCGGAATGGTTCGCCGAACATAAAATCCATCCGTTCCGCAAAACCGCGCTGCGGCGGTGCGAGCAATGGATGCTGGAGCGGTTCGAGCATTCGGACGGCCTGGCGGCGATTTTCCCGGCCATGCTCAATTCGCTCATCACGCTCCAGGCGCTCGGTTATCCGGACGATCATCCACAGGTCATCCGCGCCACGCACGAACTCAAGAAGCTGGAGCATGAAACCGCCGACAGCGTGCGCATCGAACCGTGCTTCTCGCCGGTGTGGGACAGCGCCATTGTCGCGGTCTGCCTCCACGAATCCGGCATTTCGGAAGATCATCCCGCCTTGAAAAAGTGCGCCACCTGGCTGATGGACCGGGAAATCCGCATCCTGGGCGATTGGTACCACAAGAATCCCACGCGCGTCGAACCGAGCGGCTGGGTCTTTGAATTCAACAACCAGTGGAACCCGGACGTGGATGACACGGCGATGGTGTTGCTGGCGCTCCGCAAAATCCCCACCGACAATCCCAACCGGCGCGACGAATGTTTCCGGCGGGGCATGAACTGGATGCTGACGTTCCAGTGCAAGGACGGCGGCTGGGCCTCGTTTGACAAGGATTGCACCAAAAACATCCTCGAAAAGGTCCCGTTCGCCGACCACAACGCGATGCTTGATCCCGAATGCGCCGACATTACCGCGCGCATCCTGGAACTGCTCGGGTACGAAAATTTCCGGGTAAGCCACGCGCGGGTGAAGAAGGCGCTGAATTACATCCGCGCCCAGCAGGAACCGGACGGCTCCTGGTACGGCCGTTGGGGCGTGAATTACATTTACGGCACGTGGCAGGTGTTGCGCGGTTTGCGCGCGTTGAACCTGGACATGCAGCAGCCGTGGCTGTTGCAGGCGCGCGACTGGCTCGAAAGCGTCCAGCATGACGACGGCGGCTGGGGTGAACGTTGCAATACCTACGATGATCCGGTTTTCAAGGGGAGCGGACCGAGCACGGCGTCGCAGACCGCCTGGGCCGTCATGGGGCTGTGCGCATTCGACGACCCGGAGAATCCGCGTCTCAAGCGCGGCATTGAATATCTGACCCGCACACAAAATCCGGACGGTTCCTGGACGGAGCATGAAACCACCGGCACGGGTTTTCCGAAGGTGTTTTATTTGAAATACGACATGTATCGCAACGCCTGGCCATTGCTGGCGCTGGCGACGTATCGTAAAATTGCAGAACGCGCGCCCGCCCGCCAGGCCGGGGATGCGAGCCACAACGGCACGGTGGACGGCCATCCGCATCCCGGCATGGGAACTTCACCCGAAGCCGTCCGGTCCAAAGAATAGCCCGGCGTCATGAAATGGAGCGTCGATCCTGCGGCGCGATGTGGTCATTTAACCGTCAAGCACGCAAAGATGGGGAGAGAACAGCAAAAGACGCGGATCACACGAAGGAAATTTCCCAGCCACAAAAAGGGCACAAACGGCGCAAGGCCGAATTTAACCACAACAAGGGAAACTGCGGCTTCGTTCCCTTGTTGCGGGGGTGGACGAAAGTCCGGCTCTCTTTTTTTCTGACTTTGTTTCCTTCGTTTTCTTCTGTAAACACCTAACAGAAGGCAAGGTAGTGAACGAATCCGCAGGTTTTATTTGTCCGGCTTGTTGAACACCATGCCGGCGTTCTATGTCAGCGTTACTGTCAAGTCACATGGATTTTTATTTTTAGCCGGGAAGCAGCGGTGTAATCTGGCACCGGTTTATGAAACAAACCCGCCGTGAATTCGTCCGCGTTCTGTTCGTAGCCACCCAGGCGGCGGTGATCGGTCGCTTCCTGCCGGATACCTTGTGGGCCGCCGACGTTGCGTACACCCCGGCCGGCGACCTGAACTTCCTGGTCTTTGGTGATTGGGGAAGGCACGGCGAGACCGATCAGGTGGACGTGGCGACACAAATGGGCATCGCCGCGAACGCCCTCAAGCCACAGTTCATCATATCCGTCGGCGACAATTTCTACGAAAACGGCGTGGTCTCGACGAGCGACCCGCAATGGCAGACTTCGTTTGAAAACGTTTACCACTCGCCTGCCCTGCAGGTCCCGTGGCACGTCGCCCTGGGCAATCATGATTATCGCGGCAATTGCGACGCGCAAATCGACTACAGCCGGCTGAGCCAACGCTGGAACATGCCCGCGCGCTATTTCACCCAGACCCGGCAGATTGACGCCGCCACCGCCGTGGACTTTTTCTATCTGGACACGACGCCGATGGTGAAGAGCTACTGGCATGAACCCGGATATCGCGAACACGTCAGCACGCAGGACGTTCCAAAACAGCTCGCGTGGTTCAAGGCGGCCCTGGCCGCCTCGACCGCGCCCTGGAAAATTGTCATTGGTCACCACCCGATTTATTCCGGCGGCGGCATCCTCGGGCACGGCGACACGCGCGAACTCATCGCAGACGTCCTGCCGCTCCTCAAGCAATACCAGGTGCAGGCCTATTTCAACGGCCACGACCACAACCTGCAACATTTGCAGGCCGGCACGGTGAACCTGTTTGATTCCGGCGCCGGCTCGCGGGCGCGTCCGGTGTTCCGGACCCGATACACCAGATTTGCCGAGGCCTGTTCCGGTTTCACCGCCGTGACCCTGCAGGCCGACAACCTGAAAGTGCGGATGATTGATGACCGGGGAAGGTTGCTTTACACCGCCAACATCCCGCGCAAGGCTGCCTGAGTTGTTCATGCCAGACGACTCGTTCAAGGAATTTGTGCTCGACCAATTGAGCGCGTTACCGGACGTGCGCGCGCGGGCGATGTTCGGCGCGCATGGGCTTTATCAAGGCGAACAGTTCTTCGCGATTCTGGACGAAGGCCGGTTGTTTTTCAAAACCGACGCACGGTCGCAGGCGGATTTCACGGCGCGCGGCATGGGGCCGTTCACTTACGAGTCGAAGGGCAAGGTGATGACGATGGCGTATCACGAAGTGCCGCCGGATGTTTTGGAACAGCCGCCGGAGCTGGTCGAATGGGCACGAAAGGCCATCGGGATTGCCGCCTGCTCCCAAAAACCGGTCCAGCGGGCAAAACGACGGGCAGTGTCCTGATTTGCAGGCGACGAGGTGACGCGCCGACTGGGCCAGCACTCCTTACGTCGTGCCCTGCAACCAAATTAGGGAACTACCAAACGACGTTGAAACTTCGCCGAGGCCAGGGAATTCAATTGGATTCGCTAATTTTTCGATGGGGGTAACACCCCATGGCAGCCACCTTCAAGCCGTGGCACTGTCCGGCATATGAAATTCATTCTTTATTCAATATGCGTCATCGCCTTGCTCTCCACCACTGGCTGTATTTTCTGGGGAGGCGGGGGAGACCGGGGATACCACGGTGGCGGAGGCCATGTCGTGGATAATGGCCATCCGGATCATGGCGACCAGGGTGGAGACCATAGTGACAATGGCGGAAATCACGATGATCAGCATTAAACCCGAATTCCGAAGTTGCCGACGATGGCAGGGCGGACGAGGCTGCCCCGGAGTGCGCTCGTCCTCGGGCGCAGCAACTTGGCTATCTTCAAGCCGGGGAATATTTCCCAATCGCCTGTCCATCCCACGTTGCTGCGGCCGGGACGGCCGCACTCCGCTAACGCGGAAATTTCATTTCGGAATTCGGGTTAAACCAAAGGGTTAATCCGCGCGCTGAGACTCCGCCGCATCGTTGGAGTTCAGGAACGCATCCATCCGATTTGCCGGAACCGGTTCAGTGCGCCGGGGGGTGGTTGAGGTTCAGCAGTAGTTTCCGATGTCGCCGACCGCCTGGAGGAACTGGGCGGAGTTGGCGGGTTTCATGACATAGCTGTTCACGCCCAGCCGGTGACTTTCAATCAGGTCGATGTCCCGTCGCGAGCCGATAAAAACCACGACGGGGATGGTTTTGGTGTTATCTCCGGCCTTGATTTGCCGGAGCACGTCCGGTCCGTTGACGGTTTTGAGCTTCAAATCCAGCAGGCTGACCTTGGACACGTGCCTGTCGCTCCAATTGACGAACATGCCACGGCGGGAAAGGAAATCCAGCGCCTCGCGGCCGTCCAGCTCATGGACGACATTGGAGGAGATGTGGCGTTGCGGCAACGCCTCCTCCGCCATTTCGAACTGCGCGCCTGCCGGCAAAGCTCCCCAACTCGTCGGGCTCACCGCTTCATGTGGACAACGCAGAGGGACGGACAACTTACCTGACGGATACGAACGCCTCCATCCACCGCGCTTGCGAGAAAAATTACGTCACTTTTGTTGTGGTCAAAACCCGCAATTCCGGTCATAAAATTCCAGACTGGTGTTATCCTCCAAAGGGTTGATTCAAGGGATTTATTTTGGATCCGCTGACCGCGATGCCGCCGGATATTCGGTCCGGCTTCGCGGGATTTTTTGACTGGCAACCGGCAAATCCTGTCTATGCTGGTGGGGTCGTGAAGATTCCGTGGCAGACCTATTTGTCCGAGCTGATTGGCACCGCACTGCTGGTCGGAGTCGGCCTGTCGGTGGTGATTTTCGATTTCGGCGCCGGCAGCCCGATGGCCGCCTTCCTGCCGGACGCCGGCCTGCGCCGGTTGATCACGGGATTTTTGTTCGGCGCGACCGGCGCCGCCATCGCCTATTCGACCGTGGGTAAAATCAGCGGCGCCCACATCAATCCGGTCGTCACGCTGGCCTTCCGCATCCAGGGCAAGTTCTCATCCCGCGATACCATCGGTTATATCCTGGCGCAGTTTGCGGGCGCCATCACCGGCTCGGTCCCCCTTTTGCTCTGGGGACAGATGGGCCGCAGCGTCAATTTTGGCGGCACGACACCGGTGACCGGCTACACCATTGGCGCCGCGCTCTGCGGAGAAATCACCACCACGACTGGCCTGATCGTCGGGTTGTTCCTTTTTCTCTCACACCGGAAACTTCGACAGTACACGCCGTGGTTGTTTCCCGTTCTCTACGCAATCATGGTTTATCTCGAAGCGCCGGTTTCGGGCGCCAGCACGAACCCCGCGCGCAGCCTGGGGCCGTCGGTCATTTCAGGTGTCTGGACCGGCTGGTGGATTTATTTTGCTGGGCCATTGATCGGCATGTTCATCGGGTTGGGCTGCACCGGTTCAGCTGGCCGAAGCGGTTTGAAGTCGAAATCGCGAAGATTTATCACTTCCAGCACGACCGTTATGGGATATTCAAACCGGACCGGTTGGCGCGGACGGACAAGGCAAGTGCCCCCTGATCGCCGGACCGGTGCAAAGCCACGGTTCACGGCTATATTTTCAGCTTTCCTTCCGCAGAATGCCGGAGCAAGATCTCATCATTATGAAACGCCCCCTGATATTTATCAGCCTCGCTGTCAGCCTGGCCGCCGCGCATGCCAACCTGGTCATGCAGCAAACCATTGAAAGCGCGATGATCAACGGCACCGTGACCACGCAAATCAAGGGCGAGAAAATTCGCGTGGACATGCCGGCTTCCCCGCAGGGAGCCATGAGTACCATCATGGATTTGAACTCGGGCGATTCGGTCACGCTGATGCACGATCAGAAGGCCGCCATGAAAGTTCCCGGGGCGCAAATCAAGCAGATGGTTGAAACCATGAAAAGGGCCCGGGCCGGCGCCGGGACGAATGCCCCGCCACCCAAGTTCGTGGACACGGGCAAGGCCGAAAAGGTGGGCCGTTACAACGCGGAAATTTACAACTGGTCCAGCCCCGACGGCGCCAATCAAACCGTGTGGGTGACCAAGGATTTTCCAGACTACGCGGATATCAAGGTCCAAATGGATAAACTGAACAATTCGCCGATCGCGCAAATCTCCAAAGGCACGGCCCCGGATGTCACCACCCTGCCGGGGATGGTGGTCAAGACGCAAATGGAGATGAACGGGCAGAAAGTCACCTCCACCCTGGTTTCGGCAAAAGAACAGTCCGTGGACGCATCCATCTTTCAAACACCCCAGGATTATCACGAAATGACCCAGCCGGGCGCCGGGGGCGCGCCCAATCAGTGACGGCCAGCGGGCCCGGTCAACGAATCACCGCCATGAACAACAAAATTTTGGCCGCCTTGGTGGCGATGCTGCTCGTCATCACCGGTTCGAGCCTGTTTGCCGCGGATACCAACGATCCCGCCGCCGAACTCAAGACGCTGGTTGCCAAGGTCAAGGCCGACATCCAGTCCGGCAAAACCACCGAGTTGGCCCTGGGAGATGACCTGAAACAATTCGACGTTTTGCTCGCGGAACACAAGGGCGAAAAAACGGATGCGGTGGCGGAAATTCTTTTCATAAAGGCAACGCTCTATGCGGAGGTGTTTCAAGACACGGCCCGGGCCGATGCGTTAATGAAGCAGCTCAAAAGCGAATTTCCAGGCACCCATCTCGTCGCCGCGTTGGAACAACAGGCCGCGATGGAAATCGCAGCCAAAAAAATCCAGGACAGCCTGGTCGTCGGGGCCACATTCCCCGATTTCAGCGAAAAGGACGTGGATGGCAAACCGCTTTTGCTCGCCGACCACAAAGGCAAGGTGGTGTTGATTGATTTCTGGGCGACGTGGTGTCCGCCGTGCCGGGCGGAAATCCCCAACGTCGTGGCCACCTACAAAAAATATCATGACCAAGGCTTTGATATCATCGGCGTGAGTCTGGATCAGGAACGGGAGAAGCTGCTGAGTTACACCAAACAAAATGAAATGACGTGGCCACAGTTCTTCGACGGCCAGGGCTGGTCAAACAAGCTGGCCGTCAAATACGGGATTCAATCCATTCCGGCAACCTATCTGCTGGACGGCAAGGGCATCATCATCGCCACCGACCTGCGCGGCGACGCCCTGGATCAGGCCGTCGCCAGGGCCCTGCCGAAGAAATAGCGCCGGCTTTTCGTGAGTCACCTGGCGCGCCTGCGTCTTGGACTGCGGTGGCCGTGACACCGCTTTTCGATTCCGGCGGCGGCCCAAAAATGAGGAGTACCCTGCGGTTGCGAAAGCGGCGGCGCTCTGCGGTTGCCGCCGCGCTCTCCGACGACCGGCGACATCAGCGGCTTTCAAGACCAAGGATGTCCTTTCTTTGGTCCAATCGATTGAATTCATCACGAAAGCGCATTTTCAAGTGCTCGCGCTGGTGTAGCGGCGCACGGAGAGCCGCCAGAACCATTCGGATATCACCGCGCAAACCACACCCATCCCCAGCAGCACCAGCCAGAGAACCGGCGATTGCAATTTGTCCGCCAGCACCCGCGTCGGCACATTCGAAACGAGCAGCACCGGCAGCACAAACGTGAAGACCATCTTGAACACGCCGCGAAAAGCTTCATCCGGCATCCGCGCGATGTTGAACAGATTGTAGTAGCCCCACACGATGCCTTGGGCGCGCACGGTCCAGAAACTGATCGCGGCGAGCATGAACATCAGTGAATAGTGAATCAAAATGCCAACGGCGCACAACGCCAGGAAACCGAGGAACTGCCCCGCCGTCGGATGCAAAGCCAGTTTCCCCGCGGCATAGACCATGACGGCAACGGCGAACCCGCCGTTCACGAACGCGCCGAGGTCCACCTGCCGCAGGGAGACGACGAAACGCGTGTTCACCGGCAGCAGCAGCAAAAAATCCATTTTGCCGGTGCGGACGAGTTCCGAAAGATTCACGCAATTGGACAGAAAAAACGCCTGGTACGTTTGCTGGATGAAACTGCTCGCGCCGACCAGCAGCACCACCTGCCATTGCGTCCAGGTGCCAATGGAGTTCGTGTGCAGATACAGCACGCCGATGAAACACAGTTGCAACGCGAACCAGAGCAATTCGACGACAATCCACAGGATGAAATTGCCCTTGAACGACATTTCGCGCGTCACGGAGGTCTTCCACAGCGCCGCGTAAATGACGAGGTAGCGGACGAAGGTCGAGGGACGAGGGTCGAGGCTTTCGGCCACGGCCCCCTGCCCGGCTTGCTCTCGACTCTCGACTTTCGACTCTCGACTCATTTTTTCATCCTCCAAACGCGCCATAATGCCGGATGCCGCGCCGCCACATGAACCGCGCGAAGGCATAGGCCGCCAGCACCCAGGCCGCCTGCACGAACATGCCCTGCCATAAATCCGCGCCGGTGATTCTGCCCATGTAAACGCTGACCGGAAAATACATTTGATAAGGAAATGGCGTAAAAAAGAGCGCTTGTTCCAATGCGGGAAACCTGGAATGCAACAGGCTGAGCGGGAACATGTGGCCGCTGGCGAGATATTCAAAGGCGAACAGGATGAAAATGAACGTTGAAACCTCCAGCACCCAGAACGCCAGCAGCGCCATCGCGTAGGAAATAAAGAATTGCAGCAGCGCCGTCAGCACCAGTGAAACGAGAAACGCCGCAAAGGCCGGACCATTGGCTGGAAGGATGAAATAGTGCCCGAAGCAGCCGATAAAAATGACCAGCGGCACGACCGCCACGGCCAGAAAGGCAACCCGTCCGGAAACAAACAGACTCAGCCGGTACCATAAATAGTCCATCGGTTTGAGCAGGAACTGGCTGATGTTGCCTTCGCGGATGTCGGCGGCAATCTGCCAGTCGTCCTCGTTCACCGCCGTCAGCACGTCCACCACGGCGACCAGCAGATAATACGAAATCATCTGCGCCAGCGTGTACCCGGCAATGGCCGTCCCCTGGCCCGCGTAAATCGTGCGCCAGAGCGACAACATGGCGAACAGCGGGATGAAGCTGAACAACGTCCGCGTCAGGTAATTGACGCGATACGTCAGGTTGTTCTGAATCCCGATCCCGATGACGTGCCAGTATTTTTTCATTTCCCAATGCGAATGGAATTTAACCGTGGGGGGAAAAATGGCGAATGGAAAATTTTGGCCGGCACCGGACTGTCCACGGCAGTGACAGACCCGCCGATCCAGCCATTGCCCGGACATTTCCGGCGGGCCCCGGCTCCGCATTTTGGATTCAAATTTTTATTTGCCGAACGGCGCGGGGGTCTTTATTGTCCGCCTCACGACCGGTCAGGAGCCGGTCCTATTAAGGAACGACAAAGCCTATGATGAAAAAACCGCTTGCGGTCGCGGAGCTTAATGAACTGGTCGCGGGACTGCAAAAGTTGTCCCGCAACCTTTGGTGGAGCTGGGATCAGGAGGCGCAGGATTTTTTTTATGAACTTTCCCCGCGCGGCTGGCAGAATCTGTTTCACAATGCCGTCGCCGTATTGCATGAAGTCTCGGAATACGAACTGCGCATGCGGTTGCAGGACGCCGATTTCGAGGGCCACGCCCGCAGTGTCCTGGACAATTTCAACGCTTACCTGAACGAGAAAAACACCTGGGGACACCACCACGCGCCGCAACTGCATAAAAATCCGGTCGCGTATTTCTCCGCCGAATTCGGTTTCCACGAATCCCTGCCCATTTCCGCGGGCGGCCTGGGCATTCTGGCCGGCGACCACGCAAAATCCGCGAGCGACCTGGGACTCGGTTTCGTCGGCATCGGTTTGTTCTACCGCGAAGGTTATTTTCAACAGGCCATCGACAACAACAACTGGCAGACGGAATACTACAACGCGGTTGACCCGCACAACGTGCCGCTGGAACCGGTGCTGGACGCGAATGGCGAACGGCTGGTGGGCCGCGTCGAGATCGGCATGAGCGTCGTGGATTATCAGGTCTGGCGCGTGAACGTGGGCCGTATCCCGGTTTATCTGCTCGACACCAACCTGCCGCAAAACGAACAGCATTTCCGCGACCTCACCACGCGCGTTTACGGCGGCGACAGCACCACCCGCATCATGCAGGAAACCCTGCTCGGCATCGGCGGGGTGCGGCTGCTGCGCGCGCTGGGCATCGAACCCTCCACGTTCCACATGAACGAGGGCCACGCGGCGTTTCTCACGCTGGAACTCATCCGCGAGAAACTGGCCGCCGGCAAACCCATCGCCGAGGCTCGCGCGGCCACGAAGCAGGAATGCCTGTTCACGACGCACACGCCGGTCGAGGCCGGGCATGACCGCTTCAGCCCGGAACTGTTGAATTACGCCTTGCAGCGTTACCTCGGCACGCTGCCGGTTCCGCTCAACGAGATTCTCGCGCTGGGCCGTGTAAACCCGCGGAACGCGGAGGAACTATTTTGCATGACCGTGCTCGCGTTGAAACTGTCCCGCGCCGCGAACGGCGTCAGCGAATTGCACGGCGAGGTCAGCCGCCAGATGTGGCACGCCCTTTATCCCGGTGTGCCCGTCGAGCAGGTCCCCATCGGCCACATCACCAATGGCATTCACCTGCTCGGCTGGATGAAAGGCCCGGTGCGCAAATTCTGGCGCAAAAAACTCGCCAACGGCGGCAACGGCGATACCGCCCTGTTCCGCGACAAATTCAGCGGCAACTGGGCGCACGCGATGAACAGCACGGAATTCTGGCAGAAGATGACCGATCCGGCGTTTGTTTCCGACGAGGAAATCTGGGCGCTGCGTTACAAGTTGCGCCGCGAACTGATTGAATTCGCGCGGCGCCGGCTGTTGTACCAAAGCCAGCGCGTCACGCCCGGCGATTATATCCGCTTCGATCACCTGCTGAATCCTGACGCGCTGACCATCGGCTTTGCCCGCCGCTTCGCCACTTACAAGCGCGCGCCGCTGATTTTCCAGCAGTTCGACAGCATCGTGAAGCTCGTCAAAGACAATCAACGTCCGGTGCAGTTCATTTACGCCGGCAAGGCCCATCCGCGCGACGACGACGGCAAACGTTTCATCCAGCAAATCATCCACCTCAGCAAACACAGCGACCTGGCGGGAAACCTGGTTTTCCTTGAAAATTATGACGTGCATGTCGCGCGGCAGATGGTTTCCGGCTGCGACATCTGGCTGAACAACCCGCGCCGGCCGCTCGAAGCCTCCGGCACCAGCGGCATGAAGGCCAGTTGCCACGGGTGCATGGGCTTCAGCATCATGGACGGCTGGTGGCGCGAAGGTTACGACGGCACCAACGGCTTCGCCATCGGCCCGGATTCACATCCCGACAGCGTCGAGGAACAGGACCGCGTGGACAGCGCGAACCTCTACCGGACGCTGACCGAACAGGTCGTCCCCATGTTCTACAACCGGGATGCCCAAGGCATCCCGCGCGAATGGATCAAGCGCATGCGCCGCGCCATGGCCACGCTCGTGCCCCAGTTCACCACCGACCGCATGGTCAAGGAATACGCGCAGAAGTATTATTTGACGAAGTGAAGCAATGATTGGTGGCCGACGAGGTTGGCAGGCTCTGACTTTGGCTGGCGAAGAATGAGCAGACTGAACGTCCGCTGCTACCGCCAAATAACATCCGCCGGGCTTTTTCAAACAATAATGGCCTTGGCACTTGCCAAGATTGTTTTTCTGCGTTTTACTTGAACTGCGTTGAATGCAAATGCCGGCTGTAAACGCCCGTTCAACTCGATTCAGAAAAATCAAAAGTCAGATGATATGAAACACCTTGCCTCTCTCTCCACACGCTTGGTTCCCATCACCGTCGGTTCGATCCTCCTCTGCCTTGCCACCGGATGCGCAAGCACTCGGGTGACAAACAACGCGTCTTCGACAGAAACCCAGATTGACCTGAACCATGCCAACTACAAGATGATCAAGGCAGGTGCCGAAGGCCGGAGTTATGGCTTCCGGTTCCTGTTGGGCATTATTCCCATCACCGCCCCCAACACCGCTGCGGCCCGCGCCGACTTGTATGGCCATATCGGCGAATCTGTGAACGGCAAATCGGTCGCGCTGATCAACGTCACCGAAGACCGCTCCACGACCTGGCTGCTGTTGTTTTCGATTCCGAAACTGGTTATCACTGGCGACGTGGTTGAATTTACCGGGGAAAGCGGCAGTCCAACGCAACCCGTCCAGCCCGCAGCCTTGCAACAGCTACAATAACAATTTCGGCAAACCCTGCCCTCACGGTTCATTCCAAAGCGCCAGAAGGCCGGCGCACTTAAAGGCGCTCGCGTGTGCCGGATGCTTCAAATCTCCGCCAAGTCCTGGGCCGCGATGGCCTCCGCCGCGATTCGCATGTTTCTGGTGATTCGCAGGCAAAAATGCGAAAATCAGCTTCCTTCCTTGAATTTCGTCGCGCAGCGCGTAAATTCTCCGCCGCTCAAATGAACTATAAAATTTCTCAACGCGCCGCGTCGCTGTCACCGTCACTCACGCTTGCCATTGATGCCAAGGCCAAGGCCATGCAGGCCGCGGGCGAGGACGTCGTCGGCTTCGGCGCCGGCGAACCGGATTTTGACACCCCGCAACACATCAAGGACGCCGCCGCCCGGGCGCTGGCCGCCGGGTTCACCAAATACACGCCGTCCAGCGGCATCCCGGAATTGCGCCAGGCCATCGCCGACAAATTCAAACGCGAGAATGGCCTCACCTACAAACCGTCGCAAATCATCGTGTCCTGCGGCGGCAAGCATTCATGTTATAATGTTATCCTTGCCACCTGCCAGGAAGGCGATGAGGTGCTCATTCCCGCGCCGTATTGGCTGAGCTATCCGGAAATGGTGAAGCTCGCCGGCGCGAAACCGGTGATTCTGCAAACGTCGGACAAGACCGAATTCAAGCTCACCCCCGCGCAGCTGCGCGCCGCCATCACGCCCAACACCCGGCTGCTCATCCTCAACTCGCCGAGCAATCCGACCGGCAGCGTTTATACGCCGGAGGAAACCAAAGCCATCGGGGACGTCTGCGTCGAAAAAGGCGTGCTCATCATGAGCGACGAGATTTACGAGCACCTGCTTTACGATGGCGCGAAGGTGAAGAGTGTTGCGAGTTTTTCGCCGGCACATCAGGAGCACACCATCATCGTTCACGGCTTTGCGAAGGCGTGGAGCATGACCGGCTGGCGGCTGGGTTTTCTGGCCGCGCCCGAACCGATTGCCAAGGCCATTGACGCCGTGCAAAGCCACAGCACGAGCAACCCGACTTCATTCGCGCAAAAAGGCGGGCTGGCCGCCATCACCGGTTCGATGGACCACCTGAAGCTCTGGGTGGCGGAATTCGACAAACGCCGCCGGTTTGCGCATCAGAAATTGAACAGCATTCCGGGCATTTCCTGTGTGAATGCCAAGGGCGCGTTTTATCTGTTCCCGAACATCTCCAGGACCGGCCTCAAGTCCACCGACTTTTGCGCGAAACTGCTGGAAGCGGAGAAGGTCGCCGCCGTGCCCGGCATTGCCTTCGGCGCGGACGATTACATCCGTCTCAGCTACGCCACCAGCATGGCGAAAATTGAAAAGGGTCTGGACCGGATCGAGAAATTTTGCAGGGGCCTTGCGAAGTAAATTCGGAGGGACAAACCCGGCCCTTCCGGCGCGCCGAAATCGGATGAAGGCAGGAGCCTTCGACCTTTTGCCTTGAATTGGCGCATCCGTTTTTATCCAGCCGCAGAGGATCAGCGACGACGGCTTGCAGCGACGGCCATGCCCGCGAGCAACAGGCAGATGGTGGATGGTTCGGGAGTCGCGGTGACACCCACATCAACCGTACTGAAACTGAAAAGATGGGCGGTCTGGGAGGGAAAATCAAAGCCAACCCCGTTGGGGCTGGCCAACTGTATCACGGTATCGCTGGTATTCGGCGAAGGCGAACCCCACGTCAGGGAGGAGAAGGCCGCTTGAACATCGGAAAGGCTGGCATCGAATGTCCCATCGGCAACCGTGCCGCCGCTTGACTGGGCTTCAAAGTCAGTCAGGTAAGGACCAATATCCGAGCTCATTAAAACGTCGTTGATCGCGGTAATATCCACGCCATTGACCATTCCACTGATGTTTTCCTGTCCGCCACCACCCATGCCCAGCAGGTAAAAAGTGGTCTCCCCATTTTGCAAATCGAAACTCAAGGTTGACAGATTGGCAATTTGGTCGGGCCAGCTATAATCGTTCTGATAAAGGAGTTCGGTGACGCCGCTCGCCGTTCCGGCAAACACCGCGAAGTCGTTGTCCGCCACAATCTGCATGGAAAACGATTGAGCGTACCCGAGCGTGGCGCAGGCCGACAACGCTGCTCCAACGGCGACAGATCCAACCTGTTCATAAAATAATCTTTTCATCGCATTTCCAAGTAATTCAGCAGCTTTTATGCCTTTGGCCCTAACCAAAACTCATTATAAGAGCCGTATTTTCAGGGTTTTGATGAGTTGAAATCACCCTTCCGCTGCCGCAATGAGATAGCGCCGTAGGCGCCGGTTTGCCTCCATCGGACGCTGACCCCACCGGAAGTTGCAAAACGTGCCACCACCAAAAAAAGACAAGCCCCGGCCGGTTAGGTTGATCCGCCGGCGGGACTGGAAGTTGAAGCTGAAGGTAGGCTAGCTGGCAGTTTGACTGGAAATCGAAACGACCGGCGCTATGAACGCCGCGTGCACCTCGCCATATACCGCGAAGTAAATTCCTGGTGCACTGAAATAAATCTCCATGAATTCAATGAATGCAACTGACGTGCCAAGCCTGATTATTCGTTTCTCTCATCAAATTGCTGCCTTTTTTCATCGTTCGCTTTTCTGCGGGTGAAGTTTATTGCCCCGCGCGGACAAAACCATTCACTGGCGAATCCCATCCGCCATTTCCGAACTCTGTCCCCTGCCCTCCGCCTTCATTCGATGTTGGTTGTTCGACGTTGAATGTTGAATGTTCGATGTTCCCCGTTTTTCCAAATCCCGTCACCCGTCACTTGTCATGCGCCAAACTGCCGCTTTTCTCCGCCCGGATGCCGCTCCATCCCGGCAGCTTTTGGAACCACCGCCGCGCTCAGCTTCGTTTGACTTTGAAAATCTGAATTCGGATACGGTGGCGGATGTCAAATTGGGCCGGGGCAATTCCTTCCAGCAACGTCTGATGCTCGCGGTCAAATGCTTCCGTCTGCTCCGGGGACAACGCCGCGCCGATCCATTTGCAGGCACGTATGCGCCCAAGCCAGGATTCGCGCGTAAATGGCACGTTAACCGTAAATTCGTGGTACGATTTCAACCGGAACCGAGCCAGCGACCAGGCAGGAATGATTTCCACATCCCCACCCCGGCTCGACTGACCCGCCGCGGGATTGTGCCTGGCAATCAATTCATCCGTCTGGCGGGCAATGGGGCTCTCCGCCGCCACCCAGATCAAGGAACTCACCAGCAGCAATCCTTCCGAACGGAGCAGGCGCGGCACCTCCACTTCCATGCGGTCCATGTCAAAATAGCCCCAGCACATGCTGGCGGTGATCACGTCAAAATCATGGTCGGGCAAACCCGTCGCCTCGGCCGGAGCCACCTTGAAAGTGATTTTGACCCCGTGCCGGCGGGCGGCCTGTTGTCCGGCCTGGATTTGTCCTTCCGAAAGATCCACGGCCGTGACCCGCGCGCCCTGCTTCGCGAAAGGAACGGCCAATGCCCCCGTGCCTGAACCGAGATCAAGAATGTCCTGTCCCGCCAATCCGATCCCCAGATATTGCAGAAGAATAAAAAAGTCGTTGGGATATCCCGGCCGGTGCTGGAGATAATCCTGCGACGTGGCGTCCCAATGCAGCGGTTTTACATCCTTGGTCTGTGCGTGAGCCATGCATTATTTTCACCCAAGTAACAGGAATGTAAAGAGCGGTGGCGGAGAGAAGCTGACATCCGCATCAATCCGCGTGATTATGAGATTCCTGAAGGCCAAATCGCCCTGCCCTTCGGCGCGGCGGATGCCATCGCTCTTGAAGGGTTGATCGATCGGTATTCACGCAATTATTTATCCTTGGGGGGAAAGCGATAGATTGTGGCGCAGCACGATTAATAAAGGTAAGGGGGTTTACAGTCGCGCATTTTGAACCATCTTCGCCCGTGCCGGGAGGCGACGAGAAGAAGGTTCCCGACTTCTCCCACACTGTGGGATACGGCGCGGCAAGAAAGGCTAAAATCCGTGCCAGCTTCAACAGGAGCAAACAGAGGGAACCGAGACAGGCGGAAAAAGAAAAAACTCCGTTTTCTCCGTTGCCTCCTGTTTAAATGCTTTTCCTGAGAAAATAGCACTGGCATTGAAAATTACTTTAGCGTTTAATCTTCAGGCTTTTCGCAAATACTTTTTGATGAACAGGAGATAGCCCAGGAACGGCAGCGAACATAGCACCGTGAACCAGCCCATGCGGTTGCCCGTGAACAGTCCCATCTTTTGGATCTGGTCAATCTGCGCCTGCGGCAGGCCCTGCAATCGATACATCTCGATGATGTCATGCTGCGTATAGGTCAGCAGCGCGGACACCATGAACAGCACCGTCGCAATCAGGATGAGCCACCAGCCCCGCGCGTCCAGCCGGTATAACCACCACCCCGCCCAGCCCCAGACGGCGGCGATGACCAGACAGACCAGCGATCCGGTCAGCCCGGAGATGAACACGCCAAAGCACGGCATCACCGCAAGACCGGTCAGCGACATGACCAGCATCATCGGCACGGCCAACCACGTCCACAGGCAGAACGCCAGCACCGGCAACGGACAGGCATCCGTCCAGCGCGTCACCGGGTCGCGCGCCTCGCAGGTGGCCTTCACATGGCGGCTGCTATAGAAGAACGTCCACACCGCCGGCACGAGGACAAAAAACACAAAAAAGAAAATGGTCATGCCGATGACCATAGCGGTGATGGCCGCCGGCGGCATCGCCGGCTGGCCGGTCTTGGCATCGGGCGGCAGGTTGGCAAACACTTTGGCCATGACGAACGGCATGACCGCCGTCATGCAGATGCCCATGATGAGCCAGCTCCAGGAAAAGATGAGCAGCAGCGCCCGCGCCCAGCGCCGCGCCTTGATGGAACCGATGCCCAGCCAGATCAGCGCCACCGCCAGTCCACCGTAGATGGCCACCGCTGGCACGATGGCTGCCGCATTGGTCGGCGGCGCATTCGGGGCCTTGGCCGCCATCATCTGCCCGAACAGCATCAGCGGCACAAACAGTCCGGCGAGACAGCCCAGCAGCAGGGTCAGGATGCCGAAGATCATCAGGCCGGTGGAACGATCTTTATAATCGGGCACCGGGACGGCCCCAATGGCGGGATTTTGTTCGTTCATAGGGTGAAGGGTTTGTTTGTTCATACGCCCATTTCCAAACCGAGTCGAGAAATTTTATTTGCCCGGTATGTATTGCTGGTGTTTGGGTGAATCCGTTCCATGACATGCCATGGCCTTGGCTCACTATTCGCTCTTGCCGGGAGGTAGCAGCAGGCAAGACTGAAGGCTAAATGCTAAAGGCTAAAAATCCATGCTGCAAAGCGATTCTCTTCCTGTTCCAGTTCCTTGCACAAATCCGTGTCAAACCTCCGTGTCTTGACGGTTGATTCATAAGGAAAACCCGAAATCAGGAAAAATCGGTTCCTTGTTTCCTGCCTTCCTCATTCAAGAAATCACAACCAGCACCCCGGCGTCCTGGCGGTTCAAATTCATCCGCCGGAGTTGAGGGGCATCCAGTTGGACCATCGCGGAAATTTGATTGTCAGAGTGGCATTTCGGAGTCAGTCTCCGGCGGCTGTGCCTGAGCCTGGACGTCAGGCCGCCATTTTCGTCATGAGCAAACCAGCGCCCGTTCCATGTGAAGGCCAGATTTGGGAGGTCACGGACGACTGCGACGCGCAGATTCAGTATCTTTTTACCGCGCCGATCACGTTCAGCGGTTCTGGCCGGCTCGCCGCCGGCGAGCGGGTTTGTATTGTGACCGAGACCACCGATCCGCGGGCAGCGGTTGTGAGTTTTGTGCCAGTCCGCTATGATGAGTTGCATGACCGTCTCGTTCCGCCCGACATACGCGACACACCACGCTACAAGAAATACACGCTCTCGATGATGACGGGATACTTCCACGAACATTTCAGACTTATCGAGGATATGGACTAAAACACCACTGGAGCCGTCTTCGCTCCTGCCAGGCGGGCAAATCAATACTGAATTCTAAATTCTGAAGGCTAAAATTCGTTCAAGCCGCGTCAAACCTCTGCGTCTTGGCGTCTTCCGTCTTCGCGCTGCTTCGACGTGACGAGTAGCGGGTTTAAATTGGCTTCTTGAATGGGTCAGGCCCGCAGTTTGAACCAACGGCTGACTGTCAGTTGACCGACGCTCAGGACTTGAATAGTCTGGTCGGGAGCCCGGTTCTCGCTCAGGTGGCTGGCTCCAGAAGGTTTCCCCATCACGCATGAACAAAACGAAGATCGCGCGCCTGGTATCCCTCGCGGGACATCCGTTTGTCATGATCGTGCTGTTGGTCCTGTTGCTGTCGTGGACCCTGGACCGGGCCGCGGCCTGGCGCATCACGGGTTTCGTCGCGGCCATCGGGTTGATTCCAACCGGTCTGCTCCTCTGGCGGCGTTCCACTGCCCGGCGGAGGCAGACCACGCAAGCTTCAGCACCCAACGACCGGACGATTCTTTATCTCAGCCTGTTTGTCGTGCTGCTCCTGTCGAGCGTCTATTTTCATTTTGTGGAACACTCGGCATTTCTGGTTCGGGGCTCCGCGGTAACCGCCCTGATGGCGGCGGTGGCCGCCGGGTTCAATCGGTGGATCCGGCTTTCCCTGCATCTGGCCTTTGCCGTTTATTGCGGTCTGATCCTCGCAAAAATTCATCCCGGTTACGGCTTGCCGATACTCATCTTGGCTCCACTGCTGGCCTGGTCACGCCTGACGCTGCTACGTCACACCCTTCCGGAAGTCATCGGCGGCGCCGCACTCGGCCTGGGTGCGGCCGGCATCCTGATCTGGTTTTGGCCATGACCAAAACTTGTTCTTCCCATGGACCTGTTTACACTGCCGCCCTGATTCAGTCCTCAAAACCATGAACCCCGGCACCGCCCTCCCCTCCGTTTCCGATCGCAGAAGCTCCACCCGCTGGTTGAGGCTGGGATGGCAGGCTGAACTCGCCCTCTTTCGCCGTCCGATGCTGGTGTTGTCCGTCCTGGCCATCGTGCTGGTTCCGTCCCTGTACGCCGTCTTTTACATCAGCAGCTTCTGGGATCCCTATGGCCACCTGGATCGCCTGCCGGCGGCTTTCGTCAACGCCGACCGCGGCGCCACCCGGGACGGACGCGAGGTGAATCTCGGCAATGCCATTGCGGACAAATTCGAACGGCAACCCCCGTTCCGTTTCGTCCGACTGCCATTGGCAGAGGCCGCAGACGAGGCGCTTCGCCGCGGGGAAGTTTATTTTACCCTGGTCATCCCGGCCGACTTTAGTGAACGCGCCCTCGCCGCCCGGCCAGACGAACCGGCGAATCTCACCCTGCGGGTCGCCGAAGGTACCAGCTATACCAGCGCCATCATCAGCAAGCGATTCGCCAGTGAACTTGCCCATACGTTGAACGAACAACTGAACCGCGAACGCTGGGCGGCCGTGGTCGGCGACCCGGTCGCGGCGGCAACCAATTCGTTGCGGGCCGCCCTTGGACAGCTTCGGGACGGCAGCCGGGAGCTACACCAGGGCGCGCAACGCGTGGAGGCAGGCAGCGACCAGCTCGGCCAGGGACTCGACCAGGCCGCCGCCGGCGCCCGGCGCCTGAATGACGGCATGGGACAAATGGCCGTTGGATTGCGGGAGATGCGCGACCGCTTGCCACCCGGGAGCCAGTTGCAGGAACTCGCCGACGGCAGCGCGGCTGCGGTGGTGGGACAAGAAAGGCTCGCGACGGGAATCGACCAGCTGGTGGCCGGCGGTCAACGCCTCGATCTAGGGGCCGGACAATTGCGTCAGGGAGCTGCGAAAGCACCTTTCGGCGGCCGCCGTCTGTCCGACGGCGCGGCGCAACTTGAAGCCGGTATTGCCACGCTCGACACCAACCTCTTCCTCGCCGCGGCCGGCGGCAGGGAATTGCAATTGGGATTGGATAAACTCAACGACGGAATCCAGCCGCTGACCAGTGGCCTGCTGCAACTCGAAACGGGCATGCAACAGATGATCGACCAGCTACCGTCGGCGGAGGAACAGAACGGTGTGACCCATACCGCCGGGCAACTGCACAATGGCGGCGCCGAATTGACCAATGGGCTCGCCCGTTTGAGCGACGGTTCGCGCCAACTTACGGAGAGCATCAAGGAACTCGAAGCCGGAAGCGCCGGGCTGGCCGACGGTCTCGACCGGCTGCACACCAGTTTGACGAAGGAACTCGGGGACGCCGACGCCGGCGGGCTGGCCGCTTCCGTCCACTTGAACCTGGAATCCTATGCCGCGGTCCCAACCAATGGGGCCGCGTACGGCCCGTACTTTTCATCCCTGGCCCTTTGGCTGGGCGGAATCATGATCACGTTTGTCTTCCATTGCCGCCGGCTCATCGAACCGCTGAGAGACGCTCCGCGTTGGGTGTGCTGGCTCGTGAAATCGGCCGTGCCGCTGGGCCTGGGCGTGCTGCAAGCCACCATCGTCGTGGTGGTGCTGCGACTGGCCTTTGGCATCGTGTTCGCCCATCCCTGGCTCGTCTGGCTCGCCGCCACGCTCGGTTCGCTCGCCTTTGTCTCGATCATCTTGCTGCTGATCGCCGTGCTTGGCGACGCCGGCCGGCTGCTGGCCGTGGTGTTGCTCATCCTGCAACTGGCGGCGGCCGGCGGTATTTATCCCGTGGAACTCTCTGGCCGGTTCTACGAGGCCATCCATCCGTTTCTGCCGATCACCGCGCTGGTCAATGCCTTTCGCGCCACGATGTTCGGCGCCTTTGACGGCACGTGGTCGGCGGCGGCGGCCCAACTGGCAGTCACCGGCGTCGGCGCAGCGATTCTCACCATCTGGCTCGCCCGCTGGAAATACGTTCCCGGTGAATCCTACGGTCCGGCCGTGGAATTCTCTTGAATTGAAAAGGTAATGAAGCGGCCGGTCCCGTATTTTGAATCATCGGCAGGGTGAAGGGGAAAACAAAAGCCGAAGGCTGAAGGCTGCGCCGATTTCACTTTGGAATTTAGTGTTCAGCCTTCGGCCTTTCGTGCCACAAAGCCGCAGGATTGGGGATGCCCGGGTGGCAGAAGGGATAAAATGGAGTATATTATGCCGGCTCTGATGGCAGACAGATCTGTGCATTTGGTTCCTCCGATGTTCGGGTTCTCAACCTGTCGTCAGGGCCATCGGTCCGGGAAGGCTGAAGGCCAAAGTCCAAAGGCTAAAAAGGGAAAACATTCAACATTGAATAATTCAAAGGCAAGAAGTCTGAACGCTGAAAATACTTTAGCCTTTAGCCTTTGATCATACCACGCATGAGCGGACGCAAACGCATTCCCACTGACGGCGGACCTGGTTTGAGTCACAACCCTTTTGCCGCCCTGTCCGGCGAAGGGCTCCCGCCCGCACCGGAAAATCCTGGCGGGGCGAGCAGCTTGTCCCGCCCAGCGACGATACTCGTCCCGCATTGCGGGGTCAGCAGCCTCGCCCCGCCCGATACATCGAAACCCGCGCGGAAGCATCGCGGGCGCGTGGATATCATCCGGCAAACCGCCGGGCGCGGCGGCAAGACCGTGACCGTCGTAAACGGTTTTACCGGCATCGGACTGCCGGAAAAGGAGCGGCTGGCCAAGGCGATGCAACGCGCCTGCGGCACCGGCGGCACGGTGAAGAACGGTCAGATCGAGATTCAGGGCGACAAACGCGCGGAAGTTGCGCGCATCCTGACCGAGGCCAACTTTCGACCGGTGTTCGCGGGAGGATAACCGCGAGCCGAAGGTTGAAGGTTGGAAATTGATTCAATTTTGTGGCGTGGAAAGTTGTTCGAGTTCCGCGCCTTCGCGCTGCTGGAGGACGGCTTCAACGCGGGGCACGTACAGTTGCGTTTCCGCAGGCAGATGTCCGGCGATGTCGTCGTAACTGTGCGTTTGGTAGCGGTCGAGAAGTTTCTGCACCGTGCCTTCACCGGCATTGTAAGCCGCCAGCGCCAGCCGCCAGTCCTTGAAACGGTCGTGTAGATATTTCAAATACTGCGCGGAAGCAGTCGCGCTCGGTTCCGGCTGATAACGCTGGTCGCGCGGCCACAAGGAAAGACCGAACCGCTTGGCCGTGTCCGGCATCAGTTGAAACAATCCCGCCGCGCCTGACGGACTCAGCGCCCGCCGGTCAAAGTCGGATTCCACTTCCGCCACCCAGACCAGATCCGGCGGCACCTTTTGGGCGGTGAAAATCGGTTTCAACTCCGGCACGTATTCTTTGGCGGAAGCCGGCCAGGGAGCAACAGAGACCTCTTTCATCCAAAGGTCACGTTCCTTTTGCGGCGGAGGATTGGGCACCGGCTGGGGCGGTTGATTTGTTGCAACGTTGGGCGGCGGAATCGTGAGCCGGATTTCATCGGCGACATCCAGGTAATCCATCTGCGCCTTGAGCCACGCGGCGTAAGGCCGGGTGTCCTCGCTGCCTTCCAGCACCGACAGGACGGACCGGGCCGTTACCCGCAGTGACGCCAGGTCCACCACGTAGTCGCCTTGATAGCGCTGCTGCAGTTCGCGAAAGAATTGTTGCACCGCGGGATCGTCCACCCTGGGCAGGGCGTTGAGAACGTTGGTATCGAGATTTTCCTGCGCCCATTGCTGCGCGCCTTGAATCAGGTCCGGCAGGGTGACCGTGTCGTCATCCGCCCGCGCCACCCGCGAACCGGCCAACAGCAATGCGAAAATGCACCCGAACCATTTCACTGGCAGATATCGCGCTTTCATTTTTCCAACAAATGGGGAGGCGAGGCTGCGATCCCGCAATGCGGGACGAGGACGCTCGCCCCACCGCTCAGGATAACTTCAACTTTTCCGGACCGCCCAAACTTCCCTGCGCGGTTTCGACCAGTTCACGGATGCGGCGCGCATCCGCTTTTCGATGGCCATGGCTGATCAACGGGTCGCTGCCACCGGACGATTCAATCAAAATGTCCGACCAGATGAGGCCGGTCCGGATATGAACGGACGCCACCTTCGCGATGCTGATGCTGATTTCGTCGCGGCTGAACCACGACCGCTTATGCCGGATGACCGACCGGTCCGTCACCTCGATGATCGTCGGGAAAAGAAAATTACCGCGCGTCCACCGGCTCGTTTTAAAGGTCTCTGAAGGCACGATGACACTGTGATTCAGAATGACAGGTTTATCAACTGCATTTGAATTCCGGCCGCGATGCGTTTTGAACGCGCCAGTCTGACATTTAACAAGAAATACACAAACGATGACAATTTGTGATTAACGGTTCCGTTTTGCCGGAGCTAGGTTTGGAGCGATGAATTGTCCCGTTAAATTTCGTCAATCGAAAATTGACCTCTACCTGTCAGCACCGCCAGCGGAAGAAACGCATTGGGTTCAATGTAATGGCCACCGGTGTTTGGCGATCGTGGACAAAAATGGAAAGTGGAAGTGCTTCGCCACCGGCGAGGAATTGATCGATGTCGTCAAGATCCATCCCGCTTAGGCAGCGGTGCGTTTCGAAATCTCCGGGTCCCTTCAGGCGTACAAACCGCTCACGGGCATGAGCACCAAAATCTCGCTGGTGCCTGTCCTCAAAAATTTCCAACCCGCCGAATCGCCGACCGGAACGCGCCGGCGTCAGCGACTGCGCAACAGCGCCAGGACGGCGAGGATGACAATGACCGCAGCCCCGCTGGGAGCAACCCAATCGTCACTGGCCAGAAGCGGTGTGATTAATAACAGGTGCATGGTTTTGCCTTTCGTTTATTTGACGGCAACACGTCTGCCTTTAATGGGTGACGGTTATAACTAGCTAAAACGATAATAATTAGCAAGCCAAATGTTCCGTTTTAAAACGCGCCAAAAACTGGATTTCGGGGCCGGGCAAAACGCGAAAAGGACTGGAACGCATCGAACCATTCTCTAAAAGCCTGGAAACTGTCGAATTTTATTCACATTCCGTTGCGAATAAATTGTGAATAAAAGTTAACCTGCCCGTCACACAGCCGTAACATGTTTAAACTAGCGTTTAATTGTCCGAGGACGTGCATGAAGAAAATCCTGATATTGACGGCCGGATTCGGAGACGGGCACAACGCCGCCGCCCGCAGTTTGCGCGACGCGATTGAGTTGCTGGACGAGGACGCGCGCACGGAGGTGGTTGACCTCTTCGCCGACAGCTACGGCGTGTTCAACACCTTCGCCCGAAAAACCTATCTCGGGGTGGTGCAATACGCCCCCCGGCTGTGGGGCGGCATTTACTCGCTGCTCGACAAATCACCGCTCGTTGAAAAGCAGCTCGGCAATTTTACCCGCCTGCAAGGCACGCTCGAAAAAATCCTGGCCGAGACGCAGCCGGATTGCGTCATCTCCACCTACCCCGTTTACGGCCACGTCATCCAGAAAATCCACCGCCACCATCACGAGCGGCCCTTCCGTCTCATCACCGTCATCACCGATTCCATCACCATCAATTCCGCGTGGTACCGCGCGTCCAGCGATCTGTTCTGCGTGGCCAACGAGGCTTCCGCCGATGTGCTGCGCAAAGGCGGTATTCCGGAAAAACAAATCAAGGTGCTCGGATTCCCTGTGAACCCCGTGTTCGCCGAACCCGTGGCGGAGTTGCCGGCACCGGTGGGAGACGAACCGCGTCGCGTGCTGTACATCATCAATACCGGCAAGAAAAAGGCCGGCAAGGTGATTGACCGATTGCTCGAACTCGACAAGGTGCATCTCACCATCACGGCCGGACGCGACGCCAAACTGCGCGCCGAGTTGATTGAGCGCACGCGCAAACAATCCGACCGCGTGCGGGTGCTGGGCTGGACGAACCAGATGCCCGAATTGATGATGTCGCACCATCTGGTCATCAGCAAGGCCGGTGGGGCGACCGTGCAGGAAGCCATCGCCGCGCGTTGTCCGATGATCGTCAACCAGGTCATCCCCGGCCAGGAGGAAGGCAACGCGGAACTGATCTGGCGCTGCAATCTGGGCGCCATCGGGGAGAAAAACCGCGAGGTTGCCGAACTGGTGGAGAAGGCCTTCGCCAGGCGTGCCGCGCTCTGGACGGAATGGCGTAAAAATCTTCAATCGGTCAGCCGCCCCGACGCCGCCCTGCGCATCGCCGAACTTATTCTGGCCGAGGCCAGTGACGATACGCCCGGGCGCAAGGCGGCCAAATTGTTTGAGACCGCGCCGGACCGCGTCATGCGTTCCGCCCCGGCCCAAAATGGAAACGGCGACCATGCGCAAATGTTGCTCTGCGATTTCCACATCCATTCGAATTATTCCGACGGCAAATTGAGCGTGCCGGAGATTGTGGATTTCTACGGCGAACGCGGTTTTGATTGCATCTGCATCACCGACCATCTGGCGGACCCGAGCCGCCTGCTGGGCAAGCTGTCGGAACTTGCCAATTGCACGCTCGGTCAGGAACAGGTGGCGGAATATTTCACCGTCATCGAACGCGAACGCCAGCGCGCGTGGCGGCGTTACAAGATGCTGGTGATGACCGGCATCGAATTCAACAAGGACGGTTACACGCGCAAGACCTCCGCCCACCTGCTCGGCATTGACCTGAAAGCGCCGGTGGATCCGGCCCTCGACATTCCCCAAATCATCGAAAAAATCCACGAGCAAGGCGCGCTGGCCGTGGCGTCGCACCCGCACATCATGAAAAGCGAGTGGGGCAAGAACACGCTATACCTGTGGGAAAACCAGGAAAAGTTCGCACCGTTGCTGGACGCCTGGGAAATTGCCAATCGCAACAACATCTTCAACGACATCGGCCTCAAACGATTGCCCTTCATCGCCAACAGCGACTTCCACAAACCCAAGCACATCTATTCATGGAAGACGCTGATTCATTGCCAGAAGGACGCCGAAGCCATCAAAGATTGCATCCGCCGCAACGAACACGTCGCCATCACGCTCTACCGGGATTTCGCCGGCGCGTTGCCCAACCAGGGCCGGCACAGCTTCGATTCCCCCGCCACCGCCGTCCTGCCCCATCTCCATGACCGGCTGCCGCTGCACGTCGTCAACTCGTAAGCCAACCGGGAGCGCCGGCAGGATGCCGGCGTTTTCAGGAAACGCTGGCGGCCCGGACGGTGTCCTATATTGTAGGCGACGAATCGTTTGAACCAGCACTCCTTACGTCGTGCCCTACAACCAAATCAGGGCATTGTCGCGGCCCGGGAGCGCCGGCAGCTTGCCGGCGTGTTGGAAGTTGAATCACAAAAACTCGCCGGCAGGATGCCGGCACTCCCGGTTATTGCGGCTCAAAAATTGATGGAAAACAGCGCCGGAATTGTGGAATATTAAACCATGGCAACGCCAGACACAGCGAACGGCAACCGCCCGCCAACTTCCGTGGAGGAAATCCAGCAGGGATGGCATGGTCTGGCCTTGCGCGTGGACCAACTGGAATCCGAGCGCAGCGCGCTGGAACAGGAGAACAAATCGCTGCGCGCGCTTCTGGAAAAAACCATTGAATACCGGCAGAAATCGCACGGCGAACTGGTGAACCTGATTGCCGGCCTGGTCAGCAAATTGCCGATCACCGATGTCGGCGTCATGGTTACCCGGCTGGTCGAGCACAACGCCCACGTCAACGAGGTTTGTGCCGCGCTGGTGAACGGCAAGATCGAGGGGAACGTGCTGCAACCAGCGATCCTGAAAGTTTTGGAGCAAACCAAGCGCGACCTGGCCGCGGCCGTGAAGCCGGCGGTGGAAGAACTGGTCCGACTGGACACACCCCTCGAAACCAAAACGCTCCAGTCTTTGATTACGGAACCGGACCTGTTCTTTTCCCCGGAAAACGTCCGGGCCAGCCGCTGTTTCGTCAAGGGCCAGGTGCCGCGGGAACGAATTGTGCGGGAATTTGGCGAGCCCACCCTGGCCGCCTTCAACGATTTGACCACCGACGCGAAACTCAATCCACGGCCCAAACCGGATGAAATTGTGCTGGCCTTCAAAAGTGATTGTGAGTCGGTGCTCCCCAAGGACGCCCTCCCGGCCGACAAGCGGAAGGAACTGCTGGCCCTGCACCAGAAAATTCAGCGCAGCAAGGGGTCCACCCCCGAGGCCCAGGCTCAGAAAAACGCCTTTCTCAAACTCTCGTTCATCCTGGAACTGCTCCATTACTACAACCATCAAAACACGGAAACCCCCGAGGGCATTTTTGCCCAGCGCCTGCCCGCGGTAATCGAGCAGTTGGTGGTCACCAACGACCAGGACATCCTGGATGAACAATTGATCAAACAGGCGGAGAGCCTGCTGGCCTTTATCGCCGGCCACGACCAGCGCCTGATGGTCGTCAACAACATCGGGAAGGTCGGACGGACAGGCCGGACTCTGAAGTATGTGCTCACGCTGCGAATGGAAAAGGTGCCCGAGCTCGAGGGGGTGATGGCCACCTTTGTCAAACATCTCATCCCCAATCAAAAGCCGCCGCTGCCTCAGCCAACCGCCGCCATCCTGCGCTTGATCAAACCCGAACTGCATCGGCCGGTGGTGAAGGCCATCATCGCCTCGACCCGGATTCGCAAAAACGAGGCGGAAGCCCTCGGCCTGGCCGTCGGCCAGGAACTCGGCTTGAAGGACCTTGAAGCGGAATTAAAATCGGAAACCGCGATTCCCCCGGAACTGGCGCAGCAGGTGGCTTGGGAAAACATCAAGGCCCGCCTGGCCCAGCGGACCGCACCCGGCGAAATTGCCACCGCCATCCGCGACCGGTTGCACGCCCAATACGACGCCGACGAGGTCAAAAAAAGCTGGCTGGTGCTGATTGAAGCCGACCCGATGGCCCTGGTCCGCATTTTCTGCCTGTTGCCCTATCTGCCCGACGGACAAACCGATCCGATTGCCCAGGCCGTGATGGAATCCTACGTCTCCCGGCTGATGCACGAAAAATACGCGGACACCTACACCAAGGTCGTGCACGCCCTGCGGAACATGTTCAAAGTGAAACCCGACAGCCCGGCGCTGGTGAACTTCATTTCGCTGGTGAAATGGGTGAACGCCGAAGCCGCCGCCAAATTGAGCCAGGACATCGGTCTGCCTGCGAAATAAAGGCAGAGGGACGCTTCGCCGAAGCGTCCGAAAGAAGATGCGGAATCAACCGCCAAGACGCAGAGACGCAGAGCAAAAAAACAGAATCCAGCGGCCAGCGGCCGGAAAGCCATGATTCAGGTTGGTGCCCCGGCACGGACTCGAACCGTGAACCAATTGATTAAGAGTCAACTGCTCTACCAATTGAGCTACCGAGGCAACAAGTTTAAAATGAATAACTTATAGCAGATTTATGGAAGGCTATATTTCGTTTGCATCCCGCTTTTGTATCCTGTATATTTGCGGTGATGAAAGCGCAAATAAATGACACAAATCGAGCCGCGAAAACGCCGGCAGCCACACGCCAAGCGAACCTGTCGCCAGACGGCAAATGGCGTTCATTTCCCAAAGTTCCAAACTTGCTGCAATACGTCAGCACGGGAACATTCTACGGCAGAGTTAAAGTGGACGGCAAGCTCTATCGTGAGAGTTTGGAGACGGACGTTTTCAGCACGGCTAAGCTCAAGCTGGCGGATTTTGTAAAAGCCAAAATGCGGAAGCGACGCCAGGTTGGAACTCCAGTCATCTTTACCGAAGCTCGCGCCCTTTATGAGCAGGATTTGGAAAACGAACACACGCTTTCAGATAATTCAAAACGCTATCGCCGTTATTGTATTCAAAAACTTTTGGAAAGCTGGCCGAGCCTCGACAACTTGAGATTGAATTCGGTAACGGAAGCCAAATGCAAAGAATGGGCGGCGAAATTCTCGCGGCAGGTGGATGAGCGGTATTTTAACAACACGCTTGGCACGTTGCGCGGCATTCTCAAACGCGCGGGCATTGTCGGAATTGATGATCCGACAAAAAATGTAAAACGGCTCGGCGTGAAACCCAAAGAATTGCATCTGCCCGAACCCAATCAATTCAAAGAGCTTCTTGAAACGATTGAGACAAGCGGCGCGGGACAGGCAAAACATTGTGCGGACTTCGTGCGTTTTTTAGCTTATTCCGGCTGCCGCCTTTCCGAAGCAAAGCAAGTGCATTGGGCGGACGTGAATACGGAACGCGGTTTTATCACGGTTCACAGCGTAAAGACGCGCAAGGCCAATGATGCCCCTAAAACGCGGAACGTTCCTATCATCGCAGACATGAAAGTCCTGTTAAATCGTTTGGCTGCGAAAACACACTCGCCACAAGATTTGGTTTGCCATGTCGGAGAATGCGAAAAATCTTTAACGCGAGCCTGCCGTCTTTTGAAAATCCCTCGGATTACCCACCACGATTTGCGCCACCTATTCGCAACCCGGTGCATTGAAGCAGGTGTTGATATTCCGACTGTATCACGCTGGCTCGGACACAATGACGGTGGCGCGCTCGCAATGCGTGTCTATGGGCACTTGCGCGACACTCATTCCGCAGAAATGGCACGGAAAGTTCACTTCCTCGAAAGCGAACAGACGGTAAAAGAGGCAGCCGCGAAAAACTAGAGCGTGACTCAAGCACGCTCTTTTTCATCCTCGATTTCGATTGTTTTGATCCAAACGTCATCATTGGCGAGCAGGTCGTATTTGTCCGGCATCGGTTTGACCGACTCGACGTTGCGCTTTTGAATGTTGATTGCCAGGCGGCGCAGATTTTTACCAGTCATCCGAACCGTGCGGTTGAGAAACGACAGTGTGAGAATGTCGCCGCCTTTGTCCGATTCAAATTTGGCCATGTCCAAATGGTGGTAGGCCAGCAGATAAAAGCAGGCGGGACTCACTTCCAGCCGCAAACTGTCCGCCCCTTCAAACTTGCTGGTGGATTCATAACAGGGGGAAGTGCTCATATTCGCATACCTCGACTCTTTTGCTGGCTTTGGACTCGTTGAATTTCAATCCGCCGCCGTATGATTTCAGATTTTTGAACCGTTGGCTTGACTGTCTCAGTTGGTTTGACCGATTCAGACTGTTTGGCCGTTTCAACCTGTTGCACGGCTTGGGCTTGCCGTTCGGATTTTTCACGCCGCAAGGCTTCCGCCTGTCGTTCCGCCGATACCTGCTGCGAATGTTGGATGTTGAGAACGTAGGCCACATCGCGCCCCCAAATCGTTGCCAGCTTGTGAAATGAGCTTTGAGCCATGTCCAGAGCCAGAGTTCTATCACCCGACCGCGCGACATTTTCCCGAAGCTGGATTTTGTCCGCCGTGAAAATCTTCACCCCTTTGCACCCGCGCGAAATCGTGACATACCATTGTTGTTGATTTGTGGCCGCGCGGACCGCCGAATCGGAAAACAGAATGTAATCCACGTTTTTGCCTTGAGCGGCGTAGGACGTGACGGCATAGCCGCGAACGAACTGGCGGTAATGTTTGGGCAGCATCCGACCATCAATCAACGCAATGCGGCCGTCAGCATGAACTTCCCTGACCGTCACCAGTTCGCCATTGGCGAGTTTGCCGCCATCCTGGGATTTATCATTGGCCTTGAGTTGTAACCGGTCGCCACGGGACATGGGAAGTTCCATTGGCTGGCAAACCGTGATGCGATCCAAATCCTTGAACGGCACTGGCCGGATGCGGTTGCCAGACTCGACCAGCAAATGTTTGTTGGTAATGCCACGCAATTTCCCGGTGTTGCCGGGTTTGAAACCGGCCACCGGACGATTGAACACCAGCACCGAATCGGTGTTGTAAAACCGTTTGTCGCGCTTTTGGGCATCGGTTAAATCCTGCCGTTCCAATGCCGTGACCGCCGTTTCATTTTCTCCGATTAACTTTTGGGTTTTCATTCCTTCGCGTACTTGTTCATTGACCTTGTGAATTTCCGACCAGCTTTGCGAGACGACCACCGTTTCATGCCGCGCTTTCACCAGTTCCAGAAAATGTTCCGTCAGCCTTTGCTGTTGATCGGCCAGCGTGCAGGAAACGATTGCGCCGTGTCTGTCCAGCCGGTCGAACGACGCGCCGAGTTTGCCCTGCTGCGCTTCATCCACCGCGAGCCGGTATTGTTCGAGCCATTGGCGCTGCGCCTTCGTTTTGGCCGCAGCCGGATTCTGTCGGCGGATGTTGCTTAATTCAGCGGGTTCAAGTCCCGAATACTTTTCAATTGCCCGCAGCGCGTCGGACGCCTCGACCGCTCCATGCTGGCGTGTGTCGCCGGAGAGAATGACCCGGCCTCCGCGTTCTTTCACCAGCGACAAAAGCGAGTGCATTTGCTCGCCGCCGATTTGTCCGGCCTCATCCACAAGGATGATTGCACCATGCGGCATGACGCGGCGCGCCAAGAACGCGCTGACCGTCTCGACGAAGGGGAAATCCTTGCCCAAATCCGCGACTTGCTGGCGTTGCGGCGCGAGCACCTGGACGACGTGACCAGCCTGGTCGAGTCCGGCCTTGACTTCGCGCAATGTAAAACTTTTACCCGTCCCTGCCCCGCCGCGAAACAACGTCACGAAATCGCATGAGGACAAAATATGTTCCACGGCCTTGCGTTGCTCCTCATCCAGAGAAGCGTTTGCCGGACGATAACCGGGTGTAAGCGGTTCGTATTGGTGCATCCGATGTTGAGCCAGGGCAATGATGTTCATTTCCCGTTCCATGACTTCGCACGTGGTAATCTGACCATTGAACTGCGCGTCGCGGATATAGCCGCGCCGTCGAGTCACCACCCGAATTTCCGCCAAAGGCACATTCTGGCCGTGCGCGTGTTGCAGCGCGTGAAGCCAAACCTCATGCTCATGGACGACCGAGCGGCGTTCAAACAGATGATGTTCCGCCCATTGCACTGCCTGTTCCGCCGTTCCATCGGCAGGGTGAACCGGATGACCGGACGCCAGCGATTGAATCGCGCGTTTTTCATCCCGCGACATTTGGCCGTGCCAGAGCGATTGCAGCCGCGTCAGGCCCACGTCCTTGATCTTTCGTGCCCGTTCCTTGTGCGCGATGTTTGCGCGAATCTCGTTAATGTTCCGCCCGGCCATTTCCGGCTGACGTTCCAGAAGTTCTTTCGTCTTTTTATCAATCTCATTGTGACGCTTGGAAAAGCGGTTAATCAATTCCTTGGAGACGCCTTCAATCTCAAAATCGCCGCGTGGATTGCTTTGCACCCGGTAGCCGAACCGATTCAGTGACGCGACCAGTTGATGGTAATAAACCGTTTCGGCGAACTTTTTGGCCGACAGCATTTCGCACGGTTCCAATGCTTTCCAGCGGCCTTCGATTGAATCCTTTGTGGCATTGAACAGAATGCAATGGCTGTGCAAGTGTGGGTCGAGGGCACGGGACGTATCATGCCGGAACACCGCGCCGATCACGTTGCCGGTCATGCGGTGCGAACGTTGATGGTCTTTCCGAACACGAGTCGCGGCGAATGATTCGAGTTGGCGCAAGGCCGCCTGAACCGCCTCGTCATGCGCCTCGACAATGCGCTGGTCATTGCCCACCAGCGCGGCAATCGAAACCGATTTGGACGGTGACAGGGTGAAATCATAAAAGACCCGGCGATTGGCGGATTCATGGATGTTGCCATCTGCATCCACCGTTATCCGTTTGGTATTCATCCGTGGAGTCAATTGTTCACCCGTTTGCGGATGAAGGTTCCGGCACAGGTTCAAGAAATCGTTTTCCGTGGTCATGCCCGCCAATCCCAATGCCTTTGCCCCCTCACCGAACCACTGTCCCGACACGCTCTGCCCTTCCATGTAGTAATCGCCCACACGCAAATGCTCCCGAAAATAATTTTCGGCATTCTTCAAATTGTATTGAGCTTTGACCGCCAACATGCCGGAAAATGTAGCTCATCGGTTCAAATATCTTGCGCCACAGGGAGCGCAAGATTTGCACGAGTCCATGCTATTAAATGTTGGACGCTGGACTCCTTCGCAAAAGCGAAGGGCTGACGGAAACCAGTTTCCGAAACGGTTTGGAAAACATTTTCCAATGAATGTTCCAAATGAAACGATTGAAGATTTGATCGCGCGGTTCGGCCCCAAACGAACCGGGCGCTATGCGAAACTCCGGCCCCATGCCGAGTTCATCGGCGAGCTGCGGAGTAACCGCGCGTCCTACGACACCATCGTCGCCATTCTGCACGAGCAGCACGGCATTGAAGTCAGTGATACGACCGTCAGGCACTTTTGCCGCGATGTTTTGCGGGAATCGTCCGGCAGACGGACGGGCAAAAAGCCCGTTTTCAAATCCCTTTCCCCTCGACCGGCGTCAGCCAGGAAGGTTGGGCCGCAAATCGCCGAGGTGGAATTGATTGATGAACCAAAAGCAGACCAAGCATTATGAAAAAACGACTCATTCTCATACTCAACGGCAAGGGCGGCGTGGGCAAAAGTTTCTTCGCCGTCAACCTTGTTCAATACCTCAAAGACCGGCAAATCGCCCACGCCGCGTTCGACAGCGACGACGAAAATTCAACACTCAAACGGTTTCATTCCGAAGCTGAATTTATCAACGTCAACGACCCGCAGGAGATTGACGACATGGTTCGCGCCCTGGGCGAAAACAATGTTGTCGTGGTGGACTGCCGCGCGGCCTCGACCCGCATCTTTCTGGATTATTTCAAGGAAATGCGCCTTTCCGAAGTGTTGGAAGGCATAGCAGCGCGGCTGACCATCGCCTGCCCGGTCAATCACGAGATGGACGGCATTTATCAAATCCAAAAGCTGGCCACCGCCGTCGGCGACGGCGCGGATTTTCTCATCATCCGCAACGAGGTTCACGGCGAGGGCTTTGAATTGTTCGACAAGTCCAAAGCCAGGCAAAAATTGATGAACGAGTTGAATGCGAAGGAAGTCGTCGTCCACAAAATGCATAAATGGCTGGTGGAGGGACTACAAAAGAACAAAATGACCGTGACGGCGGCCAGAGCGGACAAGGAATTTTCCATCATGGACCGGCAGCGGCTCGTTGTCTGGCAGCGGGAATTTTACGAGCAGCTTGATTCGGTGAAAGAACTGTTCTTGCCGGCAGGCGCAGAGCTGACAAAGGCAGATTCGCGCGCAGCGCAGGTGTCGCCCGTCGCGGCGACCGAGAGCGACTCCAAAGCAGGCCAACGACGTTGAACGGCATGGGGTGCGTCAGAATTATCACCGGCAGCCCCGGCGTATCCAAACCGGCCACCCTACAAAGCAGAAATTCCCCCCGCAACCAGCGGCGGTCTGGCGTATGGCTAGTCCTTTGGCACAAGCCGTTCCAAAGGACAATCCAAAGCCTTCCTGATCCGAACAACCGTTGTGAGGAGCACATCCAATTCCCCCGCTTCGATTCGTTGAACATTGCGAATGTTCAAGTCAGCAATTTCCGCGAGCCGTTGCTGGCTGATGGCCTTGGCAAGACGTTCTCGACGTATGTTGTTGCCAAGCTGTTTCAACCACGGTGAGCGAGTCTTTGGTTTTGGCACGCACAATTTATCTGAAATTTCGTGGTTGACAGATACGGCGTTTGCGCCGTAATCTGGCCGCTGGCATTATGACCAACACTGGAAATCGCTCACCACTGGGACAACTTCAAGGTGTGGGACAAGCGAGGTCCCAGGTGACGGCGGGCAAGGCAAGGATTTTAATTGTCGAAGATGACACGCCGTTGGCGATGATGATGGTGCATGTGCTCTCGCGCGCAGGTTGCGACGTGCTGGTTGCTTCCACCGGAAAAAAGGGATTGGAATTGGCGCAGGAAAACAAATTCGACCTTATTACACTGGACATTGATTTGTCTGACATCAGCGGATTTGAGATTTGCGACGAACTCAAGCAAAGGCATCTGTCGCGTCATACGCCGGTGGTTTTCGTGTCAGGACGGCTTGGCGAGCAGGACGTGCAACGCGGCATTGAAGTCGGCGCGGTGGATTACATTACAAAACCGTTCGGCGTTGAATTTGCGCCGAGACTTTTATCGCACATCAGACAAAAACAGGAAATTTCGCGGTGATCTTTGAAAAATAAAACTTTGGCAATGTTCGCAATTAGCGTGTTTCGTGCGGCAATGGCAAATCACGGCATAAAGTGCCAACATCACAGCCCACAGTCCTAGCGATGGCGCACAATTTTTTGAAGGAAGGATTGCGCTGCCCTCGTTCCACTCCGCCGATGTAGCTGGGCGCAGTATCCGATTCGAGCGCGAGGTCTTCTTGGGACAGACCTTTGGCTTTGCGCGCTTCTCGAATCCGTTGACCCAGGAGTTGGAGCGAGGTTGCTTTTTTCAACCATAACAGGCTCGACTAACCAGCGATTTTCCGTCCAGTCACTATAATGACTATTTTGGGATTGCATTTGATTTGACGAGCGGTTAACGGGTTATTGGCTTGGCGCAATGGGTTGCCGAAATTTCTGGCCAGCTAAGCATACAATAGGGGGTAAGAGAATGACAAAAAGCGGTGAGTAATTTTGTATGTGGCTATCAACCATGTGAGTATGGGTCGTGTCAGAACCGACGACGCCAACAGATTTAACGCGGCAAATTAACAAGTTCTTGAGGAAAATTATGAAAACCATGAGACATGTAATTATCGGGGCAGTTGCGTTGTCGTTTGCTTCTGCCGTTCACACCTTCGCCATTGAAGGGCTTAAAATCGCCGTGCAATCTTCCAATGTGGTTTTGTCTTGGCCAAGCACTAACGGCGAAACCTACATCGTTCAATATCGCCCGACATTAAACACAACTTCCTCGTGGACGACCTTGACGGACTTTTATCCGGCAGCAACAGGCACGAATATCACTTTCTTTGTCCATTCCAACATTGTCCAATATCCCCAAATATTGGATAGTGGAACCAATAGTGGCGGTGGCGCTCCGCCGGCACCTGATAGTATGACCGCTTCCTCGTCCAGTTCTGCTGCGACCACGGCGACGCAACCGAGTGTGCCGATGGTTATGCCAGTGAACGGTTCTGGCGGTGCTGTACCGTTGGCGATTTATCCACCGGGCTTTGATTTATACGGTTTTCTCATTTACAATCCATCAACCGGACAATGGATGAGTGGCAATGGTTATACGGTGCCAATCAATTCAGTAAATAATACACAAGCCGGCGATATTCAGCCGTTGGATGATTCAGGAACAAATTCATCGCCTGACCCAGGTTTTTACCGTGTTGTGCGAGATGGTGTTCATGTTTACGGTCTGACCAACGGCATGGTTTTGAGCGGCATCGCACAATTTCCAATAGAAATAGCTTGGACCAATAATTCAGATCAAATCGTCGGCGTCAGCTTCTATGACGCCAACACCAACCCAATCATTGGCGCATACGCGCAGTCGCCTAGCGGCAACGGTTGGCAGATGGTTTGGAACACGCCCCTGTCATTCAATGGCAGCTATAATATTTACGCAGAACTGGATTTTGCGTCGAATGATCCAGTTGTCAGCAATCCCGTTACGGTAACGGTGAGCAATGTCATCTCGTTCCCGAATTACTTTTCGCAAATGTTCGGCAACCAGATGTGGATTTACGCCGAGACGATTACCAACGCCGCCTACCAGCTCGACATGTACGATCAGAACACGAACTACCTCGGTTCCTTCACCGGCACGGCGGACGGCAACGGCGTGATTTCTTTCCTTTGGAATCTCGTGGACGGCACCGGCCAGGTGAATAATAGCACCAATTTTTACGGTATATTCACAGTGGACACTTCTTCTTTGTCGAGTCCGAGCCAAGGCGCGGCTGCGCAAAGTTTCAGAACAGGTTCCCCGGCCTTGCAAACCGCGTCGCTGGTTCAAAAAGCATTCAGCAGTCAAGCCCTGGCAAACGGGCCTTATCCGGCTGCCGGTTCTTCTTCCGCGAATGCCACGCAAACGTGGGCAAAGGAGCCGGCATGGCAAGTCGGCAATAGCTGGGCTATCGCTTGGTCGCCCCTAATTGTGAATGGCAGCTATACAACGCTGGACATTCAACAAATGATGATCGGTGGGTCAGGCGGCCCGTATGGTGGCGTGGTCAGTACCTTGGGGGATTACGGTCTGGGCGCATCAATGTCGCCGGGCAACGTCTCTCAATCTTCGGCCTTTGAAATGGCCGACGCAGGTTCACGAACAAACTTTTTAAGTTATATGGCTCAAAGCCAGTATCGGCATTTTTACTTTTTCGGACACGGTTCTCCTTCCGCTTTTGGCACGCCGGGCGCAGTCATCACTTATATAGATGTTCAACATGCCTTGCATAATTTCTTGGACACGGCAATGCCTGCCAACTACCATCCGTACCGTCTTGTTTTTATTGACGGTTGCCAGGCAGGCAGGGCGGATTTATGCGAAGCGTTTGGAATCCCGGCACAGACAGTGAACACAAACTTCTTTGCATCGGCGGGTGTTGAATCCCGTGGATTTCTTGGTTTTAAGAATACAATCACTTTTAATCCCAGCCAATGGACTTGGCGTTCGTTAATGCTAGGCGGCTTTTTTGGTGATTGGCTGCTTGGAAATCCACTACAAACTTGTGTCGCGAATGCCGAAGCTGGCGCTCACAGTTCCGGTTTTCAGGATATGGATTCATCGGCTGTAATATACGGAGCAGTGGATTTGACAGTTAATTCACATACCGGGCAATGAACAAATTCGTCCTTGCCTCTAGCGGATGCTTTGCGCTGGTTGCGGCCCTTCAAGCGCAACCAGCGAATTTTCAAATCAAACCATCGGAAGAACAAGAGGCTTTGATCGTCATTTCCAATATCAACCACCCCTCCTTGGCTTTTCGAGTTGCGGTAATTTCACGAATGATGGAGGAAGCCAATTATTTTGCCGAACGGCTCAAACTTCCGACACCGCACCCGATTCAAATGACGGACATTCAATACACATATGTCAGTCCACCGTGGTATAGCGTTATTAATCAGACCAACTTTCCTTATTGGCCACTCACAATTTTCACAAACAAGATATTTGATTCCGGCATCCCGCGCGAGCAAAGATTGCGGGTCATTAAATTCGGAGTTACCGGAACAATCGAAACGACCAACTTCTTTTTCAGCTTTAATCATGGGAAGATATGGGACGTTCAACGATTAAGCGAACACGCGGTGGAGCGCTACGCTCATAACCTAGATGAATTAGTCGGGAAACCATCGCTTATTGACACAAATGGTGCCTATCAGCTCGCCACGCAGTGGCTCGCAGCAGTGGATGTGGATGTGACTGCACTGGAAAGACAATTCCCGCATTCCGTCAACCAACTCCATTATTTGCCCCGCGCTGCCACAAACGAGGTAGTTCTACCGTTATATTATGTGGATTTCGGATTAAGACCAATCCATCGTAATTCGCCCGTCGAGGTTGAAATTCTCGGAACGACCAAAGAACTTCAAGAGTTGATAATAAATGATTTGTCGTTTTCGCGGCGGCCACCAATGCTTATCTCCAATGCGCTCGACCTCATTCGCACGACCGATCCGTCACTGAAGCAATTGAAGCTGCTGCCAAAGGTTCAAACCAACTCGCCTGCGCCTTGACTTGGCATGAAAATTTCCGTCGCAACCCGAAAGTGCATTTTCTTTGTCCTTCCAGCGGGAATTTTCGTCTGGCTGCTTTGCGCTCTTTTTCTACCGTCTGAACTGCAAGAGCCGGAGTATCAGGGGAAAAAGCTCACTGATTGGGCCCAGGAGATTAATCAGAGACGTCTTCTTTGGTCATCTAATCTCAACAAATCAAGAGCAAAGCGAGCAAGGCATTTCCGCCATCCGGCATATCGGCAAGAACGCACTGCCCCTGGCGGTCAAGTTATGCGGCGCAAAGGATACATGGATCAAACAGCAGTTGGCAGAATGGGCTGAACGATATGACAATGACCATTGGCCAAAACGTTTTCCAATCCGTATTAAACCCGCCTGGGAAAAAAACTTTGAGGGTGCCAACATTATCTGGGCTTTGGGACCACTGGCCGCGCCGGCCATTCCCGATTTAATCCAATTGTTGCAAAGCGGGAACCGCGAGATTGCTGAATCCGCCATGATTGCATTGCCCGGTATCGGCACCAACGCAGTTCCTCCATTGTTAAATTTGCTCGACAGTGCCAATCCGGAGGTTCGCCTGCGGGCCGCGATTGTCTTAGGCGAACATTTCGGCTCGCAAGCCCATACTGCTGTTCCTGTGCTGCTCGATTGCCTTGAAAATCAGAAATTGGATTCAGTTACGCAGATTCATGCTATTTATTCCCTCGGTTTTATTAAACAGGATGCCCCAGTAATTGTCCCGGCGTTTGTCCGCCACATTGAGAATGAAACAAATAACCTGCTAATACTTTCGGATTATATTTCGACGCTGAGAAAATTCGGAACGAATGCAAAACCGGCCGTTCCATTGCTCGTCCGCATACTTGAGTCTAAGGATAATCGGACAAATTATTTTTCGCCACCCAAAGCATCGGCTTTGGTTGCGCTTGAAACAATTGATCCCCAGACAGCAAAGCCATTCGTTGAAAAATGGAAGGTGAGTTTAACGAATGCCCCATTCTCAAACGCAGTTGAACGAAGTAAGTGATGGAATCGAACGAGGATGTCAAAAACAAACCGCGACAATCCAAGTTAAGTCACGCGCTGTCGCTGCGGGCAATTATATGGCGGCGACAAAAAACTCAAGGTCTTGCTCGCCCTGTTACCCTCTGCGCTCCACCGTTGACTTTTTCGCCACCGCCATGCCCTCGCGTCTAGGAACAGCGCGCGTGGAAGCTGACGTTACCTGCCACTGGACAAACGAAACATTTTGGGCCAACGGCCACGGATTGCGGATATTTTCGCTTATATCGGGCTTGCGTTTCGTTCCGACTGTGCTACTAATTTATTTGAGGCAGGACAAAATTCTGGTTCTCCAATTATTTTATATCTTGGCTAGGCCGGTCAAAGCCGGTGCGATAATGCCCTTAATTCTTTAATCCCATCATGGGTCAGGCAGGTGCCTGTTTTCTCCCTCAATTGAGGCTTATTGGCGAGAACTGACGCCGGTTTGCGGTCAGTTTGATGACCCCCACTTCCCACTGCATGGCTTTGTCATGCCTTGGGAGGTTGGTCTTTGAATCCCAAAAAGTTGTTATGAAATCATTACAACCTGTGCGCGCGAATTGAGGTAAAAATGCGCCGTAAAATGGAAAACTGGGAAAAATCTTGTGCAGCCGGTTGCACAAAGTTCAGGTCGGGTTTTGCTATAAACGCGCCAGTGAAAAATCTCTGCGAACGCAGAACAAAGCTGATGCAAAAAGTCGTGATGATTTCATCACAACCCGATTGCCGCAATTCCGGTAAAAACGGGAGAAAATTTTGTTTCAAAATGAAACACGAGCAACGAAATCGCATGAGAAAATGGGCGGCAAAACTTTGTTCATAATATGAACAAAGCGGACAAAGTTTTATGAAACAATGGCGGAGCAAAGTGATTTTGTCCCGGATTCGAGACAATAGAAATGAAATCGCATGGAAAAGTGAACCGAATCGCCATTTCGTCCAGAAAACTGGACAGAAAGCAGGCGGGCAAATGAGACGTTGAGCCGTTGGAAAATGAAGCAGCGGAATTTCATCGGGCGGCTGGTGGGTAAAAAGCGCGACCAAAAAGGTTGGACGCAGGACGAATTCGCCGACCAGTTGCAGTTCGCGGGCTGGCATAATGCCACGCGCAGCACCGTTTCCAAAATCGAGGACGGTTCCCTGCGAATTGATCTGCTGCAACTGTATTACCTGGCCGTGGCGCTCCGTATCAATCCGATGGACTTGCTCGCCGAAATTGATTGGCGCAAGCAGGTTGAAAAGTTGATTTCGTTCTCCTTGAAAAAACCACAACCAGTAGTGACGTATGGAAACAATCCCAAAAAATGAAACTCAAACCCAGGCACCCCCGATGGTCGAACGGCTGGCGTATTCAATTCAGGAAGCCGCCGACATGCTCGGCGTGAATTATTTCAGCGTTTATCGGCTGATTCAGCGCAACAAATTAAAAGCCTGTCGCGCGTTGCGCGGTAAATTGCTCGTGCCGCGAACGGAACTGTTGAAATTGTTGGCAACCGAATGAGGTGAATTATGAACCACCAAAGACCCACCGAACTGCATGAAAAGGCTAATGCCGAAGCCATGACCGTTTTTGCGAAACACATGAACCAATTCAAAGGCGTTTGCGACATGCTCCGGGACATTGAAAGCAATCTGTCAACGATAGGAAACGACGCGCTCAAAGCCGCGTTGCTTTCGCCCGGCCGTGTCATCCAAACCGACGACGGCACGCAATGGCAGCATGATGTTGATTTGTCGAAAATCACTTCCATTTGCCACCGGCGCACGGCGGCTGGTCACGAATTTGCCGTTGTGGAATGCTTGCCGTTGAAATCCGGGGAAATGAAAAGCGTTTTGAACAGCGGCCACAATGTGCGGGAAGTGCTGCAAACTTTCATGCGCGACCAGCGGCAGGTTTTGAATCTCTGGAAAGACGATGTGAAAGCGCGGGTGAGGGAACACCTGGACGAGAAATACCCGCATCATGACATGGGCATCGTGGTCGAATCTTTTGAGATCAAAATGGCGCGCTCCATTTCGGAAACGCGGGCACTTGCTCAGAGTCAGAGCCGGGGGATTCGGGTTTGATATTTAACGGCACTCCAGTTGAGTCGGGATCAATTTTTGCCCTTTGTATCCCGCATTGTATCCCCGAACAAATTTTCAAAGCAAAAGACTGTCAAAGGCAATAAAAGGCAAAATGAAAAAAACCGCGATGAACATTGAGCGAATCAGTGATTGCAGTCAGCAGCCAAAAATAGCAAAAACTGCTTTTTTCGATTAAGAGTCAACTGCTCTACCAATTGAGCTACCGAGGCACTCAGAAAGAGGACGCGCAGCATCTCACAACTCAGCAGTTTGTCAATCGCCGGTTGAAGGCGTCGGCGGGGGTAACTGTCTCAGCGAACCGTCGTCGCCGTGGCTTGACCACCAAGGCCGGCTCGTCGGGAGCCTCGCCCCACCGAATTGCGGAATCACATTTGAATGACCTGCCGGCTGCCCTGATAGGTGATGACCTTGTCCGGATTGCCGGTGGTTCCCACCCCCGTGCCGTGATCTTTTCCTACAACGACAACGTCAATGGTTCGCTTCGGCAACATGCCCGGAAACGATCCTTTCCGGTCATCAATCGTGAGCCGGCGGCTGGCGTTGTCCCAGTTGAACGTGATGGTGGCGTAAGCGCCTTTCTCGTAATCGTAATTGTCATTCTCATCCTCATACAACGTGAAGTTTCCATCCGCGCCAGGATAGACGCGCAGTTCGATCGGGTCCGCCGGTTTTTCGGCGGCGTATTGGATGAACGGACCCATGGGGATGATGGAGCCGGCCCGGATCAGCAGCGGAATTTTGTCGATGGGCGCATCCGCGGTGATGGTCTGGCCGCCAGCGACCGTTTCACCGGTCCAGAAATCAATCCATTGCGTTCCCGCCGGCAGATAAACCGGCCGGGTTTGGGGCCGAGGTTCGACAATTTTTTCCTTGGCGAAAATTGACGGCGTTTTCCAATAAAGCTGCGCGCGGAAGGCACCCAGGACCGAGTTGGCCGTCTCGCAGGCAAAGTTGTATTCCTTGCCAGCCTGGAGTTCCACCGGGGCCGTCTCGGCTTCCATGGCCGAATAACTGTTGTTCAGCAACTGTCCGTCCAGGAAGACGCGTTTCGGGCCGAAGCTCTTGAAGTGGAACCGATACGTCCCGGTCTCCGCCGGAATCAGCCTGCCTTCCCAGCGCATGGAGAATTTGGGGCTGGTGATGTAATCCGGCCAGCCGGTGCACCAGAATAGATCGACGTTCGTCTTCACTTGTTCATGGCAAAGCGTTCCGAAGTGGTCATCGCTGTAATACTTGACGTCCAAGCCCGGCTGGCCGTCCTTGGTCCGGAACGATTCGGCCGGGATGAGGACACTGGCTTCCGGCGGACGATGGAGCATGTATTGCGTTACCGGACAGACCATGATGGCCGGGCCAAACATGAATTGATCATCAATGGAATAGGTTTTTTGGTCGGCGGTGAAATCCATGGGCAGGGCGCGCATGATGGAATATCCGTGGTCGGTCACCTGCCAGGCCAGGGAATAAATATAAGGCATCAGCCGGTAGCGCAGGTTGTCCGCCTGCACCAGGGCGTTGGTGAAATCGCCGAACCGCCAGATTTCGCGCGGGGTTTCCGAACCGTGCGAGCGGAAGATGGGGCAGAAGGCGCCGAACTGGAACATGCGGGTGTACAATTCCTGATAGGCAGGGTCGTTGCCGCCGCGGTCGAAAACCCCGCCGGCGCTGTTGAGCACAAACGCGCCGATGTCAAAGGTCCAATACGGTATGCCGGCCATGCTGTGATTGATCCCGGCCGGGATTTGACGTTTGTAAACACCCCAGTCCGCCCCGATGTCGCCCGACCAGGTGGTGGCGGCGGCCCGCTGCTGTCCGGCAAAGGTTGACCGGGTCAGGATATAGACCCGTTTCCGGTCGGTTTCCTGGCGTTGATGTTGATAAACCGATTCCGTCGCCCGCAACGAATACGGATTGAGATAGCGGGCGAAGGAGCCGAGATAATTGGTCCCGACCCGTTTCATCTCATATTCCTCGGATTCCTTGGTCAGGGCATTGACAATGTCGGGCTCGGTCGAGTCCATCCACCAACCATCGATGCCCTTGGAAAACAAGCCGTTGTTCACATACTGCCAATACAGATCGTTTGCCGCCGGATTATAAACATCATAATACCGAAAACCGGCCCAGCCCACCGGCGAGTAAAGGTAACCCCGTTGTTCCATGTCGTGGTAGATGGCCGTCGCCGGCCCAAGTCCTTCCCAGATGGAAATCATGAGGTGAAAGTTTTCCTGGTGAAGCAGGTCAATCATCCCCTTCGGATTGGGATAGGTGGCGGGATCAAAGAACATGCTGCTCCAATTGGTGTTGCCACCCCAGTAATCCCAGTCCTGAACGAGGCCATCAATGGGGATTTGCAGCGCGCGGTATTTCCGGGCGACGCCCAGCAGTTCAGCACGGGTCGCATAGTGCTCCCTGCTTTGCCAATAGCCGTAAGCCCATCGGCCATACATCGGCGCCGGCCCGGTCAAATCCCGGTACCCGGCAACAACACCGTCCATGTTCGTGCTGCTGATGAAATAATAATCCAGATTGTCGCCCACCTCGGACCAAAGCGACATATGGTCCGGGTTATCGGCAAAAATGGTTTTGGAATAATTGTCCCACAAAATGCCATAGCCCATCGTGGAAATCAGGAACGGCGTGACCGCGTCGGTGTTGGCCTGGACCAGTTTGACGGTGCGTCCGCGATAATCCATGTAACCGATTTGATGCTGGCCCAGGCCGTAAAGGCCTTCCTCCGGCGTCAGGGTGAAATCCTGCTCCACGCTGAACGCGTTTGTCTCATACTTCATTTGGACCGGCGTGATAACCGGCACGCCCTGTTCCTTGAGCAGATTCCGGTTGCCGGCGGTGAGAAATTGGATGGCTCCGTCGCGTTTGGACAGGTTCACGATGACGTTTTTAGAAGCCAGCCTGACGATTCCCGCATCTTCCTGGAAGCGGATGTTCAAATCCGGCACATTGGTTTGAATCACCACCAGGCTCGCCTTTTCGGGAGTACCGCCCGTCCGCCACTTGAGCACCCGCGCGATATCGTCCGCATAGAATTGAACTTTTACGCGCAAGTCACCGGTGTTTAACAAGACACCGTTTTGAATGTGCTGGACCTGGGCAGCCGGCGGCACGGCGGGATGCGTGCAACAGGAAACCAACAGGACGTTCAGGCAGGAAGCACTGAACAAACTCGCCGATCTGAACACAAAGGAGAGTTGTTTTTTCATATCTAAATCTCTGTTATGGTTGTTTGTTTCCGTTCTTGCAAGCCTGCTGCCGTTGTAGCGCAGATTGGAAATCTGCCGTATCGCGGATTGGCAATCCGCCCCGCACTCGAAAGCTAAAGCGCCTGCCGACTGTCAGTCTGCGCTACGCTGATCACAGCCCCGGCGCGTTCCAAAATATGCCCGTCAGCCTGCGAGCACAGCTTCAACCTGGATGGGCTTGGACTGTGGCGGACGCACCGGAAGGAGGTTGCCGGCAATTTCCTTCCCGTTCACCAGCAGTTTTTTCACACCGCGCTGTTTGCCCTTCGGATTTTTCACCTCGATGACGTAGGTGTTGCCGCGGAACCGGCGCGTAACGGTGAAGCCCTTCCATTTCGCCGGGATCACCGGGTCCACCCGCAGTCCATCGTAATCGGTCCGGATGCCGAGAATCCATTGGGTGATGGTAAAATAGGTCCAGGCGGCGGTGCCGGTGAGCCAGGAATTCTTGGCTTCGCCGTGCGTCGGCGCATCCTTGCCCGCAATCATCTGGGCAAAGACATACGGTTCGCAGCGGTGCAGTTCGCCAATGTTCTCGCGCGCGGACGGATTGATGCGGGTGTAATAATCGAAGGCGCGGTTGCCGTTGCCGACCATGGTCTCGGAAATGATAATCCACGGATTGTTATGGCAGAAAATGCCCGCGTTTTCCTTGTAACCGGGCGGGTACGAAGAGATTTCACCCATTTCGATATAATACTTCGTGAAGGCCGGTTGCTGGAGCACGATGCCGTGTTTTGTGGCGAGGTGCTTGTTCACCGAGTCCAAAGCCCGTTTCGCCTTGCCGTCCTTCAGGCCGATGCCGGCCATGACGCACATGCCCTGCGATTCGATGAAAATTTTTCCCTCTTTGCACACTTTCGAACCGATCGGCTTGCTGAAATCATCGTAGGCGCGAATGAACCAGTCGCCGTCCCAGCCGTGTTGATAAATGACCTTTTCCATTTTGGCCGTTTCGGCCAGGCAACGTTCGGCCTCCGTGTTCTGCCGGCGCCGTTTGGCGATGGCCGCGAGTTCCGTCCCGGCCATCACGAACAGGCCGGCGATGAAGACCGACTCGGCAGTTGTGCCGTCCTTGTTGGTCGTGGTCTGGAACGACTGGCCCGGTGTATCGGAAAAACAATTCAGGTTGAGACAATCATTCCAGTCGGCACGGCCGATAAGCGGGAGGCCATGAGGGCCGATGCGTTCCAACGTATAATCGAAACTGCGGCGCAGGTGCTCGTAAAGCGGCTGCTCGGAGCCGGGTTCGTTCTCGAACTGCACCGGCTCGTCCAAAATGCCCCAGTCGCCGGTTTCCTTGAGGTAGGCCGCGACGCCGAGGATGAGCCAGTGCGGATCGTCGTTGAACCCGCTGCCGATGTCGTTGTTGCCGCGTTTGGTCAGCGGCTGATATTGGTGGAACGCGCCGCCGCTCTTGAGTTGCGTGGCCGCGATGTCGAGGATGCGTTCGCGGGCGCGGGCCGGAACCATCTGGACGAAACCGAGCAGGTCCTGGTTCGAATCGCGGAAGCCCAGGCCGCGGCCGATGCCGGACTCGTAGAACGACGCCGAGCGCGACATGTTGAACGTGGCCATGCACTGGTACGCATTCCAGATGTTGACCATGCGGTTGGCGTGGACGTCGGGGGATTGCACCTGATAAACGCCGAGCAGGCCGTCCCAGTTTTCGCGCAGGGTTTGGAAGGCCGCGGCGATGTTTTTGCCGTCGAGATATTTCGCGATGACCGGTTTGACGGTCTTTTTGTTGATGGTCTGGGAATCCGGCGGGTCGAACTTTTTGTCCACGGGATTTTCGTGGTAGCCGAGGACAAAGATGATTTCCTTCGTCTCACCGGGCCTCAGGTTCACCTTGACGTGGTGCGAGCCGAGCGGCGCCCAGCCATGCGCGACGGAGTTGAAGGACTTCCCCTGCTCCACCGCCGCCGGGTTGTCCCAACTGCGATAGGCGCCAAGGAACGCATCGCGTTGCGTGTCGAAGCCGGCAAGTTTTTCCGAGCAGGCAAAATACGCGAAGTGATTGCGGCGCTCGCGATACTCGGTCTTGTGATAGATGACCCCGTCCACAATCTCGACCTGGCCGGTGCTGAAATTGCGCTGGAAGTTGGTGGCGTCATCCTGGGCGTCCCAGAGACAGAACTCGATGCTGGAGAAAACGGAGAGCCTGGCCGGTTTTTTGCGGCGATTGGTTACCTGGAATTTCCAGATCTCCAACGTTTCGCCCATCGGCACAAAATAACACGTCTGCGCCTCAATCTGGTGACAGCTCGAACCGATGAGGGTATAGCCCATGCCGTGGCGGCATTCGTACCGGTCCAGTTTGGTCCGCGTGGGCTGCCAGGAGGGCGACCAGAACTTGCCGGTATCGTTGTCGCGGAGATAGAGGTAGCGTCCGCCAAAATCGAACGGGGCATTGTTGTAGCGGTAGCGCGTCAGGCGGCGCAGGCGGGCGTCCCGGTAAAAGGAATAGCCGCCGGCGGTGTTCGAGATGAGGCCGAAATAGGATTCGCAGCCGAGGTAATTGATCCACGGCAGCGGGGTGTTGGGCTGGGTGATGACGTATTCGCGGTGCTGGTCGTCAAAATGTCCGTAACGCATAACGATTTTCTTTCTTTCCGAAATTTAAACGAAGGGCCTGGGCAAATTCAGTTGCCGGCCCGGTATGTCGGCGAGCGGACATTCTACCGGGACACCGGCGCTTTTCAACTTAAGAAGCTTCGGTCGCTTCCGGTTGGAGATCGCCGCTGCGTCCGGTCGTATCGGGATTATGGAACGGCGCCAGGAGGGTCACGAGGATGGACGGCGCCGCGGCGAACAGGACGATGATGAAGAACCAGTGGTAGCCGACCCAGTTCTGAAGGTAACCGCTGACGGCGCCGGTGAGCATCATGCAGGCGCCCATGAGCGCGGTGGCGAAGGTATAATGGGCGGTCCGGTAAGGCCCGGGAGAGATTTGCTGCATCATATAAATCATGTGGCCGACGCAGCCGATGCCCCAGCCGAGTTTCTCGAAGGTGACAATGGTGGCGATGACGGAATAGCTGGTCGGCAGGGTCTGGCTCAGGATCAGGAACGTGACGTTCGGAACGTTGAGGCAGAGGCAGAGGATGAGCAGGGTTTTCTTCAGACTGAAACGCGACACAATCCAGCCGCCAATCAGTGACCCGACAATGAAAGCGGCGGTGCCGAAGGTTCCATTGATGTCGCCGAGCACCTGGTTGGAGAGTCCCAGCCCGCCCTTGGCCCGGTCGTCAATCATGAACAGCGGCCCCATCTTGTCAATCAGGCCGTAGCCGGAGCGGTAAAAGAAGGCAAACGCAATCAGCCGCCAGATGTCCCTCTTCTGGAAAAAGGTTGCGAAGGCGTGCCCGAAGGTGCCCATGGCATCACCAAAATTCTTCGGGGCGTCGGTCGCCTTTTGTCCCGGCGGCAACAGGCGGCTGTGATACAGCCCGGCCAGCAACATCACTCCGGCGATGACCAGCATGATCACCATCCACGACGAAGCCCAGCTCTGCGTGCGCTCGTGCAACACGCCGCTGAAATGAATCAGCGGACCGGCGGCGAGCAGAAAACCCGCGTTCCAGCACATGCTCTGGAACCCGGTGTATTTTGCCATGTCCTTCGGCGGCAAGGTCGTCACATAAACGCCATCGGAACCGATGTCCTGCGTGGCGCCCAGCAAACCGGAGATGGCCAGCAGCACCAGCACCGGCACAACCCAGGTCATCGCGGGCAATTTGAGGGCAAACGACACACCGACGATGCTGCCGGCAATCAAAAATTGCATCAGGACCACAAAGAACTTTTTCGTCTGGTAAAGTTCGAGCAGCGGCGCCCAGACAAACTTGAACGTGTAGGGAAATCCCAGAAGGCTGGACCAGAACGCCGCGTGGATGTTGTCCATGCCCATGTTTTTAAACATGACGTTCGCGACGCTGCCGACGGTGACGTAGATGAGCCCCATCGCCAGATAGCTCGAGGGGACCCATAAAAACGGGTTCGGGTAGGAGGCCTTCTTCTCGCTGATTTTGGTGTCGGTCATGTTAGCAGAGGTTGCCGTTCAGCGGCACGCATTCGGAATCGTGCGGGCTTGCCATGGTCAACCGGGTCGCGCTGGTTTTGTCCGTTTTCTCCGTCCACCGGCGATGCGCGATCCGGTCGCGCGAAGGCGGAATCTGCGGAGGTTCTGGCCCGGTTATATAACAGGAAATGGATGAAGCACAAGGCATTTTTAGCCGCGCTGTTCGTTCCAGTTTAATCCGGGCGGATGCGCCGCCGCACTGGACAACCATGCGACCCCCGGCCTCGCAGCGTCCTGATTTGTAGGCGACAAGGTGACGAGTCGTTTGGGCCAGCACTCCCTGCGTCGTGCCCTACAACCAAATCAGGACACTGCCCCCGGCCTTTGCTGCTTGCCAGCGAAATCGAAAACCATTTGACTTGGGGCATGAAAATCCTGCCCTCCCTTGCTTCGTTCCGCTCCATTTTCCACCTCATCGCCCGCCGGCGGTCCGGCACGAGAATTTGTCTGACCGTGGCGGTCTTATCGCTGTCCTTGATGCGCCTGGTCGGGGCGACCAACGAATTAATTCCCATCCGGCTCAACACTGTCGGCTATCTGCCCGGCGCGGAGAAACAAGCCAGCATCGCCCTGCCCTGCACCAACTTCATGGTTGTCCGGCTGCCCGGCGGGGCAGCGGTTTTTCAAGGCCAGATCACCGGCCCGGTTTCCGACGCGGACACCCAGGAACAGCTTTACACGGCGGATTTTTCAAAGCTCAAACAACCCGGCGACTATCAACTCGTAGTGCCGGGCGTGGGCCGGTCAGCGCCGTTCCGCGTGGCGGCGGACGTTTACCGCGAACCGTTCTACCTGGTCACACGCGGATTTTATTTGTGGCGTTGCGGCACAGCGGTCAGCGCGACCTATCAGGGCATGACGTTTGCCCACGACATCTGTCACACCAACGATGCCTGGCTGGATTATGTCGGCGGCGGCCACACCCAAAAGGACGGGACAAAAGGCTGGCACGACGCCGGGGATTACAACAAATACATGGTCAACGCCGGAATCACGGTGGGTTCCCTGTTTCGCGCCTGGGAAGATTTCGGCCCGCAAATCCAGACCGTCCGGCTCGACCTCCCGGAATCCGGCGGCCCGCTGCCGGATTTTCTGGCCGAAATCAAATGGGAAATGGATTGGGTGCTGACCATGCAGGCCCCGGACGGGTCGGTGTATCACAAATTGAGCACCATCCACTTTGGCAATTTCATCCCGCCGGAGGCCGAAACCGCCGACCGCTATTTCACCCCCTGGGGCAGCGAAGCCACGGCGGACTTCGTGGCCATGACCGCCGAGGCGGTCCGGATATTCCGGCCCTACGACCCGGCGTTTGCTGATCGTTGCCTCAAAGCCGCCCAATTGAGCTACCAGTTTCTGCAGGCGCATCCGGAATATCATCAGGCCGACCAGACCGGTTTCAGCACCGGTCCCTACGAAATCAACGAGCCGAATCACCGCCTGAACGGCGTTCCGCAAAACCGGCTTTGGGCGGCGGCGGAACTTTGGGAAACGACCGGTTCGCCCGCTGTGTTGCATGACCTCGAGGGCCGGGTGAAGGCGGTAAACGGCCAGGTAAGTCCCGACTTTGACTGGGATGAAACCAAGGATCTGGGGCTGCTCACGTATTTGTTTTCGGAACGCCCCGGGCGCGACAAAGCCCTGGTGAAACTCGTCCGCAGCAATCTGTTGGCGACCGCGGATGAGATCGTCCAAGACTGCAAACACGATGCCTACGCTCGTCCCCTAGGGTCAAACTACTTCTGGGGCGACAACGGCGGTGTGGCGCGCCAGGCCATCATTCTCATGGCCGCTGACCGTGCCGCCCGCCATGACCTTTTCCGGCTGTCATCCAAAAGCACCTTTCGCGACACCTGCCTGGACGCCTTGAATCATCTGTTCGGCCGCAATTATTACGGCCGGTCGTTTGTCACCGGCCTCGGTTTCCAACCCCCGCTGCACCCGCACGATCGCCGCGACACCGGTGAATACCTCAACCATCCCTGGCCCGGTTATCTCGTCGGCGGTCCCCATCCCAAGGCGACCGACTGGCATGACGAACAGGCCGATTTCCGGGTCAACGAAATCGCCATCAACTGGAATTCCGCGCTCGTTTATGCCCTGGCCGCCAGCCTGAACGATTAAATCCGAAAAGAAGCTGGACCGAATGAAAACCGATGCAATTGACAGATCTTCTATCCAAGGAGTGATGAAAAGAATTTAAATGCGGGTAATTATGTGAAGATTTTAGGACATGATAAATGAACCACGCGGCCCAAAGAGCAACTGGAATAACAGCAAACCAGTAGCTCATACAAGCCTCCCAGCTTTTCTCATTGAAATTCTGGTGATGCTTAGAATACCAGGTAAATCCCAAAATCCCGATAACTGAAAGGCCAAGTGCAACGTTAACAGCCAATCCAAACTTTTCCCGTGATTCTGTCCATCCTTCAGAGATGGAAATACCCATGAATCTAAGAAATGAATGCGGCTTTTGTTTGGAATTTTCTGACATGCGATTAGAGCATCCACAAACTCCCGAAAACCGTCCAGCCAGTTGTTTTTGTTCCCAATGCGGCAAGAAGTGGAGATGCTCTCAAAAACATCGTTTTTAGAGCCATTTTCATTGGTTTTCAGCGGTTTCCTTGGGTTTGTGAAATATACAATCCCGTTTTTCTTTTGCCTTGGACAGCCTTTGTCCAACCCAACCCGGTAAGATGCCATCAAAATGAAAGGTAAAATATGATTAACGAACAACTCGAATTCGGCATCCAAAACCACCAATTGCGCGTGAACGAGACGGGGCATCCCGCAACGCGGAACCGGCGCACCCGCGCCCACTGGTGGTTTACCCAGATGCGGACCATCGTAAACCGGGCCATGGACTGGGAAACCGCCGGCACACCGCGCCCGGAACAAATCTGGATTCCCGGCGCGCACCGCGAAGTGAAGGTATAACCGAAAACGGATGATTGGATTGGTGGATTATGGAAATTGGTGATTTTGGCTTGCTTCAATCCATTTATCCATCAATCCATCAATCCCTTCCCGTATCCGGCGCTTACAAAATCACGGACCACGATGATTTCCTCCTCGATCATCGTGTGCGGTTTGTTGAATTCGCGCCATTCCACGTTGATGCCGGCGGCCTTGAGGAGCGGGATTTGCGTGCGAACACCGGCAATCGGCACCAGGGGATCGCCGGTGCCGTGCGTCATGAGCAGCCGTTGCTGCCGGGCAACCGGCGGAAGTTCCCGCAGCAATCTCTCCGGCTCGAATACCCAGCCGCTGATGCCGACAATGCCGGCCAGTCGATGGGGATAACGCAAACCGACGTCAACGGCCAGCAAACAGCCCTGTGAAAAACCGCCCAGGGTCATTTGTTCCGCCGGGAATCCGCGCGCGGGCAAATCGTCGAGCAATTCAAACAGCAATTTCCGGCTGCGTTGCACGCCCGGCGGGAGGTCGTTCAAATCAAACCACGCATAACCGCCGTAATAGTCGTCCGGGGCGTTGACCAGCAGATAATTCAGCCACGGCAGGTTCATCGCTTCCGGCAGCCAGCGATAACCCTCGATGCTGTCGCCCAGGCCGTGCAGCATCACCATCAGCCGGCGGGAATTTTTCTCCGGAGCCGGAATCAATTCACTGTGCAGCATGCAATCATTTTCGCTTCTTCGATGTTTCTGGCGGTTGGGGCAGATGAAGGGACGCGCCGCGACATAAAAAACCGTCGAATGCGCTGGTCGTCTTGGACTGCGGGGGCCGCGACACCGCTTTCAAAGCTGGAGCAAGTGTCCTCTGAGGGCTCAATAACCATTCCCATAGCGGCGTCGCGCTGCGCTTGCCGCCGCAGTCCAAGACGCCGGCGCGCCGGTTGCGGCGCTGCCGCAAGTTTTCTTGGATGCAGATTCTCATTCCAGTGAAAACGTTGAGCGACCTCATTTTTCCACGGCGGCGACGGTTTTCAAGCGTTTGGCCTCCGAATCGAGCCATTGAATCAATTGCTGCCGCTGGTCGTCGGTGAGCCGGGCCGCTGGATGCATGATTTTGTATTGGGATGGCGGCATTTCCTTGTAGCCCAGTTCTTCACTGGCGTTTCCCAGCCGTTTGGCGGCGCGCTCCGGATCATCCACCGGCCAGTCGGAAAGATTCAAATGCCGGCGCCCCCCCTGGACGTCGTTCGCGATCAACCACGATACCGGCGCGATGTGACTGTACCACGGCCATTGGGTTTCGTAGGAATGACAATCATAACACGCGCCGCGGAACAGGGCGGCGATGGGCGGCGGCGGCGTCTCGGCGGCCAGGAAATCATGAACTACCGGCGGGTTCGTGCGCGACGGGTTTGTGAATTGCAACCCGGCAAAAATCACGACCAATATTCCCAGAATCCAGATTAATTTCGTTTTCATTCAATCCATCGGACAGGCAGGCGCGCAGAATGTTCGCGCCAACTGAATTGTTTTGAGACCTCTACAAAGCTTGCTGCCGGCAAAGCGGCGCCCCGGCAGAGCGCCGCAAACTCCAAAAACATCAAGTGCGGCTTTCCGCCGAAAGCCGCCACGCCCATTTGGCAGGGAGTTCGTCATCGTCATTCAAAAAGTTTCCCGGCGTTCGTTTGGCACGGCAAAAACCGTCGCCCGCGCTGAACTTCGGTCAATCGGCCGCGCGACCATTTTCGCAGACGGTAAATGGTCCCAAACGTAAAATCCGGCGCCGCCCCACCCTGCCCGCCGACCAGTTCCGCGCCCCGCCGCACGTTGTCCATCAGCCACGCCGGCAGCCGCGCATGATACGGATTGCGCCGCACTTCGCCGACATGGCACGCCAGGGCCGCGACCAGATCACCGGCCTCCGCGACACCCAGTTCGACGAGCAAATTGGGGGCTGTCATTTGGCCCCAAAATTCCGTTTCGACCACGTAGCACGCAAAGCCGGCCGGCAAGGTTTTCAGCGCGTCCAAAACCAGAAAATGCGTGCCCACGTGCGCCGGATGGCCGTCGTGTTCATGCGGAACAAAAATCACGCGCGGACGCTGCCCGGCCAGAATCCCGGCGATGATTCTGACCGCCGATTTCCACGGTGTCCGGTTTTGCCTGCACGATTTAAGAGTGATGTGCTCCAGACCTTGTTCCCGCGGCAGAATCAAGCCAAAACCCAATGATGCGCAGGCATTGCGCAATTCCCGCAAACGCGCCGCCCGCCGTTGCTTATTGCTGCCGAGGGTGACGGCGACGTTGGTGACGTTCCACTTCGCTTCCCGCAACAACCGCAGCGCCAGCCCGCCGACGATGCACTCGTCGTCCGGGTGCGGCGAGAAAATCAAGGCTTGGGGCGCAGCTCCCGACCTCCGGGCCGGCCGCAGGATTTTCGACGGACGGCCCAGCGGCAACTGGCTTCCGCGGCGCAGCAGCCGCGCGTGTTCGGAAACGAATTTTTCAAAAGGATTCACAGATTCAGCCAGCCGTGATTAAACACGGTTAGATGGCGGTTGAACAGAAAAGTTTCCGCGCCCACAACCAGGAGCACCCGGGTTTATACGATTCACAATCGGCAATTTTGATCGTAGCCGTGGACATTAGTCCGCGCTGATCTGATGCAATGGAGAATTGCGCCGACTAACGTCGTCGGCTACAGAGTAACCAACGGGATTCGGAGTCCTCTGCATCCTTGTTTATCCGTGTCCATCCGTGGTTAAGATTTTTGTTTCACCGTCGTGCCGCCAAACAACAGTCGCAAACTGTTCATCACCACCACCACGGTGCTGCCCTCATGGCCGACCACGCCAATGGTCAGCGGAATTTTGCCGAGCATCGCAAACGACACCAGCACCAGCACCGTACCGAGCGAAATGACCAGATTTTGCCGGATGACACGCCGCGCCCGCTGGCTCAAACGGAACGCCGCGAGAAAATTTTCCAGCCGGTCGTGCATCAGCACCACGTCGGCCTGCTCCAGCGCCGCGTCCGAACCGCGCGCGCCCATGGCCACGCCGATGTGCGCGGCGGCCAGGCTGGGCGCGTCGTTGACGCCGTCGCCAATCATCGCCACGTGCTTTCCCTGTCGGCTCATCTCCTGGATGGCGGCCACTTTCTGCTCCGGTTTCAATTTGGCGCGCACGTCGTCCAGCTTCAATTCCGCGCGCAAATGCCCGGCGGCAGCCTGGCGGTCGCCGGTCAACACCACGCTGCGCAGTCCCTCGCGGCGCAATTCCTCCACCACCGAGGCGGATTGCGGGCGAATGTCGTCGCGCAAAATCACGCGGCCCAGCAGATCACCGGCGGAGACCCAGACCTCGGACGTGCCGGCGCCGGATTGCGGCGCAGCCAATCCGCCCGGGCAAACTTGCAACTCCACCCATTCGCGTTTGCCGAGAAAAAGTTCCTGGCCGTCGCGTTTGGCTTTCAAGCCCTCCCCGGTGACGGATTCAAATTGCGGGAATTCGATGACTTCCAGTCCGTGCTGCTTGCCGTGGCGGGTGATGGCCCGGGCGAGCGGATGCGTCGAAAGTTTTTCCAGCGAATACGCGAGCTGCACAATTTCCTTTTCGCGTCCGGGCGGAAAACTCTCGACGCTTTCCACGCGCAGTTCACCGGTGGTGAGCGTGCCGGTCTTGTCGAGGCAGACGGTGTTGACCTCGGCGAGTTTTTCCACCGCCGCACCCCCCCGGAACAGGATGCCGTGCCGCGCGCCCCACGCGATGGCGGCGAGCACCGCCGACGGAATCGAGAGCACCAATGCGCAGGGCGACGAGACGACGAGCAGCGTCATGGCGCGATAAAAGGCACTGTGCGATTCAACCACGGACTTGAACGGGGCCAGCTGAAATCCGAGCCACCAGACGAAAAACATCGCGAACGACAGACCGATGACGCCGTAGGTGTAATAGGTGCTGAACTTGTCGGCGAACATCTGCGCGGGCGCTTTTTGCTGCTGCGCCTCGCGGATGAGGGTGATGATTTTTTGGAGCGAGCTTTCGGCGGCCGGCCGGGTGACAACGACCTCGACCGCGCCCCATAAATTGATGGTCCCGGCCAGCGCGTTGTCGCCGATTGTTTTTTCGACGGGCGTGGCTTCGCCGGTGAGATTGGATTCGTCGGCGGCGGTATCGCCCCGTGCGATTTCGCCGTCCACGGGAAATTGCGCGCCGGGTTTGATGAGCAGGCGCATCCCCGGTTTGAGCAGTTCGACTTTGACTTCGCGTTCATTTCCCTGGGCGTCCAGCACCGAGGCGACCTTCGGGGCGTCACGAAAGAGCGACCGGATTTCCTTTTGCGTGCGGCCGAGCGCGTAATGTTCGAGCGCGCCGGAGAGCGAAAACAGAAACAGCAGTGTGGCGCCTTCCGCCCAGGCGCCGATGGAAGCGGCACCCGCAGCCACGAAAAGCATGAGAAAATGCACGTCAATCGTGCGTTTTTTAAGCCGTTCCCAAACCTCCTCGGCCGGATAGAAACCGCCCGCGAGGCAAGCCGCAACAAAACTGGCAATGGCGAGCGTGGAGAAACCAAACCGGCCAAGGAAAAATCCGGCCAACCCGAAAACACCGCACAGGATCGCGGCCAGGAGCTGGGTTTTCCACTCGTCGATTTCCCCGACGTGTTCGAGAAATTCGACATCGCGCGGGACCACCTTGGGAAACGGCATGTCCCGCCAGCGCCAGAATTTCGGCGCGGTCGGACAGGTGATGCGGGCAATGGTCGTGGTCGGGCCATCGTTTTGGATCGTGATTCTTTTGCGTTCGGCTTCGGACAAGGGCGTGTCGCACGAGAAGCAATCGCCCGCGCCGCTTAACAGGGAGCAGGCACGTTCGCCATCGGCGGCCTGGGCGGCCTGAAACCGGGTGGTGATGCGTTCCGTCAGTTTGGCCACGTCGGCGCGGCCCAGCGTGGCCACGGAAATTTTCTGGTGCGCCCGGTCAATGGTCACCGCTTCCAAGGTCGGCTCCTCGGCCAGCGTGTTCACGACGGAGCGCGCGAGGCAGGGGTCGGCCCCGGGGCGGTCGGCGCGTTGGGCGGAAGTTGAATTCATGCCATTGCTTCTGTAGCATACCCACAAACGCGGCGCGACGCAAAAGCGTCACGTGGCGGCGTCTCGGCAGAGCGCCGCCTTCCATCGTAGCAGCCGACGTGAGTCGGCTCTAACTCCTCCCGCCGGAACCCTTGCAAACCGATGTCGGGAAAACCCCGTTGGAGTTCACGCTTTAGCGTGTTTCCCCGCCCGGACAAGCTAAAGCTTGAACTCCAACAGCCGTCCAGATTCACCGTACGGCTGGCAGCAATTGGCAGCGGGGCAAACCGCCCGTCCGCTTTCAACAAAGCCAGATCATTGGCCGCATCCACCTGAACCACCTTGGCGTCAATCAAACCTGCACCCGTAATCAACCTCTCTTTTTTCGTTTTGGAATAGAATAACGCACAGGTTTAGATTTCGGCATTGGCTTGGACGAAGAAGCATCCAACAACATTACCTGTTCGTTTCTGTTGGATTCATGGCTGGGATACCGGCCGTTTGATTTTGGAATCTCCGGCAAAAGTCTGCCTTTAGGCATTTCGCCTTCATCTTGGCGGATATGACTTTGCTTTTGCAATTCTTCCAGTGGCACTACCGCGCCATATTTAATGAAAATTTTGCGGAATCGTTCGTGGTCATTCCCCCAGTAAACCATGCAGCACGCCATTGGAGCACCTTTGCCGCCGTCATTTCCATTGACAAGGAACTTTAGCCGGGTATCGGCGAGGAAGCAAACCGATCTAGCTTTGCCAAAGATGAATTGTTTCCAGTGCGCCGTGTTGACCGCCACCGGCACCAGCGCAAGCACTTCAGATGCGTGCGTCCTGTGTGCCATCTCACAGCGCTGTATCCAGATTTTAATGCCCGTGCCCCGTCGCTGATCCTTTCCATAGGGGGGATTTACGAAGATATTCTTGTAGTTCCAGCTTTCCTTTAGCCCGTCATGGTTCGGGAGCCGGTATTCGACCTTGGCATTTACAATTGACCAATCGTTGGAGCAGGGATCCAAATCAATCTGACCCTCAAAGAATGCTTTGACAGCCTCGACATATTTGGACGGGGTTCCCCAATCCTTGTTGTCGGTGATTACTTTTCGGCCAGCACTCATGCTTCAAATATCTCCAGCCAATTTTTATTCGCCAGTGTGTTGATTTGTTTCCGCAAAGTTGCCATCGGCTGTTTGGCCGGCGTGATGATGTTAAACCAGCTTTCGATTCGCTTGCTGTTTGCCCGGAAATAATCCTGCAAAACCTTGTCCGCATCCAACGCCATTTGAACCTTTGTAAATGAGTTCTTTGTTTTGTGCGCCGAGTAGCTGCTGCGAAACGCATTTTTAGCGGCCAGCACTTCCGGCTTTTTGCTCAAAACAATGTCGTAGATGAACTCCGCCAACCCTTCGTCTGTCAGGAACAGCAGCCAGTCGTAGGACTGTGCCAACACAACCAGTTCCTTGTTCATGTTATCCTTGCTGAACCAGTTTCCATGATTGCTTACCACCCCTACGGTCAGGATGAAGTGCCGAAGTAATTCAGGATCCTTGGACGCGATGATTTCTTCCATCAAAAGCTCGTAAGGTTTTGTGTAGAAAGTTCCATCACTTTTTGGAAGGACGCCGTGCATGGCCCCGGAGTGGGTTCGGATTCTCTGCCGAGACGCCGCTACGTCAGGCTGATTTCAGTGCGACAGGTCTGATTTTCGTCATCGTCAAGCATCGTGCGACGAGCCGGCGCGACCCGTTGCCCCTGCGGAATGCGGAATGGGGAGCGCGACCGTCCCGGTCGCCGCTTGCAACGTCCCGTTGCGAACACCCCTGCATTCAGCGAGGACGCCGAATGCTGCGGGCGAGACGCCCGCGCTCCTCCCAATCGTCCAACGTACGCGATTCGCGCGTGTGTCCACGGCTCATTGAATCAGGTCAGCCCCTGGAGCAACCCGGTGAGCCACATGGCCACGTGAAGACAATTGAAGGTTGATCGTTGATGGTTCATGTTTGAAAAAGGGCCGGAGCATATCCGGCCCTTTTTCTTTTTCGATAGTGCCGGAAGGGGTTGTTCCCCGGCGCATCATCCCGAAATTTTTTCAATTTGACCTGTTCAAGCCGCCACCACTCTGGCAGTTTAACCGGACATCTTTTGCAGAAAATACACGGACAGGACAAGCGCATGGACAACGCAAACACGAAGAATCAAAAACTGATTTCATGGGTCAACGAAATGGCTGATCTCTGCCGGCCGGATCGGGTCCATTGGTGCGACGGTTCGGCGGCGGAGAATCAGATGTTGTGCGACCTGATGGTCAGGAGCGGCACGTTCGTCAAGCTGAACGAACAGAAACGCCCCGGCTCGTACCTGGCGCGCTCGCACCCGAGCGACGTGGCGCGCGTGGAAGACCGGACGTTCATCTGTTCCCGGACGAAGGATGAAGCCGGACCGACGAACAATTGGGCCGACCCCGCCGAAATGAAACAAAAGCTCCTCGGCATGTTCAATGGTTGCATGCAAGGCCGGACGATGTATGTGATTCCGTTCGCGATGGGGCCGCTGGATTCACCGATTTGCAAAATCGGCGTCGAAATCACCGATTCACCCTATGTGGTGGTCAACATGCGCATCATGACACGCATGGGCCAGACCGTGTTGGACAAGCTGGGCACGAACGGCACGTTCATCCCCTGCCTGCATTCGGTGGGCGCGCCGCTGTCGCCCGGCCAGAAAGATGTTTCCTGGCCCTGCGAAGGCGACCCGAAAAACAAATACATCGTTCATTTCCCCGGGGAACCTTCGATCTGGTCGTACGGCTCCGGTTACGGCGGCAACGCGCTATTGGGCAAAAAATGCCTCGCGCTGCGCATCGCTTCCACGGTGGCGAGGAAGGAAGGCTGGATGGCGGAACACATGCTCATCCTTTGCCTGACTTCGCCCCGGGGCAAAAAATATTACATCGCCGCGGCGTTTCCGAGCGCGTGCGGGAAGACGAACCTGGCGATGATGCAGCCGACGGTGCCGGGCTGGAAAGTCACCACGTTGGGCGACGACATCGCGTGGATTCGCATCGGCAAGGACGGACGGCTTTACGCGATGAATCCGGAGACCGGTTTTTTTGGCGTCGCGCCGGGCACCTCTGCGAAATCCAATCCCCACGCGCTGGCGTCCTGTGCCAGAAACACGATTTTCACCAATGTCGTGCTGACCCCGGACAACGATGTCTGGTGGGAGGACATGGGCGTGCCCGCGCCGGCCAAAGGCATTGACTGGCAGGGCAATGAATGGACGCCCGACAGCGGGAAGAAAGGCGCGCACCCAAACTCACGCTTTACCGCACCCGCCTCGCAATGCCCGGTGATCGACCCTGACTGGCAGAACCCCGAGGGTGTGCCGCTCTCGGCGATTTTGTTTGGTGGACGGCGGCCCCACACGATTCCGCTGGTGAATGAGGCTTTTGACTGGGAGCACGGGGTGTTCATGGGTTCGGCCTGCGGCTCGGAAACCACCGCCGCCGCGCTTGGCCAGGCCGGTGTGATGCGGCGCGATCCGTTCGCCATGCTGCCGTTCTGCGGCTACAACATGGGGGATTACTTTGCCCATTGGCTCTCGTTCGCGCAGCGGACCGATCGCGCCAAACTGCCCAAGGTCTATTTTGTGAACTGGTTTCGCAAGGATGCGAACGGCCGATGGCTCTGGCCCGGTTACGGCGAGAACAGCCGCGTGCTCAAGTGGATTTGCGAACGGGTCGAGGGCAACGCCCAGGCGCAAAAGACGCCGATTGGAAATCTGCCCACGTTGGACGCCCTCGACGTTTCGGAGCTGAATTTGCCCGCCAACGATCTTCCGCAACTGCTCGCCGTGGACGCCGCCGGCTGGAAGGAGGAAGTCGAGGACGTGGCCGCGAACTATGCGGAGTTCGGCGGCACGCTGCCAAAGGCATTAAGCGAACAGCTGGATAGTTTGCGCCAGCGGCTCGGCTGAGCGGAGGGGATGTTGGGAATCCGACAAGCGTTTTGAAAGCCGGCCGGCCTGGTTGGCGGAGGCCAGAAACCCTGATTTAGAGCAAGGGGCAACAACGGGAGATTTTATCAAGGTGTACGTTCAACCTGTTGCGGCTCAGGCATAAACTGTTTTAAGCCAAATCCCGATTCTGGCATTCCAAATGCACCGGGAACCGCATGGAACAGGTGCATCGTTTGCTGGAACACCAGCTCCGACAGTCTTTTGGCGAAAACTTTGTCATTCCCGAGGAATGGCGTGGATTCGTCGATGCAGTCAACGATACCTATTCGGAACGGTTCAAACTGGAGGAACAACTTTCCAAACTGGCCGCCACCACACCGGGGGTGATCCATGCCTTTCGCCGCCGCCCGGATGGAACCGCTTGTTTTCCTTACGCCAATCCGGGCATTGAAAATATTTACGGGTGCAAACCTGAAGATCTCGTTGAGGATGCCACCCCGGCCTTGAATCGCACCCATCCGGATGATCTTCCCCGCCTCCATGCCTCAGTCGAAAAATCCGCAGCCAACCTGTCGTTGTGGCGCGAGGAATTCCGGGTCAACCACCCGCGCAAAGGCTTGATTTGGGTTGAAGGTTGTTCTTCGCCGGTGCGTGAGCCGGACGGCAGCATCCTCTGGCACGGCCTTCTGATTGATATCACCGAGCGCAAACGGACCGAGGAGGAATTGCGCTGGAAAACCACTTTTTCTGGAAGCCAAGGTGGACTCCGCGCCCGACGGGGTGCTGGTAGTGGACAACCAGGGAAAGGTCATTCTTCAAAACCGGCGGCTGAACGAGCTGTGGAAGTTTCCCAGGCAAATTGCCGATGACAAAGAGGATGCCGGGCGGCTCCAGTTTGCCATCAACCACGCGAAGAATCCCAAACAGTTTGCCGAAAAGGTTGCCCATCTCTATTCCCATCCGGATGAGGTTTCCCGGGACGAAGTCGAATTGGTTGACGGAACGGTCCTGGAACGTTACTCGTCGCCGGTTAAGGACCGGAATGGCAAATTTTACGGCCGGATCTGGTATTTTCGCGACATTACCGCCCACAAACAGGGAGAGCAGGAATTGCGGCGCGCCGTCTCCCTGCTTCAGTCCACCTTAAACTCAACCGCGGACGGCATTCTGGTCGTGGACACGGCCGGCCGGATTGTTTCGTTCAACGAACGTTTCTCGACACTGTGGCAGATCCCGCGAAATATCATGGATTCACGCGATGACGACGCCGCGCTCGCCCACGTTTTAGGCCAGCTCAAGAATCCCGAAGAATTTCTGCAACGGGTGCAGGAACTGTACGCAAACCCCGAGAAGGAGAGTTTCGATGTGCTCGAATTCAAGGACGGGCGCGTGTTTGAACGCTATTCCTGCCCACAACGACTCGACGGCGCACCGGTCGGCCGGGTCTGGAGTTTTCGCGACGTGACCGACCGCAAGCGCGCGGAGGAGGATTTGCGCGGGAAAACCGCGCTCCTCGAGGCCCAGCTCAATTCCTCCATCGAGGGCGTCCTGGTCGTGGACAACCAGGGGAAAAAGGTTCTCCAAAACCAGCGGACGATTGATTTGTGGAAGATCCCCCGGAACATTGCCGAAGGGAAGGACGACGAGAAGCTGGTCCAATTCGTCGTGAACCAGGTCAAAAATCCGAAGCCGTTCGCTGAAAAAATTACTTATCTCTACTCGCACCCCGACGAAATCAGCCGGGATGAGATTGAGCTGAAGGATGGAACCGTCCTGGACCGGTATTCCTCCCCGGTTATTGGCAAGGACGGAAAGCGTTACGGAAGAATCTGGAGCTTCCGGGACGTCACCGAACACAAACAGGCGGAAGCGGCATTGCGGGAGGGCGAGCGCCGGTTGCGAACCCTGGCCGAGGCTTCGTTCGAAGGCATTTGCATCAGTGAAAACGGCCGCATTCTGGACGTAAACGATCAATTCGCCGTCATGTTTGGCTACGGGCGAAGCGAATTGATCGGGCGCAACCTTTTCGACTTGATTGCACCGGAATCGCGTCCCGCCATCAAGGAAAGGATTCATTCCGGCGACGGCAAACCGTTTGAACATAAATGTCTGCGGAAGGACGGCAGCCTCTTTGAATGCGAAGCGCAGGCCAGGACCATTTCCTGGGGCGGCCGTGAAGTGCGCGTATCCGCCGTGCGTGACCTGACGGAACGCAAGCAGCTGGAAACGCAATTCCGTCAATCGCAAAAAATGCAGGCTTTTGGCCAGTTGGCCGCCGGCGTCGCCCACGATTTCAACAACGTGCTTACGGTAATCCAGGGAAACGTCTCGCTCCTGCTGACGGGCCAGCTCAGCCCGGCGGACCAAACCTCCGCCAGCACGGAAACGTTCCGCGCCGTCGAACGGGCTGCCAGCCTGACCCGTCAATTACTCACCTTCAGCCGCCGTCAGCCCATAAACCCCAAGGACCTCGATTTGAACGAGGTGGTCACCCGCATCACCAAAATGCTGCGGCGCCTCATTGGCGAGGACATCGCCCTGGAGACCCGCTACGCCCCCGGCGGCGCGCCCATTCACGCGGACCCGGGCATGATGGAACAAGTATTGATGAATCTGGCCATCAACTCACGCGATGCCATGCCCAAGGGCGGACGGCTGGTCATTGAAACCGCTTCCCTCACCCTGACCGATACCACCCAGTTTACCAAGCACACGGCCCAGCCCGGAGAATTTGTCCGTCTGTCCATCACCGACACCGGTTGCGGCATCGCGCCGGAAGTGCTGCCGCACATTTTCGAACCGTTTTTTACCACCAAGGAAACCGGCAAAGGCACCGGTTTGGGGCTGGCCACGGTGTTCGGCATCGTGGAGCAACATCACGGCTGGGTTGAAGTGGAAAGTCAGCCGAACCAGGGGACCACGTTCCACATCTATTTACCGCGCCTGGCAAAACGGGCCGCCGATCAGTCACAGCCATTGTCTCCCCCCAAAGTCTCCGGCGGCACCGAGACGATTCTGCTGGTGGAAGACGAGGCCGCCCTGCGACGGTTAATGCAGCGCGTGCTGGAAAGTCATGGCTACCACATCCACGCCGCCGTCTCGGGTGTTCAGGCCCTGGAAGTCTGGCGCGGGTGCCGCGAGGAAATTGACATTCTGGTCACCGACATGGTCATGCCCGATGGCATAAATGGTCGTGAACTGGCCGACCAGTTGCGGGCGGAAAAGCCCGGACTCAAGACCATTTTCTGCAGCGGTTATGCCAACAACCTGCTCGGCAAGGATTCTCCTCTGCGGGATAACGAAAAATTTCTGGAAAAACCCTTCGAACCGGTCAAATTACTGCAGAAAGTCCGGGACTGCCTCGATGAGGTGACTCCTTCCACCCGCTGAAGGGATGGTTTGGCTTGTCTTATTCGAAAAATGTGTCAACCAATGAGTTGGCTGGAACAAGCGGTCTAACATGAAACCCAAATCCTTCATTCTGGCTTCAGCCATCCTCGGCTTGGGCCTGGTCCCCGTTCACGCCCAGTTCGGTCCGCGTTTCACCGGCGCCATTACCAACCTCTTTGGCCACCACCAGTCCTTTTCCGCCACCATGATCCTTGAAACCAAGGACCCTTCGAACGGCAGTGTGATAACCATGCCGAGCCGACTCGCCTTCGACGCCGGCCAATCCCGCTTTGAAGTGGACCTGAGCCAGGCTCAGGGCGGCCAAATGCGGCCGGCCGCCCTCGCTCAAATGAAATCCCTGGGCATCGACCGCCTGGTGGTGATTGCCCAGCCGGACAAAAATGTTGCCTACCTCGTCTATCCCGGTGCCCAGGCTTATGCGCAGAGCCAACTGCCGGTCGCAAAATCGACAAACCAACCGGTCGATTCCAAGGTCAAAACCACCGAACTGGGCACGGAGACCGTGGACGGTCATCCCTGCGTGAAAAACCAAGTCATCGTGACCGGCGAGGAAGGGACCGCGCAGAAATTCACCGTCTGGAACGCCGCGAATTTGAAGCAATTTCCCGTCAAAATTGTGGAAACTGAAAACGGTCGTCCGGTGACCATGTTGTTCAAAGACATCAACCTTTCCAAGCCCGCGCCTGGACTGTTCCAGCCTCCGCCCGATTATTCAGGCTACCGTGACGTTTCGGTCATGATGGAAGCGATTGTCGTAAAGCACTCAGGAGGCGGGGCGGGACACTCGCCGCTCAGCCACTGACCGGTTGAACCGGAGCGTTCCGACACAATCACTGAACCTTGTGGTGGCGGCGCCCGTTCCGACGTTCGAGGCTTTTGGGATGTTCGTCCAGATTCCGCGACAGATATACGTGCCGGGTTTCCTGACCGAAACCCGTTTGGCGCAAAAACGCCAGGGCATCAGCATTACCCTCGTCCGTATCCACCAGCATGATGCGCGCTTCCCGATCAATGAAGAGCTGCGTCAACTGGTTTAGCAATCGCCGGGCGATGCCGCAGCGTTTGTAACGCGGCGCCACGCCCAGCCATTCCAGCCAGCCATACCGCCAGGCACTGCGCGGTTTGTCCATCATGCAGCCCAGTGCAAATCCGACGATCTTGCCATCGTCCTCCGCCACCAGACAGGTTTCTTCGTCCGAACGGAATAATTCCAAAATCCCGTGCTCGTCCCAACTGCGATACAGCGTCGGCAGGTCCTCCGCGGTAAAGAGCGTTTGCCCCAGTCGAAAAACCGAGGGCAGGTCGTTTAACTGCATCTGTCTTAATTCCATATTGCCATGGAGAGTCCTGTTCAGCCTCCGTTTATGTTTCATACCGGCTGAATTTTAAAAGGGTGGATTATCCAGCAACAGGGAAAAAGAGAAACAAATGATTAAGTTGTTGATAACCAGTAAAATAATGTGCGCATGACAGCCAATGACTGATTTTGGCCAAATCCGGTAACATCGGCCTCAAAACGTGAAAAACAACCAAAAGAAACGGTTTTAGTTGTTGTTTAGCCCAATAACGTTTTCACCCTGGCCAGGGCTTCGTCCAGTTTGCTGGCATCCTTGCCGCCGCCGCGCGCATTGTCCGGCTTGCCCCCGCCTTTGCCACCCACCATCGGCGCAATCTGCTGAATGATTTTGCCAGCCTGAACCTTCCAGATAAAATCGGGCGTGACCGCCGCAACGAGGGCCACGCTCCCGGGCTCCGAACCACCGCCGAGAACGATGACGCCCTTGAAACTTTGCTTCAAGGCATCGGCGACGGACTGGAGAAAATCGCCGTCCACCGCGCCCAGGTTGTGGATGATGACGGGAATGCCGTTTACGGTGATGATCTCCTCCAGCAAACGGCTGGCGGCATTCGAGGCCTCACGTTGCCGCGCGGCTTGGAACTGTTTTGCCAGTTCCTTCTGATGCGCCAGCAGGGCTTCAATCTTTTTTTCCAGCTCGTGAACCGGTGAGTTTACCTTGCCCGCCAGATTTTTGATGAGCGCCACTTCGTCGGTCGCTTTGCGATAGGCTTCCAATCCGGCCACCGCCTCGATGCGCCGGACACCGGCGGCAATCGCGCTTTCGCCAACGATGCGGAACAAGCCAATCTCGCCGGTCGCGCGGGTGTGCGTGCCGCCGCACAGCTCCATCGAATAACCGTCCAACTTTGCGGCGTGGCCGCCGATTTGGACGACGCGGACGACATCGCCGTATTTGTCGCCGAAGAATTGCATCACGTCCCTGCGCGATTTCACGTCAGCGTAGGACACCTCGGTCCAGCTCACGCCGGCATTTTCCAGGATGTGTTCGTTCACGAGCTTTTCAATGTCCGCGACCTGTTGCGGCGTGAGCGCCGCGCTGTTGAAATCGAACGTCAGTTTGTCCGGACCAACAAACGAACCTTTTTGCGACGCGTCCTTGCTCACGACTTCATGCAGCGCCCAGTGCAGCAGGTGGGTCACGGTGTGATGGCGTTGGATGGCGTTGCGGCGGGGGCGGTCAACGGAAAGTGTGACGGTGTCTCCGGGAATGGGGAGCGCGGGCGTCGCGCCCGCTTCGGTCGGCGTCGCGCCGGACGAATGTTCGGTGCGAGACGCACCGAACTGCGACCGGGACGGTCGCGCTCCCGTTTCTTCAATGAAATGCAGCCATGTATTTCCAGATTTCTGCGTGTTCGTGACGCGCCAGAACTGGCTGCCCTGTTCGAGCTCGCCGGTGTCGCCGACCTGGCCGCCCATCTCGGCGTAGCAAGCACTGGTGTCGAGAATGACGGCGGTCTTGTCTTTAAGAGAAACCACTTCCAGAACCTTGGCCTCCGCCTCAAGTTTCTCGTAACCGACGAATTTCGTGGGCGCGGTGGTTTCGATTTTCGAAACGGAAATGACTTCCTTCTTTTGTGCCGCTCGGGCACGGGTACGCTGCTCTTCCATCAATTTTTCAAAACCAGCGGTGTCGACGGTCAAACCGCGTTCACGTGCCATCAATTCAGTCAAGTCGAGCGGGAAACCGTAGGTGTCGTAGAGCTTAAAAGCCATTTCGCCCCAAAAAGTATTCGGATCAGAATCACTTTCACGCCAATGAGCCAATTCGGATGGATCCGAAAGATCAATAATTGAGGCGTAGGTGCCTAAATTAGCAGCATTTGGGTTTTGAGCAGCCAAATAAGCAGCCGCTCTTTTAACTTCAAGATACGACTCGAAAAGGGCGATCCCCCGATCCAACGTCTTATTAAACGCCTCTTCTTCGGTGCGGATAACGTCCTGCACATTCTTTTTCCGGGCGCGGATTTCGGGGAAGACGTCGCCCATCGTGTCGGCGAGCACGTCCACGAGTTTGTAGAAAAATGGTTCCTTGAATTCGAGCGCGCGGCCGTACCGCACGGCGCGGCGCAGGATGCGGCGCAGCACATAACCGCGTCCTTCATTCGAAGGCTGGATACCGTCGGCAATCGCAAAACCTAGTGTGCGGATGTGGTCGGCAATGACGCGAAAGGCGATGTCGGATTGGATTTGCTCCTGTGAACCGGGGACGCTGTTTTGGGGAGCGCGACCGTCCCGGTCGCCCTGCTGCGCGTCCCGCGCAGCAGCATCCGGCGTCCAAAGCCAGCGATAATTCTCCGTACTCGGAACAACGCCGGAATCCCACGGATTGCGGCAGATGTAATGAAATTTTTCTTCAAGGTCCGCGTCACCGCGAATCATCCGGTCAAAGGATTCGTTTTCCCAAACCTGACCTTTGGTTCCTTCGACTTTGTTGATTTCGTGAGCCGTAAAGGATTTGATGGCTTGTAAAATCCCGGTGAGCGGCCAAAACACCGGCTTGCCGTCCTTGTCCTGTTCCTTGATTTGCGGTTCAAACAAGAAATGAACATGATCCGGCAGGACGCAGGCGGCATAAAGCTGATAACGCCGCTGTTCGTGTCCAAATAAAAGGCTTTTCAAGACTGTGTCCCGCGCCGCCGGGGAAAGTTGCCGCCGTTTACGCGTGGAAAGGCTGACCATGTATTTTGCCCAAGGCCGTTCAAAATGCGGCAGACGACGCTTGTAATACGCAGCACCCCGCGCGGAAGGTTCCGTTGGCGTGACGCCAACGGATGCGACCGGGACGGTCGCGCTCCCTGAAACCTGCGGCAACGTGGAGCCGTATTTCTTGCTGCTCAACTTCTCCAACGCATCAAAAATCGGGCGGAAAATATCGGTTTCGTAATTCGAGATTTTGGCATGAGCGAAATCCTTGAAACCCCGCGTGCCTTGCATGATGGAGGCGACGCGCTCGAAGCCCATGCCGGTGTCCACGTGCCGGGCGGGCAACGGCGAGAACGTACCATCAGGGTTGGCATTGAACTGGATGAAGACGAGGTTCCAGATTTCTATGCAGCGGGCGTCACTTTTGTTCACCAGCGCGCCCTTTGTATCGCCACCGGCTGTGAGGTCCACGTGCAGTTCGGAGCATGGACCGCACGGGCCGGTGTCGCCCATCATCCAGAAATTGTCCTTCTTGCCGCCGGTGCAAACGTGGATCCTGGGATCGAGACCGGCGGCTTTGAAAAGCTTTTCCCAGTGGTCATAGGCTTCCTGGTCAAACTCGGATGGTTCGCCAGGACCGGGTTTATAGACGGTGGCATAAAGCCGGTTGACCGGGAATTTCCATTTTCCGACGACCAGTTCCCACGCCCATTCGATGGCTTCCTTTTTGAAGTAATCGCCGAAGCTCCAGTTGCCGAGCATCTCGAAAAACGTGTGGTGATACGTGTCGAGGCCGACATCTTCCAGGTCGTTGTGTTTGCCGCCGGCGCGAATGCACTTCTGGGTATCGGCGGCGCGACCGGGTTTGTAGGGACATTGGGTCTGGCCGAGGAAGATGGGCACGAACTGGTTCATGCCGGCATTCGTGAACAGCAGGTTCGGTGAATCGGGCAGGAGCGACGAAGACGGCACGATGGTGTGCCGCTTCGACTTGAAAAAGTCGAGGAACGACTGCCGGATTTGTGCCGAGGTCATCATTCGAATAAACCATCCGAGGTAGGGTCATCGCGCGGTGATGACCGGACGGCGTGGCGCGCCGTCCCTACCAGACTGATGCCGTAGAGTCTAAATCAATCCACCGCTTTTAGGCGAGTTGGAAATTTGCCCGCATTTTTGCCGGCAAACGGGCGAGACCGGCGCAACCCAATATTTACAAAATATTTCTTGAGAAAACCGCCGGAGAGGGCGATGTTGGATATGTCAGAGGGCAAATTTGATCTTTGATTGAAAACCCGATTTACCCTGCCCTGTTCGTGATTGCAGCAAATCCTTGAACCGTAATTAAACGATCAATGGGGCCCGTTTCTGACTGCGGCCGACACGCCTTTACTGGAAGTCGAAAGCAGCCCGGCGGCTCCGCATGTTGTAAAACATGTTCAAAGGATCATGTCGCGCACGGCAATGGCGGGGTTTTTTATTTCCGGTTTGCCGTCGATGATTTTTGAATTTCAGCCCCCGTTCCCGTACCCGTGCCGACAATTGCGGTCATCCGCCAAACGGATTACTCTTTCTCCATGCCGCGCGACGATTTGTTTTCCGCTCCGGTTGAAAACCAGCCGGAGTCAAAATCTCCACCGGCGTCCGCAACCATTTCCCGGAACCAGCCGCTGGCCGCGCGGATGCGTCCGCGCCACCTCGACGAATTCGCCGGGCAAACCCACATCCTCGCCCCCGGCCAGTTGCTGCGCCGGGCCATCGAAGCCGACCGGATTCAATCGCTGATTTTTTTTGGGCCGCCCGGCACCGGCAAGACGTCACTCGCCCAAATCATCGCGCGCCAGACCAAAAGCAAATTCGAGCGCCTGAGCGGTGTGGAATCCAACGTCGCCGACATGCGCCGGGTTCTGGCCGCCGCCGCCAACCGCCTGGAAAACACCGGCCAGCCGACCATCCTGTTCATTGACGAAATCCACCGCTTCAACAAGGCGCAACAGGACGTGCTGCTGCCGGACGTGGAAAGCGGCGTGGTGCGGCTCATCGGCGCGACCACGCATAATCCGTTTTTCTTCGTCAACTCACCGCTGGTCTCGCGTTCGCAAATTTTTGAACTGCGCCCGTTGACCGAGGAGGAATTGTTTTCCCTGTTGCACCGCGCCCTGGCCGATGCCGAACGCGGCCTCGGTTACCTGAAAATCCAGGCCGACGAAAATGCGCTGCGGCACCTGGCCAAAATCGCCGATGGCGACGCGCGCAAGGCGCTGAACGCGCTGGAAATCGCCGCGCTCACCACCGGGCCGGATGAAACGGGCGTGGTCCGCATCAACCTTGCCGCCGCCGAGCAAAGCATCCAGAAAAAAGCCGTGGTGTATGACGACGAAGACGCGCATTACGACACGATTTCCGCGTTCATCAAATCCATGCGCGGCAGCGACCCGGACGCCGCGCTGTACTGGCTGGCCAAGATGATTCACGCCGGCGAGGACCCGCGCTTCATCGCGCGCCGGATTGTGATTTGCGCCGCGGAAGACGTTGGACTGGCCGATCCGATGGCGTTGGTGCTGGCCAACGCGGCGTTGTCGGCGTCGGAATTTGTCGGCTGGCCGGAGGCGCGCATCCCGCTGGCGGAGGCGACGGTCTATATTGCCACCGCCAACAAGAGCAACAGCACCTATCTGGCGATTGACGCCGCGTTGAAGGACGTGAAATCGGGGCGCACGTTGCCGGTGCCGGAACACCTGCGCGACGCACATTACCAGGGGGCGAAACGGCTGGGTCATGGGCAGGGCTACGAATACGCGCATGACCGTCCGGAACATTTCGTTGCGCAGGATTATCTCGGGTCCGACAAGGTTTATTACCAACCGACCGAGCAGGGCGTGGAAAAGAAAATCAAGGAACGCGTGGAGAAATGGCGCGCGGCGTTGGCCGAAGCGCGAAAATCGAAAAAGACCAATTCTTAACCACGGACGCAGATGAATTTACGATTTACGAGCCTGACCCGCATTTCGAACGGGACTAAAATTGGAAATCACCAATGGAAAGCGAGATTCAAAACAGCAAAAAGCAGCTCCGCAAACAAATTCTCGCGGCGTTGAGAGTTCTGCCGGCGGAAAAACAGGCGGCGGATTCGGTGAAAATCCGCGCTTTATTGTCGCAGCAACCGTTTTGGAAAAACGCTTCGGCAGTCCTGTTTTTCGCCCCGCTGCCGGGTGAAGTGGATGTGTGGCCGTTGTTGGCAGCGGCGCTGGCTTCCGGAAAAATTGCCGCCCTGCCCCGTTTTGATCCCGCGAGCAACGATTACCTTGCCTGCCGCGTGCAGAATCCGCAAACCGAAGTCGGCCCGGGGCAATTCGGCATTCGCGAGCCGAAGGCCGGTTGTCCTGAAATTCCCCTGGAACGCCTGGGATTGATCCTCGTACCCGGCGTGGCGTTTGACCTGCTCGGAGGTCGGCTGGGACGGGGACGGGGGTTTTACGATCGCTTGCTGGCCAAGTTTCATGGGATCAAATGCGGTGTCGCCTTGGATGAACAAATTCTGGAGGAAGTGCCGGCCGGAACGCTCGATGTCCGCATGGATTTTGTGCTGACACCAACCCAATGTGTGGAAATTTGACGCGGTGAGATGATTTTCCGCCACCCGTCACGGGTCACGCGTCACGTCATTGGTGTTGCTGATTGAGCATCGGCGAGTTGCCTTCCCAGCTTTGCGGCGAGTTCCAGGGACGGACCGACGCGTTGTCGGGTTCATTTGTTTCGCAACCGGTAGCACCAAAAAGCAGGACCCCTAACAGTAGCAGTAGAAGCCATTTCATGGCTGGACCTCCCATTTCAAGAGGCGGGATGCGCCGGGGTAACCTCATCCCCTTCGATGACGTCTCCCAGTTGCCAACCCGGAACGATGTTGGCGATGCTGCGGTCTTTTTGAACACTGCGAACAATGACCTTGGCGACGAGCTTGCCATCACGGCTCACCAGCATTTCCCCGTCATTCAACACGCCCTGGTCGCCACCGATGTTTAGCACCACAAAATTCCACTTGGGATCCACGGCGATGATTTTACCCTTCAGGTCGGCGCGCAACGTCACGACATAATTGGTTCCGATTAATTCGGCCAGTTGCGTGCTCAATCGGTTGACCGTGCGCTGCAAAACGCCATTCTCCTCCTGGACGGCAGCCAGCTCGTTTTGGGTGAATTTAAGCGTCTTGTTTAACCCTCCCACCTGATCCGGGGTCAGGCCGGTAGCCTTGAACGCCGCCAATTGATTCTGCGCGTCATCCCGTTCCTGGCTGGTTTTGGCCAGCTTATCCGCCAAATCATCGGCGCGTTTTTGCTGGGTCGTGGCGGTGAGCACCGCGTTGGTGAGTTGGGTTTGGGTGTCGGCCAGCAGCTGCTGGGTCTGCGTCAAATCATCCCTGGTTTTCGCCAGCTCATTCTTCGTGCTGGCCAGCTCGGTCCGGGCCTCGTCCCGTTCGGAGTGGAAGCCATCACGCTGGGTGATCAGCGTGCCAATTTTGTCACGGATTACTAAAATGTTCAGGGCGCCGACGGCCAGTGCCGCGACAATTGCCACAAACAGACTGATGCGAATCAACATGGATGGGTCACTTCAATTTTGTCCAAAACTATACGTTTGCGTTCAGGCTGTCAACGCCGGTTTACATCTTGCCAAACATTGATTTCGCACCATCTTTAAGCATGGACGCGAAGCAACCCCGGCGGTTGTCCGTCCATTCGGAAGCCGCACGCCCCGGTGGTCTCTCCCGGCCAGGCAATGGGCTGAGGGAAACCGGAACCGGAACCGAAGCAAAACCGAACACCTGAAGACGACCGGTTATGCGATTAAATCACGGCCTGCATCTCGCCTACTGCACGAACATCCACCGCGGCGAAACGTGGCGCGAGACATTTGCGTCGTTGGAAACCCACGCGCTCGCGGTGCGCGAACGGGTTTGCCCGAAAAAGCCGTTTGCCCTCGGCCTGCGCCTGAGCCACCGCGCCGCGCGCGAATTGAGCGAGCCCGGCACGCTGCTGGCGTTTCAACGCTGGCTCGCGCAAACGGATTGTTACGTTTTCACGATCAATGGTTTTCCGTACGGCCAGTTTCACGGCACGCGCGTGAAGGAACAGGTTTACCTGCCGGACTGGACCTCGCCGGAACGGCTGGCCTACACCGACCTGCTGTTTGAACTGCTGGCAAAATTGCTGCCCGTTGGTGTCGAAGGCAGCGTCAGCACCCTGCCCGGCTCCTTCAAAGGATTCCGGCTCAACGCCGACGCGTTGAAGGCCATCCGCCAGAACCTCTGGTATTGCGTCGAGCACATCGCGCATCTGGCCGGACAGACGGGCCGGAAATTGCACCTCGGTCTGGAACCCGAACCGGCGTGCCTGTTGGAAAGCAGCAGTGAAACCATCCATTTTTTTGACCGGTTGCGCGCTGAACACCCGCGCGACCCCCGCCTGGCCGAATACCTCGGCGTCAATTACGACACCTGCCACTTCGCCATGAATTTCGAGGAACCCCGGAATGCCTTGCCATGTCTGCACCATCACGGCATCAAAATCAGCAAAATTCACCTGAGCTCCGCGCTTAAAGTGCGGCCGACGGCGGCAGCCCGCCAGGCGCTCGCCGCCTTTGCCGAGGACGTTTACTTCCATCAAGTGGTGGTGCGCGACCCGGCGGGAAACCGGAAAATCTATCACGACCTGCCCGACGCGCTGGCCGACCCGGAAGCCGGAGGTCAGAGGCCGGAGGCCGGAGGCCAGATCCCGGACGCCAATCTGCCCGAGTGGCGGATACATTTTCACGTGCCGCTGCACGCGCCCGCCACGCCGCCACTCGACAACACCATCGACCATCTGCTCGGCGTGCTGGATTTGCTGGCCGAAAATCCCGGCCTCTGTTCGCATCTGGAAATGGAAACCTACACTTGGGAGGTCCTGCCGCCGGAAATGAAAAGTCTGAGCGTCGTTGAACAACTCGCGGCCGAATACGCCTGGATGCTCCCGCAACTCGCGGAACGCGGGCTGGCTTAGGATGGTGATCTAAGGCACGGAGCGAATACGCCAGAAATTGTTGCTGGTTGCGTCAGGCAGATTGGTAAATACCAGTATCCCCCCCGCACCGGCGGCATTGGTCACTTGCGGCACCCAGTTGGCCGGTGACAGGCTGGCCGACCAGTCCAGTTCGTAATTCGTTCCGGCCATGCCCACATAGGATAACCCCACATTGCCCCCGCTCAAAAGCTGGACGACGATTTGATTGTAGCCCGGTGGACTGTTGGTTACCACGTTGATCAACGTGAGCAACCCCGGTTGCCAGGGGATCTGGTCGTAGGAAAGACCCGACGTGGGGACGTCCCCCTGGTAGAGAAATTGCATATTGCATGGGTCAATAGTCTGCGTCTGGTCGGGATTGTTGCGAACCATATCACCGCTGCTGAAGTCAGCCGTCCAAGCGTTGCCGTTGCTGAAGGCGACGTTGGCCTTGCCGGCGAAGGGATTGCTCTGGGTCGCTGCCAGCGGAGTCCACGAACCCCCGAGATTGGTCGCGGTAAAGGATCGGAAATACCTGTTTCCTGCGTTGCTGATCGCCTCGACGATCATCAGATATTGGGGGGTCGTCGCCTGCACCGTGTAGACCTCCACCGCCTCGAACAGGTTGAACTGGTTGGTGTCGGTCATGATGGTTGTCGCGTTGGTGAAGGTGCCCGGGAAGTTGCCGATCGGCATTGATGCCCGGTAGATGCTGCCGTTGTCATTCGCGAAGAAGAGATAGGCGTTCGTGCTGTCGCAAATTACCGTTTCGTCGATGGAGCTTCCCTGATAGAGATCGTATGGACCCGACCAGCCGTTCGGGTTGGTGGGATTGGTTGAGGTCAGGTAACTGAAACTCCACGGGCCCCACTCGTACATGAGAACCCAGATGTTCTTCGGGGCGAAATAGATCAGCGTCGGCGCAACGCCCCCTGTAGGGAGCGGATACTGGGTGGCGGTGGCCATCTGAGACCAATTGGTAAAGGTCATCATGGCCCCGCCGTAGCTCCCCGAGCTGTTGACCGTTGACATGTAGACAATGAACTTGCCGTTGTAGTTGACGCAACTGAAGTCCTTGAGCGCGACCCACCCGTTCTGTGGCTGGGCGAGCGGGCCCGACGACGTCCATTCGAAGGTCGTGGGCAACGCACAATCCTGCGCGTAACAGACGGGTAACGAGCAGCAGATTGCTGAAAACCATAGAACTGAAGCGACCGTAAAAACGCCTTTTCCCCGCATTTTTGCAATAGACTTCTTTTGCTGCAATTTAAGGGCGAACCATTTCAGGATCTGTAGCATAATTTGTTTATGTTTGATCAGTGTTCGGACTCGCCGGGAATTTCGGGGATGCCCGGATCGTCCAGGATTTGAACGGCAGTGGCATCGCCGAGGTCTTTCCAATCCTGCAGCACCCAGACGACTTTTTTGTCCGGGGTGACCTCGACCAGTTGCGGGCCTTTGCCGCCGCCGCCGCGTGAGCAAAAGATCGTGTTGCCACTGGCGAGGCGCGTGCAGGTTTGCGGCGCCTGGTTGAAACGATACGCTTCCGGCAAATCGGTTTTCGTGAATTCCCAAACCGTCTCGCCCTGGTGATTGACTTCGCGGGTGAGGCTGTCCTGCTCATCGGTGATCAAAGTGTTTCCGTTCTTGAGCCGGAGCGCGGCCCACGGCGAGCGAATCGGATATTTCCAAACTTCATTAAAATTTTTATCAAGCTCTACAACCTTGCCTTCGCTTAGATTCAATCAGGGCAACGGCGGACCTGTTTTGACGCGATAGAATTGAATCGGCGTTGCGCCCGCGTTGGTGCCCGTCCAAATGAATGGCATGGGCGGTGAATTGGTGATCAAGAGCGTGTTCCAATCCAATAAATTCGTCGAGGCTTCCACCGCGTAATCCGGCCCCGCCTGGCCGCTGACCTGGAATGCCAACTGTCCATTGCCGAACGTTACGGAAGACAGCGCGGGCAGCGTCAAAGGATTCACCGTGACGCTGAAAGTTTGTGTGGCGCTCAAGACGGGGGCGCCATTGTCGGCCACCTTCAAAGAGATCCAGTTGGTGGTATTGGCGTTGGTCACCCACGGTCGCCAACTGAAATTGGCGTCGTTGTTGTCGATTTGAATGAGCGTCGCATGGGCGGGGCCGCTCAACAGAGTGAAGGTCAAAGCCGGCGCGGGTTGATTCGTGTCCGTGGCGCTGGCGGTGAAGGCAACGGTCTGGCCGACATTGACAGTGCGATTGCTGATGGCGGCCAACACGGGCGGCGTGTTGGTGGACGCCAGCGGGATGAGCAAATCAATCATGGTATAAGGTGGAACTGAAATGGTAAACGAGTTCCCCAGCCCGGAAACGGTATTCGTGGAAACGGGATAACTTGGAAGGTCGTTGGTGCCGATGAAATTGGTGAGACCGAACTGATACCATGTTCCCGAAGAAGCCAAAGCAGGCCCGCTGATATTTACGGTGGCGGGAATGGTGAGAGTAGGATCCAGGTTGACCAGCATGACCCCCATCTTTCCGTCCTGCCGCGCGGTGGCATGGACGCGCAGTTTGCTTTGAGCGGACGTGGTGACGAGGAACGTGTCGCCAACATTGGCAAGCAAATGAGCCATCATCGCTCCGTAGTAGCCATGCCCCGGCGTCCGGTTGGGCAACACTATGTCGTCGAGATACCAGTAGTTCACGGTGACGGCGCCATTTTCGAGCCAGGTCAGATAGTTATCCGCGGCAAACAGCGATACCGAAGCCCCGGTGCTGGTATCCGCGCCGGTTTCGGTGATGGCGATTTGCATTTGCGAAGCCTTGGTGGCGCCCACAATGTTCGTCAATTGCGTCTTCAAGGCCTGGATGGCCGGGATAATACCGGTTGAGGCGGCGAGAACGGAAGCGGGAGGATCGGTGGGATACCAGTGAATGATGACAAAGTCCGCCTGGCTGCCACACGCCTGCAATAATGGCTGATCCCAGGTAGTTGATTTGTTGTCAGGTCTAATGTGGATGCCGCATTTGATGCTGGGGTCCTTCGCCTTCATGGCGCTGATGAACTGGAGCGCATTACTTCCGTAAGCGGTGGGAGAGAGGGCGGACTGGCCGACGCGGTTGGCCGGCGTTTGATCCAAATAATGCAAATCGTATTCCCAATCCCAGCCGGAAAAATATCCGTTTCCATACTCCTCGTTGCCGATTTCCCAATACTTGATGCCATAACTCTTCGTGTTATTGGCATAGTCCACCCAGGCGGCGGCCAGGTTGGTATCGCCGCCGGCGTTGTTGGCGGGGTTGGAACCATAATTGACAGTGACCAGCGCCTGGGCGCCCGCCGGAATAACATCGGTGTTCATCACATTGTCGAAGGTGTCGTTGGAATCAACATACTGCCCGCCAATGCCGGTGTGATTCTGCCAATTATATTGATCCGACATGGAACCGCCCGGCAGGCGCACGCAGGTGATGCCGGCGGCCTTCAGCATGGGAGCAAGATTCGAGTTGATAAGGTTGCCGTCATAAACTCCGACGTTCACTCCCAATCCCTGCGGCGGCAGCGTGGACATTGTTTGAGAAGGATTGACGCTCACACTGACGGGCGCAAGGACGGTCAGCGTCGCCACGCTGCTGGTTGAAGCGCCAAAGATATTAGTGACTACAACGAGGTATTGAATATTGTAAGTTATGGCGTTGTTCGTCGGCGTGACATTGAGCGTGGCATTGGTTGCGTTCAGAATCGCGTTGGTCACCGGACCGCCGGTGGCGTTGTCGCTGAACCATTGATACCAAAGATTGGTATGGAATGGATCGCCCGCGGCCATTTCCGTGAGAGTCACCGGCGCGCCGCCATAGACCGCGGATGAGGGCGAAAAGGTTGGCAGATTCGCGGTCGGCTTGGCTGGGAAAACGGGAACGATCTGGAATCCATTCATCGCGCCGCTGCCCCAATTGTCAACGGTATCGCCCGTGCGAATCAGGATGGCATCATTCGTCAAGACGGTGAAGACTCCATAATTGTATTTAACCGTCGCTTCGCTGGTTTGGTTGGTGGCGTTTTGAGGAATCTGGGTATAGGCGCCGGTAAAAGGATTGTTTTGGTTCTGGGTCCACAAATGCGGTGTCAGGTCAGGCCCGGCGACCATGGTGCCGTTAAACGGACTGCCCGCAACCGATTCCACCCACATTTGATCGTTGTCCCAGTTATTGCCATTCTGATAAATAACCACCGAATAACTTTCGGCGCCCTGGGAGAGATACCATGCTTGGAGGCCGCCGACATAAGCGATCGGCACATCGTTGGTCTTCGGAATACTAAGGACATTGGTAAAGCCGCTCAGGTTCAAAATAGTCGAATTGGGCCAGGCAAGCCCAAGGTATCCATTCATCAATTTTCCATCCGGCGTGCCCAAGTTCGTGGCGGTTCCAAATGATTGAATCGAAGGCGCATTCCATTGAATAGTCAGTGCCGTGGCTGCGCCAGCGCTGTTGGTCAAGGTGATGTCGGAAGCATTGGTGCCGCCGAATTGGGACAAGTTATTCCAGTTCGCTTGCGCATAAACACCCGCGCCCGCAATCTCCGTCGGCAGCAACGAATCGGCTTCCCTATTGTCTCTGCCGCCAGCAGGGCTGCCGCTGTAAACGAAATTGCAGCCAACGGACGGTCCGGTCGCGTTAGTTACCACGTTGATCAACGTGAGCAACCCCGGTTGCCAGGGGATCTGGTCGTAGGAAAGACCCGACGTGGGGACGTCCCCCTGGTAGAGAAATTGCATATTGCATGGGTCAATAGTCTGCGTCTGGTCGGGATTGTTGCGAACCATATCACCGCTGCTGAAGTCAGCCGTCCAAGCGTTGCCGTTGCTGAAGGCGACGTTGGCCTTGCCGGCGAAGGGATTGCTCTGGGTCGCTGCCAGCGGAGTCCACGAACCCCCGAGATTGGTCGCGGTAAAGGATCGGAAATACCTGTTTCCTGCGTTGCTGATCGCCTCGACGATCATCAGATATTGGGGGGTCGTCGCCTGCACCGTGTAGACCTCCACCGCCTCGAACAGGTTGAACTGGTTGGTGTCGGTCATGATGGTTGTCGCGTTGGTGAAGGTGCCCGGGAAGTTGCCGATCGGCATCGTTGCCCGGTAGATGCTGCCATTGTCATCCGCGAAGAAGAGGTAGGCGTTCGTGCTGTCGCAGATTACCGTTTCGTCGATGGAGCTTCCCTGATAGAGATCGTATGGACCCGACCAGCCGTTCGGGTTGGTGGGATTGGTTGAGGTCAGGTAACTGAAACTCCACGGGCCCCACTCGTACATGAGAACCCAGATGTTCTTCGGGGCGAAATAGATCAGCGTCGGCGCAACGCCCCCCGTAGGGAGCGGATACTGGGTGGCGGTGGCCATCTGAGACCAATTGGTAAAGGTCATCATGGCCCCGCCGTAGTTCCCCGAGCTGTTGACCGTTGACATGTAGACAATGAACTCACCGTTATAGTTGACGCAACTGAAGTCCTTGAGCGCGACCCACCCGTTCTGTGGCTGGGCGAGCGGGCCCGACAACGTCCATTCGAAGGTCGTGGGCAACGCACAATCCTGCGCGTAACAGACGGGTAACTGGCAGCAGATTACTGAAAACCATAGGACTGAAGCGACCGTAAAAACGCCCTTTCCCAACATTTTTGCAAGAGACTTCTTTTGCTGCAATTTAAAGGCGAACCATTTTAGGATCTGTAGCACGATTTATAGGTAAGTTTAACCTGATTTCGGGTTTTGTCAATCTTTATTGGGATTAGGGGTCAGTTCTTGATATTGGCATATCACAGTCAGTCGTGTTTTCGTCGCTGATACAAAAGATGATTCACATAGCCCGGCGTTCCCATCCCTAATCGTTGCGCGATCCATTTCACCGTCATGACCGTCTCCCCACGCAACCGTGCTGCCAAGGCTACTTTAACCGCATCTCCCTTGGATCGCCAGCCTAAATCTTCTTCCCGCCAACGACATCGCCTCAACTCCTTGGTAATTATCTCTTCGGCCTGCGCCTCGGCAGTCTCCTGCCGCTCCATCCCGTAATGTTCCGCTCCCATCTGTTCCTTCATCTGGGCCAGCAATTCCTTCTTTAGCGACTTTTCTCCCAGGAACCACCCCCGGCGGATGAGTTTATACGTCCCGCCTTCCTCCATGCTGCGCCGCGCTTCCACTTGCCGTTCCAATTCCCGCCGTCCGGCAGGGCTGTCCTTGGGAATTCTCATCTCGCCCAGCAACCGGTCCACCCGCAACCAGCCCGGGCGCTGCCTGGGCTTTTTGAGATACTGCGGCCAACTGCTCCACCGATACGCTCGCAACGGCTGATCGGGCCTCAGCAACTTCGCCCGCACCGGGTTCAAGTGCACATAATCGCACACGGTTTTGAGATACCCGTTGCCGCTGCCATCCACGATCAACGCCTTGTAACGGCCGCTGAACAAATGCCCAAACAACTTGTGCCGCCGGTTGAACCGTCCCGTGTAGGTTCCCAAAAACCATTTCATCCCCGCCACCAAGTTCCCACGCGGCGTCTCCACCACCAGGTGAAAGTGATCGTCCATCAAACACAGCGCATGCACCTGCCAGTTGGTCTTGCCGCACACCTCCTCCAACGTGGACATAAACTGCTTCCGGTCCACATCGTCCCGGAAGATGGCCTCGCGCCGGTCACCGCGATTCATTACATGGTAAATCGCCCCGGGATATTCCACTCTGAGCTTGCGCGCCATGCACAAATCTTATCCATCTCCTTGCCAATATGTCAATATCAAGAACTGACCCGTTTAAGAACTGACCCGTTTACGGATGTGGTGGGAACGATGGGGTCGGACTGTTCAGAGAAACAGGCTGAGATCATCGTGTCTTTGGTCAAACCGGACGGCCGGGTGTGGATTGTGCCGGACGGTGATAAGGCGGGAGAGCGATACGTTCACACTGTCTTGTCCCTCATTTCACCGCACCGCTTCATCCGATGGGTGAAACTGGACGAGGGTAATGCTCCACGCCGCCGTCCGGGTAGCCGCGTGCCAGCGGACGGTTCAGGTTGTCGTAGGTGGCGGCCACGCTCACGCCGTTGGCATCTACGCTGTTGGTTGCGCGGTCAAGGATGTCGTAGGCGGCGCTTTGCACCCGGCCCAAGGCGTTGCTGACGGTGGTGAGCAGGCCCTGGTTGTTGTAGGTGTTGGTGACGTTGTTGCCGCCGCTGTCGCTGGTGCGCGCGACCTGTTGGAGCAGGTTGTAGGCGCTGGTGACACTGTAACCATCGGCATAAAGGGTGTTGGTGAGGTTGCCCTGATTGTCGTAAAAGAACTGCGTCTCGTTGTTGGCCGCAAAAATAAACGGGTCAGTTCTTGATAATGTCAACTATCCCCTCTTTGGCCATGCTGAAATAATCAAAATATATCAATATCAAGAACTGACCCGTTTACCTGCCACACCCTTGGTTAACCGGGATCCCGACTGGTCGGGATTCAGTTGGATGTAGGCGAGCTTTGACATTGTTCGTAGCCGAGCAGCCATCCCAGCGTTTAATTCCATTGGCATCACCAGTGCTATGGTTGGCGTGTCGAGTTCAATTTGCAGGGATGGACAAACGAAATACCATTGCAGAACAATAATATGTGCTTTTCTGACAATATTTGTGTTTCAGTTCAACTCATCTATAGTTATTGTAGAAGCCGGCAACGAAAGGCTTTTATGACACTGGATTATGCTTTGGAAAAATTTCCACTCCATGTGAAATTGCGGGACGGCACGGAGTGTGTGGTGCGGCCACTGGGCAAACGGGATGCCGCGCGGCTGCACAAGTTTTTTCTCGCGGTGCCGGAGGAGGAACGGCTGTTCATCAAACAGCCGGTTTCCGACCGGGCCCTGTTCCAGGAGTGGTGCCGCGACGCCGACTTCGAGCGCAACCTGCCGCTGCTCATGTTGCATGGGGAGAAAATCATCGGCGAAGCGACGCTGCATCAGCGTCTCGGCGGCTGGAAACGCCACATCGGCCTGGTCACGGTCCTGACGCATCCGCACTACCGCGGGCGCGACGTGGCCAAAATACTGGTGACGGAACTGGTGGAAGTCGCGCGTTCGCTGGGCCTGCGCCGCCTGGAGGCGGAATTAAACGGCGAACGCAAGGTGGCCATTCGCGCGCTCGAACAGCTCGGTTTCTGCCAGTTGATGCGCCTGCCGCACCATGTTCTGGACATGAAAACCATCCCGCATGACTACGTGTTCATGGGCGCGGATTTGCATCTGAATGAGGAATACGCGGGCGTGGGCGAATAAATATCAAGAGCCGGATTCCTCGGTTTCCAGCCACCGGACGGCATGGCGGACGAGTTCAGTCGCCGTCTTCAATTTTAATTTTTTCTTGATGTTCAGGCGGTGGACTTCGACGGTCTTGGCGCTCAAGTGCAGGTGCCCGGCGATTTCGCGCGTGCTTTTGCCCTGGCCGATCAGTTGAAACACTTCGAATTCCCGGTCGGAGAGCTGTTGGACCGGGGAGATCGCCGTTTCGGCTTGCCGCCCGGAAAAGGTTTCCAAAATGCCCGAGGACATTTTTTCGCTCACGTAAATCTGCCCATTCAACACCTGGCGGATGGCTTGGAGCAGTTTTTTACCGCCCTCCTGTTTCATGATATAGCCGCGCCCGCCCGCCCGGAGGACGCGTTCGGCGTACAGCGATTCGTCGTGCATGGACACCACGAGGATGGGCAGGCCGGGCTTGAGCGCCCGGAGGTCCTTGATGAGTTCCAGGCCGCTTTTGTCGGGCAGGGAAATGTCGAGCAGGATCAAATCGAGCGTCTGGCTGACGGCGATGTCCAGCGCCTGGCCGGCGGTGTCAGCCTCGGCGCAGACTTTCAGATCCCTCTCGTTGTCGATCAATTGCGCCAGCCCGGTGCGCATCATCGGGTGATCATCCACGATGAGCAGCCGTTTTACGGCAGGTTTATTTTTTGCGGGCATGTCGGGTGTTGGTCATTTGCCGGGCGGTCGCGTTCGGGGCTCTGATGATCACGCTCGCGCCGCCGGCGGCGTTCCGTTCAATGGCCAGGGTGCCGCCAATCATCCCCGCGCGGGATTGCATGATGCGCAGACCCATGCCTTTCGATTTGGGAATCTGCGCCGGAAATCCCGAGCCGTTGTCAATGACGCTCAGCATCATCCGTCCGCGTTCCTCTTTCAATCGAATTAATATCCGTTTCGCCTGGCCGTGCTTGATGGCGTTGGAGACCGCCTCCTGCGCCAGGCGGAACAGATGGGTGGCGGCGGGAAAATCCGACACCCGCACCGGCGGGTCGCAGTCAAATTGACAGGCGATGCCAAAAATTTCCTCCGTGCTCAGAGCCAGTTCCTGCAGCGCGGACATGAGGCCTTCCGATTCCAGGGTGACGGGCGAAAGGCCGCGCGCCAGCAGGCGCGTGTGGCCGATGGCTTCGCGGACGTTTTTGGCGATGTCACCCACCCGGGCGGCGGCGGCTTTTGAGCGCCGGGCCAGTTTTTGTTCCAGCACCTGGCTCATCAGTTCAATCCCGGCCAGATGCTGGCACAGGCCGTCGTGCAAATCCTGCCCGATGCGGCGCTGTTCGCGCTCGCTGATTTCCAGAATCTCCTTTTCGAGCCGTTTGCGCTCGGTGATGTCGCGGATGAATCCAGTGAACAGCCGCCGGTCGGCCAGCCGCACTTCGCTCACGGAAAGGTCCATGGGAAACACGGAGCCGTTCTTCCGGCGGGCGACAATCTCGCGGCCGATGCCGATGATTTTGGCGTGGCCGGTGTGGAGGTAATTGCCCAGGTAAGTGTCGTGCTGCTCGCGATGCGGCGAAGGCATGAGGACGCTGACGTTCCGGCCGATGACCTCCTTCGCCCGGTAACCGAAGATTCGTTCCGCCGCCAGGTTGAAGGACTCGATGAGGCCGCGCTCGTCGATGGTGATGATGCCTTCCACCGCCGTTTCCAGGATCGCGCGCAGGCGCTCGGCGCTGTCGCGCAACGCGGACGCGGCCTGCCGGCGTTGGGTCCGGGTGCGCGTGGCGTGCCGGGAACGAAGCCGGCGGATCCACGCCAGCAGTTCGGCTTTGGACATTTTCCGATAGTCCTTCATTTCAAGAGCGAAGAAACTATCGGGAAAAGCGGCGCCGATGCCAACCTCAATCATAGGCGTGACCAGTGACCGGTAACGAGTGATAAGCGATGGGCATTGTGTTTCTGGTCACCCGTCACGTGTCACGATTTGCCCTCAGTGCGTCAGCAACTGGGCCCGGTACTCGGTGGGAGACTGGCCCAGAAGTTTTTTGAACACCCGGTTGAAATGCGTCAGCGATTGGAAGCCGACTTCAAACGCAATTTCGCTCACGCGCAGGTTCGGGTTGAGCAGGAGATTTTTGGCCTTTTCGATGCGCACCCGCGAAAGGTAATCGGTGAAGTTGATGCCGGTGACCCGTTTGAACATCTTGCAAAAATAGAAGGCGCTCATGTTGACCGCCTTGGAGACGTGGCTGAGGGACAGTTTCTCGGCCTGATGTTCGCAAATGTAGTCCTTGGCCCGCTTGATGACCGGCGATTCGGCGTTTTCCTGCTGGATGAACACCTGGTTGCTGATCATGGCCAGGTGTTGGGCGAAAATCGTGAGCAATTTGACGACCGATTCGTGTTCTTTGGCGGACACCACCTTGCCGGCAAAATAGGCCTTCTTCAGGGTGTCGCGGTTGATGTCCAGGCCCCATTCCGACACCTGTTTGGCAACCCGCCCGAACTGTGCCTCGGTCGGTTTCTTGCGGAAGAGCTGTCCGGTTTGCAAATAACCGATCAACCGGTCGCTCAACCGCACCGGGACGGCGGTTTCGCACAGGCCGGAATGACAGGAAAGGGACTGCGGTTCGAGGGTTGCCTTTTCGCACAGGCGCTCCCGCGTCTGCAAACACGCCGCGCAGGCGCGGCTTTTCTGCGACATCAACGCGCAAAACGGGTTCTCGTTGCGACGGCCATGATACGGCAACTGCCAGGTTTCAATCGGTTGCAACACCATCGGCAAACCGGTCATGTCGCCAAAGGCGCGTTCGTATTCCTGATAAACCTTGGAACCGATGAGCGCGTCGATCAGGGCGCGATTGGCGTTCCCGTTTCCATTGCCACTAGCCGGAGCGATGCCGTTTTGCCTCTTCACATTAGCGTCACTTTTAATGACGGCCGCGCCCGTGTCCCGTGGTGGCAGTTGAGGAACGGTGGGGGAATGTCCTTGAAAAACGGAGGCAACTGGATGGCTGCCCGAATCCTGCCGAACAAATGTTGTTTGCATGACGACAAATTAGGTGAAGGTGACAATTCCGACAATTGGCGGCTGGCCTGATTGCGTACGACGTAAAATCACTAGACCACTAAGGTAATTCCTTAGTGGAGTCGGCGGTCCGTTGGGTTTCAACGAAGGGGTGTTTTGACTTTTGGCGGGGGCGGGCATGAAAAAGGATGGCGTCCGGCGGACTTTGCGCTTTGAACTCGCGGGTTGGCCGCATATAAATTTCGCGTGTCAAAATCCGGCCCGCCCGCCATCAATGCCGCCACGCGCTGCTGCGCGGTCTATGGTTTTCCGATCCGCCATTCCGCGTCGCCGGCCATGCACAACGCCGCGTTCGCCGCGCTCGGCCTGAACTGGCGTTACCTGGCCTTTGCAGTGCATCCCGACGATTTGCGTTCGGCCATCGCCGGCGCCCGCGCGATGGGATTTGCCGGGTTGAACCTGACCGTGCCGCACAAACTGCTCGCGCTGGAACTGATAGATGTCTTGGACGTATCGGCAAAAGTTTGGGGCGCGGTTAATACAATCCTTTTTGAAGGCCGACATGCTCGTGGCGGCTGGCGGCCGTTGCGGGAATTTAAATCCGACTCGCCCGTCGAGATTCGTGCGCGCGGATTTAACACGGACGCCGATGCGATTGTTGTCGCAATGCGGGAGGACTTAAAAGTCGAAGTGCGCGGAAGAAAAGTTTTATTGCTTGGCGCCGGCGGGGCGGGGCGGACGGCGGCATTGCGTTTTGCTGCGGAAGAGGTTTCAGAATTATTTTTAGTCAATCGCACATTTGGCAATGCTCAAAAAATCCAGATGGAGATCACAAAACAATTTCCGTCCGTACACGTCGGTCTCGGCTATCCCAAAACCGAAATCGATCTTGTGGTTAACGCCACGTCGTTGGGTTTGAAACCGGGTGACCCGTTGCCGCTAGCGGGAAAACAATTTTCGCTGAAACAGGCGCGGGCGGTCTATGACCTGATATATCGTCCGGCGGAGACGCCCTTGCTGAAAGCCGCCCGCAAGGCCGGGTGCCAGACCGCCAACGGCCTGGGCATGTTGTTGCACCAGGGCGCGAAGGCATTTGAAATCTGGACGGGCAAACCCGCGCCGCTCGCCGTGATGCGCCGCGCGCTGGAAGCGGAAGTTTATCAGTCCACAGTCCACAGTCCACAGTCGGGCCCACACTGAAAGGTTGATGATGAGCAACATTCAAAAGTTCGAGGACATCCTCGCGTGGCAAAAAGCGCGGGAATTGACCCGGGCGATTTATGCTTACGCCAAAGCCGGTCTGTTTGCAAAAGATTTTGGGTTGCGGGACCAAATTCAGCGTGCCGCGGTCTCGATCATGGGAAATGTCGCCGAAGGTTTTGACCGGGGTGGGGATAAGGAGTTCATGCAGTTTCTTTCGATTTCAAAAGGTTCTTGTGGAGAAGTAAAATCGCGCCTTTGCGTTGCCCTGGACCAGCAATACGTCAACCCTGCGCAGTTCCACCAACTGTATAACTCGGCAGATGAAGTGGGCCGGCTTCTCGCCGGATTTATGGCCTACCTGAAACAATCTAATCTGCGCGGCAGGAAATTCAAATGATGCCACACAACATAGGCTTGGTCGCTTGGGCTGTGGACTGGCGACCGTGGACTGCGGACTGGTCGCTGGTGCCCTTCCATTTTTGGTCGCTGGTCTTCTTTGTGTTCGGTTGCATCGTGGGCAGTTTTCTGAACGTTTGCATTTACCGGCTGCCGCTGGGCATGAGCATTGTCACGCCGCCTTCGCATTGTCCGCACTGCCAGTACGCCATCCCGTGGTATCTCAACGTTCCGCTGGTGACGTGGCTGGCCCTGCGCGGCCGCTGCAAAAACTGCGGCGCGCCGATTTCTCCGCGTTATTTCATTGTTGAACTGCTGACGGGCGTGGCCTTTTTAAGCTGCTGGCTGGCTTTCGGAATGGTGTCGCCGGTCATTGCCATCATTTATGCCATCCTGCTCGCCGGACTGATTGTGGCCACGTTCATTGACTTCAAACATTTCATCATCCCGGACGAAATCACGTACGGCGGCATGGCCGCCGGTCTCGTCGCGTCATTTCTGTTTCCAGTGCTGCATGATGCCCGCACGTTGACCGCTGGAATGTGGCAGGGCGTGCTCGGCATGGGCGCCGGCGCGGGAATCATTTATGCGATTCTGCGGCTGGGGAAATTGTTGTTTGGACGGCAGCGATTGAAATTGCCGGTGGACACGAAAATTGTCTTCACCGAAACATCCGTGCATCTGCCCGACCGGGAGATTCCCTACGACGAATTGTTTTACCGCCAGTCGGACGTGATTACGCTGCGGGCGCGGACGGTGGAACTGGTGGATCGGGGTTATTCGGACGTGCGGGTGCGGCTGGCGCTCCGGTCGGGCTGGCTGGAAATCGGCGGGGAGCGGCTGAATCCTGAGACCGTGCCGTTCCTGGAGGCGGTCAGCGCGGAAATCGTGCTGCCGCGCGAGGCGATGGGGCTGGGCGACGTGAAATTCATGGGTGCCATCGGCGCGTTCGTCGGCTGGCAGGGGGTGGTGTTCTCGCTGATGATCAGTTCGATGATCGGCGCGGCGGCGGGCATCGCCCTCATTATCATGCGCCGGCGCGAATGGTCCTCACGGATGCCGTACGGTCCCTACATTGCACTGGCGGCGGCGATCTGGATGTTTGGCGGAAAGAAAATTATCCACGCCATTTTCGCTCCTTGAACGAAGGTCATTTCAACGCTTTTGCCAGTACATCTTTGACAAATTGCGGAAGTTCCAAACCTGACTTGGCGGCATCCGATTTCAACTTTTCGTATTGCCGTATTTCTTCGCCCTGCCAAACGAGGTCAACGCGGCGGATTTGGCGCATGGCCACGTGACTGTATTCTTCCGGGAACGCCCAGTAACACGACAGGCAGATGCTTTTGTCTTTGATGCTTTTCCAATTCTCGCAATGCTCGCACGACCAAGATTTCGCGCGGTTCGCCGAGCCGCAGAGCAGCATGAAATCCTCAATTTTGAGTTCATCACTCTCTCCAGCCACTTCGTAAGGCACGCGATGGTCAATTTGCAAATCGCTCGCTTCCATCTTTTCCAGGTAGATGAAGCAGCGGCAGCCGTATTTCTCAATCAGTTGCCCTTTGATTTGTTTGGAAAGGCCGGTGCGTCCGCTGAATCGGTGAAACTGTTTCTTTGTAGGATCGGCAAAACGATAAGCGGCGATCTTGCGGCCATTCGCCGCCGTGACCCGAAACGTTTCGAGCTGGATTCCCAACTCACGCACGTCCCGCGCGGCCCGCGGCGGATGATCATAACCGTATTTGTTCTTCAATTCCTCCGTTGTGATGTGCCCGTGCTTGAGAATGTGGTCAATGACCGTCTTCGGGCGCTTCGCGGTGACGGACTTGCAAAGCTCAATGAACTCTTTTGGATATTTTTGTTTTTTCCCCATAGGGCAGCGGTTTTTCCATCAACTGCATTTGTTCATCATGCCGTCGGCGGTGAATAGCGGGATGCGCTTCCAGTTCGTCCGCCAGCGCGGGCGAAAGATACAAGGACTCCACCGTCATTTCGCTTCGGCCAAGCAACGTGGCCTGCGACGAACGCCCGGTTTCGATTTCCATTAGCGTCAGATGTAATTTTGCCGGTAGCGGTTTGCCGTAGGTGCGGTTTCCCAAACGCCCGTCGTAGCTGACGAGATAGCGGACATACTTGTGATTCAGCGTCTCAAGCTCGGCGACAAAATCATCAAAGGAAATGCCGGCAAAATACCGGGAATCGCGCTCGCCACAAACTCCCTGATACGGCGGGTCCATGTAGACCACGTCATCCGGGCGCACGTTTGCCAGAACGCCTTCATAACTCAACGACGTCACGATGGTCTTGCCGCGCAACAAAGCGGAAATGGCGGCGATGTTTGCCTTCATCGTTTCCGGGCGCGTGCCCAGACGGCGTTTGTCCGGGCTTTGATTGAATAAGCCTTCCCCGTTGTAACGAACCGCGCCCTTCACGCACCGCGCCAGCAGATACAAAAGCAGCCGCGCATCCTGCGTGCGATTAAACGACTCGCGCACCTGATAATAGTGTTCCAAAGCGTCCTCATGGTCGGCACGCCAGAGTTCCGCGTAAGATTTTGTCACTTCCTTGGGACTGTTAATCATCAAGGCCAGCAATTCGGCCAGCGGTTTGTTGAAATCATTCAGCCAGAATTCATTCGCCCGCCCGCGGGCCGCCGCCGCGAGCGAAACCGCCGCCGAACCGCAGAACGGCTCGACCAGCCGCGTCAGATTGGCCGGCAGATATTGCAGAATCAACGACGCCAGCGCCCGCTTGCTGCCTTGATATTGAAATGGTTGAGGAAGGGTCACGCCGATTTCCAAACACATCTGAAAACAACTCTCACTGTTTCATCAACCTTGAAATGTCGCGGTATTCTTTCGTCCTTTGAATGGACTCAAACTTGGTGAGAATCTTATCGCGGTTCACCGTTTCCAGTTGCCGCGATAGTACGGCTAACACGAATGCCCCTTCATGTTCAAACTGTCTTTCCATCCAGCTAAGACCACCATGATGCGGACATCCGACCCACCGCGCAATCCATTTGGGACATTCATAGACGTTACCGCTGCGTTTCTTTACGATTCCAGGTGACCAGTGAACGCCGACGACACCGGAATGATTGCGTCTCGTCATCAGCCCTTTGCTTTTGATTTTGGGCGGGAGTTTGTGTAGGATTTTCTCAATCCAACACTTGGCAGCGCGGGTAGCCTTTGGCCATGTGCCGTATTCCTTCAGCGTAAAATTGCGTTGATGCATTTTTTTCTGGCGCATCACACGAGCCATAACGCATTTCTCTTTGATGTTCTTTGTCAGATACATAGTTTTCCCGTTAGCATTTTCAATTACCGGAACTGCAAATAAGCGCGGCTGCCGTCGCTGCGCACGCCGCCGGTCTGATTCTCCGTCAGGAACAGTCGCGAAGCCTCCACCTTGCCCGTCGACAGAATGTAGGCGCGCACGGCCTTGGCGCGTTCGGTGGCCAGGGCTTCAAAGTCGTTGTCGGTGACGGGAATGGACGCCAGCAATAAAACCTCCAACGGGTCGGCGGGTGGCGCGAGCTTCGGCGATGCAGGCGCGGCGGCGACGGTGCTGGAAGGGTGCAAGCTGTTCATCAGAATCGTCACGTCTTTTTGAACTTTTGGTGATCGGGATTGGATTTGAGCCATCGCGGCCACGAGGTTGGTGTTTGCGGCCAGCACGGCGGGCGTGATCTGGCCATCGGCCCACGCTTCGGCATAAAGTTTTTTTACCAAACTCGCGTGCTCTTCCGGTGTCAGCGTGACCTGCCCGGGCGTCAGGGTGGCCTGCTGGGATTTACGGAGCGACAGCCATTTTCTTGTATGCAGTTGTTTTTCCAGGAAGACGCGCTCCAGGCCGTCTTTGTCGGCGATCAGATCGTCACTGCCGGAAATTTCCAGGTTTACGGCCGGGTGTGCATAGAGTCCCTTGACCAGGGTATCCAGCTTTTGTTTGTCCGCCGGGGTCAACTCCGCGTTGCCGGGGGCGAAATCCTCGTAACTCAATTCCTCGCCACCGCCGAAAGCCGCGCCGATCAGCGAGAACGGTGACGTGGCGACCTTGGTGAGAATGTTCATGATGGCGCGCGTAACGACCTTGCTGATGCGGAATTTCGGGTCGACCAAACTGCCGTCCACCGGCACGTCCAGCACGATTTTTCCGTTGCGGTCCTTGAGAATGGCAACCGCCAGCCGCACGGGCAGATGTGTGGCGTCGGGGCTGTTCACCCGTTCACCAAAAGTGAACTGGTCCAGGGTGATGACATTCTTCGACTGCAATTTTGGCCCCACCAGATTGTACACCAGGTCCATGTTCAGTTTGCCCATGGCGATGCGGTAGCCCGCGAACTTCGCCGCGTAGGGACTGGCCGGTGTCAAATCCACGTCCTTCACCGAAACCTGCAAATGGTTTGTCTCCGTCCCGCTGAACGGATTTATCCGGCCGGTGACGTCCACCGGGCCAACGCCGTCCACGGCCGCGTGCAGGTTCACGTCGGCGTGCTGAAGTTCCTCGGAGGAAATGCCCGCAATCGTCCCGCCCGCCTGCAGAACCGTCAGATGCACGTTCGGCGTGAGCGAACGGTCCGTGAAACTGAGCGTGGCATTGGAAATGACAATGTGATCCACGGAGATTTTCGGCAACGACAAGGCCGGCGATGCGGAATTTGTGGCCGCGGAATTTTTGGCAGCCACGACGGCATTGGTGGCGGCGGGCGCGTTGGTTTCGGCCGGCTGCAATGCCGCCAGCAAATTGATGACACGGTTGGTTTCGATCACAACGCGCGCATAGGCGTTGTCCAGGGCAATTTCCTTTATGGCGACAGACTGGGGATTCAGGTTTGCCTCAATGCCGTTAAACCGCAGGGAATCCCATTTCAACAAATCCTGGCCCAGGACGCCATCCACGGTGCGGAAATCATCGAGTCGCGCGTTTCCGGTGAACGTGACCTGCGGCAGTTCGTTTTCCGGCGTGCGCAAATGGATGTCGCCGTCGAGCCCGAGCCGGCTGCCGAGGATGAACAGGTTCAGTTTGGGTTCGAGATACGGGTCCAGGGTGCCGAGATCCAGGTTGGAGAGTGACAGGTGAATGTCGGCGGTCGGGGGTGAAAGGGAAGCGGCGATTTTCGTGTGGATGGCGCCGTTGGTATTCCAGCGCAAGGACAGGTCGGCGGTCAGGTTTGTGTGCGGGAGATTTGAAATGTTTTTTGCGGTAAGCGTGATATCGTCCAAATCCAGTCTGGCCGGGCGTGAATTCACCAGGTCCTCAAGATGCAACGCGCAGTTCGTCAATTCCACGTCGTGGACCATGCCGCTCCATTGGTTCGTGCTGTTGAGCAGCATCGCGACAGCATTGGTGACCGAGCGCAACAGCAGCAAAATCCCGCCCGGCGCGTTCGTTGCGGTGGCGACGGGTTTGGCGGCTTCGAGGGCGTTGATGGAAGCGTCCTGGTCGCGTTGCAAAAACAACTGTGCGCCGGTGGCGGACACCGAATCCACCTCGGCCTGTCGCGCTTCCAAGTCCACACTCGCGCCGGTCACGGCGAAGTACGCCAGAGCGGCGATGTCGTTGCTGCCGCCGGGGCCGGCGAGCGTGAAATTGCGCAGGGAAAAGGCGGTGTTCGTGACGGCCGCGACGCGATTGCTCACGCTGAGTTCAAGGCGGTAGTTTGCCTGCACGCCAATCACGCCGCCGCGGATTTCAAAACGCACGAAATCCTGGTAGAGCGGCGCGTATTTGTTGAGCGTGAGGTTGTCGAGCGTCAAGGCGCCCTCGGAACGCAACGGGTCCAGGTAAAAAAATCCGCTCCACGCGAACCGTTCGCCCGCGTCCGTGGTGCCGGCGAACGAATAAGGGTTTTTATTTTCCGGGTCGGTGCGGAAATTTTGCAGCGTCACATTAAGCGGGCCGATGACCCGTTTGAACGGTTCGCGCGTGGTGTAGTCGCTGAACGAGGCCGAAGCGCCGGTGATTTGCAGCCGGCCGACGCGCAGCGCCAGCGGCTTGGCCGGCACTGCCGGCGCGGTAGTGGGCGCATTCGTCGAGAATTTGGCGACCAGGTCGGAGAAATTCAGCGTGTAATCCTTGTTGATCTGCATTCGGGCATAGGGTTTGGTCACGCGGATTTCCTTGAAGACCCAGGCATGGCCAAGAAAGGACGACAACTGGAAGTTCACATAAACCTCGTCCCACGAAATGAAGGGCTGGCCGTCCTTGTCCTTGATGAGCAGCCCGCGCACGGTGGTGGAGAGCACGAACGGATTGATTTTGATCTTTTCAATCGAGACCTCGCGATCAAGCTGCCGGGACAACTGCTTGACGGCAATGGCACGGATAATCGGCGGCAGGATGAAGAAACCGAGAATGGCGTAAAACAACAGCAGGCCGAGAATCCAGCGCATGACTTTATGCCGTCGCGGCGGAACCGAACTTCCAAGGTGAGCCTTCATCATTCTCTCGCGAAAGCATCCCTTGAAATGCGCGCACCGTCAACTCTTTCGGAAACGAGGCGGTGGTGCAGTTTGGTGGGGCGAGGCTACCGACGAGCCGGCTCGCGAGGACGCTCGCCCCACCGAAAGTTGCGCGAACATTTCCGGTTGTCATCGCGAAAAATTGCCAGATTCGACCTGACTTATTTGTAACGTCGGCGCTGTGCGCCGATTGGATTCGAGCCACAGGCTCGACGCTACAAAGGAGATGATTATGCCAAAAATGCGCGCTGCACAGATCGCCCGTCCCGGTGGGCCGTTTGAAATCGTTGAACGTGAAGTTCCCCAACCCGGCCCCGGCCAGGTGCGGGTCAAGGTCCAGGCTTGTGGGATTTGCCACAGCGATTCGCTGGTGAAGGAAGGCCATTGGCCGGGCATTCAATACCCGCGGGTTCCGGGCCATGAAGTGGTCGGGACCGTGGATGCCGTCGGCGCGGGAGTGGCCCAATGGAAACCAGGCCAGCGCGTGGGCGTGGGCTGGCATGGCGGTCATTGCGGTTATTGCGATGCCTGTCGCAGCGGTGATTTCTTCGCCTGCAAGGTGGCGTTGCAAGTCACCGGCATTTCCTTCGACGGCGGGTACGCGGAATACATGGTGGCTCCGGCCGTTGCCGTGGCGCTGGTGCCGGACGATTTGTCCCCCGTGGAAGCGGCGCCGCTCATGTGCGCGGGCATCACCACCTACAACGCGTTGCGGAACAGCGGTGCGCGAGCCGGCGATGTCGCCGCCGTGCTCGGTCTGGGTGGCCTGGCCATCTGGGCGTGCAATACGCGGTGAAGATGGGTTTCCGGACGGTGGGCATCGCGCGCGGGAAGGACAAGGAACCGCTGGCGCGGAAATTGGGCGCGCGCCATTACCTTGACAGCCAATCACAGGACGTGGCGGCGGAACTCCAGAAACTCGGCGGCGCGAAAGTCATTCTGGCCACGGTTACGAATGGCGACGCGATGAGCGCCGTGCAGGGTGGCCTGGGTATCAATGGAACGTTGATGGTCATCGGCGCGGCGCAGTCGATGCAGGTTTCACCGTTGGTGTTGATCATGGGCTGCCGTTCGGTGAAGGGCTGGTACTCCGGCACGGCGGTGGATTCACAGGATGCCCTGGCGTTCAGCGTGCTTTCCGGCGTGCGCTCGATGAACGAAATTTATCCGCTGGAAAAGGTGGCGGAAGCTTACGAGCGCATGGAAAGCGGCAAAGCGCGGTTCCGGGTGGTGCTTGCCATTTCGTAACCGTCGGCTCGGAAACTGAACGGACAGACATTTTAAGCCGCTATCACCAGAGCCGGAACCGGCCGGTCTGCGTAAACCGGTTCACGTCTTCCCGGGCAGAAGTTTGACGAAATACACATCGTTCTGCCGCATCGGGAAGGTTCGGACAAAGGGTTTGCCCGCTTCAATCTGGATGGTCTCGATGGTTTGGGGATCCCCGCTGCTCTGCTCGCGCAGAATCCCGACCTGGGCCGGCGTCAATTGCGAGGGCGACCCGAGATCGAGATAACCCGTGAAGACGTCGTTGGCGCGGTAGCCGGTCTGGTAAATCTCCAGGGTATAACTTCCGGCGGGAAGGTTGGTGATGCAGAGCTGAACCCGGCCGTTTTCCCTGGCCGGGATTTCGTGTTGATAGAACTGCTGATCGTTCATACCCGCCGGCGGCACGATGGGTGTGTAATTCCAAAACAAGGCCTGAACGGAATGGTCCGGGTTCTGGCATACCCAGGAGGCCGGGTCAGGATTGACCAGTTCAGACTGCCCCAGTTCGTTCAGGAACTTGAACGCGTAGAACGCGGGTTTTTTCAAATCCTGGTAATTGATCATTCCGAAGCCGCCGTGGAACGGAGTCATGCGCGGCCCGTTCTCCTCGAAAATATCGGTGAACGTCCAGTAGGACATCGAGTTCACGGATTGATAGGCGGCTTTGACCTTGCTCAGGATGAACGCCGCCTGCTGGTAGGTGTCGTGCATGAAGTCGGTGGGCGTGTAGGCCGAACTCCACTCGGTGAAATGCAACGGCAGGCCGGGCATCGGCGATTGGTCAATCATCTTGCGCTCGCCAATCATCCGGCCAACCACCGAATCCGGATCGGCGTCGATCACCGTTCCCCGCTGGCCGCTTTCATCCACATAACCGCCCTTGACGCCGTAGTTATGGGAGGAAATGAAATCAAGCGGCACAGTGTTGGTGTGACAAAAATCAATAAACGATTTGTCCCACTGGCCCATCGCCGTCGCCGGGCCGCCCACCCGATAATCCGGTGAAACGCTCTTGATGGCCCGGGCGGTGACGTCGTACAGCTTGAAATATTCGTCCCGCGTGCCCGTGAAAAAAATGTCATGCAAATCGGGTTCGTTCCACACCTCAAAATACCAGGTCTTGACCTCGTCATGGCCGTACCGTTCCTGGAAGTGGGTGACCAGATGGCGGATCAAGTCGGCCCATTTGTCATAGGACTTCGGCGGGGTGACGTTGCCGTTCCACCAAAAAATCGTCTTGTGGCCGCTCGCCAGATCCTTCGGCATGAACGAAAGTTCCACGAAGGGTTTTACGTTTATGCTCAGCAGAAAATCGTAAAGCCGGTCAATGTATTGCCAGTTGTATGTGGGATTGCCGTGCGCGTCCTCCTTGTAAACCCCCATGTCATCGGTGAGCAGTCCGTGCATGCGGATGTATTGGAAGCCGCATTCGCGCTGCGCCACGCGCAACTGCTCCTGCCAGTCCGCCCGCAGCCCTTCGTTGGCGCGACCGGCCCCGACGCACACCTTGAAGGAAGTGTCCAGCGGCCCCTGGACTTGATTCACATCCACGGCGATGATTCGTTCAGGCGCGCTTGTCCCGTTGTCATTCGATTCTGCCGCTGCCGCCGAAAGTCCGGGCAGAAGAGCGGCACCGGCCATGGCCAGCATTATTACCAAGATCCGCGACGGCCTGAACGAAGTTGACTTGTTTATCATAAAAGGTGAATGGTTTTGGAAGCTATCATTCCCGGTTTAAAATCCAAAGCATTTTTGAAGGCGACTCTTATGTCGGCGGGTCGGTTCCTGCCATGAACATAGTTCCCGCGGGTTTTCGGTTCACGCAGGCGATCCGCTTCAACCGTTGCTTTACCGCTGAGCGGAACTCAAATCGCGAAGTCGGTGTACTCCGGCTTCACGGCTTCGGTGGGTGCCGACAACATGCCGGCGGCGGCGGTCGCGTTCGTGCCCTGCTCAATCAAGACAAATGAACCCGTCAGCCGGTTGGTGGTGTAACCGTCGAATACGATCGGCCTGGAGATTGTCAGGCGAATGACCCCGATGTCGTTGATGGCCAGCGCCGGCGGTTCCGGTTCCGGTTCAAATGTGGCCATGTGGATGCGGCTTTCCAGTTTGGTGACGACGGCCTGGACGGTCTGCGTCGCGTGTTTAAGGAAGAATTTTTTGCCGGATTGCAGCGGCCGCTGGTGCATCCAGCAAATGCGGGCGTGCAGATCCGCGCCGCAGCCGGGAAGGTTTTCCATGCCCACAATCATGTCACCGCGGCTGACGTCAATATCGTCCGCCAGACAAAGCGTCACGGATTGCGGACAGAATGCCTCCACCAGCGGGCCGTCGTAAGTCCAGATTTCCTTGATGGTGGTTTTGAGACCGGCCGGCAGCGCCACGACCGTCTGGTCCCGGCGGACGATGCCCCCGGCGATCTGGCCGCTCAACCCGCGAAAATCGTGCAGGCGGGGGTCGCGGGGGTTGTTCGGGCGATTGACCCATTGCACCGGGAAACGCAGGGCATTGAGATTCCAATCGCTGGCGATGTGCACCGTCTCCAGATGACCCAGCAGCGCCGGACCCTGGTACCACGGCATTTTATTCGATGACGTAACGACGTTGTCGCCGTTGAGCGCGCTGAGCGGAATGAATTTCACGTCGCGGAACACGTCAAGTTTCGGGATGAAATCCTCGATTTCATCGCGAATTTCCAGGAACCGTTCTTCGCTCCAATCCACCAGATCCATTTTATTGACGGCGATGACCAGGTGGGGAATGCCGAGCAACGCGGCCAGGTAAATATGGCGGCGGGTTTGCTCGATGACGCCCTGTCGCGCGTCCACCAGCACGATGGACAGGTTGGCGGTGGAGGCGCCGGTGACCATGTTGCGGGTGTACTGCACGTGTCCCGGCGTGTCGGCGACGATGAACTTCCGTTTGGGCGTGGCGAAGTAACGGTAGGCCACGTCAATCGTGATGCCCTGTTCGCGCTCGGCGCGCAGGCCGTCGGTGAGGTTCGCCAGGTTGATTTGCCCGCCGCCCGTGATGTCGGCGGATCTTTCCAACGCCTCGACCTGGTCTTCCATCAGGGACTTGGAATCGTATAGCAACCGTCCGATGAGCGTGGATTTGCCGTCATCCACCGAGCCGCAGGTGTTGAGTCGAAGAATTTCAATGGGATGTTGCGTATGAGGCATTTTCTCAGGAGATGGAAGTTGGCAGATTGGAGTTAGGATTTGCCGTTCGCGCGCGTGTGGAGCGAATGAGGCCGGAAACCAGACGGCCGGTTTGGGCAACCAATTCCAGCAATGTATTGTGTTCCGGTTCCGAAATGTAACCCGCATCCAGCATGACGTAGGATAACGAGCGCACCTCGCCGCAGGAAGCGCAGGCAACGTTGTAAAATTGCAACTTTTCGCCGGGGTGAACGCGCTCGAATCCTTCAGCGATATTGGTCATGGCCGAAACTGACGCCCGTTGAGCTTGTTCGCGCAACCCGAAGTCAAGGGCCGCTGGTTTGCGCCGGAAGACGGCATAAACTGCGCGAACAAGTTCCCTTGCCGTTTGCCACGCTGCCAATTGCTCAAAGTTGTTTATCCTGTCTGCCATCTCCCATCTCCTATCTGCTAGAAGTATCCCGCCTTCTTGCGGTCTTCCATCGCGGCTTCGCTGGCCTTGTCGTCAGCGCGGGAACCGCGTTCGGTCACACGCGCCGCCTTAATTTCCGCAATGATGTCGTCCACGGTGTCGGCGCGGGATTCAATGAGACCGGTGCTGATAATGTCACCGATGGTGCGAACGCGCACCACGAGTTCACGTGGAGTTTCAGTGGGTTTAAGTTGCAGAAATTCGCTCACCGCAATCCATTGGTTATTGCGCCGGACACAGGTGCGTTCGTGGTTGAAATAAATGCTCGGTACGTCGAGGCTTTCTCTTTTTATGTATTCCCAAACGTCCAGTTCCGTCCAATTGCTCAGCGGAAAGACGCGCATGTGTTCGCCGGGATTGACGCGTGCGTTGTACAGGTTCCAGATTTCTGGCCGCTGGTTTTTGGGGTCCCACTGGCCGAAACTGTCGCGGAAACTGAAGAACCGTTCCTTGGCGCGCGCTTTTTCCTCGTCGCGCCGCGCGCCGCCAATCAGACAATCAAAGCGAAATTCCTCAATCGCCGCCAGCAGGGTGGGAATCTGCAACTGATTGCGGCTGATTTCGCCGGACCTCGGCGTGGCAATGCCCTGGGTGATGGCGTCCTCAACCTTGCGGATGATGAGTTTCGCGCCCAGCGCGCCGGCGCGCCGGTCGCGGAATTCATTCAACTCGGGAAAATGATGTCCCGTGTCGATGTTAAGCAGCGGCATGGGGATGTCCGACGGGCGGAAGGCCTTTTCGGCCAGCCGCAGCAGGCAGATGGAATCCTTGCCGCCGGAGAACAGCAGGGCCGGACGCTCAAATTCCGCCGCGACTTCACGCATGATGTGAATCGCCTCGGTCTCGAGATACTGCAAATGGTCGAGATGATAGCTGTTCATTTTGACACGGATTTCACGAATTGACACGGATTCATAAAATGACGCGCTTCCATTCTAGCGAATCCGCGCCAAAATTAACAAGCAATCCCAAACGAAGCTTTGCGGCAGCCAGATAATTCAAGACCTGCTTGATGTGCACATCGATGAGTTGCTCGACTGCCTTTGCCTCGAACAAAATCTTGTCCCATACGACAAAATCAGCGCGGTAAGAATGTGGAAGAATCACACCTTTGTATTTTACTTCGTATTTGTTCTCGCGAGCGAAGGGAATGTCTGCCCGGCTCAATTCCACGACCAACGCGTCCTTGTAGATGACTTCGTCGTGTCCCTTGCCCAGTTCACGGTGAATCTCCATGCAAAACCCAATCAGACGGTGAGTTTCTTCGCGGTAGAGTAGTTCACTCATGGATAAATTCGTGAAAATCCGTGTAATCCGTGTCCAAGCCTTTGGGTTAAATCCCGGAGCCGAGCGCCTGCGAACCCCAGGTCGCGTGCAGGCCACACTCGCGCTTGTCATCGGCCTTTGCTGGATCGAAATAATCCCATTCGTTCGGCAGGTGATGCTGTTTCAGGTGGTTTTCCATGTCCGCATCGCTCCAGTAAAAAACCGGATTGACCTTTAATGCGCCAAAAGTTTTGTCCTCGGAAACGATGTCGAGCCCGGCGCGGTTGGGGTTTTGCACCTGGCGCAAGGCGGTGATCCAGACCGTCGGCGCCAGCTCCTTCATGCCGCGCTGGAACGGCTCCAGCTTCATCACCGCGCTGAATTGTTTCAAGGCCTCCTCATCATCGGTGGACGGAATCTCGCCGTAAATCGCGTCGCGATGGGCCGCGGAAATTTTCGGCAAATACGGCTTTAAGTTCAGCTTGAGCCGTTGCTTCAACTCCTCCGCGTGCTTGTAGGTGGCCGGGCGGTTGTAACCGTGGTCCACCCACAACACCGGCATGTCCGGCTGGACCTGCGCGCACAAATGCAGAATCACCGCTTCGTAGGGCCGAAAATTGGTCGAGACGATGGCGCGCCCGTTCGCCTGCCGCACGGCCCAGCGGACGATTTCAAGCGGCGATTGGTCATGCAACCCGGCGTTGGCTCTGGCAATTTGGTCGGCGGTCATTGGATGGGAATTGGATTGCCTGCTCAATTGACCGCGACCGGGGCCGGTTCTGCTTTCCACAAAACGCGGTCGCACCAGTCGCCGAAACGTTCGCCGGGGTTGCGTTCCTTCGCGTAACGCGCGAGCACCGGACGCAATTCATTTTCGATATCCGGATCCTTGACCGTTTCCTTCCACACACGGTTGAGCCGTGTGCCGGAAACGTTTCCACCAAGCCAGAGCTGATAACGCCCGGGCGCCTTGCCGACGAAGGCGATCTCCGCCATGTACGGACGCGCACACCCGTTCGGGCAACCGGTCGAGCGGATGATGATTTCCTCGTCGCCCAATCCGAGATCACCGCAAAGTTTTTCGATGCGGTCAACGAGCCCGGGCAACATGCGTTCGCTCTCGGCGAGCGCCAGGCCGCAGGTCGGCAGGGCGGGGCACGCCATGGCGGCGGCATGCAGCACGCTCGCCTGGTTTTCCACGGGAATTCCGTGCGCCGCAAAAATGGAATTGATTCCCGCCTTCTCGTTTTCCCCGACGTTGGCCAGAATCACATTTTGATTCGTGGTCAGGCGAAATTCGATTTGCGGAAATTTCTCCGCGATTTCACGCAAGGCGGTTTTTTTCTCGTTTTTCACGCGGCCGGTTTCGACAAACAGGGTGAAAAAGTTTTTCCCGTCCACGGCCTTGTGCCAGCCGAGCAAATCGGCGGTGGTGGTGAATTGATAACGTTTGATCGGCGCGAATTTGACCCCGGCCCGTTTCTCGACTTCCGCGCGCGTCCAGTCCACGCCGCGCTCCTCGACAACATATTTGAACCGCGCGTGCTTGCGGTCGGTGCGGTCGCCAAAATCGCGGTGGATCGTCAGCACGGCTTTGGCGACATCAATCAATTTGTCCGGCGTCAAAAATCCAAGTTCGCTCGCCAGGCGCGGATAAGTTTCCTGGTTTCCATGCGTGCGACCCATGCCGCCGCCGACCGTGACGTTGTAGCCAATGAGCCGGTCATTTTCCACAATGGCAATGAACCCGAGGCAGTTGGTGAACACGTCCAGGTCATTCACCGGTGGAATGACAAAGGCGACCTTGAATTTGCGCGGCAAATAAGTTTTGCCGTAAAGCGGGTCGGTGAACGCCTGGTTGAACGGGTCGTCAATCTTGAGTTGGTAGCCGTCAATCCAGATGGCGTAATAGGCCCGGGTCTGCGGCTTGAGCGCATCCGCCACCCGCACGCAATCCCGATAGACCTCATCGCGGGCCTTGGTGTAGGCGGGCGTGGGCGGGGCCAGCACGTTGCGGTTCACGTCGCCGCACGCGGACAACGTGGACAGCAGTGACTCGTTGATTTTTTTGATCACGAGTCGCAGGTTCGCCTTCAACACGCCGTGAAACTGGATGCTCTGACGGGTCGTGATGCGCAGCGTGTTGTTGCCGTACAGCCAGGCGAGTTCGTCGAACACGCGCCACTGATGGGCGGTCATCACGCCGCCGGGAATCCGCCCGCGAATCATCATGATGTATTTTTTGCCGCCCGCCCGCAAATCACGGTCATCCTGCTGGTAACATCCGTGAAATTTCAGGAATTGATTGTCGTCGCCGGAAAACGAGTCGGCGGTCGGGTCGGCCAGCCGGGACGCGATGGTGCCGGCGAGCGTCGGAATCGCTTCCTTGATCTCTTCATTGTGCGTCAACTCGCGTGGAGCCTCTGTGCTCATATACGAACCATTAGAATAACCGAAGGTGATTGCCTGTTCAAGCGTGGGTTGTGGAGCCTTTTGAAAGGCTAAAGGCTGAAATTTAGTTTAACGTTTGGCATTTATCCTTTAGTTTTTCCCCAACATGAAACCTCAGGATTTGAAACTGAGAACCAAGGCATTTGCGCTTCGAATCATCCGTATGTATTCCAAACTGACAAAGAGTGATACCGTGGCGCAAGTGCTCGGCAAGCAGGTCTTGCGTTCAGGAACGTCGGTTGGCGCGAATTACCGCGAAGCCTCACGCGCTCGTTCCAAAGCTGAATTCGTTTCCAAGATTGGCGACTGCCTCAAGGAAATCGATGAAACCGAATACTGGCTCGAATTGATCGTGGACAGCGGTTGTGTTTCCGCTAATAGGATGACCGAACTGCTTGATGAAGCCCGACAACTTATTGCCATACTCACGACCATAGATAAGAACGCCAAAAGCCAAAATTTGTTGTTTCAGCGTTTAGCCTTCAGCCTTTAGCCATTGTTTGTGTCACGTCGCCGGCACGAACCGTTGCAGACCCAGCGTCGCGCCGAACAAGATTAAAAACACCGCGTTCAACGCCGGCGGACATCCCGGGGCGACCGCCAGCCAGTCCACAAAAACGATTCCCGCCAGGAGCCCGGAGACGATGCGCCCCACATTGACCTGGCTTCCCTGAAACATGGGCCGCACACAACGCGCGATCCACAGCACGAGGATGAGTGACAGCAAGAGGGCCGGAACGCGATTTTGCCCGGCATCCATCAACAGGGCCAGAAGGACCGGCGCGACAAGCAGCGCGAGCGGCCAGCGGGGGACCCGCGCGCGCGAACTTTCCAGCCGCGCCATGTGGCTCAGGCCGGCGACATAAAGCGCCAGCGCTATCCCACACCAGATCGGCCAGCCGTTCACACCCCAACTGGCGGTGGAACCGGCAATGACATAAATCCAGAACCGGCACGCGCCCATCAGCCACGGCGAGGCGGTAATGACCTTGTGGGTGGCGTCGTAAATGATGATGCACAGGATCAGCACCAGCGCCAGCGCGCCCGTGGTCTTCCCGATCAGAATCAAACTCAACACCCCCAGTCCCAGCCACGCCAATCCCCAGCCCCAGACCACGGGCAACGAAATCGCGCCGGAGGGAATCGGCCGTTCCGGGCGATGTTGGCGGTCAAAATCCACGTCAAACGCGTCATTCAAATACATGCCGCCGAGGTAGAGCGCGCTGACGCCGAAAAATAACCAGGGCAGGTTGGCAAAGTTCTCGCCACCGCCCAGCCACCAGCCCGCCAGGCAATTCGACCAGACCGTCGGCAGATTGGAGACGCGCCCCAAAACCACCAGCGTGCGCAGTTGGCGGAACAAATCCCGGTTCATGGCCCGGAGCAAATCAGAAAACTCAGCGATTGGCCAGTCCGCGTTCCCATTACATTCTTGATGTTGTTGTACAAACAAAGATTCACTGCGCGAACTGGAAACCATGCGGTTGCAAAGGGAATTATCCGAAGACCGCCCACCTGGGTTACAAAATGGTGACATAAAAGAAATTACTTGACACGATAAGCAGGTGGGTTTAGAAATGCACAGTCTTAAGAATTTTCAACCGCGAGTCGTCCGGCTGGAGTCGCTCTGGTGAGCCTGCGCGCTGAAAACAGAAGGAAAGTTTGGGGCCGTTCAAAATTCGCGTTCGAGCCAATTCAAGGAGTTTGTCCGATGAAATCGATCCACCTTTTAGGGGTGCTGCTGTCCGCTTCCACCCTCCAGGCACAAACTGTAAATCAGGCCACAGCCACGGCCACCCCGTCATCGGGCAATTACGTCATTGGCCAACAGGGAGCGGATTCCCGCATGTGGCAAAAAGTGATCCGGACGCAGGACGCGCAAGGCAATGTCACCTATCAAACCAACCAAGCTTATGTGGAACTGGCCACCGGATTAAACCATTTGGTCAATGGTCAATGGGTGGCCAGCAGTGAACAAATCGAAATCTCGCCGGACGGCAGTTCAGCGTCGGCCACCAACGGCGAGCACCAGATTTTTTTTCCAGGAAACATCCTTAACGGCCAGCTCAGGTTGATTCTGCCTGGCGGGCAGACATTGGCCAGTCAACCGATTGGACTGGCATATTTTGACGGTAGTAACAGCGTGCTTTTGGCTGTGACAACTAATAGTACCGGCGCGATTCTTCCTTCGGGGAATCAGGTGATTTACACCAATGCCTTTGACGGCTTGAACGCCGATTTGCTTTACACCTACACCAAGGCTGGCTTCGAGCAGGACGTTGTGCTCAAGGAGTCGCCGCCCGATCCGGATTCTTTGGGTCTGAACCCTGCCACCACTCGTTTGCAGGTGCTCACCGAGTTTTTTAATCCACCCCAGACCAGCGTAACGGCAACAATGGTGCCGACCGAGGCGGGGGAGCTGGAGGACGATACTTTAAGCTTTGGGACAATGCAGAAGGCATCAGTTATTACCTTGATCAATCTTGGGAATGTAATCCCCATTGACTACAATGATCCCCCGGCAATATTCATTGACAAAAATACTGAGCCAAAGAAATATATTTCTGAGCTAGAAACGAATGGGGCTCCCCTGAGTTGGAGGGTTTTGGTGGACCGCTATGTCTGTGCATCTGACAAAGGAAATTGGTCTATCTATTGTGAAAAAGAAAATGACATTGCAGTATTCGCCTTCCGTGAAGGGTTTCCGCAATTAATAAGTTCGCAAGTTGAAAGATTGTTGAAAGCGAAATCAATAAGATGTTCGTCCGTTGCCGGAGATAGTCGCCGGTTTGATTTTGAAAAGTTGGTGCCTAACTGGAAATCTATTTTGATAGCTGAACACGTCCCGACAGATTGATTTGTACGGCAACGTGACCAACAAAATTGAACTCGACACGCCAACCATAGCACGCGTGATGCCAGTGAAAACATAAACGCTGGGATGGCTGCTCGGCTACGAACAATGTCAAAGCTCGCCTACATCCAACTCAACAGCCCAGCGCCTTGCCCACCTCTGCCCACCTCGTAAACGGGTCAGTTCTTGATATTGATATATTTTGATTATTTCAGCATGGCCGAAGAGGGGATAGTTGACATTATCAAGAACTGACCCGTTTTTGGTTGATGCCGTGGGCGCGACGGTTTATGCTTATGACACGGTCAACGAGCTTACAAGCGAGAACGGCCCGTGGAGCAATGACACCGTGAGTTACACCTACGCCAACCGGTTGCGGGCGGGGTTGAGTTTGAGCCAGCCCAGCGGTTCTTGGTCGCAAAGCTACGGTTATGACGTGAGCAGGCGAATGACGAACGTAACCTCACCCGCTGGCTCGTTTGGGTATCAATATGCCGGCTCTGGACCCTCGACGCTCGTCTCTCGACTCGCTTTGCCCAACGGAGCGTATATTACAAATTCGTTTGATTCTGTCGCACGATTGCTTTCCACGAAATTGGTCAATTCCAGCTCCTCAATTCTGGATTCCGAAAGTTACGGCTATAATCAAGCCAGCCAGCGAACCGCCGAGACGAACACGGCGGGTGATTTTCGGAATTACACTTACGACAATGCCAGCGAATTGAAAACCGCCATTGGCAAAGAGGCGGGCGGCACGACCAACCGCTGGCAGGAACAATTGGGCTATGCCTATGACGCAGCGGGAAATTTGAACTATCGGACAAATAACGGTCTGCTTGGCGCTTTCAGCGTAAATAATCTGAATGAACTGACGACAGTTACCAACGGCGGCAGATTGACAGTATGGCCGGGTGCGCACAGTAAAAGACCCGCTGGGTTACACCATCACGACCAGTTATGACCTGGCCGACCGGCCGACCAACATCACTTACATGGACGGCACTTATCAGCAAATGGTCTATAACTATCTTGATCCCGTGCTGACGCGCGACCGGGATGGTCACTGGACATCAATGGCCTACGATCCGTTACGACGTTTGACGGATACATATAACAATGCCGGCCAGCATACACATTACGACTGGTGCAATTGCGGCAGTCTGGAAGACATCGTTGACCCGAATGGCAACGTGACAAGCTGGGTGCGTGATTTACAAAGCCGGGTGACCAGCAAAATTTATCCCGATCTGACAGCAATCAATTACACTTACGCGACGAACACCAGCCGGTTGAACATGGTGACGGATGCGAAGAATCAATCCACCCTTTACAGTTACTTCGTAAACGGGTCAGTTCTTGATATTGATATATTTTGATTATTTCAGCATGGCCGAAGAGGGGATAGTTGACATTATCAAGAACTGACCCGTTTACTGGCGGATGGGAAGGGACAGTGTCACAATACGGAAAGAACGCTTTCCATTCAGGAGATGTAAGTTGAACGCGCTTATACGGATTGGCCAAAAGGGGTTGGTACGTTTACCCAGGTGAGATAACCGGTCAATGGTTTTTACCACACGGGTTCAATAGCGCGGACGGTGTTGCATCATCGTCGGTCAATTCGCCTCCGTTGGGACAGCAGTGAAAAACGTTGACAAGTGATATTTAACCATTTAACTTGATCTGACGCCATTAATAGATCGACTGATCGAATTCATGGCAAATCAACAAACAAATCAACTCCAGGAATCACACTTATGAACCTACTGAACCTACGTTCCGCTGTCGGAAAATTATCGTTCTTAACCGCATTAGCGAGCATCGCCACAACGGCGCATGCCTATGTCTATTCGTCTGAGGGGCAATGGGCCTCATGGTCAAACGGGTCTGGTTTTACCATCAACAACAACGTCTGGGGGAATTCCAGTCCTTCCCAGTGGATGAATGTCAACAGCATCAACAGCTTCAACTTTTACAGCAATCAGACTGGCACCACCGTCAAGTCGGCTCCGAATATTGACGCTAATCTCTCGAATACGCCCCTCGCTTCCATAACGGAGCTGGATGCTTATTTCGTCATCACCCCGCCTAGCGCAGCCAGCGGTCTCAACTATGACTTCTACGATATGGTAACGACTCAAAACGATCAAGACGAAATCATGCTGTATGAGAATTGGACCACCGCCAACCAGGGTCCGATTGACAGCGGTTGGTGCCTTCTTGTCAACGCCAACGCTTCCTTTGGCGGATCTACCTGGCACGTCACGGTTACCAACCCCGCGTATCAGCCGGCGGGCCACCAGTGCTTCTTCATCTTCCGGAACGGCCAGCGGACAAGCGGTTACGTAGATATGCGCGACGCCATGAACTGGCTTAAAAATAATCATGGTCTCTACAACACCAACGTGAGAGACTTTGGTATGGCTGTAGAGATTTGGAACACCGTCGGATGGAAATACTTTACCTGGAACGCCTATACTGCCACCTTTAAGACCGCTTCCACAACCATTCACATCTAATTCTTAAAATCCATCAGGCATTAGACCATGCTGTTTGGCACGGTAAATACAATGCCAGCCTGCCAAGACTGGTAAATTGCCTGGACAAAGGAAATAATATATAACCAACCCCGGCGCTTGGGGGAATTTCTCCCAAGCGCCGGTTTTATGCAGAGCATTTTGCTCAATATTTGCCCAAACCGAACCGATCAACAGGTTACGCGTAACAAAGGAGTTATCCAACTTGAGAAATATGATTTCGCCATTTGCAGTTGCTCCGGCCATTTTAATGGTATTTTTAAGCCTTCCCGCCAATGCCGACGCGCCGTCCGGGGCGGGTAATAACGCAAACACACCGCCTGCAACGGTTGTCAGCAAGAAGGCTGATTCCATCGCCGGGCAGCCACCGGAGGTTTCCCCACCCGGGACAAATCAGACGCAACCTCCAGGAGTGGCCGCCAGCGTAAACGGCGAAACTATTTTGATGTCTGATGTGTTCGACGCCGCTTTGCGCGCGGCCGCCGTGAGCATCGTCGATCAATTGACCGGCAACGTCCTGATTGACCAGGAAGCCAAAAAGGAAAATATCGTCGTCGCGCCAGACGAAATCGAGGCGCGAATCAGCCGGATACGTGATTCGATAAAGCCCACAGTACTGGAAGACAGCTTGAAAAAACGGCATATGACGATGGACGAACTGAGTGGGCAGATGCGCGCAACAATCGAAATCGAAAAACTCACCGGTAAAACGCTGCCTCCGGTAAGGATGTGTCATATACGTGAGATTCTGATTCGTCTTCGTCCGGAAGATACTCAGCCGTCGGAAGGCGATAACATGCATAGTCAGTCCGAAGCCAAAGCGATCATAGATAAGATACAAGCAGGCTTAAAGTCTGGTAAGAAATTCGAGGATTTGGCAAAGACATACTCGGACGACACTGGAAGCAAAGACGAAGGCGGTGATATCGGGATTATGACAGATGTCCCGGGTTCGGCGGCCAATGCGTTGGCTCGCATGAGTTCCGTTCAGCCTGGGTTGTTGGAGGCGGCTTTCGCCCTGAAATCCGGCGAAGTCACACGAGCGCCCATAACCACACAATTTGTTTATATTTTTATAAAAGCCGTAAGCACCAAGGCGGATCAAAGTCCTTCTGAAAAAGACTTATACAACGAAGCGGAGTCCAAAGCCAGGGAGCTGCAATTCGAGAAAGTAGCTCCTGAATATGTGCAAGCGCTGCGTGACAAAGCCGATGTACAGATTTATTTTGGCGCCCCCGTGATTGGACCGGCAGGCGTGGCGGCTTCGGTAAACGGCGAAAACATAACGATATCACAAGTATCGAATTTGGCATTGACGGTAGCCGGGGCGTCCATCGTGGATGAGATGATAACCCGCAAATTAGTTGAGCAAGAGGCGAAGAAACAGAATATCACAGTGGATGCTGCCGAGATCGATGCAAAGATTGATGAGGTGCGCGACAGTCTCAAACCGAAAACGCTGCAGCAAATGCTTGACGAGAATCATACGAGCATGAAGGAATTTCGTAAATCTCAGCGGTTTCAGCTTGAAGCTGCCAAGCTTTTATGGAAATCGATGGAACCGCTAAAATTGGTCCACGCCAGGCATATTCTTATTTTGACGAAAGGCGCCGCCGCATCCGGCCTTAAGGGTGCGGAACCGCATTCGGAAGCCGAAGCCAGAGCAATCATTGCCAAAATCCAAAAACAATTGAAAGCCGGCAAGAAGTTCGAGGATTTGGCCCGGCAATACACGGAAGACCCGGAAAGTAAAAAGTCCGGTGGCGACTTGGGGATAATCCAAAGGCAAACTCCATTTGGTACAGATGTTTTCATGGCGGCACAGGCGTTGAAAAAAGGGGAGGTAACATCCGAACCCGTTAAATCCGCCTATGGCCTCCACTTGATCATGGCTGACAGCACGAATGCCGATTACCCTCCCAATGAGAAACAATTGTATAAAGATGCGGAAAAGCGAGTTCGCGACATGACGGTGTCGCTGTTTATTCGCAGTTATTTAGGGTCACTGCGGTCCCAGAACCACGTGGTCAATTACATGGAACAATAATGGTTCGCTTTTAGTAATGACGGCCGTTCGGTAGGATCATGATGTCTTATCGAGCGGCAATTTCGTCTTTAATAAACGCATGGAAGATCACATGGTAAATTCCATAAACGGGTCACCCATTATGGTGAGTGTCAACACGCAAAAGAGATCTCATTTCCAAATCTTTCTTTTCTTGTGTTCCTTCGTTTCTGCCCCAGAGTCCGTTCTACAGCGCAGGACTCGAACCCGCCATTTCGTTTTTGATTTCGTAAACGGGTCGTAAACGGGTCGGTTCCTAGTATTATAATATTGACAAAATCTGGCAGGTTTGTTTAATTGTGCTCATGGGTAGTAAGGTGCGTGTGCAATACCCTGGGGCCATCTACCACGTGATGAATCGTGGGGATCGTCGGGAACCGATCTTCAAGGACGAAGCCGACCATAAGCTCTTTCTGCAAGCCCTGGACGAGGCTTGTCAGAAGACCGGGTGGCGAGTCCATGCCTGGTGCCTGATGTCCAATCATTTTCATCTGGTGATCGAAACACCCAAGGCCAATCTGGTCGCCGGTATGAAATGGTTTTTGGGAACCTACACGGGACGGTTCAACCGGCGGCACAAGTTGTTTGGGCATTTGTTCAGCGGCCGTTACAAGGCGTTGATCGTGGATGGCAGCGGCAACGGGTATCTCAAAACCGTGTGCGATTATGTGCACTTGAACCCGGTGCGGGCGAAGTTGCTGAGGCCCGATCAGCCGTTGCGAGCGTATCGGTGGAGCAGTTGGCCGCAGTATCTCAAAAAGCCCAGGCAGCGCCCGGGCTGGTTGCGGGTGGACCGGTTGCTGGGCGAGATGAGAATTCCCAAGGACAGCCCTGCCGGACGGCGGGAATTGGAACGGCAAGTGGAAGCGCGGCGCAGCATGGAGGAAGGCGGGACGTATAAACTCATCCGCCGGGGGTGGTTCCTGGGAGAAAAGTCGCTAAAGAAGGAATTGCTGGCCCAGATGAAGGAACAGATGGGAGCGGAACATTACGGGATGGAGCGGCAGGAGACTGCCGAGGCGCAGGCCGAAGAGATAATTACCAAGGAGTTGAGGCGATGTCGTTGGCGGGAAGAAGATTTAGGCTGGCGATCCAAGGGAGATGCGGTTAAAGTAGCCTTGGCAGCACGGTTGCGTGGGGAGACGGTCATGACGGTGAAATGGATCGCGCAACGATTAGGGATGGGAACGCCGGGCTATGTGAATCATCTTTTGTATCAGCGACGAAAACACGACTGACTGTGATATGCCAATATCAAGAACTGACCCCTAAGCACGCATAAGCCCGTTGGCCAGGCTCCGCAAAATTGGTAAAGTCTTCAACAAGGTTTGGTAAGTAGTTTCACGCGAAAGGACGAAGTTGTAGGCAAGGTAATTCTATGCCCGGGACACATTGCCCCATCGACCGGCCGGATTGGCTGCCGGTTGTAGCAAAGTCCGGACTGGTACTTTAAACACGACAAACATTTTGGATCAATCATGACCACTGCCACCGCCGGGCCACAACGCCTCGAACCCGCCCACGACATCCTGCATCAAACGCGCAAGCATCCACTGGATCCCATTTGCGCCCCAAAGGTGGTCGCCGTCATCGGCGCCACGGATAAGGCGGGCAGCGTCGGGCGGACCGTGTTTGAGAATCTTGGCCGCGGCGGCTTCAGCGGCGTGGTCTATCCCGTCAACCCCAAACGCGCCTCCGTCCTGTGCGTCAAGGCTTATCCCAGCATCGGCGAGGTGCCGGAGAAAGTGGACCTGGCGGTCATCTGCACGCCGGCCAAGACCGTGCCCGGATTGATCCGGGATTGCGCCAGGGCCGGGGTTGCCGGCGTCATCATCATCTCCGCGGGTTTCAAGGAAACGGGCCCCGAAGGCGTGAAACTGGAGCAACAAATTCTTGCCGACGCGCGCGCCGCCGGCATGCGCATTGTCGGCCCCAACTGTCTCGGGGTCATGATGCCGAACATCGGGTTCAACGCCAGTTTTGCAGCCGCCATCGCCCGGCCCGGCAACGTCGGTTTTCTCAGCCAAAGCGGCGCGCTCTGTTGTGCCGTGCTCGACTGGAGTCTCAAGGAGAACGTGGGGTTCAGTTGCTTCGCGTCGCTCGGGTCGATGCTCGATGTCGGCTGGGGCGATTTGATTTATTACCTGGGAGATGACCCGAACACCAAGAGCATCGTCATTTATATGGAAACGATCGGCGACGCGCGCTCGTTTTTGTCCGCCGCCCGGGAAGTCGCGCTCACCAAGCCCATCATCGTCATCAAGCCCGGCCGCACGGAGGGCGCCGCCAAGGCCGCCGCGTCGCACACCGGTTCGCTGACCGGCAGCGACGACGTGCTTGAGGCCGCGTTTAAACGCTGCGGCGTGTTGCGGGTGAATAACATTTCCGATTTGTTTTACATGTCCGAAGTGCTGGGCCGGCAGCCGCGTCCCAAGGGCAACCGCCTGACCATGATTACCAATGCCGGTGGTCCGGGGGTGCTGGCCACCGACGCGCTGATCACCACCGGGGGCGCGCTGGCGGAAGTTTCCAAGGGCACCATCTCGGAACTGGACAAATTCCTGCCTCCGTCCTGGTCGCGCAACAACCCGGTGGACGTGCTGGGTGATGCGAGCGCCGAAGTTTACGCCCGGACGCTCGAAGTTGCGGGGCGCGACCCCAACAGCGACGGCCTGCTGGTCATTTTGACGCCGCAGTCCATGACCGAATGCACCAACACCGCCGAGAAACTGAAGGCGTTCGGTCATATCGAAGGCAAGCCGGTGCTCGCCAGTTGGATGGGCGGCAAGGACGTCGCCGAAGGCGAACAGATTCTCAATGCCGCCGGCATCCCGACCTTTCCCTATCCCGATACCGCGGCGCGCGTGTTTACGTCCATGTGGCGTTACGCTGACAATCTCCGGGCGCTGTACGAAACCCCCGTGCCCTCCGCCGATGCCGACGACCTGAAATCCGGACGCGCCCGGGCTCAAACCTTGATTGAATCCGTCCGGAAAACCGGTCGCACCATCTTCACCGAATCCGAATCCAAGGAGCTGCTCGCCTGTTACAACATTCCGACCGTGGTCACCAAAGTTGCGGCAACCGAGAATGAGGCCGTCAAACTCGCCGCGGAAATCGGCTACCCCATCGTGCTGAAGCTTTATTCCGAAACCATCACGCACAAGACCGACGTGGGTGGTGTGCAGTTGAATCTCAAGGATGAAGCCGAGGTGAAGCGCGCGTTCAAGGCCATCAAGACCGCCTGCACGGAGAAGGCCGGCGCCCAGCATTTTCAGGGCGTGACGGTGCAGAAAATGATCAAGCTGAGCGAAGGCTACGAAATCATCCTCGGCAGCAGCATTGACCCGCAATTCGGACCGGTGCTCCTGTTCGGCATGGGCGGCCAGCTGGTCGAGGTGTTCAAGGACAAGGCGCTGGCGCTGCCGCCGTTGAACACCACGCTGGCCCGGCGCATGATGGAAACGACCAAAATTTATCGCGCGCTCAAGGGCGTCCGCGGCCGCAAGTCGGTGGACCTGGCCGCGCTCGAAAAATTGATGGTCGGGTTCAGTCAACTGGTCGCCGAACAAAGCTGGATCAAGGAAATCGACATCAACCCCCTGTTCGCCTCCGCCGAGGACCTGGTGGCGCTCGATGCCCGGGTGATTCTGCATGATCCGAAGACCACGGAAGCCCAGCTGCCCCGGCTGGCCATTCGCCCGTGGCCAGCCCAGTACGTGACGAAATGGAAATTGAAGGATGGGACGCCGGTTATCATCCGCCCCATCCAGCCCGAAGACGAACCGCTGCTGGTGAGGTTCCATGAAACCCTCTCCGAGGAAAGCGTGTATCATCGCTATTTCACGCAGTTGAAGCTCGACCAGCGCATCGCGCACGAACGGTTGACCCGCATTTGTTTCAACGATTACGACCGCGAAATCGCGCTCGTGGTCGAGCGCAAGGACCCCAAAACCAAACGGGCGGAAATCCTCGGCGTGGGCCGGTTGAGCAAGGAACACGGCCTGAATGAAGGCGAGTTTGCCCTGCTCGTCAACGACCAGTGGCAGAAACAGGGACTGGGCACCGAGCTGCTCAGACGCCTCGTGCAAATCGGACGCGACGAGAAACTCACGCGCCTCTCCGCCGAGATCATGGCCGACAACCATGCCATGCAACAGGTCAGCAAGAAGGTCGGCTTCCAGTTGACTGCCCATCCCGGCGACCGCGAGTACGTCGCGGAATACGTTTTTAAGCGCCGGCAGTCCGGCCCAAAACCGATTTCAGCCGGCTCTCCATCAGAAGCTCCCGTCGGGGACACTTCATTGAACAAATCGTCCCCGGCGGATGAACCCGGAGATCACCCCGGGAAACAATTTTAGGGTTGCAGCCATCCGCTCCCAACGATGGTTTTCTGAAATCGCAACCGGTGAAGCAACCCATGTTGCTTCTTTGGCAAAAAAGGTGAGGGCCGGCGCGGCGCCGCGGCCTATTTTGATTTCAGAGCCGTTGCGATGGCCGGTGCCGTTTCACGGCGCATGGATTTTCAACTTTTTCATCAATAAAAATGAATGCCAAACCGACGTTACTGACCGTGGACGGCAATGAAGCGGTCGCCCACACCGCCTATCGCCTGAATGAAGTCATGGCGATTTATCCCATCACCCCCTCCTCGACCATCGCCGAGTGGTGTGATCAGTGGGCGTCCGAAGGCAAAAAAAATCTCTGGGGCACCATTCCGTCCATCGTGGAAATGCAAAGCGAGGGCGGCGCGGCGGGCGCGGTGCACGGCATGTTGCAAACCGGCTCCCTCGCCACCACCTTCACGGCTTCCCAGGGGCTGATGTTGATGATTCCCAACATGTTCAAGATCGCGGGCGAATTATTGCCGGCGGTCTTCCACGTCACCGCCCGCGCGGTGGCCACCCATGCGCTATCCATCTTCGGCGACCACAGCGACATCATGGCGGCGCGGTCCACCGGTTGGGCGATGCTCGGTTCGGCGTCCGTGCAGGAGGCGGCGGATTTTGCGCTCATCTCCCAGGCCGCCACCCTGCGCGCCCGCCTGCCGTTCATCCATTTCTTCGACGGGTTCCGCACGTCGCATGAGGTGCAAAAAATCGAAATGCCGTCCGAAGACGTCATGCGGGCGTTGGTGGATGACAAGTTGATTGCCGAAATCCGCGCCCGCGGCCTGACACCGGACCGGCCGGTGCTGCGCGGCACGGCGCAAAACCCCGACGCGTTCTTCCAGGGCCGCGAGGCGGCCAATCCGTTCTACGCCAAATGCCCGGACCTCGTGCAAAAGGTGATGGACGAATTTCTGCAATTCACCGGTCGCGAATATCATCTGTTCGAATACGTGGGCGCGCCGGACGCGGAACACGTCCTCGTGCTGATGGGTTCGGGCTGCGAATCCGCGCATGAAACGGTGGAACATTTGAACCGGCAAGGCGCCAAATTCGGGCTGATCAAGGTGCGATTGTACCGGCCGTTTGACAGCAAGCGATTTGTCGAAGCCCTGCCGCGCTCGGCCAAATCGGTGGCCGTGCTGGACCGCACCAAGGAACCGGGCGCCGCCGGCGAACCGCTCTATCAGGATTGCGTCGCGGCGATTCTCGAAGGCATGGCCAGCGGCTGGGGCAACCTGAAATGGCTGCCCAAGGTGTACGGCGGGCGCTACGGGTTGTCCTCCAAGGAATTCACCCCGGCGATGGTGAAGGCCGTGTTCGACAATCTCGCCGCCGCCAAACCGAAGAACCACTTTACCGTCGGCATCACCGACGACGTTTCCCATACCAGCCTGCCGGTGGACCACAACTTCTCGACCGAATCCGACGACGTGATCCGCGCGTTGTTCTACGGTCTGGGCGCGGACGGCACGGTGGGCGCGAACAAAAATTCCATCAAAATCATCGGCGAAGGCACCGGCAATTTCGCGCAGGGTTACTTCGTCTATGACTCCAAGAAATCCGGGAGCATGACGGTGTCGCACCTGCGGTTTGGGCCGAAGCCGATTCGCTCGACGTATTTGATTTCGCGCGCGAACTTCGTGGCCTGCCATCTGCCGATGTTTCTGGAGAAATTCGACATGGTAAAACCCTTGGTGCCCGGCGGGACATTCCTGCTCAACACGCCCCACTCCCCGGGCGAAATCTGGTCCCAACTGCCGACGCCGGTCCAGGAATCGCTCATCGCCAAAAAGGTGAAGTTTTACGTGATTGATGCGACGAAGGTGGCGCGCGACAGCGGCATGGGCGGCCGCATCAACACCATCATGCAGGTTTGTTTCTTCGCCCTGTCCGGCGTGCTGCCGCGCGACCAGGCCATCGAGTCCATCAAGTATTCCATCAAGAAAACCTACGGCAAAAAAGGCGAGGAGGTCGTGGAAATGAACCTCAAGGCCGTGGACAACACGCTGGAGCATCTGCACGAAGTGCCGATCCCGAACCGTGTGAATGGCAGCGGCGGCCTGCTTCCACCCCTCTCGCCCGATGCCCCGGCGTTTGTGAAGGACGTGTTGGGCCGGCTCACCGCGGGGGAAGGCGATGAACTGCCCGTAAGCGCATTTCCGGCCGACGGCACGTTCCCCACCGGCACCGCCCAATACGAAAAACGCAATCTTGCCGTTGAGATTCCGGTCTGGGACGAAAAAATCTGCATCCAATGCGCGAAATGCGTGGCCATCTGCCCGCACGCAACCATCCGCGCGAAGGTTTACGAACCGGCGGCACTTGCCAACGCCCCGGCAACCTTCAAGAGCGTGGACAGCCGCAATCCCGAGTTCAAGGGCTGGAAATTCACGCTGCAGGTGGCACCCGAGGATTGCACCGGCTGCTCGTTATGCGTGGACGTTTGCCCGGCGCGCAACAAAACCGAGGCCAAACTCAAGGCCATCAACATGCGGCCGCAGGCGCCGCTGCGATGGCCGGAGCGCGAGAACTGGAATTTCTTCCTCAATCTGCCCGAGCTGGACCGGCGCAAGGTCAAGCTGACGCAGCTCCGCCAGCAACAGCTCCTGCGGCCCCTGTTTGAATTCAGCGGCGCCTGCGCCGGCTGCGGCGAGACGCCTTATCTCAAAATGCTGTCACAATTGTTCGGTGACCGCGCCGTCATCGCCAACGCCACCGGCTGTTCCTCGATTTACGGCGGCAACCTGCCCACGACGCCTTACGCAAAAAATGCCGAGGGCCGCGGCCCGGCCTGGTGCAACTCATTGTTCGAGGACAACGCGGAGTTCGGCCTTGGTTTCCGTGTCTCGATTGACAAGCAAAGGGAATTTGCGACCGAACTGGTGAAGAAACTCGCGCCGCAACTCGGCGACGACCTCGTGACCGGCCTCATCAATGCGAATCAATCCGACGAATCCGGCATTTACGACCAGCGCGAACGCGTGGCCGCGTTGAAGCAAAAATTGGCGAGGTTCGGCTCGCCGGAGTCCAAATTGCTGCTCGGCCTCGCCGATCAACTGGTGAAGAAGAGCGTGTGGATTGTCGGCGGCGACGGCTGGGCCTACGACATCGGCTACGGCGGACTGGACCACGTGCTGGCCAGCGGGCGCGACGTGAATGTGCTGGTGCTCGACACGGAGGTTTATTCCAACACCGGCGGGCAGATGTCCAAGTCCACGCCGCGCGGCGCGGTGGCCAAGTTTGCCGCCGGCGGCAAGGCCATGGGCAAAAAAGACCTCGGCCTCATCGCCATGACCTACGGCCACATCTATGTGGCGAGCGTGGCCCTGGGCGCCAAGGACGAACAGACGCTCCGTGCGTTCGTCGAGGCGGAATCCTATCCCGGCCCGTCGCTCATCATCGGCTACAGCCATTGCATTGCCCACGGCATTGCGGTGGACATGGGCGTGGGCGCGCGGCAACAGAAACTCGCGGTGGATTCGGGCCAGTGGCTGCTGTACCGGTTCGACCCGCGCCGGACCGAGCGCGGGGAAAACCCGTTGCAAATGGATTCCCCGGCGGCGAAGTCCAAGGTGCAGGATTTTCTGCTGTCGGAAAACCGCTTCAAGATGCTCACCAAGAGCAAACCGGAGGCGGCCAAACAGTTTTTCGCCCAGGCCCAGGCCGATTCCGAACGGCGTTGGAAATTTTACCAGTATCTGGGCGGACGCGATCTGAAGACGAACGGCAACGGCGCAACCGTCACGGCGACCCCCAAACCAGCCGCCACGGCGGATCAACAACCGTAGCGTCATTTGTGATTGATGATTTATAATTGATGATTTTTTACCGGATCAATTTTGAGGGCATATGAACCCAATTGAACTTAAAGAAAGGACCATTCAATTCGCCGTCCGGGTTCTCAAATTTGCCGACGCCCTTCCAAACAAACCATCAGGAAGAACGATTGCCGGTCAGATTGCGCGCAGCGGCTGTTCGATGGCATCGAATTATCGCTCGGCGCTGCGCGGAAAATCACGCGCGGATTTCATAAACAAAATTACAATCGTTCCGGAGGAAGCTGACGAAACGGATTTGTGGATTGAATTGGCAAAACGAGCCGCGTTGGTCCCGCCAAAACAGGTCAGTGAATTGCAGACGGAAGCAGTTGAGTTGACCAACATTTTCAGCGCCACGAGGCGAACGGCTCGCAATCATAAATTATAAATCGTAAATCATAAATACCATGAATCTGAACACGACCTATCTTGGCCTGAAACTGCGGACGCCGCTCGTGGCCGCCGCATCGCCGTTGTCGGAGGAAATCGACAACCTTAAACGGATGGAAGACGCGGGGGCTTCGGCGGTGGTGCTGCATTCCCTGTTCGAGGAGCAACTGCGGCTGGAACGCGCCGAACTGGTCCATCACCTGGAACAGGGCACCGAAAGCTTTGCCGAAGCGCTGACGTATTTCCCGGAACCCGAGTCGTTTCATCTCGGTCCCGAGGAATATCTCCAGCACGTTGCCCGGGCCAAAAAGGCGACGCACATTCCGATTATTGCCAGTTTGAACTGTTCCTCGACCGGCGGCTGGACGAGATATGCGAAACAGATTGAACAGACCGGCGCGGACGCGCTGGAATTGAACATCTATTACATCCCGACGGATTTCGAGCTGACCGGCGCGAAGGTGGAACAAACCTGCCTGGACATCCTCAAGGCCGTGAAATCCCAGGTGACGATTCCCGTGGCCGTCAAGCTCAGCCCCTTCTTCAGCAATTTTGCGAACATGGCCAAACGGCTCGACGAAGCGGGCGCCGACGGCCTGGTGCTGTTCAACCGGTTTTACCAGCCGGACATTGATCTGGAAACGCTCGAAGTGAAACCGAACATCCTGCTCAGCACCCCGATGGCGATGCGGCTGCCGTTGCGCTGGATTGCGATTCTTTACCTCCGCCTCAACGCCAGCCTGGCGGCAACCAGCGGCCTGCATCGCGCGACCGACGTGCTGAAGATGCTCATGGCCGGCGCGGACGTGACCATGCTCTGTTCCGCGCTCATCCGGCACGGCGTCCAGCAAATCGGCGTGATCGAGCGGGAAATGGTCGCGTGGCTGGAGGAACACGAATACGAATCCGTGACCCAGCTCAAAGGCAGTCTGAGCCAGAAAAATTGCGCCGATCCCGCCACATTCGAGCGGGCGCAATACATGCGGGCGCTTTCCAGCTATCCCCTGCCCCCGGTGAACCGGTGATCCCCGAATCCGGAACGCCAACACTTGTCCAACCATTCGAGGCGGACGAACGGTTGCGCACCGAAGCGCACGCCGGCTCATTGATTGGTTTGTGGATTTGAAATTGCCGGGACGTTGTTGGTTTCACGTCCTGGTTCCTGCCCGGAACCGCTTTGTTTCGGGGTCAAATAACCCTTCATCACCTGCGCTGCCTGCTGCATGTCGCTGTTGGCGTCAGGCATTTGCGCGGCATGTTCGCAGGCCGCCAGGGCGTCTCCATACCTCCCCAGGCCCCGATAGACAGTTCCGAGGTTGTACCAGGCCCGGGCCGGCGCCCGCCTCATTCGCGTGGACATCTCCAGCAATTTCACCGCGCGCGAAGTGTCGTTGTGGGCCAAAGCCTCCAGTCCGGCTTGTTCGACCACCGGCTCGGCATAGGAAGTCAGATTGACCCAGGGCCAGAACACGGTGGATCCGGCCAGACCCAGAATCACGGCAAACACCAGGCCCGCAATGCTCTGCCACTTTACCGCGCCCCCGCTGCTCGCGGCCAATCCCAGCAGTGCTCCCAGGACCGCCCCCACGCCGTGCGCGACATTCGCCACCGGCATCACGTTGGCAAGGGTCAGCACGAGGCAAAGGAAAAACCAGAAGATGAACAGTTGCGACGTTTGCTGGTCCACGGCATCGGCAAACCGCGCATCCCGCTTCTCCAGCACCCACAACATTCCCCATAGTCCGTAGCCCACTCCGGACAGACCCACCCCGCCGGAGAAAAACGTGAACTCCGCGAGCGACGAGCCGAACGCCAGCAGTAAAAAAATTCCCGCACACCGCAAGTGACCATACACGCGTTCCACCAGGGTCCCAAACGTCCAGAACCAATACAGGTTGAACGCGAGATGGAAGAAGTTGACATGGGGCAAGGTGCAGGTCAGGGCGCGCCACAGCTCCCAATCCGCCCAGACCCGGCCGTTCATGACCATCCCGTCGATGTTTTGCCCCGACCACCACATGCCCGTGACCGCCAGTGCCAGCCCCGCGACAAATGTCGTCACCGGGTATCGCAACACCTGCATCAAGGATGGCGGTCGTAACATGGTTGGGTTCTCGTTGGTACGCCACAACTGGCGCGACTATATCAATCGACCCGGTGGCAGCAAGCGCCGAGCAACCCCAGCGACCGGACGGTTCGCCAACCAGCGCGCTCACGAGCCATTCCCACCCGGCCCGGCCAGGAGGCCGCAATGTGAAACAAAGTCGGGCTTCAATCCGGCGTGGACTTTGGTGCTGATTTGGGCTACAGTGAGCGGTAATGTCTCCGCGAAATCAAGCTCTGGGTGGGATCGTTTTACACGTGTCGAAATTCATTTGGGCAGTCTTGCTGGCCGCGCCGGCATTGTCCCTGGCCCAGACCAACATGGCCATCTACACCAATTCGCTGGTCAACGGCTGGTCGGACGGCAGCTATAACGTCACGCTGAACTACGCCAATACTTCACCGGTCTATACCGGAAGCAGCCATTCCATCAGCGTCACCATCACCAACGCCTACGGCGGCATTCAGTTGATTCATTCCAGCCTGAGCACCACCGGGTTTGCCAGCATCAGCTTCTGGCTCAACGGCGGCGCCGTCGGCGGTCAACAGCTCCAGATGTATGGCAATCTAAGCTCGGGCACGCAAAGCGCCCGTTATCATCTGGCGGCGCCGTTGTCCAGTACCTGGCAGTTGTACACGGTTCCCCTGTCGGCCCTCGGCGTGGCCAACACGAACGACTTTACCGGCTTCGCCCTTCAGGACGCCGCCGGTTCGTCGGAATCCACTTTTTACCTCGACGACATTCAGCTTAACGCGGTCGTGCCGCCGCCCACGTTGATTCATTTTGCCATCAATGCCGGCTTGCCCCTCCGCACCGCCGACGCGCGCTGGTTCGGGTTGAACGCGGCCGCGTGGGACAATAACTATGACACGGCCACGACGGTTTCGCTGCTCAATCAACTGGGCACGCGCATCCTTCGCCTGCCGGGGGGGTCGCTCTCCGACCAATACCACTGGATCTCGAACACAACGCTTACGAACACGTGGCAGTGGGCTACGTCGTTCGCCAACTTCATCCACGTCATCACCAATGCCAGCGTCAATGCCCAGACCATCATCACCGTCAACTACGGCACCGGCACGCCGCAGGAGGCGGCCGCTTGGGTGGCTTATTGCAATGCCACCACCGCCAGCACGGTGCCCCTGGGCGTGGACGCCAATGGCGTCAACTGGCAAACGGCTGGATACTGGGCCTCGTTGCGCGCCGCCGCACCGTTGGGGACGGATGATGGCACAAACTTTCTCCGCATCTCGCGGACCGCGCCGCTGGGCTTGAAGGATTGGGAGATTGGCAACGAGGTTTATGGCACGTGGGAAACCGACAGCAACGCCGTGCCCAACGACCCTTATACCTACGCCTTGCGCGCCACGAATTACATCGGCTTGATGAAAGCCGTGGACCCAACGATCATCGTTGGTGTGGTCTCCGCGCCCGGCGAGGACAGTTACGTCAACAACACCAGCCATCCGGCTTACAACTCGCGCGAAGGGGTCTATCACAATGGCTGGACACCCGTGATGCTTGCCACCTTGAGTTCATCCGGCGTGACGCCGGATTTTCTCGTGGACCACTTTTATTCCGAATCCGGCTCGGACAACGACTCGGCCCTGCTGCAAGCTTCGGCGAACTGGGCCTCCGACGCCGCCAGTCTGCGCCAGCAAATCACGGATTATATCGGCAGCCCGGGCACCAACATTGAACTGCTGGCCACGGAAAACAATGCTGATTCCGGCCCGGAAGGCAAACAATCCACCAGCCTCGTCAACGGCCTTTATCTGGCGGACAGCCTGGCGCAGTTGACGAAGACGGAGTTCAATTCCTTCGTCTGGTGGGATTTGCGGAATAGCACGGACACCAGCGGCGACTTTTCGGCTTCGCTCTACGGCTGGCGCACGAACGGTGACCTGGGCATCATTGGCAACCTGAACACGCTCTATCCGACGTTCTACACCTTCAAGCTCATGCAGCACTTCGTTCAACCCGGCGACACCGTGTTGACGGCAACCAGCGATTACTCGCTGCTTTCGGTTTATGCAGTCCGGCGGCTGGATGGCAGCCTGACGGTGCTGGCCATCAACAAGGACCCGTCCCTCACTTCCACGGGACAGGTGGCCGTGGCCGGCTTTACTCCGGCTTCCAGCGGCACGATCTATTCCTATGGCATTCCCCAGGACAATGCCGCCGAAACCAACGGAAGCCTTTCATTACAGGACATCGCCACGACGAATTTTTCCGGCGCGAGCACCAACTTCAATTACGCCTTCCCGCCGTACTCGGCCACCATCCTCTCGCTCTCACCGGCGCCGGCGACCTTGCTGGCCCTGCCGGTTCCGCCGGCCGCCAGCCAGTTCGTCTTTCAACTCCGGGGTCAAACTGGCGTTCCTTACGTCATTCAACGCTCGACCGATCTGATTACGTGGACCTCCATCAGCACCAACACCCCCCTGGCCGGCACGATGAACATCACCAATTCCGTGGATCCATCCGTCCCGACGCAGTTCTGGCGGGTAATCTGGTTGCCTTAGCCTGGGTTGCTGACCATTGACGACTAACCGCTGACTGCCGTCTTGGTAATCGCAAAGGCGGCCACGCGCTGGTCGCCGGCGGCAACTTCCGCCCGGGTCATGTTGAACGTCAGGTTGGACCAGGCCATGATCGAGTTCCGGTAGTCTTGCACGGCGGCCAGACGATACCACTTGTAAGCTTCGATCCTTGATTCCGCGGCCTCCGCCGGCGCTTGGACAACGCTGGCACGGTGACAACTGTCCCCCATATGATACTGGGCCCCGGCATCACCCAGATGCGCGGCCTTGCCAAACCACATCGCCGATTGGGCGGCATCCCGAGCGACACCCTGTCCCCGGGCATACATCACTCCGAGATTGAATTGGGCCAGGGAATGGTTTTGCGCCGCCGCCTTGTGGTACCACTCCGCCGCCTGCTGGTAATCCTGTGCCGCCCCGGTGTCAGCCGCGAACTTGAACCCCATGCCAAACTGCACCTCCGCGTCCCCGTAATCGGTTTTGGGGAGAACCATTTCCGGCTCGGACGCAGGCGACGATAAAGACATTTTTTGAAGCGATGATTGTTCCATGATTACGATTGTGAACCATCAGGGGTTGAACACCAGAAGAAATCTCTGCAAAAGCCATCCGCCGGCCTTCGGAGCGCCGGGCACCGCCTCGGCGCCGTGACAAGACGGCTCGCGAGGATCACCGCAGAGCGGGACAGGCTGCTCGCCCCACCTAACTGTGCCACCACCTTTAAATCATCATAATTGTCACCGGAAACAGCCTCATTTAAAATCACCCCCCATGAACCGCCTTTTGGGGAACCAGTGCCCGGGGAAATTTCGTTTCTCGCTTCCGTTGCTTGCCCTAACGCTGCTGATTCCACATGTCGCCACGGCCCAGACCCAGCCGGTGGCCATTACCGTGACGACCGAGGGCAATGGTCCCGAACTGGCACCCCGTTTTCTGGGCTTGAGCTGCGAGATGTCCATGCTGCTGCCCAAGAATGGGCGATACTATTTCGACCCTGAAGATCAGGCGCTGGTCAATGCCTTCCAGATCCTCGGCATCAAAAGCCTGCGCGTCGGCGCCAATGCGGTGGACGATCCGCGCATCCCGGTGCCGCAGGAAAAGGACATCGACATGCTGTTTAAATTCGCGCGGGCGGCCGGGGTAAAGGTGATTTATTCGTTCCGCCTGAAAAATGGCGATCCGTCCGAATCGGCGCGACTGGCCGGCTACATCGCGGCTCATGATGCCGACGCCCTCGACTGCTTTTCCATCGGCAACGAGCCCAATTTCTATTTCAAAACCTTTGAGACCTTTTTTGCACAATGGAAACCCCACTATGACGCCATTCTCAAAACCGTACCGCAGGCAAGGATTGACGGACCGAGCGCCAGCGGAAGCTACGCGTTGAGCCTGGCCAAAGTCCTGTTTGCCGGCGGACATCTGGCGATGGCAAGCGATCATTATTATTTTCTGGGCTCTGGCCGCGCGGCTGAAAAAGACCCGCCCGCGTCCCGGGCCCGCTTTCTTTCCAACCGACTCGACAGCGATTACGAACGAGACTATGCCCAGGTCGGCGCGGTGCTGTCTGCCCAGGGGGTGCCTTACCGGATAGATGAGATGAACAGTTGCTACAACGGCGGGGCCAAAGATTCAAGCGACACCTACGCATCCACCTTGTGGGCGCTGGATTGCACCCATTGGTGGGCGGCGCACCACATCCTCGGCGTGAATTATCACACCGGAGAAACCGTGGGGCGGGATGGCGGGTTTGGCGCCGCGAACTATGCCGCGTTCGTGCATCAGGCGGATGGCCATGGCATTGCCATGCGACCGCAAGCCTATGCCTTGCTGGCCTTCAGCCAGAGCGCGCATGGACGACCCCTCGGCGTGAACATTCAAACGGCACCCAGGTTTGATTTCAATGCCTACGCCTATCGCGACCACGATGATTCCATTGACGTGACCCTGATCAACAAGAGTTTCGGCGACGAGGCACAAACGGCGTCGGTTTCCCTCCGACTGCTTCCCGGCTCGGGCTCAGGCACCTGGCAACGGATGGATCTGGTGCAAACCAATCAGGATGTGGCCGCCAAAACCGGCGTGATGCTGGGTGGCGCCGCCATTGACCCGGAGGGAACCTGGACGGGCCAATGGGAAAAAATCAAAGATGGTGATTCCGCCAACCTGACGGTTCAGGTGGCGCCCGCCTCGGCGACCATCCTCCACTTTTCTCCCGGCTCCTGACTTCGGACTTCCCTGTCCGCCATGGTCTTGGCGAAGGTGGATGCCTTCTGGCTTCTGCCTTTGGCCTTGCTATCTTTTGCCCGGCATGACGGGGTACATCGTCGATATTTTTGTGGGATTGTTGCTGGCCGTGGCGGTCCTGGCGCTGCTGGCCCGCCGCCTGCACATCCCGTATCCCATCTTTTTCGTCATCGGCGGAGTGTTGATTGGCTTGATTCCCGGATTGCCCAAGGTCCGGCTCGATCCGGAATTGGTCTTTCTTTTCTTTCTGCCGCCGCTCCTATTTCCGGCGGCGCTGTTCACCTCGTGGCGCGATTTCCGCGCCAATCTCCGCCCCATTTCGTTGCTCGCCATCGGGCTCGTCCTCTTTACCACCGTGGCGGTCGCCTGGCTGGCGTTTCATTTCTTTCATCTGCCGCTCGCGGTCGGATTCGTTTTGGGCGCGATCATTTCCCCGCCCGATGCCATCGCCGCCACGGCGATCGCCGAACGATTGAGCGTTCCGCGCCGCATCGTCACCGTCCTGGAAGGCGAAAGTCTGGTCAACGACGCGACCGCCCTGGTCGCCTATCGCTTTGCGGTGGCAGCGGTGGCAACCGGTTCGTTTTCGCTCACCCGGGCCGGTGGGGAATTCGTGGTCGTCGGCGTCGGCGGCATATTGGTCGGTCTGGCCGTGGGCTGGCTGGCAACGCAGTTCCACAAGCGCGTGGATGATGCGCCGATTGAAATCACCGTTTCACTGCTGACGCCCTTTGTCGCCTATTTGTCAGCCGAACACCTGGGCGTTTCCGGCGTGCTTGCCGTGGTGACCGCGGGCCTGTATCTCGGCCGGCGCATGCCCGAACTCATCAGTTTCCGGACCCGGCTTCAGGCCGGGCCGGTCTGGGAAATGGTGGAATTCCTCCTGAACGGCTTCGTCTTCATCCTGATCGGGCTGCAACTGCCCGAAGTGTTGCGCGCGTTGTCCGACCATACCAATTATTCCTTTGACCGCCTCGTGTGGTATGCGCTGGTCATCAGCCTGGCGGTGATTCTCATCCGCATCCTCTGGGTGTTCCCCGCGTCCTATCTGCCGCGCCTGCTGTTCAAGCGCATCCGGGACCAGGACCCCTATCCGTCCTGGCGTCATGTCACGATTGTGGCCTGGACGGGCATGCGCGGGGTGGTTTCACTGGCCGCGGCCCTGGCGTTGCCGCTCACGATCCAGGGCGGCGATCCGTTTCCCTGCCGCGATTTAATCCTGTTCCTCACCTTCATCGTGATTCTGGCAACGCTCGTGGTGCAAGGGTTGAGCCTGCCCCTGCTGATTCGCCGGCTCGGCATCAAGGACGACGGCGCCGCCGCCCGGGAGGAACGCGAGGCCCGGCTCGAAGCCAATCAAGCCGCCCTCGCCCGGCTCAAACAAATTCCCGAACACAACCCGGCCAAGGCGGACGCGAAGCGCCGATTGAGCATCGAATACGAGGACCGCATCCGCCAGTTGGAAGTCACCGAAACGGAAAGCGCCAACACCCCGCGCCACCTGTTTTCGTCCGAATACGAACATCTGTCTTACGAAACCCTGATGGAGGAACGGAAGGCCATCCTGCAGCTTCGTAACCGGGGCGTCATCAACGATGAAGTCCTGCGCCGCATCCAGCGGGACGTTGATCTGGCGGAAGCGCGGTTGCGTCATGGGACGGGCGACGACCCGGAGGATTGACCGCAAAGAACACAAAGGCGGGGCGAGGGCCTGTCCCGCTCCGCAGTGATCCTGACGAGCCGTTTTCACGCTCGACCTTCAACCTTCAACTTTCAGCCGCAGATCAACCGCAACTTGCCGTGCCAAAAGCCCCCAACCCTTCGCGTCGCGTAACGATGCCGTTTGAGGAGGAAAAACCGGTCGCTCAAATTTTTCAAGGCTGCCACACAGCGCGGTAAAACTGGCGCGGCGAACCCGGTAAAACCACGATGGTGATATTCGACGAGCCCCCAAAGAGTGTGTTGGTGGCGACGGAGGTCCACGCCGTCAAATCCGGCGAACTTTGAATGACATAAGGCGTGCCGCGCTGGCCTTGCAGGCGCAGCTGCACCTGTCCGGGTTGGAGGCCCGACACGGAGAGCGCCGAAGCTGCCGGCTCAAACGTGAAGAGTGTCAGCGACAAGGGTGGAAACGAACAGGTGAAGTTCGTGCCGGCGGTTGGGAAATTCGTCGTCGCAATATCCTGCTGTGAAGCCCCGGCATTGATTTTCGCAGCCTGATCCTGCGGGATGCCGTAGGATTGAATCGTCGCGGTCGTCCACGGCACAAAATTGGTCAACCCGATTTGCGCGTTGAGGCTCGTGGTCATGTCCTTGTTGATGACGAGCACCGTGAGGGCGCCATTGGTGCGACGAACGGCATAGGCGGAAAGCAAAAGCGAATCGCTGGTGCCATTGAGGACGGAATCGCCGGGCCGCGCAAAAGATTGAAGCAATTTTTCGGCGTAAAAGGGGGGATACGGAACGTTTGACCCGTCCACGATCCCGTAATCACCTGCCCCCCGCCAGCCATAGATCGTCGGGTCATAATCGCCGCCCGCCCCCGGTTCGTCATTTTGGAAATCCCAAAAAAGATAGGATCGGAATTCGGTTTTCATGAGCTGGCTGGTGCTGTCGGCGAGGTACAGGGCGTTGACCAGGCTGGTGGATTGCCGGCCCACAGCCCCCGCGTCGCTGTTGTTCTCCGTCACACACAGTTCGATGTTGCTGCCGGCAGGTCCGAGGTAATCGCTGATCTGCTGGCGCAGGTTGGCGGCGGCGCTGGCCCAGTCGCTCCAAACCACGGGACACGGGTTGCCGGCCACCTGCAACAGCAGGGCGTCGCTGTCTTCGGATTCCGAGTAAGGCGTCCAGCCATAGGTGGTGTATTGCCAGTAAAAATGGTAAATGAGGAAATCGGGCATGACGCCAAGCCTATTCAACTCGGACAACACGATGGGCGTCCAGCCATAGTTGGTCGTTCCGGTGCGTGGATTGATGGCAAAATGCGCCGCGTTGTTGGAATAGCTTCCTTCCCCCGGCGCAACGACAATGCCCACGTGGATGGGCACGGCCGGGTCAGCCGCCTTCATTTGCTGAATGTAAGCCGCCGCGTTGGTGGCATACGTGTAAGGATCATGAGGAACGGCATTGGAATCGGTTTCCCACGTGCCGTAGCATTCATTGCCAATTTCCCAATACTTGAACCCGCAATGATTGGTTTGGTTGGCCGCGAGCACCCAGGCGGCCGCCTCACCGGCCGTGCCGGTGCCGTAATTGACCGTGGTGAAAACCTGGGCGCCCAGATTGGTGGCGATATTGCGAAAGGTGGCATTCCCGGTGGGATCACTGGCCCAATGATATTGGTCGGAAGTTGAGCCACCCGGCCAGCGCAGGTTCAAACAACCGCTGGCTTCAAGCTGTGGCAGCGTTTGGGCATTGGTCAGACGGTCATCCCAGGTGCCGGTATTGAGTCCAAACTGGCGCGCATCCACGGTTTGCAGGGCCTGCCCCGCGTCAATTCCCAGATGGACCAGGGCCGGCGCCGGCGCGGCCACCAGTTGAACATCATCCACGTAAAATGTGGGTTGGGCCGCGCCGCCATTGTCGCCCTGAATCTCAAAACCGGTGCAATTCGGCCGGTTGACCACGCCCAAAGAGGAAAGCGGAATGGTCACCTGCCGCCAGGTATTGGTTGGCAAGGTCCCCACATAATAGGCCATCTGATTGATGCCATCCAGCATTCCCCACACTTGCACTTTTTGTCCGCCAACGCCGCCGCCATTGATCCAAAAACTGAGGTTGGTGTAGAGAGTGGTGTTAAAGTCAGGATGCTCAAAAACCAGCGCCTGGTAGTTGCCGCCATCCGTGACACTGATGGCATAAGCGCCTGAATGAACCGGTGAAGTATTCGTCAGATTCACCGTTGCCCAACTCCAGTTTTGGAAGCCATTCACCAGATTGCCGGTGTAAATCGGGAGATTGTCCTGCGCGATGCCCGGGGCGGGAGCGACGAGCTGGTTGAGGGTGTTGGCGCTGCCCGGATAGTTGCCGCCGGAGTAGGTGGCGATGATCAAATCCGTGCCTGCCGGGAGATTGGTAATCGGCGAACTGGTGGCGCTGCCGCCAACCACCGTGTTGGTGCTAAACGGGCCGCTGGTAGAGGAAAAAACCACCTGGCCGGTGGCGTCGCCGGCGGCGGTCCCGTTGGTCAGGACCGTGGCGGTAAAGGTGACACTGCCGCCGTACGCAGAAGGGTTGAATGAGGACGTGAGCCCGATGGGATTACCAATATTCACCAGCTTGATATTGTCGATGGTCAGGGTGTCGGTGAAACCGGGGCCATTCCAGTGCCAGGAATCGAGCGGGAAGATCAACTGCCAGGTTGCGCCGACCGGCAAGGCCGTCGTGATGTTGCCCAGATTTATGGTGAAAGTCTGCCAGGTATTGGCAGCCGTCAATGTCTCGTTGACCATCGCGTTTATGACCGGGCCTGAGCCCGCATAATAATCGCCCGGCCAGGTCTGGATGATCAGTTGAAGGGTGGCCGCCTGGCTGCCGTAAGCATCGAAGGACAATACATAGTCCGACGGGTTCGGGTCCGTGTTCCCGGAAACCGACGACAACTGAACCATCCCGCCGTAATAGTCGCTCCAGCTCGTTGCCGTCATGGTTTCCTGCCAGGCACCGCCTGGATTTCCACCCGTCGTGATAACGGCGTTGTTGGTGGCGGTGGGGCTGCCTCCCGAATAAGAAGAAGTGCCGAACGCGCCAGTGTATCCGCCGTCAAAATTCTCGTTGAATATGGTCGTCTGAGCCGGGGCGGTGGTGGCGAAGCCACGGAGCATGATGACCAGGGCTGCCATTTGAAGGCGGGATTTCATAAGTCGAACCGAAGGTTTAAGGCAGGGTTGATGAGGTTTTGGTCAATGCTCAAAGTTCGATGCCCGTGGGCGGCTTTCCATTGAGCCGTGCTGGCGACGGAGCCTGAAACAAACCAGGGATTCATTGCCAATAAAATAGCATGTTTCATCGCCATTTAAAACAGCAATCGACCTGGATCAATCGCCAAGGCGCCAGGAACGCCAAGGTTTTTATCCGCCGATTTGTTTTAGGCAGGGACGCACCGCCGGGGGTACGGGTTTAACCGCAGATTACGCAGATGAACGCCGATTTCTTCCAACCTCTAGATTTTGACCCTTGACCTTCGTCTTCCGCCCTCCGCCTTCCGTCCTTTCAAGCGGGCGCGTACCGGTCGATTGCTTCGCGCAGGGCCTCCAGCGCGAAAGGTTTGCCGATGAAGGAATCCACGCCAGCGAGCGGACAATCGGCAGATAGAAATTTTTCGAGAAAGGCCGTCAGCATCACCACCGGCTGCTTCGGGCAGCGCTCTTTGATGGCCGCGGCCAACTTGTCGCCTTTCATCTCCGGCATCAGGTAATCGATGAAAATCATGTCGAACTTGCCGGGCTCAAACATGGCCAGCGCCTCGGCGCCGCTCCGGGCCACGTCCACGAGATGACCCTCGCCCTGGAGCAGAATATGGACGCTCCGGCGGACGAGCGATTCGTCGTCCACCACCAGGATGTGTCTTTGCCGGTCAATGCGTTTGATCATCAGCGCCATGCAAATGCATAATTCATACCAGTTCTTTTGCTTTTTTAGGCAACGCATTTAACCGTCGATAAACCGCCTCTTGGCGCGCCGACTTGCCGCATCTAAGAACAATGACACTGCGAATGTAATAAAGGCGGAAGAACGCCAGAAACATCGGGCTTTAAACGCGGAGGGCACTTGTAAACACGGATGCTCATTCTGCATTATTGCGGCGGTTGGACACGGACGCGAAAGAATTGCTGCGGCCCATTAAAGTTGTTCGAGAAGTTCAACAGGCCGCCGGTGCCGGCGTTGGTGAAGACCGCGCTCCAGACGTTGGAGCTGCCACTGGCTGAGAGGATGGGGGCTGTCTGGAGGACATAATCGAAACCAGATTCAGAGCCATACTCAAAGTGCGGGAAGGGGCCAACGGGGACAATTTGCAGAATCACAGGCAAAGGGCTGAGGGGATCCGCGTAAACGGTTCCCCGTCCACCGGTGCCCACATAGACCCGGCCGTACATTCGCGGGTCGCCGGTCAAACTATAGACGGTACCAAACTGGTGCTGGTCATCATTAATCCGCGTCCAAGTGCTGCCTTGATCGTCGGATTGGAAAAAGCCGTAAATGCCATCGACGGTTCCGACGAGAAAAATGGCCGGGTAAGTGTGGTTGGGTGCGGCCATGCCAAACCCGGCCAGGAGCGCGCTGGTCACATGCCCGGCGGCGACTTGTTGAAAGCTGGCGCCGGAGTCGATGGAACGCCACAGGCCGCCATTGCCCGCGGCCAGCCATAGATTTCCTTCCTGGCCGAAAACGGCCTTAAGACTGGAGCGGGTGCTGCTGTAGTCCGGCGCCACTGCCGTGTAGCTGACGGCGGTGGTCGGCGAAAAGGACGCGCCGCCATCGGTGCTTGTGTAGATGGCGCCGGTGGCGGGGTTGTAGGCGTAGAAATTTTGGGGATTAACGCGGTCGGCCACGGGTTCAAGATCATTGGGCAGCCCGGAACTGGCGTTCCAGGTTGTGCCGAAATCGGTCGAGTAATAAGTCCCGGCGCCGGTGGCAGTGGAATAATAAGGGCCTTCGCCGGCAGGCGTCCACACGATGCGGGAACCGTCGGCGGCGACGGCCAGGACGCCGGAGTCGGCGGCGCCCGACGGCTCGGTTGAAAAACGGGTCCACGTCTGGCCGCCGTCGGTCGAATAGGAACCGCGAGGGCCGGAATCGCCACCGTAATCGCGCGTGTGGGAACGGGCGACGATGTTGGGACTGAGCTCGGCAAAATCAATGCTGGAACTGATCGGGAAGAAGAGAGCGTAATCCCCGTTGGGAGGCGAGGTGTTGAAATTGTTGTAGCGAAAACCGTCGAGGTCGGCCAGGGCACTGAGCAGAGGCGGACCGGAGGGCGGGCTGGCCAGACTCAAAACGACGGTTTCTTCAAAGCCTTTATCTGGAAAGGTCCAGGTAACATTCTGGCCGGCGTCGGCCTGCGTGAGGTTTTCAGTCATGAAAATGCCGTAGCCGGTCACGAAAATGGCTTCGTTGCTGTTGTGAGGATTGATTTTAATGTCACTGATCCAGTTTTGATATTTAAAATTCTGGGCGGTGTAGGGGGCTTCGGAGTAGTCGATGGTGTTCGGGCTGCGCAGGACGCCCTTCCAGGTCGTACCGCCATTGACGCTGCGGTAGATTTCATTACCGGGGCCGTAATCGTCCATGGTTCCGGCCATCAAAACATTGGGGTTCCCGGGATCAACGCAAAGGCCGCCGAAACCGTACTTGCCGTTGGGCGGGGAGATATTCGACCAATGGGCGGTGGTGACATTGTAGGACCAAACCGAACCCGCCGTGGCGTTGTTGGGATCCGTACTGTCATCAGTGGAATAACTCACATAAAAAAGATTTCCAGCCAGGGCGCAACGCATCGGGTAATAGGCGGCGGGCTGACCGGTCACGGCGGACCAGGTCTGGCCGCCATCATTGCTCATCCAGAGGTTGCCAGTGGTTGCGTGCGCACCGACGAATATTCGCTGGCAGGCCGTTCCCGGCGAGCTGCTGGTCGGATCCAGGACAATGAAGTTCAAATTGTTTGGCGTTAGAGCGGTGATTTGCGACCACGTCTGCCCATGATCCTGGCTGCGCCAGAGACCGTTCGCCTGGCTGGCCAGATAGAGGGTGGATGGCAAATTCGGATCAACCAGCAAGCGCTCGCCGGTCGGACTGCCATTGTCGTTGCCGCCGATCCGAAAGGGCAAATCCACTTCCGACCACGTATTGCCGCCATCGATCGAATACAGCACGGCGCCGTTGCCGGCCCAGGACGCCAGATAACCACCAACCGCGACATAAAGGCGTTGAGGGTTGTTGGGATCCGTGGCCAGGCTCAATACGTAGGCAAAATACATTTTATTCTGGCCGAGGTAATCGAGCAACGGAGCCCATTCGCCGGTGTTCGGGTTCCAGTGATACGCCCCGCCCACGTTGGTGTGAAGATACAGGTCGCCGCTGACTTGATTATAGATGACACCGGTTACATAGCCGCCGCCAAAAACCGGCACGTTCCGCCACCAATAGCCGGCTTGAACCGGAGGACTCGCCACGAAGAGCAACAGCAAAAACGCCAAAAGGCATCCGGTCCAACCCGACGGAAGGAAGGAGGGTTTGGTCACGGAGCACGACGTTTCTCTGAATGAAGGAACGCGGTTTGAAGGGAGGATTGGCATTTCGATTTCATTGGATTGCTTTGAAGCCCACAGGCATAACTCTAGCATAAAAAATCCGGGCGTGTCGAACATTTTAGGTTTCCGCGATTGTTGATTTGCCATGGAACTAATTGGAGACCGCGAATGAATATGGGTTTGACCGCCAAGGCGACAAGAACGCCAGGTTTTTATCCGCAGATGACGCGTGTTTTCCTCCGACGCTGATTTATGAAGTCTGCCGCAAGGGGGTGCCCGTCCTCCGCAGTTGTTCCCTACGGATGGTGGAAGGCTCCTGAGGAGATGGCCTAAGCGTCAGTTGTGGGTTAAAAGTTAAAACGGCTCCCGAGGACTCTCGCCCCGCCCTGGCGCTCTCCGCATCTTTGCGATTAATCCGGGGTTCAGGCGGCGGGACCGTACTTGGTGATGGCCGCCCGCAGGGTGTCAACCTCGAACGGTTTGCAGATGAAGGAATCAACGCCGCCGAGGGCGCAAGCGGACGACTGAAGTTTTTCCGGAAACGCCGTGATCATGACGACGGCCTGTTTGGGGGAACGCTCCTTGATGGCAGCGGCCAACTGGTCGCCTTTCATCTCCGGCATGGAGTAGTCGGTGAAAACCATGTCGAACTTTCCGGGCTCGAACTTGGCCAGCGCCTCGGCGCCGCTATTGGCCCGGTCAATGGCATAACCGTCCTCCTGGAGGAGCAACTGGATGGTGTAACTGACGAGCGGTTCGTCGTCCACCACCAGTATGTGTCGCTGCCGGCCATTACGCTGGGTCGTCGTCTGGTTCGTCATCGTTACCATATAAATGGCCGTAAATCGCATATCTCGTGCCAGCTTTTGGTTATCTGGCGTCGGGCGTTTGCCAGTGTTTTTTAGGATGGTTGTCGTGTCCCGGTTGCGCGGGACAAATGTGCCACCAACCGGTTCGTCAGCAGCACTCCATTGATTTTATTGATTCCCCGACCCTTCTTTTCAATTCACGCCTTTTCCGGGACGCGGTTAAAGTGCCGTCGATGAACAGAGAAAATTTAAAACCGGATAAAACCATGAAAATTGAATTCTCGCGCCTGCAAGCGTTTCTGCCAATGGTTCTGTTGGCCGCCTTCACGTCGGGTTGCGCCACGCCAGCCCTTTGGGACCGCACTTCGGAATTCCAATGGAAACCCGGGCCCCCCGCGCAAGTGGTGGTCATCACGGACACGAACCGGCAAAGCGACATGGTGATTGTGTTCAGACAGGATGCGCAAATCAGACTCACCTACCTGTGGCGGGATGTGGGCTGGCGGGTCAGTCAGTCACCCGACAACCTGGCGGTCACGCACAAGGCCATCCACCAGCTCACAAACTCCGCCAGCGGATTTGAATCCGTGCGGGTGTATCGCCCGGGCAAGGTACCCGGCAACGCGACCTCCCAACCGCCGGGTTATGCCGTTTTGAACGTCACGAACGAACAAATCACGTTGCACCGGGACGGGCTGCCACCGGGTCCCTACAATCTGCCGGCCAGCACGCACCCGAAGAATACCACGTTGCGGGTGGTCCTGACGCCCCTGGCCGTGGTCACCGATGTGCCGATGTGTGCTTTTGCGCTCTTTGTCTATGTCTTCATTCACGTGTAGCGAATCGGGGACGTTCCAAAACGTCGAGGGTCGAGGGCAACAGCCGGAAATCAGAAGATAGAAGTCGGAGATCGGAGTTCGGAGATAGCAGTTGGAAATCGGAAGTCGGAAGAGATAATCCGTGTGTATCCGTGTCCATCCGTGGTCAAAACGGGAGCCCCGGTGGTGCGGCCCAGCCCTGGAGAATCAGCGGAGGGTGATTTCTTCAGCGGCTCGGACCGTCACCGGTCCGAGCAGGCCGGAGTCCAGCAGGGTCGCGTCCGGACCCCAGTGATGCCACGTGGTAAAGGTGACGCGGCCGGTGGGACTGGGCTTGCCGTCCAGCAGCCATTGCGGCCAGCTTTTTAATGCTTTTCCATTCCATTCGCAGTCCGGCGGAAGCTGCTCGTCGCCGATGAGCCGGTTGGGCCAGAGGTTGGTGACCTTGATTTCGAGCGTATTCCGCCCGGGCCGGGCCGCGGTGGTCACATTGACCCGGAACGGCGGCTTCCAGAGAATGCCAAGGGATTTTCCGTTCAGCGAGACTTCCGCCAGATTTTTGACCGCGCCCAAATCGAGCCACACTTCGCGTCCGGGACCGGACAGATCCGCCGGCAGGTCGAAGACCCGGGTGTAGGTGGCCGTGCCGGAGAAATATTTCACGCCGGGATCCGTGTTCTCCGTCCAGGATTGCAACTGCGCAAACGTGGTTTCGGCCGGGGCATTCCATCCGGGCGGGAAGCCGACTTCCCAAGGTCCGCCAATCACGAACGGCGCGGGCACGGAATGACACCTGGCCCTGGTCTTTTGACCGGAGGCCCAATGCAGCGTGAACCTACCCGGCGCCAGGGCCAGCAACCGCATTTGATTCGTTCCGGCCAGGAAAACGTAAGGCCGCCAGGCGCCGGTGGGAAGCTTGGTTTCGGGCAGGGTCAACATTTCATGTTCCGGAATCGTGGCGCGCTTGCGAACGCCGTTGACGGTATAATCCACCCGCAGTTCCTTGAAATTGTTGAGAGCCGGATCACCGCCCGCGAAGTCGTTGTCGATGCGAACGCTCAACGCACCGTGTTTGATCCGGTCCGAGAGTTTCGCGGTCAGGTCCATCTGCAGGTCGCCGTGGTTGGATGACAGTGGTAACCGACCATAGAGGGCCTGCTCCACCTCCGCGCCGGCCGGGAGCTCGAGGGCCTGGCCTTCGGTCACCTCGTTGGTTTGCCACCGGCTGTTCAGGCGATAGGTCACGCGCAATTGCTTGACGATATTCGGGGCTGGGTCGTCTCCTGCCATGTCGTTGCTGGCGGGAATCTGACGCGCGCCGCCGGCGACAAGGGATTTGACCGTGGCGGTCACGTCGCTCCAACTCGGGACGAGCCCGTAAACGGCCTTGAGAATGCGCAAATCCACCGCCGGGCCGGTCGCCTCGACAACCGGAGGCCCGTCACGCTCGACGGCGACGAGATGGTCGCTCTGCGCTTTGGCGCGGAACACGACAAACACCGAACCCGACGGTCCGAAGGACAGGGAGACTACGGTCCGGCCATTCTCTTCGCGCCAGACAGGCGCCGCCTGGATGTCGCCGGTTTCCGGATTCCAAAGTTCCGGCTGCAGTCCCTGGACGCGGAAGCTGCATTCGACCGTGTCAAACTGGTTTCGCTGGTTGGAGACAAAATAAATTTCCGCGGCGCCAGCTCGACGGTGGATGAAATCGAGTTGGGCATTGCCCGACGCCGGGTATGCAAAGTCCGGTTCCAGGTTCAGTTCGCCAAGCACCTGGACCAGGCCTCGGCCCCAAATCGCCTGGCCGCGGCCGAACGCGTGTTCGGTAACGGTCCGGCCGTCGCAGTCGCCCCAGATCCGGGTTGCCAGTTCCTGCACCTCAACGTCACAGGCCGGATACCCTTCGAGACTGGGCGAAGCCCGGGGTGGCCGACCCACCACGACCAGGCCGTCGGCGACAAATCCCGCCAGTTTCCGGAGCAGGTCCGGCGTCATGTCCGGGTCGGACGGCGGCAGGATGAGCACGCGGTAACTCATGCCGCTGTCGAGCACCAGGCGATTCCCTTGCATCGCGGCGTGGTGAAGCAGGACACCCGCGTTGACGTCGTCGTAGTCATAACCGGCCGGCAGGGCGGGATCGCCGGCGCGGGTTTCGACCGGGGCGCTTTCGCCGCAGAAATAAGCGGCATCGGCCATGAAGCGGCCCTGCTGGAGGAGGTATTGGCAGCGGGTGACATACTGAAGCCAGGCGCGGCCCTGTTCCCACCAGGTGGAGGTGCGATCGAAGTGGGTGCCCCACTGGCCCATGGTCATGCCGGGCCAGCGGTTGGTCCAGGGTTGCATGGCAAAACGGTGGAAGATATATCGATTGATGCCCTGGCAGAAGACCTCGTCGCCCAAGGCCTTGAGCGAATAAGGATCGTCGAGCCAGCGTCCGTGTTGCGGGCCGGGCGCCGCGGTAAAGGACTCGGCGCCGATGATTGGCTGGCCGAAGATGTGACCGACGGAAGAAGCGAGTTTGACGGACGGGTCCGGTGCGCCGCCGGCCCAGAATTCGCCCATGGGAATGTCCGCCGCCTCGCCGCATTGCACCGAATCGAAGGGCCCGGTGTAAGGCTCGAACGCGGCCTTCAACCCGTGTTGATGGCAAAGTTCCTGAAAATGGCCATAGTAGTCATCGGCAAACAAATCCGCGATGGTCCGCCGCAAGTCCCAAAGAAACCGTTCCGACACCTCCGGGCTGTCCACCACCCGGCCGGTCAGCGTCGGCAGAAATGGCAACGGGTCGTAGCCCCGGCGCTTTTCAAATTCCGACCGGAATTGGGGCGTCCAGTTCTGTCCGCCCACCTCATAACTGTCGATGAGCACACTGTTCAAGGTCTTCCCTTTGCCGGCCAGCGGCCCGAGGTCGTCGAGGACTTTCTGGACGAAGCCCGCCCAATGCGCGTCCAGGGCTTCCCGGCTGAACTTGTCGCATTCCAGGCCGGTGCCTTCCACCGGGGCCGGATGATTCTCCACGCCGGTGGGTGTGTACCCGAGGCGCACGATGGTCCAATCCCCGGCGGGCACGTCCCATTCAAGGTGGCCGTCGGTGTGCAGTTCACCGGTCAGATCCACGATGCCGCTGCGCGGCACAACCTGGTCCGCCGCCGCGTGGTCAGCGGCGGGTGAAGACAATACAAACTGGCCATTCGCACCGCTCTTGGCGTCAAGGTCTTCAATCGCGGCCGGGTTCCCCGAAACGGCTTCGCCTTTTGGGGTACGGAATGCCAGCACGGCAATGTCGCGGTAAAAGCCGAGTGTGACCGGGGGTGCAGGTAGCACCGCGCTGAAATGCAGCGGGCCTTTCACCTTCAGTTCGCTGGTGGTGACGCGTTGCATGGCATGCTCCGGGGTGTTCCAGGGACCGCCGCTGCTGGACCAACCGGCGCAGTTTTCCAGACAGAGTTCCAGTCCCAATCGGTCCGCCTCCTGAACCGCGTACTGCATCATCGCGCGCCATTCCGGGCTCATAAACTTCACCGGCCCCGGCGGAATGTCGCAATCCACGTTGACAATCGTCGCCCCGCCGATGCCCACGCGTTTCATCGACTCAAGGTCCGCGGTGATGCCTTCCCGGGTAATATTGCCGTTCATCCAATGCCACCAAATCTGCGGCTTCGCAGAATCAGGCGGATGACGAAAACCGTCCTCGATTGAATCCGCCCGCGCCGTTGCCGTCAGGAGGATCATTCCCGCCCCCGCCGCGGCGATGGCGGATGCGACCACCAGGGCGCGACGCGCCCATATGGGAACGAGGGAAATGTTGCGTTGAATCATGCGCTTTCCATTTATTCACCTCCGGCCTGAGAAAACAACCTTAAAGGGCAGGCCGTCCACACCTATTCCGTCCAGGGAGACGCGGTCCACATGGTTCACAGTTTAATTCGTGTTAATCCGTGAAATCCGTGTCAAAGTGTTTTGTCGGCTCAGGCTTTTTTCAGGAAGGTCCCTTTTTGCAATTCCTCAAAGGCCTGTTGGAGTTCGGCCTGCGTGTTCATCACGATGGGCCCGTACCACGCCACCGGTTCCTGCAACGGTTTGCCGGACACGAGCAGAAACCGGATGCCGTCCTCGCCGGCCTGCACTTCCACGTCGTCGCCGGAGTCAAACAGGATGAGCGAACGGTTATCCGCTTCCGTGGGCAGCGCGGTGTCGGCCCAGCCGAGGCTTTCGGTCGGCACCGCCAGCGGCGCGGACGCGTTGCAGAACTTGCCGCTGCCGGCAAAAACATAGGCGAAGGCATGGCTCATCTTCTCGACGCGCAACCGCTTGCGCTTGCCGGGCGGCACGGTGACGTCAAGGTAGGTCGGGTCGGCGGCAATGCCCTCCACCGGACCGCGTTTGCCCCAAAAACTACCGCAAATGATCCGCGCCTGCGTGCCGTCGTCCTCGGTCACCTCGGGAATTTCCAGCGCCTTGATTTCCTGATAGCGCGGCGCGGTCATTTTGAGCGACGCCGGCAGGTTGGCCCACAACTGGAACCCGTGCATGCGGCCGAGCGGATCGCCCTTGGGCATTTCCTGGTGAATGATCCCCCGCCCCGCCGTCATCCATTGGAGATCACCGGGGGCGATGGCGCCGTGGTTGCCGAGGCTGTCAGCGTGCTCGACGGTGCCGGCGAGAACGTAGGTGATGGTTTCGATGCCGCGATGCGGATGCCACGGAAAGCCGGCCAGGTAATCGTCCGGAATGTCGTTGCGGAAATCGTCGAGCAGGAGGAAGGGGTCGAAATCGGACGTGTTGCCGAAGCCGAATGCGCGGCGCAGATGCACGCCGGCACCCTCAAGGGTCGGCTTCGCTTTGATCAAACGTTTGATGGGTCTGATGGACATAATGTTCTCCCCGGTTCAGTTGCATGTGACTGCCGTGGGAACATTACGCGCTGATCTTGCGCTGTCAACCCGGTTCAACTTGCATCCATTTTACTCCCGGTTACGGGCTCACCACCCGGTAGAAACGCGCCGGGTAAACGTTGGTGTCGGTGTCCGTAAAGATGAACGAGCTGCCGGGCGGATTGGTGGCGATGGTCGTCCAGGACGTGGGATCCAACAGATTGGTGGTCGCTTGAATATAGGTGGTCTGAACCGCGCTGGCCTGCACGCTGAATTGGAATCCTCCGCTACCCGCGGGTGCGAGACTGGACAACACGGTCGGACTGGACAGTGCGGTCGGGGTCGGCACGGGATTGACCACATAGATGCCGGGAGCGAAGCCGGAGACATTGCCCGCCGCATCATAAGCGAGCATGCTCCATTCCTCATAGGTGCCGGGTTTGAGGCCGGTGATCGTGGCGGTCGTGCCGGTGAAGTTTGTTCCATAACCAATGGTTGGAAACAGACCGCCAATCCAACCTAAGATCTCATAACGAACAATCGGCACCGGTCCGGGCGAAGGATCCCACGCGAGAGTGATACTGGTGGAAGTGATCCCGGTTGCCCGCAAATTGGACGGCGGCTGCGGGCCCAGTGTGGAAACGCCAATACCCGCGTAGCCCGAGGTGCCGCCGGGACCCGCGGCATTGACGTCAAAAGCATAGGAAGTATTCGGCGTTAAACCGGATATGGTAAAATTGGTCGAGGTGGTGGAACCGATCAACTGGTAGTTGACACCGCCCCCGCTGCCCCTGGGACTGTGATAGGGATGCGGGATGAAAACGCTATAAGTTACGGAACCAGCCACCGGGTCTTCAGGAGACCAAGCCAACGTCACCGAATATTCGGTTGCACTGGCGATATACAAGTTGGTCGGTGTCACGGGCCGCGGGTTGGGAACGGTGATGTTGAAAGTCCAATTGGTGGAGCCGGCGTAATTGGTGGCCGCAATGGTCACCGGAATGTTTCCAATCTGAACAAGCCCCTGCGGGGTCCAGGCGATTTGGCCGCTGAAATAATCCACGGTCAGGTTGGTCGGACCGCTGACGAGCACGTAAACCGGCTGCGGATTGCCGGTGGCGGCAATGGTCGAAGTATAAGCGGTGCCATAGATGGCGTTGGTGCCGGGAACCTGGGTGAGCACCGGCGGGCTGTCAGTCGTGCCCAACTGCTGACTGCGCCAGACATC
>CAWACS010000017.1:0-13132 GCA_963780535.1 uncultured Verrucomicrobiae bacterium
GCTGCTCATCACGCCCGGCGATCGCGAGGACATCCTGCTGGCCGCCGGCGCGGCCACGATGCCGCACAGCGAGGACAAAATGGCGGGGATCGTCCTGACCGGCGGCCTGCGCCCCAACGAAGCCATTTTGAAGGCCCTGCAAACCCTGCCCATCCCCGTGTTGCTGGCCAAGGCGGAAAGTTATCAGGTCGCTTCCAAGGTCCACAATCTCACGGTCAAAACGCGACCGAACGACGCGGAAAAAATCTCGCTCATTCGCAACATTGTTGCCCAAAATGTGAACGTGAAAAAGATCATAGATTCTCTATGATAATTTTAAGTTTTGAATTGTTAGTTTTAAGTTGCAGCGTTCCCCCGGTATGAAATCGAGCATCACCAAAGACAAAAGTTATGCGTTTGCCTTGCGAACCATCACGCTGGCAAGATGGTTAAAAACGCAAAAAGAGTTCGAGATTGCAGGACAGATTTTGCGTTCCGGCACGGCCATCGGTTCAAATGTCGAAGAAGCCCTGGCTGGAGTAAGTCGGGCGGATTTTATCGCCAAGATGTCCATCGCCTCAAAAGAAGCGCGGGAAACCCATTATTGGCTTCGTCTGCTCCGTGATTCAAAAATCGTAGCCGACAAAAGAATCACGCCATTGGAAAATGAGAACTTGGAGTTGATCCGTGTTCTGACGGCAATCGTCAAAACCTCCCAGGCGACTTCAGTCAACTCAAAATTAAGAATTAAGAATTAAAAATTCGATGAGCCTGCCACTTTCTCCATTCCTTAGAACACTTCCAACGTACCAGCCGGGACGGCCGATTGAGGAGGTCGCGCGCGAACTCGGCCTGCCCGCCGGGGACATCATCAAGCTCGCATCGAACGAAAACCCGTTCGGCCCGTCGCCGCGGGCGCTGGCCGCGATGCAAACGGCGCTCGCCGGCGTGAATCTTTATCCCGATGGCAACGCGTTCTACCTCAAACAAAAACTCGCCGGGAAGCTTGGCGTCGAGCCGACGAACTTGATTCTCGGCAATGGCTCGAACGAAATCATTGAATTCGCCGGGCACGCGTTGCTCGCACCCGGAGCGGAGGTCGTGGTTTCCCAATATTGTTTCGCGGTTTATCCCATTGTCACCAATTTGTTCGGCGCGAACCTGATCACGGTTCCGGCAAAAAATTACGGCCATGATCTGGCCGCCATGCTCCGCGCCATCACGCCGCGAACCCGCATCGTCTTTGTGGCGAACCCGAACAATCCCACCGGCACGCTCGCGCCGCGCGAGGAGGTCATCCAATTCGTCAACGATGTTCCCGACGACGTGTTGCTGGCAATGGACGAGGCTTACCTTGATTTTCTGGACGATCCACTGGATTTGGTCTCACTCGTCCGTCTGGGCACGCGGCCCAACCTGATTTTGATGCGGACGTTCTCGAAGATTTACGGTCTGGCCGGCTTGCGCATCGGGTACGGCGTCGGAAACCCCGAATTCATTGCCGCGCTGGAAAAAGTCCGGCAGCCGTTCAATATCAATCTGCTGGCGCAAACCGCCGCGCTCGCCGCGCTGGACGACTCCGAACACGTCCGCAAAACCCGCGAGAACAATTTTGCCGGTCTGGATTTTTTTGCAAAGGCCTTCCGTGAACTGAAGCTCCAATTCGTTCCGTCCCACGCCAATTTCATCCTGGTCCGCGTCGGTGACGGCCGGCGCGTGTTTGAGGCGTTGCAAAAACAGGGCGTGATTGTGCGTCCCCTGGCTGGCTATCAACTGCCGGAATGGATTCGCATCTCCATCGGCACGCCGCCGGAAAACGAGCGGTGCCTGGCGGCATTGAAAACCGCGCTTAAATAAAAAGCCGGCACGCTGCAGGACCGGCATTCAAAGCCCCGTCAGGGGCGAAATCTTTGTAGAAAATATTCGTATAAATCTTTTAAGCTCCATCGGAGCGGCATCTTCCACGGACGAATTATTTTCAAAACGAACCTGAATGATTCCGGGAATATGCCGCCCCGAAGGGGCAAAAATTCGTCTTGGTTGGTTAACTAGAAAGATGTCGCGCCTACGGCGCTATGCTCTGGCTGGGGGAAAACAGGTAGGGCGCGCCGCGTTCCAGGGTATCCGTTCGAGCGGGCGCGCAGAGGACTGCGCCCTACCGAAATCCCCGGCTACGACGCTGGAAAATCCACGTTCGGCACGTCCCGGACGGACGGCGGCACGCTGAAAAAATCGCCCTCCGATTTGAAGCCAAACGTCTTCGCCACCAGATTGCTCGGGAAGGTCTCGCATTTGTTGCGGTAGTCGCGCACGTTGCCGTTGTAAAACCGGCGCGCGGCCTGGATCCGGTCCTCGGTGTTGACGAGTTCCGTCTGCAATTTGAGAAAATTCTGGTCGGCCTTGAGTTGCGGATAATTCTCCACCACCACCAGCAGTTGTTTCAGCGCGTCCACGAGCTGGACTTCGTCGCGGGACTGGTCGGCCACCGGGCCGTTGTTGGCGGCACAGCGATTGCGCAGCTCGGTCACGCGCTCGAACACCTCGCGTTCGTGCGCAGCGTAGCCCTTGACCACGGCCACGAGGTTCGGAATGAGGTCGTAACGGCGTTTCAATTCCACGTCCACGTCGCTCCACGATTCGCGGATATAATTGCGCAGGGCAACGAGCGCATTGTATTGCGCCAGCACGTAAATGCACGGCAGTAAGACGACGGCGGCGCAAATAATGAGTGTGAGCAATTGTGGACTCATACGTTTGTGAACAGGTATTCCGGCAGGCGCGACCGGATTTCCACCAGCCGCTGCAAATTGGCTTCAATCTGCTGGACAGACAGGCGCGTGTTGAACGCCAGCGCCAGCACCTGGTTTTCGATTTCGACGCTCAGGTCGCGGTTGGCCAGCAGGTATTCCATCATCTGCGCATTGCAGACGTTGTAGGCAAATTTTTTATCCGGTGACCGTACACAAAATGCCTTGGAAAATTCAGCCGACTCGAATTTGATGTCTTGGTACCCGAATACCTCGGCAACTTTCGTGAGTAGATTCTCGCGCCGGATCGTCAGGTCGGGGAAAATCGCTGGCAGCGTCAGAATGAAAAAGGAAAACCAATGATGGTGCGTTTGGCGTCCACCTTTACTTTCGGTATAGGTTTCGTAGTGATAATCGAACGCCAGCACCTGGTTTTGCTGATAGGTTCCGGATAGAATATTGCAGGCGTAACGGTTTTCGCCCTGGGCCAATTGTTTGAGAAAGCCGTACCGGTCGCCGAGTTCGGTATCTTCCGCCGGGCTGAAATCCAGACCCAACCGTTGCGCCAGCTCAAACAGTCCCTCCTGCCGTTTGCGCGCCTGAATCACACCATAAATGGCGCCGATCGCGGCCACGACGAGCACCGCCACAATCACCAAGGGCATGATGTACGGCATTTGGATTTGCACGCAACTCTTCTAAGCCAAAACCACAAGCCGGGCCATTACAATTTCAATCGCTTTCTACACAAGTGCGACCATCGTGCGACCATCCGGCGGCTGAAACCTGTTTTGGGAGATAAATAATTGTTTGAATCCCGCCGAAAACCGAATACTTGTTTGGCGTTGCCGATTGAATGATTAGCCAAACGTGAAACCGACCGACCTGCGGGGGATCCTGCAATACATTCCGCAATTCCGCGACAAGACGTTCATCCTTGCGATTGACGGCGCGATTGTCACCGACGAGAACTTTGCCACGCTGCTGCTGGACGTGGCGGTGTTGCGCTCACTGAACATCCGCGTCGTGCTGGTGCACGGCGCATCGGCGCAAATCAAGGCGCTCGGCGAGGAACAAAAAGTCCAACCGTCCAATCTCGACGGCGCCGGCATCACGGACGCCGTCACGCTCAAGCTCGCCCTCAACGCCGCCAACCGGTTGACGCACGAAATCCTCGAAGGCCTTTCAGCCAACGACCTGCGCGCCGCCAGCACCAACGTCATCATCGCGCATCCGGTCGGCATCATCCAGGGGGTGGACCAGTTGTTCACCGGCAAGGTCGAGCGGGTGGACGCCGCGCTGTTGCAAACGTTGCTGGCGCAGGATGTCATCCCCGTCATTCCGCCGCTCGGGTTCGACGGCGACGGCAAGACGTATCGCGTGAATTCCGACGGTGTGGCGGTGGCGGTGGCCGAAGCGCTCAAGGCCATCAAACTCATTTTCATCACGGCACAGGACGGTTTGCGCTACAACCAGCAGCTCATCCGGCAGATGCTCGTGTCGGAGTTGCAAAACCTGCTGCAACAGAACAGCCCGGGATTCGTTCCGGAAATCCTGTCCAAGGCGCAACACGCCGCCATCGCCTGCCGCGCCGGCGTCCCGCGCGTCCATATCATCAACGGCAAGGTGGACGAGGGACTGCTGGCGGAGGTATTTTCCAACGACGGCATCGGCACGCTCATTTACGCGAATGAATACCAGCAAATCCGGCCCGCGCGGAAAAAGGACGTGCGGGCGATCCAGTTGCTGACCAAGAAGGCAGTGGAAACGGATGAACTGGTCAGGCGCAGCAAGGCAGCCATTGAAAAAAATCTTGGCGACTACTTCATCTTTGAAATTGATAAAAATCCGGTGGCGTGCGTGGCGCTGCATCTGTATCCCGAACAGAAGAAGGGCGAACTGGCGTGCCTTTATGTGGACTCGTCGCACGAAAACCAGGGCATTGGACGAAAGTTGATCCAGTTTGTCGAAAGCAAGGCGCGCGAGATGGGGTTGGGCGAACTCATCACGCTCTCGACCCAGGCGTTCACCTATTTTCAATCCAAGGGCGGTTTTGCCGAAGGCACGCCCGATGATTTGCCGCCCACCCGCCGCGAAAAATACGAGCAGAGCGGCAGAAATTCCAAGGTGCTCGTGAAAAAATTGAAATGAAACGGACTGCGGATTTTAACGCAGAGACGCAGAGGCGCAGAGGTAAAACAAACGCTAAATGAATTGATTCCATGAGTTTCTCCGCGTCGTCGCGTCTCGGCGGCAATTTCTTCACCGCTTGCAAAAAATACGGGTTTGCGCCAACCCGATTCTTACTTGCCGTCAGCATCACCGAGCAGACCGTTTCACTTTTTGAGAAATTCTCCGGATCCTGGCATCCGGCCGGCAATGTGCCTTGTTCCACTTCGCGCTTCGGTATTGGGCAGACGGAAGGCTCGAATGGCACACCGCTCGGTTTGCACCGGATCGTGGAAAAAATCGGCGGCGGCTGGCCGGGCGGAACGGTTTTTAAAGGCCGCCAGCCAATCGGCTTCGCTTGGAAAGGCCTGCCGGACGCCAAAATCACGACGCGCATCCTGTGGCTGGACGGGCTCGAACCCGGCTTCAATCGCGGCGGCAACGTGGATTCGCATGCGCGTTACATCTACATTCATGGCACGGCGGACCAGATGAGCATTGGCAAACCGGCCTCTTGCGGCTGCATTCACCTGGCCGACGCGGACTTGATTCCGCTCTTCGATTGGCTGCCCCGTGGAACACTGGTTTGGATTAAACCGTAAATTTACAAGTCTGAATCTTTTTTGTCCGGCCAGGTCCGGGTCGTTCTGACGTGGGAGGAAATTCGCCGGACAAATGCTGCCGCGTCAAACGGTTCATCAATGCAATCGGCGGCGCCAAGTTCACGGGCGCGTCGGCGGGTTTCCGCGTTCCAATGTCCGGAAATGAAAATAATGGGTGTTCGGCTGTAGCGATAATCCTGTTTCAGCCAGGCGAGCACCTCGAAGCCGTCCTTTTCCGGCAGGTCAACGTCCAAAATGACGAGATCGAATTCCTCCGTCTTCGACAGCCGGATTCCATCCATGCCCGTCTGCGCGCCGAAGACACAAAAGCCCGCCCGTTTTAAAGGCAGCATGATTGCGGTCAAGACCCCGGTCTGCTCTTCGATGATGAGAATTTTCCGCCGGACCGAAATTTTCATTTTTTGGCGACACCTCCCTGTTGCGACAGTTTTTCACGGATGGCGTTGCGAACAAACTTGGACCGGCCCGAATCTTCTCTTTTGGCGCCCTCATCCAGCCGCGGCAACAACTGCGCGGAAACCCAGACGGAAAGCAGTTTGCCCTTTCGCCTTTTGCCGGACCGCTTCATAGGCCAGGTGTATATATTCGGTCTATAATTACGTCAACAAAAATGATTTTTTGGGCGGCGGGAAAGGTGTATAGACATCGCGTGCCAAATCAACGCGCGGAAGGTCAAAAGTTGCTGCCGATCGCGGTGGATGAAAAATTCCTGCGCGAACTCGACGCCGGGCTCGCCCAGGCGGGTTGCCGGAATCGCTCCCAGTTTATCCGCGACGCGATTGTCGAAAAGCTGATACGGGCCGGCATTACCATTCCCAAGGAACTGGCAATGCCGCCGCGTCGAACCGGCAAAGGCACCGAGACAAAGCCCCATTATCCAACGCACCGGCCATCAAGGTTTGAATTGAACGAAAAAGCCGAACCGAAAAAACGCCGCCCATAGATAATGGGAATGCCAAACGCCAGCGGACCCGCGGGCCGCGCGTTCCTTCCCCCGTCTTGACTTAATCGGGTGAATGGCAGATGGTTCCGGTGTGCTGGTCCGTTTCAGCAAGATTTTTGTGATTGTGGCGCTCATCGCGACCACCGGTGCGCATTGGGCCGCGCTGCAATCGGTGGCGTGGACGACGATGCTCGCCGACAATCTGCGCACGCACTCGCTCTCCGAGTCCATGGCCCGCACGTTCGATGGCCAATACCCCTGTCCGATTTGCCGGGCCATTGCCGCCGCCAGGCAATCCGAAAAGAAAAACGAGTTTACGGCGCAAACACAGAAACTCGAATTTCCGCCGGTCAAAGAGAACTTCGTTTTGATTGCGCCGTCGCATTTTCAACTTCTGCCGGTCGCGAATGCGTTTGCTGAATCGCTCAGCCAACCACCGCCGACACCTCCACCACGCAGTTTCCCGGCTTAATCCCATTTTATGGCGGCGACACCGCGCGGCGGTGTCCGGTCGGCGCGGCGCGCCGTCCCTACCTGGTTTTCCCTAAAAACAAAAATTGACCTGAGATCCGCCCGGTGGCGGTGCCTCACAACTTGGAATTTAAAAAATGAAAAATAAAAAAATTAATTTAAAGGCAGTAAAAATCGGTGGCGGTTTGCTGGCGGTGATGGCAGTGCCGGGCATGGCCCATGCCTGCGCGTGCGGTTGTGGCGTGTTTGATGTGGCGACCAGTTCGATGATTCCCAACGGCCAGGGCGGCATGGCGTGGATGCAATACGATTACCAGGACCAAAACCGCAATTGGAGCGGCACGTCCCAGGCGTCGTCGGCGGATAACGGCGACAAGGAAATCGAGACGCACTTCTTCGCGCTCGGCGCGCAATACATGATCAACGACAAATGGGGCGCGCAAATTGAATTGCCCGTTTGGAACCGCAAGTTCACCACCGATCTTAACTTTCCGACGCCGCCGGCCAACAATGTTTCCCACTCTTGGACCGGCGTGGGGGACATCCGCGTCGAGGGGATTTACGCCGGATTCTTCGCGGATCAGTCGGCCGGGGTGACGTTCGGCCTGAAGTTGCCAACGGGCAGTTACAGCGAAGACCCGGATGTAGTGGACCGGGACACGCAAATGGGCACCGGCAGCACGGATATTTTGCTCGGCGGATTTTTCCGGCACAATTTGTCGGCAGACCAGAAATGGGACGGTTTCGCGCAATTGCAACTGGACGTGCCGGCGCTCACGCAAGCCGGCTACCGGCCCGGCGTGGAGCTGGACACGGCGGCGGGCATTGATTACAAGGGATTGGCCATCGGCCGCGCGCGCATTTCGCCCATCGGACAAATTATTTTTTCCGAGCGCGCCAGCGACAGCGGCTCAAATGCAAATCCCGACAACTCGGGCTATCAGCGAATTTTGCTTTCGCCGGGAATCGAGGTTCATATTCATCCGGTGATTTTTTACGCGGACGCGGAGTTTCCCGTCTTCCAACATTTCACCGGCAACCAGCTGGCGGCGCCGGTGCTCTTCAAACTGAGCGTCAGCTACATGTTTTAACCGGCCGGCCGCCGCGGAATTGATTTGCGCGGCGGCTTTTCCAAATCAAAATGGGACGTTGAAATGAATATGAAAAACCTGAGATGGATGGGTGCCATAATCCTGGCGATGGTGTTTCTCGCCGGAATCCTGACTGTTCGCGCCAACGATGCCGAAGACACCAAGCCCAAACCGTATCCACTCGACACCTGCCTCGTTTGCGGCATGAAATTCGGCGAAATGGGCAAGCCGTATGTGTTTGTCTATAAAGGTCAGGAGATTAAAATCTGCGACCAATCCGAAAAGGCGGACTTCGACAAAGACCCGAACAAATACATGAAAAAGCTGGCTGACGCCGAAGCCAGGTTGAACAGTAAATGATATGTCCAAAGTTGCCCGGGCCAGACCACCCGATGACGAACGGCTGTTCTTCTGGATCGCAACCGGGGCGTCCGTGATTTTCGGGATCGGTTTCTGGCTTTTAATGTTTGCGGTCAACCACCACGAAAACCTGCCGTCGGCGCCGTTGGACGATGCGCAGCCACTGGTCATCGCGCCTGATCACCCGCGTCAACTGGTCGATTTTTCCCTGACTGACCAGAATGGCCGGGCCGTCACCCGGGCGGACCTGAACGGCAAATTTCTCGTGGTGAGTTTCCTGTTCACCAGTTGCTCGCTGACCTGTCCCATCGTCAGTGGCCAGATGGCGGAAATCCAGCAACTCACCACCAACCAACCGGACGTCCGGCTGGTGTCGCTGACCGTGGACCCAGAGGACGACACGGTACCGGTGCTGGCGGAATACGGCAAACGCTTCGGCGCGGATGCCAGCCGCTGGCTGTTTTTGACCGGCGACGACACCATCATTCACAATTTGATTGGCGCCAGCTTTCTGGCCAAAGATACGAATGATGCCTTTTCCTACATGCCGGGCAACTTCGCCCATATTGAGCGCATCACCCTGGTGGACCCGCAGGGCAGCATACGGGACTACTTCGACGGCTTGGGCAATGGCACACCGGCGGCGGTGGTCAAGGAAATCATGGAGTTAAAAAAACCCGCATTATGAGATCCACTGGCCCAAACCACCGGCGCCTCTTTTGCGTGCTTCTGTCATGGCTCGCGGCTGGCGGCACCTTCATCCGCGCCGCGCCAGCCGCCGATGACCGGATGGTTCATTCCTATCCGGCGCGCGGCGTCGTGGAACAAATCGCGCCCGACCGGAGCCAGGTCACCATCCATCACCAGGACATTCCCGGTTACATGATGGAGATGACGATGGATTTTCCAGTTAAAGACACCAACGAACTGGATGGGGTCGCGGTCGGTGACCGCATTACTTTCACGCTGGTCGTAAACCGGACCAATGACTGGGCGGAAAACATTCATCGCGTCGGACACACTGATCAATTCATGCCTGCTTCCATGCCCATGGCCGGCGGCATGTTTTCCATGCTTAAACCCGGGGACACGCTGCCGGACGGCGACCTGGCAACCGAAGACGGACGCCCCATCCACTTTTCCGACTTTCATGGAGAAGCGGTGGCCTTCACTTTCTTTTTCACGCGGTGTCCGCTGCCCAATTATTGTCCGCTGATGAACCGGAATTTTGATCAGGCGCGGACATTGCTGCTCTCCGAGCCCAACGCACCGACCAATTGGGAGTTGCTGTCCATTTCCTTCGACCCGGGATTTGACACCCCCCAGGTGTTGTCGGATTACGCGGGTGCGTTTCGGGGCACCAACGCCGCGCATTGGCTCTTTGCCGACGCGACCACCAACACGCTCACCCGCCTGGCGCCGCGCCTCGGATTCATGGTCATGCGTCAGGGGAATAACATTTCGCACAACCTCCGGACCATCGTGCTTGATCCCCGGGGCCGGATTTACCTTCAATTCAACGGCAACCAATGGACAGCCCAACAGCTTGCCGATGCCATCATGACGGCGGCACAAAGGAAGGCACCCTGACCGGCGCTTTTGACAATCGTGGCGATTTGTTTAACTTGGCTGCACCGAGTGCTCCACAGCCATGACTTTAAGTGAACAAATGACGCAACTGGCCAGACAGGCCAAGGCCGCGTCGCGCGAACTTGCCAAGCTGACGACGGCGGAGAAGAACGATTGTTTGCTCGCCATGGCTGATGCACTCGATAAAAATTCCGACGCCCTCAAGGAAGCCAATACGCGGGACCTGGACGCGGCGGCGGAAAATGGCTTGGCCGCCGCCATGCTCGACCGGCTCAAGCTCGATGACAAGCGCATCGCCGCCATGGCCAACGGACTGCGCGAAGTCGCGGCCTTGCCCGACCCCGTCGGGAGAATCCTGGACGAGCGTATCCGGCCCAACAGCTTGAAACTCCAAAAGATTGCTACGCCCATCGGCGTCGTGGTCATCATTTACGAATCCCGGCCCAACGTAACGGCGGACGCCGCGAGCCTTTGTTTCAAATCCGGCAACGCCACGATTTTGCGCGGCGGGAAGGAAGCGATGCATTCCAACCGATTCATTGCGAAGACGATGATTGAGGCCGGCAAAAAGGCGCTCGCAAGATTTCCCGGGCACGCCATTCAGGTCGTGCCGATGACCGACCGGGAGGCGATCCCGATTTTGCTCTCGCTCACGCAATACATCGATTTGTGCATGCCGCGCGGCGGCGAAGGGCTGATTCGCGCCGTGGCCGAGTGCTCCAAGGTGCCAGTCATCAAACATTACAAGGGCGTGTGTCACGTGTATGTGGATGCCGACGCGGATCTGAAAATGGCCGAGGCCATCGCGCTGAACGCCAAAGTCCAGCGCCCCGCCGTCTGCAACGCCATGGAGACCTTACTGGTGGACAAAGCCATCGCGGCGCAGTTTTTACCGGCGGTGGGCCAGCGGCTCAGCGAAAAGCGGGTGGAATTGCGGGCCGATGCGGACGCCGAAGCCATTTTGAAATGCTCGATGCACAACACCAAATCCGCCATCAAACGGGCGACTGAACAGGATTGGTTCACCGAATACAACGATTACATCCTCAACGTCCGCGTGGTGGATGGTGTGAAGCAGGCAATTGACCACATCAATTATTACGGCTCGGCGCACTCGGACAGCATCGTCACAAAAAACGAGGCGCATGCGCGGCAGTTCCTGAACGAAGTGGATTCGGCGACAGTGTATTGGAACGCCTCAACGCGGTTCACCGACGGCGGCGAGTTCGGCATGGGCGCGGAGATCGGCATCAGCACCGACAAAATCGGCGCGCGCGGTCCAATGGGTCTGGAGGAACTGACCAGCTACAAATGGATCGGCATCGGCAGCGGGCAGGTGCGAACCTGGGGCTGAAAACCCCGGCCGGCCGAGTATGAATCCCCCCGCGGTGAAATCGGGCAGTGTCCCCCCGAGTTGACTAGAGGCTGGGAGCTGCTGCGTTGCGAGCAAATCATGCGTCTTGCCGTCCGGGTTGGCGAAGGCTGCCAAAAGCTCATGGATGCCAAGATGCGTGGGCTTAATTGCGCCCACGTTGAAGTTGACGAGATTTGGGGCTTCATCGGGGCCAAACGCCGCAACGCCGACCGCGTGGGTGCCTATGGCGATGTCTGGACATTCATCGCATTGGATGCCGATACCAAGCTGATTCCTTCGTTCATCGTTGGAAAGCGTGATATGTACCACGCCAGAGCATTCATGGATGACCTTGCTGGCCGGATGGCCAAACGCATTCAAGTTTCCACCGATGCGCTTAAAGCTTATCCCGACGCGATTGAGCGGGCCTTTGGTAACGAAGTTGAATATGGCCAGATTGTAAAAACCTACGCCTTCACAAATCTCAACAAAGAAGCGGCGAGTAGGTACAGCCCGGTTGAAGTGGTAAAAACTGAGCGCACAATTATTACTGGAATGCCCGATGTGCGCCGGATTACGACTTCGCACGTCGAAAGCCAAAACCTTACGCTTCGGATGCACTGCCGCCGCCTTACGCGCCTGACCAACGCTTTCAGCAAGAAGTTTGAAAACTTTTAGGCTGCGGTTGCATTGAATTTCGCTTATTACAACTTCTGCAAAACGCATAGTTCTTTGCGCATGACGCCAGCGCAGGCCGCAGGCATTGAAAGCAGCGCATGGACTGTTGCCGAACTGGTGGAACGCTGCGGTGAATAAACAGGATTACATAGCACAGGTTCAGGTCGCGGTTTCGCAGTTACACAACTGTGGCGCGGCCTACGTTAAGACCGTGCCCGTCCATGAAGTCTTTCAAGGCCGAACCATCTGGCAGGGTGATGTGGAGGTCTTTGATCTGCATGGCCACCCAAAGGCAAAGCGCGCTTATGCATGGAGCCATATGGACGGCGATAATGACGAGCGCACGAAGTTCGTCGCCGTGCTGGAAATCCCGCCAGTCGTATCACCCGAAACCGCCGTTAAAGTCGCCATTGCCGCTGAAGTGAAAGGCAAGAAATGAGCGCATCTTATTTGGTAATCTTTTTAGTGGTTTTTTGGGGTATAGTTATTTTTCTCGTTTCGAGAAAGAAAAAATGAAATTTCAAATTAGGACACCGCCCTAGAGGCTGGGAGCTTGCATTGGCACTCTTCTGGGTGTAAACTTCCCCATCTACATCATGCAAAACCGACGTTTTTCGTACTGGGCGGGCGGCTTATGCCTGCTGGCAATATTCCTTTTCACCATGGCCGCACGCGCCGACCAGATCATCTACGACGATGCGCTCGAAAATGGATGGGAGAATTGGAGTTGGGGCACGATTTTGAATTTCAACAACACCAGCACATACGTGCATTCAGGAACTGCGTCCATCAGCGCCACCATTACCAATGGCTGGAGTGCCGTGTCACTCTGGCACAGCGCCCAGGATTCCAGCGCTTACACGAACCTCACGTTTTGGATTAATGGGGGACCGAGTGGCGGACAGCAACTGCAAATCTATGCGGAAGTGACCGGTGCCACCGAGCCGGCCATAAGTTTGCCGACGCTGGCAGCGAATACCTGGCAGCAGATGAACTTTTCACTATCCGCCCTGGGGGTGGCCAACCAGCCGAATTTCATCCGTTTTTCGATTCAGGATCGAAGCGGGGCTGCGGAACCCACTTTTTACCTCGACGACATCTCATTGCAGGCCGGCGCGCCGGCAGTA
>CAWACS010000018.1:0-91003 GCA_963780535.1 uncultured Verrucomicrobiae bacterium
CACATTAATAGCCCCCTTTGCCCTTTTGAATCAATTCAATCTCGTAACCTTCCGGGGCGTCAATGAAGGCGAAGGTGGTGCCGCTCGAACTCGTGGTCGGGCCATCGGAATATTTCAGGCCCAGTTTGGCGAGGTGTCTGGCAAATTCGTCGAGGCTGTCCACCTCGAAGGCGAGATGGGTCAGGTCGGGCTGGACCGACACGGAATCGCTGCCCGGGAAATGGCAGATTTCAATCTCCTCGTCACTTTCCGGCGCCTTCAGAAAAACCAGCTCCGAGCCGCGCGGTGATTTGTGCCGCTTGACTTCCTGGAGGCCCAGGACGTCGCGATAGAATTTCACGGTGCGCTCCAGATCGTTCACGCGGTAGCGCGTGTGCAGCAGTTTCGTGACCTTGCTCATACGCGAAATTTAATGAGTCCCAAGCCCAAAGTCCACCCCGACCGGTCGCCGGGATTCATGTCCCAAGTGGCGGGTATTTTGATTTGGTGTAGCGTCGAGCCTGCGGCTCGAATAAATCGACGCACAGCACCGACACTACAACGCAAATCACGCGCCTCCAAGCGGCACCGCATTGTTTGACTTTGGGCTTTAGCCTTTAGCCTTTAGCGTTTAGAATTTGACCATGGGCAAACGCCGTGAAGCGCGCGAACGCGCCGTCCAGTTTCTGTTTCAGCACGACCTGAATCCGCCGGAGGATTTGGACCGGGCCCTGGAGGAATTCTGGCAGACGCAGCGCGCCGCCGCCATTGCCGAGGAAAAAGGCCCGGCGACCTGGGGCCAGCCCCACGAATTGCCGCCGCCGACCGCCGAGGAGGCCGAGACACGGCTGTTCGCCGACCCGCTCATCCGCGGCGTCATCGAACACCGCAACGCCATTGACGAACGCATCAAGTCCCATGCGAAGAACTGGGAGTTCCATCGCATCGCCGCCGTGGACCGCAACATCATGCGGCTGGCCATCTTTGAAATGCTGCATCGCGAGGACATCCCGCCCGTGGTCAGCATCAACGAAGCGGTGGACATCGCGAAAAAATTTTCCACGCAGGACAGCGGTAAATTTGTGAATGGCATCCTGGACAAGATCAAAGGCGAAGTGCTGCGGCCGGCGAGGATTGTTAAATAGTTTAACGTTTAAGGTTCAAGGTTCAAAGTTATGGCGAGAGTTGAGCGATTTGAAGATTTGACGAGCTGGCAAAAAGCCCGCGAGTGGAATCACTTGGTTTATGACGCAACCAGGAAGGGAGCTTTCGCAAAGGACTTTGGCCTGCGTGATCAGATTCGTCGTGCTTCGGTTTCGGTCATGTCGAACCTCGCCGAAGGATTTGAGCGGGGTGGCAACCGGGAATTCATCCAGTTTTTGTCGAACGCAAAGGGTTCCTGCGGTGAAGTGCGTTGCCAGCTTTACGCGGCGTTGGACGAGAAGTATTTGAGCGAAATCGAGTTCAAGGAACTTTATGAACGGAGCCAGGAAATCAGCCGTTTGATTTCCGGATTCATGGCTTATTTGCGGCATTCGGAATTACGCGGCAACAAATTTAAAGAACAATCGGCCGCGCCATGACAACCTTGAACATTGAACTTTGGACTTTGAACTGGAGCGAATGAAATTCGCGGACTTGCATTTGCACACGTATTTTTCCGACGGGACGTTCTCGCCGGAGGAACTGGTCGGCCACGGCCACCGGCTCGGTTTTGCGGCGCTCGCCCTGACGGACCATGATTCGGTCGAAGGTTGTCCGCGCATGGCCGCCGCGTGCGAGGCGGCGGGCATCGATTTCATCCCCGGCACCGAACTCACCGCCGAGCACAACGACACGGAGATTCATCTGCTCGGTTATTACGTGAACACCGGGAACGAAAAATTCCTGTCGGATATCGCCCGGTTTCAGGCCGTCCGGCAGGATCGCATCCGCGAAATGGTGGCGCGGCTCAATGAATTGAACGTGCCGCTGACGGCCGAAACTGTTTTTGCGCTGGCCAACTGCCAGTCACCCGGGCGCCCGCACGTCGCCCGCGCCCTGGTCAAGGCCGGCCTGGTCGCGAATCTGGATGAAGCCTTCGAGCGTTTTCTGAAGAAGAACCGGCCGGCGTGGGTGCCCAAGGCCAAAATGTCCGCGCTCGAAGCCATTGAACTCATCCATCAGGCCGGCGGCGTCGCCGTCATGGCGCATCCGGGTTTGAACCGCACCGACGACGTGATTCCGGTTTTGGCCGAAGCGGGTCTGGACGGCATTGAATGCTTTCACACAAAACATTCGACCGCTGCGTCCGAACGTTACCTGGAAATGGCCGATAAATTTCATCTGCTCATCACCGGCGGCTCCGATTGCCACGGTTTCAGCAAGGGCAAACCCCTCATCGGCACCGTCAAACTGCCCTACGATCACGTCGAGAAACTCAAGTCGAGAGCCGAAGGACGAGGGACGAGGGCACAAACTCCGCACCCCGCACTCCGCACTCCACAGTAACTCATGGGTCTTTTCGCCAAGTTCAAAGCCGGCCTGCAAAAAACGCACAGTCAGCTGGCGCATGAAATCAAACGCATCGTCACCCGCTCGCCCCGGCTCGACGCGGCCACGCTCGAGGAACTGGAAGCCGCGCTCATCGCCGCCGACCTTGGCCCGGCCATGACCGCGCAGATCGTTGCCGCCGTCAGACACGCCTATGAAACCCAGGGCGGCGCCGGCCTGGACGTGTTTGCCATTGCGCGTACTGAAGTGGAGAAGAGTCTTGGCTCGAATAAAACCGATTTGATCATCGCCGCGGCTGGTCCAACCGTGGTTTCCATCGTCGGCGTCAACGGCACGGGCAAGACCACCACCTCGGCCAAACTTGCGCATTTGATTCAATTGCAGAACAAGACCGCGTTGCTGGCCGCCTGCGACACCTTCCGCGCCGCCGCCATCGAGCAAATCAAACTGTGGGGACAACGCCTGAAGATTGAGGTCATTGCCGGCGCTTATGGCGCGGACGCGGCGTCCGTGGCGCACGATGCCGTCACCGCTGCGCAGGCGCGCCAGGCGGATTATCTGTTCCTGGACACCGCCGGGCGTTTGCACACCAAACACAACCTGATGCAGGAATTGCAGAAGCTGCATCGCGTCATCGGCAAGCAACTGCCCGGCGCGCCGCACGAGGTCCTGCTGGTGCTCGACGCCACCACTGGCATGAACGCGTTGAATCAGGCGCGCGAATTCAACAAGGCCGTGCCGCTCACCGGCCTGGTGGTGACCAAGCTTGACGGCACCAGCAAGGGCGGCATGGTCGTGGCCATCCAGAAGGAACTCGGCCTGCCCGTCAAGTTCATCGGCCTCGGCGAGCAACCGGACGATTTGCAGCCCTTCGACGCGAAGCAATTTGCGCAGGCGTTGTTTGAGGAATAATTCCTTCAACGCAGAGACGCAAAGACAATAACCATGGATGAACACGATTGAACTCGCCGGGAGGAAACCAAGCGGATAACCATTGGCGCCGGAACACCTATGAACACGAATCCCCTTTCAACTCTCGCCGCCATGGTCGTCACGGCCTTGATGATACAACCCGGACCGGTTCGAGGAGAAGACACGAACGCCGATTTCCACGTCGTCAGTACCGCCGCCGAACCGATGGTCCCCGGCAAATTTGCGCCGACCTGGGATTCGCTGAAGCAATACCAGTGTCCGGAATGGTTCCGCGATGCGAAGTTCGGCATCTGGGCGCATTGGGGGCCGCAATGCGAGCCGGAGGACGGCGACTGGTACGCGCGGTTGATGTATTTTACCAACACGGCGCAATATAAATTCCACCTCGAACATTACGGTTCACCAAGGGATTTTGGGTTCAAGGACGTCATCCACGAATGGAAGGCCCAGAACTGGGACCCGGACAAATTGCTGGCGCTCTACAAGCGCGCCGGGGCGCAATATTTCATGGCGCTGGCCGATCATCATGACAACTTCGACAACTGGGATTCAAAATTTCAGCCGTGGAATTCCGTGAACGTCGGGCCGCACAAGGACCTCATCGGCGGCTGGGCCGGGGCGGCGCGCAAGTACGGCCTGTATTTCGGCGTGAGTGTCCACGCCTCGCACGCCTGGACGTGGTATGAACCGGCGCAGGATTTTGATGGTAAACTCACCAGGGCCGACGGCCAGGGGAAATGGTGGGACGGCCTGGACCCGCAGGATTTGTACGCGCAAAACCACACGCCCAGCCCGGGTTATCAAAGATTCGAATCACTGTTCAACCGCTGGGACTGGAACAATGGTGCCAGCATCCCGGATGAGGCTTATTGCGACAAGTTTTACAACCGCACTATGGACCTCATCCAAAGGTATCATCCCGACCTGATTTACTTTGACGACACGGCGTTGCCGCTGTGGCCGATCAGCGACGCGGGCCTGAAGCTGGCTGCAAATTTCTATAATCTGAACAACGAGTGGCACGGGACCAATGACGACGGCGTGTTGTTCGGGAAGGTCCTGACGCCGGACCAGCGCCAGTGCATGGTCTGGGACATCGAACGTGGGGAGGCCAACGAAATCGAGCCGTTGCATTGGCAGACGGACACCTGCCTGGGCGACTGGCATTACGACCGGAGCATCTACGAACGGCACGGTTACAAGACCACGCGAACCGTCATTCAGACCCTGGCGGATGTCGTGAGCAAGAACGGCAATCTATTGCTCAGTGTCCCCGTGCGCGGGGACGGAACAATTGACGATGAGGAAGTGCAGATCGTGGAAGGCATCGCCGATTGGATGGCTGTGAACCGGGAATGTATTTTCGACACGCGCCCATGGAAAATGTTCGGGGAAGGCCCGGCCTCGACGGGCGCGAAGTTGAGAGAGCAGGGTTTCAACGAAGGCAAAGGCAAGCCGTTCACGGCGGAGGATTTTCGTTTTACGGTGAAAAGCAACACGCTTTACGCCATTGAACTGGGCTGGCCGACCAACGGCGTCCGCATCCAATCGTTCGGCAAATCGGCCGGGCTGCTCGATGGCAAAATCCACAGGATCGAACTGCTCGGCAGCCGGGAAAAAATCAAGTGGAAGCAAACCCGGGACGCGCTGGTCATTGCCCAGCCGAAACACGAGCCGAATGATTTCGCCGTGGTCTACAAAATGACGATGAAATGAGGTTGGCGACGTGAACCCATTCGCGTAGTGGTGTCTCGGCAGAGCGCCGCACCCGTCCAGCTTTTTCAGATGGCGGCTTTCCACCGAAAGCCGCTACGATTAAGCGATGTCTGACGCCCGATTCATGCGCCTTGCCCTCCGGCTCGCCGGACGCGGTTATGGCCTGACCTCGCCCAATCCGATGGTCGGCGCGGTGCTGGTGAAGGGCGGGAAAATCATCGGCCGCGGCTGGCATCGGCGCGCAGGTCTGCCTCACGCGGAAATCGAAGCGCTTCACGACGCGCAAAAACACGGTCACCGTCCCAAAGGAGCGACACTCTACGTGACGCTCGAACCCTGCAGCACACACGGCCGCACGCCGCCCTGCACGGACGCCATCATCGCCGCCGGGATCAAACGCGTCGTCGCCGGCGCGACGGATCCGAACCCGAAACATTCCGGGCGCGCTTTCAAGATTCTGCGGCGCGCGGGGATTAAAGTTGTCGTGTTCGACAAGGGTAGGGCGCGTCACTCCGTGCGCGCCGTTTCACGCCCTACCCAGCCGTGGCGCGCAGGGGACTGCTCGCCCTACCAAAAATTGGCCGACGAATGCACGCGATTGAACGAGGCGTTCAATCACTGGATTGTTCATCGCACACCGTTCGTCACCGTCAAGGCGGCGATGACGCTGGACGGCAAAATTGCCACTGCTTCAGGCGAATCGAAATGGATCACGGGTAAACCAGCACGCGATTACGGAATGAAATTGCGTCAAGGAGCGGATGCCATTCTCGTTGGCGTTAACACGGTGCTGGCGGATGATCCGTCGTTGACCTTTCGCACGAACAGCCATTCCAAAGGAAACATCGAACATCCAACATTGAACATCCAACATCGAATGCCACGGCGCATCGTTCTGGACTCAATGGCGCGAACGCCGCTGAAGGCAAAGGTCGTGAGTGACGAATTTGCCGCCCTGACCACCATTGTCGTCAGCAAACGCGCGTTAAAGCATCGTGTGGCGGCGTTGGCCAAACGCGTGAATGTCATTGTCGCGCCGACAACCAATTCAAAATTAAAAATTAAAAATTCAAAACTGGATTTGCGTTGGCTGTTGAAAAAACTCGCCGCCGAAAACGTCACCAGCCTGCTGGTGGAAGGTGGAGGCGAGACGAACGCCTCCTTCCTGCTGGGTGGATTGGCCCAGGCCATCGCTTTTTTCTACGCACCCAAAATTCTGGGCGGGCGTGATTCGCTCAAGGCCGTGGCGGGCGAGGGCGCCCGGAACCTGGGGGAGGCTCTTCAACTTCGCGAGGTTGAGTGGAAACGAATTGGGCCGGATTTGTTGCTGACGGCGCGGGTAACGTAGGACCGGTTTCCAGTCTGTCTCCATTTTCAGAAAACCAGCAGCTGACCCCATGTTTTATTCTCCGTCAAACGTTCTGGCGGATTGCACGGAAAAATCCTAAATTTTGGAGTCGGGCGGGACGCCTGACCTGCTTTATGTTCACCGGCATTGTCGAAGAAACAGGCATCGTCGAGCGCATCCGGCCGACGGCGAAATCCGTCGAGCTGACCGTGCGCGCCGGCGCGACCGGCCGCGGTTTAAAGACCGGCGGCAGCCTGGCCGTGAATGGTTGTTGCCTCACCACCGTCAACGTTGCCGCGCGCGGCAAATCCAGGCTGGTTCAATTCGACTTGCTCCAGGAAACGTGGCGGCTCACCAATCTCCAATTTACCCGGCCGGGGTCGCTCGTGAACCTGGAACGGCCCTTGCACGCGGACGGCGAGTTCGGCGGGCATTTTGTGACCGGGCATATCGATGGCCTCGGCAAAATCATCCGCTGGGAACGTGCCGGCCAGGACCATGTGCTCGACGTCGCCGCGCCGCCGGAGGTGATGCGTTACGTCATCGGGAAGGGTTCCATCGCCATGGATGGCATCAGCCTGACAGTGGCGGCCGTTCAGAAGAAAAGTTTCCGCATCTGGATCATTCCACACACGCTTGAAGTGACGGCGTTGCACGAGCGGAAAACCGGGGACATGGTGAATCTGGAAGCGGATCTGCTGGGCAAATACCTGGAAAAATTCGTTTCCGCCCGGCGCCAGAAGTGACCGGGTCACACTCAAACATTTTCGGTCCGCGGCCGTTTTCTCTATTGACGGGCACGCCAGCACGTTTGAAATTTGCACATGCAAGGCTGGCGCCGCCATCCATTCCGCGTCATCGCGCGGATGGGTGGGCTGGCCGGCGCGATCCTGGTGGCCCTCCTGGATTATTTGTTCCGCTGCGCGTTCCGCCGGCCGGAGGCCAGGCTGGCCGCCCGCGCGCTCTGGCTTCAGCGGACCTCACGGCGGGTACTGCATCTGTTCGGATTTGAAACGCAGATGGCCGGCCCGGTCCCGTCACGCGGATTGCTCATCAGCAACCACCTGAGTTACCTCGATGTCCTGGTGCTCTCGTCCCTCACGCCGGCGGTGTTTGTCTCCAAGCACGACGTCAAATACTGGCCGGTCTTCGGCCAGTTCGCCGTCCTGGCCGGGACCGTGTTCGTGGACCGTGCCCGGCGATTCCAGGTCGGACAAACGAACGACGAAATCACCACCGCGCTGAACCATGGCGCGCTGGTGGTTTTATTTCCGGAAGGAACCAGCACAAACGGGCAGACGCTTCTGCCGTTCAAATCATCCCTGCTGGAACCAGCCACCCATCCGGCATGGCTGGTGGCGGTCGGCTGGTTGCATTACGAAATCGACGACGGCGACGCGGGCGACGAGGTTTGTTACTGGGGCGATCACACTTTTTTTCCACACATGTTGAATTTGATGAGCAAGCGCCGGGTGCTGGCGACGGTCCGTTTCGGGCAATTTCCGGAGCGCATCAGTGACCGCAAGGAACTGGCGCGGCGGTTGCGCGCGGCCATTTTGGATTTGAAGGAAAAAAATGGTGCAGCTTCCTGACCCATCTGCGAACCTTTTTTGATCAAAATTTGCATGTCCTTTAAGCAATTTTGGGTATCCCCACACCCTTCCCCGCGGCGGGGATACCCTATGATTGCCAACCGTCCTTTACTGGCAAGGGTTTTTCGTGGTTTGGTCGCTGTGCGACAGCCCCGACTTCGGTCGGTTTTTGCCGCAGAGGCGGCTTGCGGGCTGCGCGTGGCCTCACGGCCATGCTCGCCCAAAAACCTCCCTCATCGCTCACGCGAAAACGAGTACACCGACGGACGGGTTGGACGGGTAAAGGACAGCATGTCCTTGAACGGGTTTACACGGGTTAAACGTGTTCAAGCCCGCTAGAGCGGGAGCGGCCAAAGACTTGTGAGTTTCATCGCCTTTCCGGGAATCCCGCCTCATCCCCGCGCCCCTTTCGGCGGGAGCCCTCCACGCTCGAAGCATCCCAAGACTTTGGCCGGTGGAATGAGCGGGCGGGCCATTACCGATTCGACGTGCTGTTTCGTCTTTGCGGGTGGTGTAAGCGGAAATGAGCAGGCTGGCGATGATGCCGACGCTCTGAACCAAATCGAACCAATGCTCCGCTACCCAATGCGATTCCCACATTCCAACATTATATCGCAGCCGGGCGCATCGCCACAACTGCCTCACGCGCCGCGCACTAAATCGCTCAAACGCGCGTTCAAGGCCGAGGCGATCCGCGAAAGCGCGTCAACGGACACGTTCTCCTCGCCGCGCTCAATGTCGCCGATGTAGTTGCGGTGGAGATCGGCTTTCTCAGCCAGCTTCTCCTGGCTCCATTTGAGGCGGCGGCGGTACGTTCGTATGTTTCCACCCAAGACTTTGCGGTGTTTCGGAATTTTTACCACCTCTTAAGGGAACCTAAAACAGCATATACGGACTACAGTATATACACTGTATTTTATTCTTGCCTTTTCCGTCGGTTTCGCCGATTGTTGCACAATATGAGCGCACAAATTGAGTTTCTTCGCAGAATCGGCCCCGACCCACACAGAAACGGCAGGCAGACCATAGACATGTACGATGAGAATACCAATTATCTCGGTTCCTTCACCGGAGCCGCCGACGGCAACGGCGTGATTTCATTTCTTTGGGATTTGACGGACGGCGGCGGCAACACGTTTAACAGCACCAATTTCTACGGCGTGTTCACCGTGGACACTTCCTCTTTAGCGAGCTTTAGTCCGGGTGGATCTGCACAAAGCCTTAGCACTCGTTTTTCAAAATTTCAAACCTCGTCTCTGACCCACAAGACACTCGCTCATAAAAGCGGGGTAAACGGGGCTACTCCGGATGCAGGGTCTTCGAGCGCGAGCGCAAATCAGCTATGGGACAAAGAGCCGGTATGGACACCCAATAATAACTGGGTGGTGGCCTACGGCCTTTTTAGCGGCAATTCAGGCGAAGTACAAAACGATAAACAGATGATTGCCGGAGGTCCTGGCGGCACATGGGGCGGCGCACTCTGGACACTTGATCCCGATGGCCTTATCGGCAACCTCTCTCCGGGAAATGTTCCTCAAAACGAAACAGTTTTCACCGTGCAGGACCAATCCTCCCAATCCAATTTGCTCAGCTACTTGGCCGACCATCGCTATGAAAATTTTTATTTCTTCGGCCACGGCAACAATTCAACCATCGGTTCCTACAACGGCTTCGGTTTGACGCAGGATCAAATTGCCTTCGCATTGGTCAACGTGCCTTTGAGTTACAGTTATCCAGGGCCAATGTATCTGGACGAATTGGGATTTCCGCATGACAACACGGTCAAGTTTAACACTACGGATGAACACGCCGCGTATCATCCGTATCGGTTCGTCTACATCGACGCCTGTAACACCGGTGCGGGCAATTTCAGCGAGGCGTTCGCCGTTCCGGCCATGACATCCAGCACCAATTTCTTTGCGGCGGGCGGCGTCCAGTCCCGCGCCTTTGTCGGCTTCACGTCGTGGAAGGTCAACCTAAATGTTTTCGGCGGTTTTGAGGGTTATTCCTTTATGACGGGATTTTTTCTTTCCGATTGGCAGAGCGGTGTTGTAAATGTACAGTCTTGCGTCAGCAATGCCGTGTATGATGCGCACGGCACCGGCGCACACATGGATTCGTCCGTTGTGATCTACGGGGCGGCGGATATGACCAGCGCGACAACCACCAGACCATAGTCATGACCAGAAACCTTGTGCTGGCATTGATTTACTGCGTTCTGGCGCGAACGGTTTCGGCTCAACCTGGCAATTCGGAGTTCACGGACGCACAGAAGGTTGAGATGTATGCCATGGCAGAAAGCGTCAACCTTCCCTCGTTGGCCTGGCGCGCGGCAGCCATGCGGCAAATGGTGACAGAGGCAAATTTTTTCACTGACCGGCTCAGTCTGCCCGCCGGACATCCCATCCAAACTGGCGATGTTGTCTATGATTATATCCCGCGTCCCTGGTTCTGCGTCATTCGGGGAACCAATTTCCCAGTGAGTGTTTTTGGCACAAACATCTACAACGCAAGCATTCCGCGCGAGGCGAGGCTACGCGCCCTCGAATTCGGGCTGCTGGGACAGATTGAAACGACCAATTTTGAATTTGGCTTCTACAATGGGACATTGTGCCATGTCATGCGTTTGTCCGCACCCCAGGTTGAGCGTTACGCCCTGGATTTGGACCCACTGGTCGGCAAACCGTCGCTCATCGATCAAGCGGAGGCCCATGAACTGGCCACCCAATGGCTGGCGGCGGTGGACGTGGACATGCCGGCGTTAGCCCAGCTAACGTGGACGGTACATCAACTGCGTTATCTGCCGCAAGGTGCGACCAATGCGGTTGTTCTCCCGCTGTACTACGTAGATTTCAACTACAGAGACGCCTCGACGCGCGGTCGCCTGCTATCCATGGGGGAGCCGCCAGTCTCCGTTGAAATTCTCGGCACGACAAAAGAACTTCAGGACTTGAAAATAAACGATTTGTCTTTTTCGCGCCGGCCACTGCTTCTCATTACCAACGCCGTGGATTTGGCCCGCACCCCCAATCCGCTTATGAAGCAGTTGCAATCAACGCCAAGCGTTCAAACAAATTCCGCTCTAAACTAGAAAACGTCCATAAAAAGCGGCCTCATTCGAGGCCGCTGCGTTTCAAAACTTGAACCAAGTTTTCAATTGTTCGCCTGGCAAATCCGTCGGCTGCTTGCCTTCATTCAGTTTTACCCACCGCACGAAGCGATGCGGTGAAATAAGAGTCAGGAGCGTTTGAGCGTATCGCTCACCTGCTTTGTCGCCGTCAGGCAAAATCCACACCCGGCCGTCTGGCTTCACCAAGGACACGATGAGATCAGCCTGTTTTTCAGAACAGTCCGACCCCATCGTTGCCACCACGTCCGGTATCCGCGCGAGCAGAAACCCGAGCCGAAATACTCGATTAGCCTATTCCAATTTTTGACGCCAAAGGATTACGTTAAAATCGTCTCGTCTTTTTTTGCTATACTACGTGTTCCGAGCCGTATGTTCAGGAGAAATACGTCGTTGAGCAGTGCCTTGAACGTGTGAAGCCCATCGCCATTTCAACGGAACAGGCAAACTATGTTCGTGCCCTCATCGACGAGGAAACGCATAAAGACAGTCAATCGCTCGAAACAGCCACCGCAAAGATTATTGAGCGGCTTTCTGGCATACAGGAAAAGCTCAACAAACTGACGCGGGGCTATTTGGACGAATTGATTGACGAAGAAAGTTACCAAGCCTCAAAGTCGGACTTGGTGATCGAAAAACGGCCTTGAAGCAGGAAAAAGCGCGGCTTCAGAGAACCCGCTCCAGTTTCTGGAACGAACCTGCCCAGGAAGTCATAAACACCTTGGAAATGGCGGGGAAAACGCAAACCGAAAAATCTCTACAAGAGATTTCGCAACTTGTTCAAAAAGTTGGAACGAACCGCCTGATTTCGCGCAAAACCGTTACGTTTTCTTTTTCCGAACCTTACGATTTCGCCTTGTCATTCTTGGGCAATCTTCACACTGCCATTTCTGAAAATCCATCGTTGCGAAGCAACGAACTTTGGCAACGTTCTAAATGGTGCGCATAGCAGGACTTGAACCTGCACGGGTTGCCCCACTACCACCTCAAAGTAGCGTGTCTGCCAATTCCACCATATGCGCATCCGGCTAAGCAATGAAGCAGGCCCAACCCTTTCAGGCAAGGCGATTTTAACTGCCGAAAAACCATTGCCAGCCGCGCCAATGCTGCTGTTGCGGCGCGTTGAAAGTCCGGCTGGGCGCCGCGCCCAAATCCAACTGCAGCAAGATACCGACGCTGCTGGCGCCGCGCCCATGGGAACGGATGGCGTCGATGCCATATCCGTAAGTGGCCATGATTTTCAACCGGTCGGAGGGCGTACGGTATAAGATGCCGCCGCCCACGCCGCTGAGCCAGTTGCCAGGCTGGCTTTCCCCGGGCAGATAATCCACGAAGGCACTGGACACATTCAGGTCCAGATCCCAGCGTTTTTCGGGATCCAGCGGCAACAGGTAATTCGCATTGAACAGCGCAAAGTTCCGGGCGCTGATTTCCTGAAAATAATAGCCGGGCAGGGAAAGCGGAAATTCCGATACCAGAGGCAGGAACCCGCCCAGCCGGTAGGCGCTGAACCGGTCGGCATCCAGGCTCGCACCCAGGGTCAAGCGCACGTAAAAATTCTGCTGGCTCTTGGGCAGGGTGTAGGCCAGCGCGCCCTCGGCCCAAAACAAATGCGATTGCCGGTTGAATGTGCGGTCACCGTTAAAACCGTAGGCGCCCGAGTCGGTGCGGTATTGGCCCTCATACCACACGGATAATTCCATCGCCAGCGGCGGAAACAGGGTCGGCTCGACGCCCCCCCAGCGCAATCCGGTGCGCACGCTGAAAGTGCCATGGTCGTTGGGCGTCCGGAAATTGCCCGCGGTGCCGTCGTTGGCGTCATAAATCGAATAATGGGCCGCGCCGCGCAACACGAAATTCAATGGAATCAGTTGGTCGGGATTGAACAAATGATAAATGTTCGCCGACACCTCGGCACTATGGCCGTCGTAGGATTCGCCGGGATAAAATCTGCCGCCGCGGATTTCATCGTAGCTATCGGCGAATCCGCCGCCGGCCAGCCCGAGGCCAAAATCGGTGTTGGGCCCCAGACCGTGGACAAAACCGAGTTCGGAATCGAGGTACACCGGCGCCAGGGCCAATCGCAACGTGAGATTGGTGCGGAGAAAATCCGGCTGGTTGTGGTAATAAAAGGCATAACCGGCGAAGGGCGCATGGCCCTCGGCCGGCTGATTGAAGCCGAGCTGAATCAGGTCGCGCTTGACCGGATCAATCTGGCCGGACACGAAAAGCGGGGCGAACAGTGACCACCACAGCAGCACGCTCCCGATTCGTTTCATCAAGCTTTCGTACCGCAAAGTGCTGCCGCCAGCAAGCGGATTTGAGCACCGGTACGGAAGGAAAACCGGGAATCCCGAAACGGGTTCTGCTCAATCCGCGGAATGCCGGTTTTCTCCATTTTTCATTCCGACTTCCGCATTCCAAACTGGACACGACGGGCGTCTTGCGGCTTACTGTTTGCGCCGATGCCGCCACTCAATTCTGAATTGCTGACCCAAGCAAAAGGTCTGGGTTTCTCCGACCGGCAAATCGCCCACCTGACCGGTCAGACCGAAGATCGGATCCGCGCTTTGCGAAAAAAACTCGGCCTGGTGCCGAGCTACCGGCTCGTGGACACCTGTGCCGCCGAGTTCGAGGCGTACACGCCGTATTATTACTCGACCTACGATCGCGGCGATGACGAGGTGAAAAAGACGCCGAAAAAAAAGGTGATGATCCTCGGCGGCGGCCCGAACCGCATCGGGCAGGGCATCGAATTCGATTACTGCTGCGTCCACGCCGCGTTTGCGCTCAAGGAGGACGGTTTCGAGACCATCATGGTCAACTCGAATCCCGAAACCGTTTCAACCGATTACGACACGAGCGACAAGCTGTTTTTCGAGCCGCTCACCCTCGAGGACGTGTTGCACATTTACGAACGCGAAGGTTGCTGGGGTGCCATCGCACAATTCGGCGGCCAGACGCCGCTCAACCTCGCGCTCGGCCTCCAGAAAAACGGCGTCAACATCATCGGCACCTCGCCGCAAAGCATCGAGATCGCCGAAGACCGCAAGTTCTTTGCCGCGATGCTCGACAAGTTGAAGATCCCCCAACCGCCCAACGGCCTGGCGACCAATGCCGAAGAAGCGCTCGCCGTCGCCAAAAAACTGGATTACCCGGTGCTCGTCCGGCCGTCCTTCGTGCTCGGCGGCCGCGCCATGCAGATCGTTTATTCCGATGCCGAGTTGCAGCATTACATGCGTTTTGCCGTGGAAGCCTCGCCGGAACGCCCGGTGCTGGTGGACAAATTCCTGGAGGACGCGACCGAGGTGGACGTGGATTGCCTTGCCGACGTGGGCCACGCCGGCAAGGCGGGCGACGGAACGATCGTCATTGGCGGCATTTTGGAGCACATTGAATTTGCCGGGGTCCATTCCGGCGACGCGGCGATGGTGCTGCCGCCGCACACCCTTTCCGACAAAGTAATCGAAACCATCCGTGAACACACGCACGCGATGGCGCGCGAACTGAAGGTCGTCGGCCTGGTGAACGTGCAATACGCCGTGAAGGACGAGAAGGTGTTCGTGCTGGAAGTGAACCCGCGCGCGTCGCGCACCGTGCCGTTCGTGAGCAAGGCCATCGGCGTGCCGCTGGCCAAACTGGCGGCGAAGGTCATGGCCGGAAAAACCCTGAGGGAACTGGGGTTCACGAAGGAAATCCGGCCGGAATATTGGGCCGTCAAGGAATCCGTCTTCCCGTTCAACCGGTTTCACGGCCAGGATATTTTGCTCTCGCCGGAGATGCGCTCCACCGGCGAGGTCATGGGCCTCGACGCCGACCGCGGGATTGCCTACGCCAAATCGCAGATGGCGGCGGGTTCACCATTGCCGTTGAGCGGAAAGGTTTTCATCAGCGTAAGCGACACGCACAAGCCGCACGTGGCGCCGGTGGCCAAACAATTTGCCGACCTGGGTTTTGAACTCGTGGCGACGAGCGGCACGGCGGCGGTCCTGGAAAAGGCCGGCTTGAAGGTCCAACGGGTGATGAAGCTGCTCGAAGGCCGGCCGAACGTGATTGATCTCCTCAAGAACAAGGAAATCCAGCTCGTCATCAACACGCCCAGCGGCGCCGCGCCGCGCGAAGATGAGGTGAAAATCCGCACCACGGCGATTTACACCGGCACGCCGATCATGACGACGTTGAGTGGCGCCAAGGCCGCCGCACGCGGCATCGCCGCCCTCAAGAAATCCGGTTACGGCGTGAAGACGTTGCAGGAGTATCACTGAGTCTCGACCGCGAAAGACGCCAAATACGCGAACTCAGTGGCAAACGCGAATGTTTTTTGGGGGGCCGCAGCGTCAAAACCTTTTCGCGTATTTTGCGTATTTCGCGGTTGAATTCAGAGACAGGCAGGATGCCTGTCCTACGCCGACGCCCGCTTCAGCTTCGCCACTTCAATGTCTGCCTGGCGGGTCGGCTCTGGAATACGATGGCGCGGGCAACAGGCCAGGACCAGCTTGACCGCCGACGCCAGATCCACGCGATGGCCCACGCTCACAAAGACCGGGCGGATGCCTTGCTGCGTTCGCAACGCCACGCCAATTTGTTCATCGTCGTCCATGAGCGGCGTGGTGGCACCGGTTTTCAACCCCAACACTCCAAACGTCCCCAGCAGCCGGCTTTTGCCGACGCCGATACCGGGCCGGTCCAGTTCAATCGCCAGGTGCGTGGCAATGCCGCAGCGCCGCGGATGCGCGTAGCCCTGACCATCCAGGAGCATCGCGCCGAATTTGTGCTGCAAGGTGCGGATCGCCTGCCGCAGGGCCGGGCCTTCGCGGAAACTCAAAAAGGTCGGGATGTAAGGGAATTCCACCGCGCGCGTCACGTGGGCAACTTCCACGATGCGCCGGGTTTCGCGGTCATAAACCACGGCGGCGGCGAAGATGGTTTGTTTGTCGGCGGAAAATGCGCAATCGGCGCCGGCGACAAAGCGCGGCAAGGGGTCGAGCGGCGCAACGATCATCCGTTCACGCAACCGCCTTTGCGTGGCCTTCCATTCTTCCACCAACGCCGACCAGCCCAGATCGGATTTGCCGCGCAGGGTCATGCGCCCGCTTCCTGGGGTGTCGCGCGCAGCACGCGGTACCGATGCGTCCACGGATCGATCCGGCAAATGGGACGATAATCGCACAACCCGCACGGCGTCTCGCTGCCCTTGCGGTAGGGGTCCACGTTGGCTACGCCGGCAAAAATCGCGCGGCCCATTTCCGTCAACTGCGTTTCGACGCGATCGAGCAACGCTTCAAATTCTTCGCGCGGCAATGCCTCGGCCGAACCTTTGTGCAACGAACCATCCTGGTTCCGGCGATAATTGAACTGATCGCCGGTCTTCACGCCGGGGCGGCGATCGAGTATCGGCAAAGCGTCCACCCTGAACCGCCCGGTGTGACGGTAAGCCATTCGCCGGGCGGCCTCCAGGTCGGCGAGCGCCTCGGCGCGCGTGTCACCACGGGCGTACTGGCCGCGCAGATTCACGTAAAACGCGCCGGCGGGAACCAGACGTTCCACGCCGAGCAGCGCTCGTGGCTGGGGCCAGTGCCGCAGCACCGCCAGATAGCCAAGCAATTGTAATTGCACTCCGTGCTCCACCAAAACCTTGTCGAGTCTCTGCCGGCCAGATTTGTAATCCATCACCACACACCAGGCGCGGTCTTCGGAATCGCGCCATAAATCAAGCCGGTCAATCCGCCCGCGCAAGGCCAGTTGATGGCCGGCGCCCAGGTTCACTTCCCAAGCCGGCGCACCGCCCGCGCCGAAGCCGAATTCGAGTTCGGCCACCACCGGGTCAAATTCGTATTGTTCGCGCATCCACGCGACTAGGGTTTCAACAAAATCCTGCAACGACTTCGTCAGCACGCGCGCCGCAAACCGGCCCTGGTCGTCCGCGCGCATCAAACCGTCGCGGTAATGGGGTGCGAGTTCGGCGGCGATCGTGCCGATGCCTTCGCGCGCCGCTGCCGGCGTCAGATCGCGCCAGCGTTGGCCCTGCTGCTTCACCCGGTCATGGAATTTTTTCAAAATCTCATGCTGAAAACTGCCCCGCTCGCGCGCGTCCAGCTCAAAAATCCTCCGCTCCTCGGCGCGCAGGCCCGAACGAACAAAAAAACGGAACGGGCACTGGGCGAATTCCTCCAGCCGGCTGACCGAGGTCTGCAGCACCGGGCCATACACCGCCTCCGCCAAACCCGGCGAAAGGCATTCGGCCGGGTCCGGCTCATGCAATTGGCGCAAGTGGTCATTGAGCGATTTGAGTGCGGGCAGTTCAAGGAGTTCAACCCAGTTTTTGTCGCGGCCCTCATCCCGCCGGGCGGGGAGAGCGGAGTTTAATTCCACCAACGGCGCAACCAGTTCATGCACGTGTTCCGCTTCGCGCCAATCCGTGGCCGCGCGGAATTCCTCGATCTGTAATCGGGGGAACAACGCCTGAAGATGGGTGACGAGCGAGGATGAATTCAACGCCTTGCCGTCCGCGGCGTGGCGCGAGAAGGTCACGAGGAGTTTTTCGCTGGCGCGGGTGCAGGCGATGTAACCGAGATAACGTTCGCGCGCGAGTTGTTCACGCAGATTCGGCCCGAGCCTGACGTTGCCTTGTTCCAGCTCCTCGCGGTCGGCATGGGTCAAAATCAGCGGCGCGGCGGGCATTTCGGGAAAAATCCCTTCGTTCACGCCCAGCACAAGCGCGAATTTCAGATCCGGGTTGCGCGCGCGGTCCACCGCGCCCATCAACACCTGATCGAGCGCCGGTGGAACCACCCCGACGGTCAGATTCATCAACCCGGCCTCCAGCACCGGCAGCCAATCCCTCAGCGACAACGTTTCCTTTGCGAACGCGAGGACAACGTTGTCGAGCCAGGCGTTCATTTGCACCCAAACGGTCGAATGGAGTGACGCGTGAGGGGTGACGGGCGACGGGCTTTCCCGTTCTGGCAGACTCCACGCTTCGAGCGTCGGTTCTACGCGAAGCTCATCCCAGAGTCCACGCAGGGCTTCGGCAAGTTGCGGGCCAGTCGGCTGGTTTTGGCATCGGGCAAGTCGGGCGGCAAAGGTTGCAAACGGCGGCAGTATCGTTCGGCGCAGCCGTTCGAACGAATGGGCCCATCCCGGATCACCGGCCATTTGAATCGGTTCGCGCCATTTCGCACCGCGCCAGCCGAATTCGAGCGCGGCATTTTCCAACCGGTCAATTTCGGCTTCGGCCGCAGGCGAAAACCCGGCCTTGAGCGCGGCAAACCAGTCGTCGTGCGGCCAGTCGAACGCCACGGTGCGCAAGGCGCTGCGGGTCAATTCGGCCAGGGGGTGGTGGGTGACGGATTCGCGCCGGTCAAGGAAGAAGGGAATGCCGTAACGGCGGAACACGCGCGCCAGCGGTTGGTGATAACCGTCGAGATTTCGCACCATCACCGCGGTGTCGCGAAAACGTCCGCCGCGGCGAACAAAACGCAAAATTGCACGCGCGGCCAGGACGGCCTCGGCTTCAGGATTGGCGCAGGCGAAAACGGAAATGGCGGATGGGGGACGGTGGATGGCGGGATGGTGCCGCGCCGGCCGGGCCCATTTCTCCTCCAATTCGGCCAGTTCCGAATTTCCCGCGAACCGACTTTTTGGGGAGTCACGTTTGAGCCATTCAACGCTGAGGTTGCCATCCGGCAGGTGCTCGAGGCGTTGCCGGCATTGCTGGTATGTTTTGGCGACCGCCGACCAGATCGAGAGCCAGGAAGGCCTGGCCCCGGCTTCCAGCGGGGTTTCGAGGCAAAACGCGAGGGTGGCGCGATTGCAATGCGGCAGGAGGGCGGCGAGCAAATCCAGCTCTTGCGGGGTCATTTCGGCAAAACCATCGAGCCACAATTGCGAAATGCGAAATGAAAAGGACGAAGGACGAAGGCAACCCCCGGGTTCCGCACTTCGCACTTCGCACTTCGCACTTCCTCGCAAGGTAGCGGTGGCGAAATCGAGCAGGTGATTGGCATCCTGTAATTTGTGCCCGGCCAGCCAGTGGGCATAGGCATCGCCAAGCAACGCCAGGTCGTGAAGCTTGTCTCGAAGTTCGCGATGGTCCTCCAGCCGGGTGGCGAGCGTGCGGAGCCGGGCGGGGGTAAACTCGTGCTGTTGCAGTTCGCCGAGCAACCGGCTGAGTTGCTGCGCAAAACCTGGCCGGCGGGCGCTCCGCCGGAACAACTTCAATTCCCGCTCCAGACGGAGCAACAACGCCCGCAGCACCATGACGCGGCCTTCGTCGTTCAACTGGCCGGGCGGTGCTATCGTCAGTCTTTCCAGCGCAAACCGGGCCAGCCGGTCGAATGAAAAAATGTGCAACCGCGCGTAGCCGCGCAGGGTATGGTCGGCGAGCAACTGGCGTTCGAGCTGGAAAGTGGCCTGTTTGGGCGCGAGCAGAATCAGCGGCCCGCCGGCGTCTTCGCGAAGCGCGGCGCGGATTCCGGCGAGGCAGCGGAAGGTCTTGCCGCTGCCGGCCGGGCCCAGGAGGAAATGCGCTTGCACGCCGGATATATCACGCAAAGGGGCCGGGGCGGAAAGACATTTATTTCGGCCGGGGGACGTTCGCGGCCATATTTTTTGTTTCCTTTTGAGTCGGCTCGGCTATGCTTGCCGCCTGTTGGATAAACAGGAATTGAATTCAACGATAAACCATACCGAAATCGTATGCCATTAACCCATACCCGAGAACTTTTTGCGAAAGCGTTGAAAGGCAAATATGCGCTGGGCGCCTTCAACGTCAACAACATGGAACTGCTGCAAGCCATCATCGAGGCGTGCGAGGAGGAAAAGGCGCCGGTGATGCTCCAGATTTCCAAGGGCGCCCGACAGTACGCCAACCCGGTCTATCTCAAGAAACTCATCGAAGCGGCCGTCAGCCTGTCCACGATTCCCATTGCGGTCCACCTGGACCACGGCGATTCATTTGAACTGTGCAAGGAATGCATTGACGAGGGTTTCACCAGCGTGATGATTGACGCCAGCCACGAGCCCTTCGAGAAAAACGTGGAAATCACCAGGAAAGTCGTCGAATACGCGCACAACCACAACTGTGTCGTGGAATCCGAACTGGGCCATCTGGTCGGCGCCCAGTTCGACGAAGGTGAGGAAGGCGGCGCGCATTCGGTCAGCGGCCATTATACCAACCCGGAAGAGGCCGTTAAATTCGTCAATGAATCCGGTTGCGACTCGCTGGCGGTGGCCATCGGCAATTCGCACGGTGCCTACAAATTCAAAGGGGAACAGCATCTGGATCTCGAACGGCTTAAACTCATCAAAAAGGCGTTGATGGATGCCGGGATGGGTGATTATCCGCTGGTGCTGCATGGCGCTTCCAGCGTGCCCAAGGAACTGGCCGAAGAAATCAACAAGTACGGCGGCAAACTGGGCTTGGACACCGCGGGGGTACCGGAGGCCGACATTGAAGTCGCCCGCCGCACCGGCTGCACGAAGGTAAACATTGACACCGACCTGCGCATGGCGATGACGGCCGCCATCCGCAAGGTTTTGTGGGAAAATCCAAAAGAATTTGATCCACGCAAATACCTCGGCCCCGCCCGCAACAAGGTAAAGGACCTGGTCCGGCACAAAATCAAAGATGTTCTCTGCTGCGCCGGACACGCATTCGATTAGGCGCTGCCAGAATTCTTTTTATAACGGCTTTCGACAGAAATGTTGGAAGCTGTTTCTTCCGTTTAAAGCTGAACGTCTATTGCCATTTTGACCCACACCAATCCAATGGCACTTTATAGAGCGCCATAATGTCACATTATCATAGTTGATACACATTTTAAAAACTAAGTAAGCCGTTTGTTATAAATAATTTACGACTGAATAGTATAACTGGCATTGTCAAAGCTAAACTGGGAACTGTTACAACAAAAACATTTAACGAAAGGAAAATTATGAAACTAGTACAGTATCAAAGACCCGGATTGGTTTGGCCGAGCTTCGGACGGCTGTCAGACTTGCAGGACGAACTGGACCGCTGGTTTGAAACGCCATTGATCGGGTGGGCGCCCGCACTCGACATGCATGAGGACAAGGACAATTTCACCATCCGCGTGGAACTGCCCGGTCTCAAGCGCGAAGACATCGCGGTTTCGCTCCAGGACGGTGCGCTCGTCATCTCCGGCGAACGCAAAGAAGAAGCGGTGAGCGAAGGCACCGAAGTTCATCGACGGGAACGTTTCCATGGGAAATTCCAGCGTGCATTAACCCTGCCTGCGCCCGTGGCGGCGGACAAGGTGAAGGCTGCTTACAAGGATGGTGTGCTCACCATCACGCTGCCCAAGGCCGAGGAAGCCAAGCCCAAACAAATTGATGTGAGTGTCAATTAAGGTCAAACCTTGAATCCTGCGGGCAAACCGGCCCGCAGGATTTTTCCATCCGGAAATGAAGGCCTGCAAACCAGGGAAAGAGATCGTGAAAAAAAGACCGGCGGGTGCGGCGATCACACACGAGTTAACATCGCCCACACCCGCCGAAGCGCCCAGCTAGTTCTCATTGGGAGCAGTGGAAACGTAACCCATCGCGCGGTTCTGACAAGTGGTTTTTGGACAAATTTCCGCCTCCATTTCGACCTCGGATTCCCGGTGCAAACGGCTTTACATCCGCCCGGATAGTTTGAAAAATCAAAGATGCTGAAGAGACGCTGGCTGCTACAATGCGCGGGGCCGTTGTTTGGTTTGGTTGCCCTTAACCTTGCGGCAGCGGTGGGCGCCGCCGACCGTTCCGACTCGCCCTTTTCCGTGGATGCCTGGAGTACGGAGCAGGGCTTGCCGGGCAGCGTGGTTATTTCCATGATTCAAACCCGGGATGGCTACCTGTGGTTGGGCACGCAGCATGGCCTGGTCCGCTTCGATGGAATCCATTTCACCGTGTTCGACGAGGAAAACACGCCCGGTTTGAACAATGATCAGATCGACTATTTGTTCCAGGACAGTCACTCGAATCTTTGGATTGGAACCGACGCGGGCGGCGTGGCGCTGGAAACGAACGGCCGGATACAGAATTTCACCATTGGTCGCCACGGCCAGGAGGGGCGGTTGATGTCGGCCTGCGAGGATGCGACCGGGGCCGTATGGCTTTACACCGCCGACGCTCATCTGGCCCGCTATCAAGACGGAAAAATGGAAATATTGGATTTTAATTTCAAGTCACCGGCCGTTTGCCGGATGATGGTCGCGGAGAAATCCGGCCCGCTTTGGATCGGGGAAGACTGGGTGGACCAGGGACGAAACGTTTCGATTTTGTTTTCCTTCCGCCCGGCCAACTTTAGTCCGCCAGCCTTTGCCATTGAACAACAGATCCCGGTTCAGCGGCTGGATTACCTTTTGGCCGGCCGAAGCGACGGAACCTGGCGGCTGATAAATGGCCGGGTCCAAAAATGGGGGCCCATCCAGCCCGAAAAAGATTTTGGGCCGTATCCCTGGGGCAATGCCTTCATCAAGGGCGCGTGTGAAGATGAACATGGCAACCTGATTGTGGGCACGCTCGGGGCCGGCGTCTTTTGGTATGACGCCGACGGGAAATACCAGCAGATTTCAACCGCGCAGGGTCTGTCGTCCCTCTATGTCCTTTCCGTGTGCCTGGACCATGAAGGAAATCTTTGGGTGGGCACTGATGGGGGAGGCCTGGACCGGATTAAACGAAAGACGTTCAACTCGCCGCCGGGGCTTCCTTCACGGAACGTGCAGTCGTTGTCTCAGGACGACCACGGCGGTTTGTGGGTGGCCTTTGGCGCGCTGGGCGCGGCTTATTGGAAAACAAACCTGGTTCAAGATTTTCAGGTCGGCCCGCTGCAAGACGCCTGGACGGTGCTGGTGGATCATCAGCAACGCGTCTGGGCGGGAACACGGGATGAGGGACTGTTTCAGTTTGAAACCAACCAATTTCAATTCATACCCGGCGCGGAAATCCTCGGCCCGCAAATTTCGGCCTTGTTTGAAGATCGGAGCGGACAATTGTGGGTGGGCACACCCAATGGCCTGGGATGTTGGAATGGACAAACCTGGAAGACGTATGCCCGGCGGGATGGCCTGTCGGGAAACGTCGTTTCCGCGATTGCCGAAGATGACGGGGGGAATCTTTGGGTCGGGACCCAGGACGGCGGCCTGAGTTGTTTCAAAGATGGAAAGTTTGCGGTTTATCAAGCCTCGGAAAGCGGCCTGCCCGGCAATGATATTTCCTGCCTTTATGCGGATAACGACGGCAGCTTGTGGGTCGGAACTTCCGGTCACGGTCTGGCCCGATTTCATCAGGGACAATGGACGCGTTATACCCGGCGCGATGGCCTCGTCAGCAACAACATCAGTTATCTCCTGGGCGACGACGAAGGCGGTTTATGGATTGGCTCCAACCTGGGATTGATGCGGGTGCCCAAACAATTTCTGGACGAAGGCGCCAACCGGGCGGGGAATTTCGCTTCCTGTCGCATTTACGGAGAAGCCGACGGCCTGCCGACGCGCGAATGTTCCAGCGGTTCGCAACCGGCCGCCTGCCGCACCGGCGACGGCCGGCTGTGGTTTCCCACTACGAAAGGTCTGGCGTATGTGAACCCGGCGGAACTAAAGCCCAACCGGCAGCCGCCGCTGGTCATGATCGAATCCGTGCTGGTGGACGGACAGGAGCAAAAAGTCAACCGCTTCGATTCAACCTGGCGGCAATCCATTGTCATTCCCCCCGGCCACGACCGGTTGGAAATTCACTACACCGGCCTGAATTTTTCCGCGCCGGGCGAAGTGCGTTTCAAATACCGCCTGGAGGGGCACGAAACCGCCTGGACGGAGGCGGGCGACACGCGGGTGGCGTTCTACAACAAACTGCCGCCCGGCGATTATCGTTTCCGCGTCGAAGCTTGCAACGAAGACGGCGTTCTGGAATGAAACCGGCAGCGTGCTGGCCGTGACCGCGCAACCTCAATTTTGGCAGACCGGGGGATTTCGCGCCGCGGTCATCCTGGGTTTTCTCGGCATCGTCGCCGCGGTGGTGCGTTATCTTTCCACGCAAAAGTTGCAGCGCCAGTTGCAGGCACTCAAACAACGGGAGGCGCTGGAAAAGGAGCGTTCCCGCATCGCCCGCGACCTTCACGACCAGCTGGGGGCCAACCTCACCCAGGTGGCGCTTTTGGGCGAGATGGCGGCGGCGGACAAACACTCCCCGGAGGAGGTCATGGCGCACGCACAGCAAATTTCCCAGACCGCGCGCGACACCACGCACTCGCTTGACGAAATCGTTTGGGCAGTCAACCCTTCCAACGACACGCTGGACGGCCTGATCACCTACGCGTGCAAATACGCGCAGGAATATCTTACCGTGGCCGGACTGCGTTACCGTGCCGAGGTGCCGCCCCAGTTGCCGGCAGCCGTCATCCCGCCGGAGGTGCGCCACAACGTTTTCCTCGCCTTCAAGGAGGCGGTCAACAATGTTGTCAAACACGCGCAGGCCACCGAAGCCCGGATCCGATTACGGCTGCAACCCGGCCAATTTACCCTGGAAATTGAAGATGACGGGCGTGGTCTGGCCAGGCCTGACGCATCCGCGGCCCAGACCCGAAACGGTCTTCGCAACATGCGCAAGCGCATGGAAGACATTCACGGCACATTTTCCGTTTCCGGCGGGGCCCATGGCGGAACCATCGTGCAACTGGTTGTGCCCATATCAAACCTTTCTTTATTCCAATCTTGAGCTTAATCTTCATCGCAATCGTGATCGTAATCCGCAGTCAGCGAGCAAGACCAGGATTACGAGCAAGATTACAAAATTGAAATGCCCGTTTCGGTTTCCATCGTCGAAGACAACGACAAGCTGCGTGACACGCTAGCGCGGGTACTCAACCGCACCGAAGATTTCCGCTGCGTCAGCGATTATGGCAGTGCCGAGGACGCGCTGAAACAGTTGCCGCACGTCCGGCCCGACGTCGTGTTGATGGACATCAACCTGCCCGGCATGAACGGCGTGGAATGCGTGCGTCAACTCAAGCAACTCCTGCCCCAGACCCAGGTGATGATGCTCACGGTTTACGAGGACACGGAAAACATATTCAACGCGCTCACGGCCGGCGCCAGCGGTTACATGCTCAAGCGCACCTCGACCAAGGAACTGCTGGAAGCGATTCAGGAGGTCCACCGCGGCGGTTCGCCGATGACGATGCACATCGCGCGCAAAGTGGTGCAATCCTTCCAAAAAACCGCGCCCACGGCACCGGCCACCGAGAACCTTTCCGAACGCGAACAGCAGGTGCTCGACCTGTTGAGCCAGGGACTGATGTACAAGGAAATCGCGGACAAACTCGCCATCAGCTACGAAACCGTCCACACCTATATCCGCCGTATATACGAAAAATTGCAGGTACGGACGCGGACCGAAGCCGTCACCAAATTCCTGGGTCACTGACCGGGTTCCCGCAATTTCCCTTTATTTTCAAGGGTTTTTTCATGAGTTTGTGAAGCTGATAATCCCATGACTGTACGGGACTATCCGTTTCACAAACCCAACTTTTGGGGATGGGTCATCGTAAGTCTCTTGGGCGTAAGTCTCCATTTCGGGATGATTATTTGTATTTTTCTGTGATTCAGTGACTTATCTGTGCTTTTAGCAATCCTCCACTTTTCAGGCCCTACGGGCGGCAGCAACAAGCTTCGTTCTAAGCCATTTGCTCTTGCCCATACCGGACTCTTTTATGACTCGCATGATCTCCTGATGTTCTAATGGTGAAACCCGCGTGGTGAAATACAAAGCGCGTTTCTCCTTTTTGGGGAGCATCGGCCTCCCGATTTTGGCGGTTTCGCTCATGGTTTCTTTCGATTCTTTGGCGGTGGAGTTTTAAGCAAAGCCTTCAAAGCATCCTTGAACGAGACGCCGCTCAGATTCGGCAGCATTGTTTCGGCCAGCTTCTTTTTCAATTTCGCTTTTTTCAATTTTGCCATGATTTCTCTTTCTGCCCCACGGAATATGCGGGGCTTTGGGTTTAACGAGGCAATCCACTTGCCCTAACATCCTGTTCCCTCAAATCACCTGCCGATATGTCAAACGTTTCCCGCTTGCCAATGCAACCGCCGTTTCCATCCGGTCGCCGTCAGTCAGTTCGCGGGTGTTCCAACGGAACGCAAATTCGTTGGCATAACGGTGAAGATGCTCACGGCTGACGCTGTGCCACGCACCATGAACGCCGCGCTTTAGCAGGCTAAAAAATGATTCGCAACGATTCGTGCCAGCGGAAATGCCGTCCGGGGTTTTGAGGATGTATTCGTTTTTGCTGTGAGTCACCGTATGATGCGCTTTGAATTGTTTCCCCGGCCCGCGATAGCCAAGATGTTCATCCGTGCAAAGAACGGCATCCTTGGAAACGCAGTCGCGTAAGGCGTTGCCAATGTTTCTCTGGCTCACATTGGGAAGGACTCGCGTTCTCATTTGGCCGTCTTGCTCAATCAAAGCCATCACTGGCGTTTGACGTGAAAATTTAGTGCTGCGGTCGCCTTTGCCGCCAACAAACGTCTCATCAGCTTCCACAACACCTTTCAAAAGGCGATACAGCGGCATTTCCTGCCCGACTGCGAAGCGGATTCTGTGTGCCATGAACCATGCAGCCTGATAGCCGAGCTTTAACATGCGGCTCAGTTGCAATGCGCTGATGGATTTTTTGGACGAACAAAGGATAAAAAACGCCATGAGCCATTTGCTGATTTTGATATGCGAATCCTCCAAAATGGTGCCGACGGTCACGGTGAATTGCTTGCGGCAAGCCCCGCATTTATACAAGCCTTTGCGCGTTTTGCTGCCCGCTTTTGGCTGTAGCTTGTAAATGGCCTTTTCCGTGTGATTTTTGCAATGCGGGCAGACCGGGCCATCCGGCCAAAGGAGCGATTCCAGCAGTCCACGGGCCTTGTCCTCATCGGCATATTCCTGAGCCAGCGTTATCAGGTTCAAATCGTCTTTGGATTCCATGTTTTCTTTCATGGACTAATTGTTGCACATTTACTCGTCGTTGTCAAGTGTTTTTGTTGCACTTTTATTGTGGGTATTCAAGTGTAATCTGGCAGAACGAGCCTTTTTCATAGATAATTAAATCAAATTCGCGTTCGGATTTTGGGAAATCGCGGGCTGTTGCTGCCAATTTCAGGCGGTAACGCTTTCCAGAGTCAAATAAGGCCGTGCTGTTCTCTGATATTGGCCGAATTGTTCCTGTCGAAAAATGCGCAGTGACCTTTTGTCTAAACGTCATCACAATTCCATCCTTCATAACCGCAGTTTTGACATTCGGGGATACCCGGAAAATGTTGAACTTTAGGATCGAATCAGGATTAATGGAATTGGTGCATGGCGTTGCAGTTTGCAATGCGTAGGGAAAAACTGGATGAAAATAGGCGATTTGTTGCTCCGTTTTAAGTTCATCTTCCAATGCCAGCAGTTCCACTCGCACATTATCAGCCGTCAGTGTATTGCTTTTATTGTGAACATTTATCTGAAGGAGATGCCACTGTGTTGTTTTCATGTCGCAGGAAATTGGCTCAATCTCCAATCTCGGTGCCTGCATTGATTCAATTTCCCCCTCCAGTTTTTTGATTGTGGACTCTTTTTCTTCAATTCGTGAGCGACATTTCGATTCATTAATTTCCGCCTCATCTTCAAGTTTCCTGTACAATTTCGCCGGAGTAATAAAAAACAATCGAATCAGGAATCCAACCAATGGCGATAAAATGGCTGCTCCGATACATAGAAAAATCAGTTCCCAAAGTTCAGCACGATTCGCAATGCCCCATTTACATGCAAAAAATGAAATCACGATGCCTCCTGTGATTTCTGAAATGATGTCAGCCATTCCAAAATCTTCGCAGCTCTTAATAAATACCTGAATCCAATAGGAGTGCCGATTTGGAGGTTTTTCTGACATGCTTCCCAAGCATCCGCCAACGCCCAAAAGGCGTAAAGTCCAATGTTACTCACGATTTTCCCCTTTGTTTACAATGGTTTTGTTGTGGGTTTGTGAACCTGATAGTCCCGTGACTGTATGTAACCATTACTGGTGACTGGCAGGGGACAGGGCATTTGGTAAGCTGATTGCGTCGTTGATGCAGAAATGCGGGTTATCGTGTGTGTAGTAAGGCGTGGTCCGCAGCGCCGTATCCGATGGAAAGTTCGCGGTAGCGCGGCTGCGAACAATAATTTAAGCGCTTAGTTCTCATTGGGAGGCCGGAGTGATCCGGCCTCTTTCTTTTATAGCTGCATCCACCTACCCGGATCCCGACTGAAAACTGTTAAAAATTGGCACCTAATCCCAAGCGCCAGCCACGACCGTAGTAACAACCTGTTGGTTGTTTTTGGGCGATTTAATTGCTGTTCGCGCGGCGATTTCCGAGTGTTGCGGATGCAGGCAGAAGGGGCCAAGGTTGAAAGGGCTGGCCCGATAGGCACAAATGATGTTCACATCCACCAAACAGCGGGAATGCTGCCGTGTACCAGCCACCGGCTCCGCCTGACAAGTTGCCGCAAAGGGCGGAATCATTTCCAGAACTGACCCGGCAGGCTTTTCCTTTGATTTTTGCATAGGTTTTCTTCAGGCTTGCAGACAACCCGGGCAAGTTTGGCACCGCTGACCATGGCCTTGCTTGTGATGGCCAAACAAAGCAGCCCAGGGAATTAACATGCGGCTGATCGTTTTGCGCTAACCCGGAAAGGCATCCAGCACCGGTGTGACTGGTCTTGTTGCCTTTCAATGAGTTTCGACGGGCACTCTATCATAGGCATGACGGTCTCGACACCCCCCCTTTGGGGAAGATTGGTATGATCAAGAAACAGACATCATGCCGGGTAACATTGGCGGCAAGGATTCAGGTCGCCAGCTCGTAATGCGTCGGCTATTTTCACGAGTGAATTGGTTTATATGTATCAAAATAGTTACTGACACCGTCTCAAACAGGGAGTGGACCATTTTTGAGTTAACCCGATGCCAAACGATTTTGAAAAAATGCGCCAATCGCCGCGCCACCTCGTCCGCTGGCAAAAGGCGCAGCAGGAATTGCTCAAAGGCCGGCCCGGCGCAGCGCTTGAGATCTATCGCGACCTGTTGAAACGATTTTCCGGCGTGGCGGAGTTGTGGTTCGAACTGGGGCTGGTTGCAGTGAAGCAACTGGATTTCGACCTGGCGGACCAGACCTTTCAACGCACCTCCGAACTGGCGACGAAGGATGTTTCAATGCTGATCCTGCTCGGCCAGCAATACCACCAATTGCGGCGGTTGGATAAAGCGCGTGCCTGTTTCGAGCGCGCCGCCGCCACTGATGCCTCATCCATCCCGGCACAACTCAGCCTCGCCGAATGGTTCGAACGCGAACGCCGGCTGGATGACGCGTGGGCCTGTGTGGAGTCATGCGCGGCGCGGCATCCACAAAATGCACAGGTCCTGTGCGTCAAGGCGCTGCTTCTGCATCGTCAGGGCCGGACCCCGGAAGCTGAGACGCTGTTGCGTGATCTGATCAAAACCCGCCAGCAGGATTTGAATGTGGATTACGCCATCCGTCACCAGCTCGCCGTCGTGCTGGATGCGCTCGGACAACATGCCGAGGCCATGCAACGGTTGCACGAAGCCAAGGCGTCACTTCGCCAAACCACCAACGTCGCCAGGCTGGAGCAGGACTACGACCGTGCGGATCAGCGGCGGCGCGAGTTGCTGGCCGCGTTGAAGCCGGAAACGATCCAGCGCTGGCGTCGTGAAGGAAACGCCCTGCCCCTCCGGCACCGGCTGGTGTTTTTGGGCGGACATCCGCGCAGTGGCACGACCTTGCTGGAACAAATCCTCGGGGCGCACCCGGCCATTGCGGCATTCGACGAATCGCCGGCTTTCGTGCATGAAATCCTTGAAAAACTCGCCCCGCTGAACCCAACGACTCCGTTGACCCTGAAAGCACTGGACGCCCTCACCCTCGCCCAGCGCGCCAATCACCAGCAATGCTATCTGAAAAGCCTATTACGCGAACACGCGAGTCGGCCGGAAACGGAAGTATTGCTGGATAAAAACCCGTCACCCACGGCCTCGTTGCATCTCTGGCTGCGGATTTTTACCGACTTGAAAGTGCTGATTGCCCTGCGCGATCCGCACGACGTGACTGTCAGTTGTTTTTTTCAGAAACAGATGTTGAACGCGACGAACGTGAACTTTTTGAGCCTCGAACGGACGGCCAGGCATTTCGCCGACCTCATGGATGTCTGGTTGCGGCTGCGGGAACTGGGCGGCTTCGACTGGATGGAATCACGCTACGAAGACGTCGTGAGCAACCTGGAATCCGAGGGGCGCCGGGTCACGGAATTCCTGGGATTGTCATGGCATGCGCGCCAGACAAATTATTATGAGGACGCCCGCAAAAAATTTGTCTTTGCGCCGACCTACAACGATGTCACCAAACCCGTCCATGGGCGCGCCGTGGGCCGTTGGCAACATTACGCCGAAGCGCTCGGACCCATTGAGCAGCGACTGGCTCCGTATTGCCGCGCGCTCGGGTATGCCTGACCAGCTTGGATTCGGTCGGGTGACCGCGTATTGGCCACCGCTTCCATTTGTATCCAGCGGCCCCCTGTTTCGCACGATTTCCAGCTAACCACGGGCCGGGCGGCGGAATCTTGGGAAAATAAAGCCGGTACGCTTCCGATATTCCCGGTATGCCGCGCTGTATTCGGAGAGCCGCGACTCCTCCAGGCGCGCCCGATAAAGCAGCAAGGCCATATGTATCGGAACCAAACCGAAGTACGCCAACGAGAAATTTGCCAGGATGAGGCCGGCCAGCATGCCCAGGTAACCCAGGTACATGGGATGGCGCACCCATTGATAAGGTCCGCCCAAAATCACCTTCCGCACCACGACCAAAACGCCAAAGGAGCGTCCCAGGTACAGGATGCCCCAGAGGGCCACCAACGACCCGATGACCCCGAGGAGCAGGCCGGTAACAGCGAACGGCGTTTGCAGACCGGGCGGGCAAAGATTTTTTTGAACCGCTGCGGGAAACCAGCGGGTGCAGTTGTACGTGAGGTTGAAGAAGGACGTTACCAAAGGCACCAGGACGTCTTTGACTTTTTGCGGCGGCACAGCGGCACGGCGCCCCAACAGCAACAGGATGCCGACGAAGAAATTCAGCAGCACCGCCACGGCGTGACGAGCCACGGGAACAAGCACGGCGCCGGACGAATCGAACCAGAGAAGCCAGAGCAGGTGAAATTCGATCCAGGCAAAATACAGATAGACGAGAGACAACCCGTATCTCTCGGCAACAACCGCAGCCAAGGCGGCCTTGCGGCCGAGGATCTTTAGCATAAAACCGTGCCCTCGGAACCAGCGCCGGAAGGCTGGTGGCCTGCCGGGCCGTAGCCCGGAGCGCTTACGACGGCAACCTCGCACTTTGGTCCGCCTTCACTTCGTTCCGGCGCGACAGCCTTCGCTCTCCGCTCCGCTCCGAGCGAAGGCTGGTGGTAGGTGATGGATTCGAACCATCGAAGGCGTGAGCCAGCAGATTTACAGTCTGCCCCCGTTGGCCACTTGGGTAACCTACCGACCGTCCCGGAACGTGGGGAGTGCAGATTAAGCCAAAGCCGCGCGCTTGTCTCAAGTTCAAAGTTCAGCACTTGGAAAATGTCGCGCGCAGGGCGCGAAAGAAATGAAGGAAAAACCTTCATTTCCACCATAACCGTCGCAGGCTTCGAGCGAAGAGTTTTCCGTAAAATTTTCCTCCGCGTCTTTGCGTCTCTGCGTTAAAGTAGACAAATGTTCGATTCGCTGAGCAGCAAGCTCCAGAACGCCTTCCGCAACCTGCGCGGGCTCGGGAAAATTTCCGAGACCAACGTTGCCGAGTCCCTGCGCGAGGTCCGCATGGCGTTGCTGGAAGCCGACGTGAATTTCAAGGTCGCCCGCGATTTCATCGAGCGTGTCAAAACCAAGTCCATCGGCGCGGAGGTCATCCAAAGCATCCAGCCCGGCCAGCAGATCATCAAGATCATCCACGACGAACTGGTGGACCTGCTCGGCTCACAGAACGCGGCGCTGAATCTCAGCGCCAATCCGACCTGCCTCCTGATGGTGGGTCTGCACGGTTCGGGCAAAACCACCTCCAGCGGCAAACTTGCGCGGCTACTCCAAAAACAAGGGCGGCAGCCGTTGCTCGTCGCCGCGGACGTTTATCGTCCGGCGGCCATGGACCAATTGGAAACGCTCGGCAAACAGATTGAAATTCCGGTTTTTCTGAAGCGCGGCGAGACCGACGTTCTGACAATCGCCCGGGAAGCGCTCGACTTCGCCAAGGCCAACAGCCGTAATGTTCTGATTTTCGACACGGCCGGCCGGTTGCAGATTGACGAACCGCTGGTGCAGGAACTGGTCCGTTTGCGCGACTTGGTAAAACCGCAGGAAATCCTGCTCGTGCTGGACGCCGCCACCGGCCAGGAAGCCGTGAACGTCGCCACCCATTTCGACCAGGCGTTGCAAATCACCGGGTCCATTTTGACCAAGCTGGACGGTGACGCCCGCGGTGGCGCGGCGTTGAGCCTGAAAGCCGTCACCGGCAAACCAATCAAGTTCGCCGGCACGGGTGAAAAGCTGGACGAGTTCGAGCCGTTTCATCCCGAGCGCATGGCATCGCGCATTCTCGGCATGGGCGACGTCGTCAGCCTCGTTGAGAAGGCGGCCGAAGCCGTGGATTTGGAGGACGCCAAGCGCATGGAAGAAAAAATGCGCAAAGGCCTGTTCACCTTGGAGGATTTTCTCGAGCAACTGCGCCAGATGAAAAAGCTCGGCTCGCTCGAAAGCGTCGTCGGCATGCTGCCGGGCGGCGCGGAGATCTTGAAACAGCAGGGCGACTTGTCGAAACAGGAAAAGGAATTCAAACGCATGGAAGGGATGATCTGCGCGATGACGCTGCAGGAACGGCGCAGCCCGCAAATCCTGAACGCCAAGCGCCGCATCCGCATCGCCAAAGGCAGCGGCGTGAGCGTGACGGAAGTGAACACCCTGCTGAACAAGTTCGGCCAGATGCAGCAGATGATGAAGAAGATGGGCAAGCTCCAGAAAATGATGGCCAAGATGGGCGGCGGCCTGCCGGGGATGTTGCGGAGATAGCACTCAACGCAAAGGCGCAAAGTTGACGAGACCGGGGCGAAACCTGAACAAACTCAAAAATGAGTATGCAGCGCGCCAAGAAAAAGAAAATCGCCAAACTGAAAATCGTCGCAAAAAAAGGGTTTGATTACTACCAAGGTGCACAACAAGAATACGCGCTTGATGAATGGCCCGCGCAGGAATTTTTTCGATGCATCAACGACATAACCCCGGTGAGTTATGTGGAACTTTGGGAGAACGCTGGTGGAAAGCTTTTGGAAGGTGGACGGATGATCGCGCTTAAAAACGACCCCATCTGGTCGCGCATTTCCCGTTTTGGTCTGCCCTATCCGCCATTTGATGAATATGACGTAATGTGGATTCGGGATGTTGACCGCACAGAAACTGAGCGATTGGGGTTGATTGCAAGAAACCAAAAAATTCAGCCTCAGATCAGGAATTGGGCCGATGACGAAAAGCACATTCGCTCATCGGCCCGCCTAGGTTGATTTTGTGCTTCAGACAATACGCCCCGTTGTCCACGTATTTTTCCGCCCACCATCTCAATCCGGCGCGCTCCTTCGGCGTCAGTTTGCGCACCACTTTTGCCGGGGCACCGAGGACGAGCGAACCGGGCGGGATTTTCATTCCCTGCGTCACCAGCGCCTTCGCGCCAATAATGGATTGTTTGCCGATAACGGCGCCGTCCAGAATCACCGCGCCCATGCCGACCAGCACCTCGTCACCGACCTTGCACGCATGAACAATCGCACTGTGGCCGACGGTCACCCAGTTGCCGACGATGCACGCATACTCGTCGGCCAGGTGCAGCACGGCGTTGTCCTGGATGTTGGAGTGGTGGCCAACGACGATGCGGTTGATGTCGCCGCGCAACACCGCGCCGTACCAGACGCTGGAGTGCGCGCCGAGCGTCACATCGCCAAGCACAACCGCGGTTTTGGCGAGATAGACGCCACGGCCAAGCCTCGGTTTTTTACGCAGAAATTTGTCGAGCTGTTTCGCCAATTGCGTCACGTCCTCATTTTAACCGCGAAGGCCACGGATGTCGCGGTATTTTCCTTTTCTCCAGCGGCTCGCGGAGTTAAACCCGAATTCCAAAGTGAAATTTCCGCGTTAGCGGAGTGCGGCCGTCCCGGCCGCAGCAACCTGGGATGGACAGGTGATTGGGAAATATTCCACGGCTTGAAGATAGCCAAGTTGCTGCGCCCGAGGACGGGCGCACTCCGGGGCAACCTCGTACGCCCTGCCATCGTCGGCAACTTCGGAATTCGGGTTAAAACTGCCGTGGCGTATGACGAAACCGGTTGCATCCAGACCGATGCTCAAACGGAGGCTGCCGCGTTCCTTTTTTGCCAGCTTGCGCACGATTTTCGCCGGGGCGCCAGGGACGAGCGAACCGGGCGGGGTTTTCATTCCCGCAGGAACATCCCGCCCGGTTGCCGGCGATGAAAAGGCGCGCGCCGTGATTTCCCTTGCCAGCCGCGCAACGAATGCCAAATTTATAACATCTCATGTGGTCACTGCTTAAAGAATTTCTGAAATTCTCCCGACAGGAGAAAAAATGGTGGCTCATCCCGCTCATCGTCGTGCTGCTGTTGCTGGGCGCGATTTTGATCTTCACCGCCAGCTCCGGCATCGCCTGGGCGCTTTACCCGTTTCTCTGATTCATGCCCGCGCCGCGCAATATTCTCGGCGTCTCGGCGTATTATCACGACGCCGCCGCGGCGCTGGTGTGCGAGGGAAGAATTATTTCCGCCGCGCAGGAAGAACGTTTCACGCGCAAAAAAAACGATCCCGACTTCCCGCGGCACGCCGCTCAATTTTGTCTCCGCCAGGCCAACCTGACGCTCGCGCAACTCGACGCGGTGGTTTTTTACGACAAACCCGTTTTGAAATTTGCGCGCCTGCTGGAAACGTATCTCGCGGTCGCGCCCGGCGGCTGGCGCACTTTCCCCACCGTGCTGTCCAACTGGCTCGGCGAGAAACTGGATTTGCGCAAAGCGATCCGCGCGGAACTGCCGGAACTGCGGCCCGATTGTCAGATTCTTTTCACCGGGCATCATCAAGCGCATGCGGCCAGCGCGTTTTTTCCGTCGCCGTTTGACGAAGCCGCGATTTTGACGATCGACGGTGTTGGCGAATGGGCGACGACGACCATCGGCCACGGCCGCGGAAGTGAAACCAAAATGCTGAAGGAGTTGCGCTTTCCGCACTCGCTCGGCCTGGTCTATTCCGCGTTCACGGACTACTGCGGCTTCCGCATCAATTCCGGCGAATACAAACTCATGGGTCTCGCGCCATATGGCGAACCCAGATTTGCCGACGCCATCCGCCGCGAATTGCTCGACATCAAACCCGACGGCTCGTTCTGGCTGAACCTGGATTATTTTAATTTCCTGCGCGGCACGACGATGACCAACAAAAAATTTCAGAAACTGTTCGGCGGGCCGCCGCGCGGGCCGGAAGAAAAAATCGAGCAACGGCACATGGATGTCGCCCGTTCCATCCAGTTGGTCACGGAAGAAATCATGCTGCGGCTCGCCCGGCACGCCCGCGAAGTTACCGGCTTGAAAAATCTCTGCCTGGCGGGCGGCGTGGCGCTCAATTGCGTGGCGAACGGACTCATTCTCCGCGAAAAGGTTTTTGACCGGATTTGGATTCAGCCCGCGGCCGGCGATGCGGGCGGCGCGCCCGGCGCGGCGCTGGCCGCGTGGTATGCCCGGAAGGAGAATCCGCGCGTTGCCATGCCCGCCGATTCAATGCAGGCGGCGCTGCTCGGCCCGGAATTTTCCGACGACGAAATTGAAACGGTGCTGCGCTCGCACCATTCGGTTTTTCAAAGATTGGGAAAAGACGCGCTGCTGGATTTCACCGTTGGACTTTTGAAAACCGAAAAAGTCATCGGCTGGTTTCAGGGGCGGATGGAATTTGGCCCGCGCGCGCTTGGCAACCGCTCCATTCTCGGCGATGCGCGTTCGACCAAAATGCAGTCCGTGATGAACTTGAAAGTGAAATTCCGCGAATCGTTCCGGCCCTTCGCCCCCATCGTTCGACGCGAGCGCGTGGCGGATTATTTTGAATTGGACGTCGAGTCGCCTTACATGCTGCTGGTCGCACCGGTAAAAAAGGAATTATGCCGCGAGATCCCGCCGGGAATCAAAGGGCTCGACCGGCTCAAGGAAATCCGCTCCACGCTGCCCGCCATCACGCACGTGGATTACTCGGCGCGGATTCAAACCGTGGAACGCGAAGGCAATCCGCTCCTTTACGATTTGCTGCTGCGCTTCGAGCAGGCGACCGGCTGCGGCGTGCTGGTCAACACGTCATTTAATGTGCGCGGCGAACCGATGGTCTGCACGCCCGATGATGCGTATCGCTGCTTCATGAACACGGAGATGGATTATCTTATCCTGGGCGGTTTTGTCGTTGAACGCGCCGCGCAACCGCAGCAAAAAATTTCACGCCGCATTTCTCCCCAGGCCGATTGAGATGAAACTAAACTTCAAAGAAGATCCGAAAGAATGGCGCAAGTCCGCGCTGCTGACCACGCTGGGGCTGGCCATTTTAAGCTCGCTGCTGCGCTGGCGGCGGCATCTGCCGGCGAATCTCTGGTTCGCCCTGCTCGCCCTGCTCGGCCTCGTTGCCATTTGCGCGGTGCGGCAACCGCGCTGGTTCCGCGGCTGGTACCGGCTTTCCTTGCGGCTGGGATTTTATTCCAGCCAGTTCATTGGCCGCTGCGTGCTGGCCCTTTTTTTCATTTTGATCATCACTCCGCTGGGATTTATGCTGCGGCTGGGAGGCAAGGATTCATTGCAGCTCAAACGCCCGCGTGAGGCAAAGACCTGCTGGCATCCGGCCAAAGATTGCAGCCCGCTGGACCGGCTCTTTTGAAGCTGAAACCATGAAACCACGCCCGAACAAATCAAAAGCCGGACGCAAACCGGAAAGAAAAGATTCGTTCGGAAAAACCGGCCGCGTCGGGCCGGCGGCTCCGCTGTCGGTTGGTCGCAAATGGCTGTTTCGTTTTATTGCCATGGCGGTCCTGCCGCTGCTGTTGCTGGGCGGATTGGAAGCGGGTTTGCGACTGGCGGGCTATGGGCATTCAACTTGTTTTTTTGAGAAAATCCGGGTTGGCGAAAAGGATTTTTGGATCACCAACCCTGATTTCAGCCTGCGGTTTTTCCCGCCCCAACTGGCGCGCTGGCCGGAGCCAACGATGCTGGAAGTGAAAAAGCCCGCGAACGTTTATCGCATTTTTATTCTCGGCGAATCGGCGGCACGCGGTGAACCGGAGCCGGCTTATGCGGCGTCGCGTTATCTGCAGACGCTGTTGAACGAGCGGTTTCCGAACACACACTTCGAGGTCGTCAATCTCGGCTTCACGGCCATCAACTCGCACGTCATTCTGCCCATCGCCCGCGACACCGCGAAGGCCGACGGCGACATGTGGATCATTTACATGGGCAACAATGAAATGGTCGGGCCGTTCGGCGCGGCGACCGTTTTTGGGGCGAAGGCACCGCCGCTCGGTTTTGTCCGGCTGACTCTGGCCATTCAAAAGACGCGGATTGGCCAGTTGCTGGTGGACCTCAGCCGCAAGCTGAAAGGCCATAGCGGCATCGCCTCGTGGGGCGGCATGACGATGTTTGTCGGCAACCAGTTTCGCGCGGAGGATCCGCGCCGGGAAGTGGTCTATCAAAATTTCGAGAGGAATCTGAACGATATCGTCCGCGTCGGCCTGGGTTCGGGCGCAAAAATCCTTCTCAATACGGTGGCGGTGAATCTCAAGGACTGCCCGCCGTTCGCTTCGCTGATCAACTCCAATCTGCCCGCCGCCGGCCGCGCGCAGTTTGACCAATTGTTTTCGGCAGCCTGCGCGGATGAAGCGCAAACCAATTTTGCCGGCGCGGCGCAAATATTTGCGCAGGCGGCGAAATGGGATCCGCAGTTCCCGGAATTGCAATTCCGTTGGGGCGAATGTGCGCTGGCGCTGAACCAATTCGCTGACGCGCGGGAGCATTTTCAAACGGCCTGTGATGTCGATGCCCTGCCTTTTCGCGCCGATTCGCGCATCAACGGCGCGATTCAAAAAATCGGCCGGCAATTTGCGGGCGGCAGGCTGGTGTGCTTTGACGCGGCGGCGGCTTTGGCGGCGCAAGCTCCCGACGGCATTTGCGGACGGGAAACTTTTTTCGAACACGTGCACTTTAACTTCGACGGCAACTTCCGCCTGGGCCGCGCCTGGGCGGAACAGGTTGAAAAAATGCTGCCCGCCGAAATTTCGCGAGCCGCCGGCACCAACGACTGGGCGTCGCAGGAAACGTGTGATGGTCTGCTCGGCCTTACGGATTGGAATCGGTTCGCGGTGACGATGGGGGTGATTGACCAGTTGGGCCATCCGCCGTTGAGCAACCAACTGAACAACGCCGGGCGGATGCAGCGGCTGCGCGACGAGGCAACCGCCTTGCAGCAGCGAATGAATCCGGCCACGGCTCAATTGGCAGTCAAGGTTTATCTGTCGGCGATCCAGCGGGCGCCGCAGGACCCTTTGTTGCACAAAAACTTCGCGGTGTTTTTCGAAGTTGTCCGCGACAAGCAACAGGCGGTGGCACAATGGCGGCAGATGCAGCAATTGGAGCCATACAATTGCCTGCCGTTTTTTCGGGCCGGCCGGTTGCTCACGGAATTGGATCAATGGGATGAGGCGGAGGCGGCTTTGACCAAGGCCCTGGCGTTGTGTCCGAGTCTGGCGGAAGGCTGGTCTTATTTGGGTGAAGTTCATCTCAGCACCGGAAAGTATGAGTCCGCCTTGCAGGATTATAACCGTGCGCGACAGTTGGAGCCGCAGAGCGCGGCTTATTGCACTGATGCGGGCCTGGCTTTGTCAAAGTTAAACCGTCACGCCGAGGCGATTCAAGACTGCCACACCGCCATTCAACTTGAACCCGATTCATGGCAGGCGCATTTTACACTGGGACATGAATTGGTGGCAGTCAATCAAATCGCCGAGGCCGAGCGCGAGTTCGCCGAAGTCATCCGGTTACAGCCCGGCAATCCCCACGCGCATCTTGATTTGGGCGTGCTGCTGGCCAAGCAGGGGCGGCTGGATGAAGCCCAACGCGAGTTTGAAGAAGCCGTTCGCCTTGAACCGGAGTTCACAATGGCACAGCAAGACCTTGCTCAAGTAAAAATGTTAAAAGCTGAAAAACCGTGAAATCAGCCAAAAGCTTGCAGCCCGCCGGACCGGCTCTTTTGAAGCTATAATTACAAACTGGCTCTCAGCCGATTTTCCATTTCATTCACCGGGCGGCGGGGGTAAAATACCGCCGCTGTATGACGAAACCATTTTCGCAGCGTCCTCCGTTGTCACCGCGGCGGTTGCCGCGGTCCTTCAAGGATTTGACGCCGTCGAAGCATTTCAACCCGCGCACCTTTTTTCAGGAACTGGTCTGGAAGGCCCTGCTGACGCCGCGCACCGGCCATCAGCGCCGCCCGGTTTTTCCCAAATTGTCGCGCGGCCAGGTGGCCATCACCTGGATCGGCCACGCGTCGTTCCTGATCCAGTTCACGGACCTGAACGTGCTGATTGACCCGAATTTTGCGAACTGGCTGTTCCTGCTCAAGCGCATCAAGCGTTCGGGCCTGAAAATCGACGATCTGCCGCCGATCGATCTGGTGCTGCTGACCCATGCGCACTTCGATCACTTTCACAAGCCGACGCTGCGCCGGTTGCCACATCCGAAAATCGGTCTCATGCCGTGGGGTGTCGGCGATCTGGCATTTGATCTGGGTTTTTCCCGCGTCATTGAGCTGGTGTGGTGGGAGAGTTTTTCGCACCGGGATTGGAAGGTCACGTTCACGCCGAGCCGGCACTGGGGGGCGCGCACCCTGGCCGATCATCACCGCGGCTACGGCGGATTTGTGCTGGAACATCAGGGGCGGAAAATTTATCACGCCGGTGACAGCGCTTATTTTGATGGTTTCAAACAAATCGGGCAGAAACTTGCGCCGGAAATCGCGTTGCTGCCCATCGGCGCCTATCACCCGGAATCGTTCCGGCGCGTGCACATGGGTCCGGACGAGGCGGTGAAGGCATTCCGGGACCTGCGGGCGCGGTGGCTGGTGCCGATGCACTACGGGACGTTCAAATTGTCGTTCGAAGCCCTGGACGAACCTCCGCGCTGGCTCCGGCAAATCGCCGATACGGAAGGGCTCACCCCTCAGATGCGAATGCTGGAGGAAGGCGCACCGGCGGTGTTTTAGCCTTTGACGGCCGGTAACCGGTCAAACTTCCCGGCCAGCGCAAAATCCTTTTCCGTCAGGCCACCGGCATCGTGGGTCGTGAGCGTGAGCACGACCTTGTTCCAACGAATGTCAATGTCCGGATGATGCCACGCCCGTTCGGCGATTCCGGCGACGGCGTTCACAAATTGAACCGCGGCGGGGAAATCCTTGAACTGGTACGTCCGCGAAATGGCGGCGCCGGTCCGGGTCCATCCCGGCACGGCAGCGAGCGCGGATTTGATTTGAACGGCGCTGAGTTTTTTCATGGCCTAAAACCATTCCTTGCGTCCGTCCACGTACACGCGCACAAATTCCTCGTCGGACTTGCACAGATAAATGATGCCTTCGATGAGGCCGATGAGGTGCATGACCGGCGCCAGAATGAAACAGGAAAGCAGGGACACCAGCAGCATGACCAGACCCGCGCCGGTGTAGCCCAGGATGAACTTATGAACACCGAAGCCGCCCAACAGTATTCCGCAGATGCCCGCGGGGATTTTGTTCGACGCGCGGGTGGCGAGGGTGGAGGGTGCCGCAATGGGCGGCGGAACCGTTTTCAATCCGGCTGCCAGTTCCGGGATTGACCCCAGCGGTTTCCATTCCGTGGCGCCCTCGGTTTGAACGAGTGTTTGCGCGTTGACCCGGTTCTCGGCGGTCCACTGCCGGATTTGTTCGGCATTGACGGGGCCATAGGGCTGGCCGTCGGCTCCAATGATTTTATACATAACGATGCGGATTTTTAGGTTTTGGCAAATCTGAAAGTTTCGGCGGTTCGGCGGGCGGATTCGCCCTCGGCGGTGGAACCGTTTGTGGCACGGCAGGTTCTTCCGATTCTCCCCGGGCCATCAGGCTGAGGCTCGTGACCAGCGCCCAAAGCCACGCGGCGCCGAACAAAACCGCCCCGAGTTCGCCAATCCATCCGACCGGATGCGGCTGCACGTCACCGTCGATTTGTCCGTAAAACTGAATCATCACATCACAAAACCACACCACCACGAGAACAAAACCGGCCACCGCCAAAAGCAATTGTCCAATTCCCGCAATCCACCGTCCGGCCATGAGCGAGCCCAGTCCCGGCGTGGCGGCTTGATTAAGCCATGCGGCGTTTCGGGCGACAGTGCGGCTAACCACCTTGCGGCGGGGAGAAGATGGTTTCAAAGGCATACATCAACGCAGCGATGCCGATGGGCAAGGTCACAAAAATCCCGATGCAACAGGCAATAATCCCGGCCATGCTCAACAAGCCGTACACCAACAAAAAGGCAAACACCAGGAACCAATGTTTGTTGACCATTTTACGACTTAACTCCATGGCTTCCCAAAACCCCATTTGCCGGTCGATGACCAGGGGAATCGAAAAAACCCAGGCCACCGCCAGATAAATTCCGGGAATCAGACAGAAGACATAACCGGTGAGCGTCAAAATATTCATCACCAGGCTGAGCAGGATCAATTGACCGGTGGAACGGCCAAAGCCAGAAAACGCGTCGGCGATTCCGGCGCTGTCACCACGAATCAGCTTAAGATAATATCTAAACAACCCGGCTATAAAAACGGTGTAGATCGGGCCACTGACAATCGTTACCAGGAAAATAATGACGATTTCGGACGGGATCACCTTGCGTTCCAAAACCATGGCATCAATCGCCGGGCGGGTGAACAGGCCAAAAATCTGGTTGATGGCCGTGATAATCACCATAATCAGAACGGTGATGCCGACACTGGGCCAAAAATTCCCTTTGACCAGCTCCCAGCCGCGGTTGATGCACCCGCCAATGTCGAGCGAGTAATCATGCTCCTGCCAGTTGGTTGGGGTGGGAAATTCCGTCGGCAACGGCGCGCTCAAGGTTCCGGGTTTGCCGGCCAGTGCCTCCACAAACTCCGGAAACTCGGACAACTTTTTCCACTCGATGTCGCCAAACACCTGCACGAGTGATTGCGAGTTCAGCCGGTCCTCGGCAATCCACTTGCGCACCTCCTCGTCCGTGACCGGCCCGTACTGTTTCAAGTCGCCGCCGATGATTTTGTAGTTCGCCATAATTGCGCTGGTCTGCCCCGGGTTCTAGTCGGTTGACTGCGTTTGTGCAAGTCCTGGTTTGTAAATTACGTGTTTCGCACAAACAGTTTTCCGGGCAATTGTTTGACCGCCCGCTTCATTTCCAGGCCCAGCAACGCCACCGAAACCGCCGAACTCGGCAGGCCGCTCCGCCGGATGACCTCGTCAATGGCCGATTCCTCATGGCTCAGGGAATCGTAAACGCGCTGTTCATTCTCGGACAATTCCAGCGCGGGCAGGACACCGGTCTCGCCGGGTGACGACGGGCGATTGCTGGCCGGAAACAAATATTCGAACTCGCTCAGGACGTCTTCGGCGCTTTCGCACAACTTCGCGCCCTTTTTAATCAGATCGTGGCAACCCTTGCTGCGCGGTGAATCCACTCTTCCCGGCACGGCAAACACCTGCCGGCCGTATTCCGTCGCGAAATTCGACGTGATGAGCGCGCCGCTGTTCAAATCCGCCTCCACGACCACCGTGCCGAGCGTCAGGCCGGCGATGATCCGGTTGCGGATGGCGAAGCTTTGCCGGTCACCGTTGCGATTGAACGGGAACTGGGTGACGACCGCGCCATTGGCCGCCACTCGTTCAAACAATTCCCGGTTCTCCGGCGGAAACACCACATTGATGCCCGTGCCCAGCACCACGACCGTGCGGCCCCGGGCCGCCAGCGCGCCCTGATGCGACGCCGTGTCAATGCCCCGCGCGCCGCCGCTCACGACCGTCACACCCACATAAGCAAGCTGGTAGGCCAGCTTGCGCGCGGCTTCGAGGCCGTAATGCGTGGTCATGCGCGAACCGACCATGGCCACCGCATTTTTGTCCTTCGACGTCAGCGCGCCCTTGACGTAAAGCACGATCGGCGGATCATAAATCTGCCGGAGCAGTTCCGGATATTCCTCGTCGCTTTGAATCAAAACGCGGCAACCGGATTCCGCAAGGCGCTTCGATTCACCCGCGAGATCGATGGATTGCTCCCAATGGACAATCGCTTCGGCGGTTTCGTCGCCGATGTTGCGGACGCGGAGCAGGGCGGATTTTGAAGCGGTGAGGATTTTGGGGGCCTCACCGAAATGTTCGAGCAACAACCGGGCGCGCACCGGGCCGACGTGTTCGATGAGGTTCAGCGCGATTAGCGCCTCGTGAGAATCCATACGATTTGAATAAACATTTATGATGGCTGCCGCAAGCGAAAGGTGTGTGGGGCGTTGCAATTTTAAAATTCTCTGCTACCTAGTGCGCGTGCCTAATCCCAGCTTGTTGCTCCTGATTCCAGCTTATAACGAGGAGCGCCGCATCGAACCGGTGTTGCGCGACTACGCCCGCTTTTTCCAGGAACATCATCACGGCAAATTCCAGATGGTCGTCGTGCTCAACGGTTGCACGGACAACACGCTCGGCGTCGTGCAAAAGGTCGCGAAGGAATTCTCCAGCGTCAGCTACTTGAATTTTCCCGAACCCATCGGCAAGGGGGGCGCCCTCATCGAGGGACTCAAACTCGCGCCCTACGGCGATTTGATTGGATATACGGACGCCGACGGGGCGACCCCGCCGCCTGCGTTTCTTGAACTGGTCCGGCACACCGGCGAGGCGGACTGCGTCATCGGCTCGCGCTGGCTGACCGGCGCGGTCATTCACCAGTCACAGACCGGGCAACGGCGATTGGCCAGCCGCGCGTTTCATCTCATTGTGCAACTGCTGTTCTGGTTGAACATCCGCGACACGCAATGCGGCGCGAAGGTAATGAAGCGCGCAGCGGTTGAAACCATCCATCCTTACCTGCGCATTACGGACATGGCCTTCGACATCAACCTGCTGGTGGCCTTGAAACGCGCACGCTTCCACATCCTCGAAGTGCCGACCGAGTGGACCGACAAAATCGGGTCAAAAGTGGTGTTGGGACAGACTTCGTTGACGATGTTTCTCTCGGCGGTGCGCGTACGATTGATCTACTCCCCATTTTACAAATGGCTCCGTCCGCTCCGTCCCTTGGAAGGCTGGATCTACAAAAAGCTGAGTGCGCCTCGGCCATTGTCGGAATCTCAAGTCCAAAGTCCAGCCCCCAAAGTCGAATAATCCGGCGACTTTAGACTTTGGACTTTGAACTAAAGAAAGTGAACCACGCGGATACGCCGAGCAGCAACAGGTTGAAAACTCCGAGCGTTTGCAGCGCCACCTCCATGCGGCCGGGGAATTTGTGCAGCATCGCCGGCAGCGTGAATCCGTAGGCGACGGCCAGCAGCACCATCGGCAGGACGGCCTTGAATTTCGCCCGCGCCATCAAATCGTTCACCAGCACGTTCGCCAGCGCCAACGGAATCATTGCGCCCGCATACCACGGCAGCAGTTTCATGGTTTCCGCGACGTATTCCGTCTTGAACGCCAGTTTCACCACCAGCGGCCCGACGAGGCACAAGCCCGCCGCGCCGCAAACCGCCAGAATCGCCGTGCCGAGCAGAACGATGCCGAGCAGGTTGCTTTTTTCCGACTTCGCCGTGGCGTGGACAATTTTCGGGAACATCACCGTCGCCAGCGGCAGCACCAGCCAAAGCAGCGCGCGCGACAACGTTCCCGCCACGCCGTAGGATGCCATTTCGTCGCCGGGAAAAAACGCCTTCACATACATGGTGTCCGTCGTGAACAGGAACTGGCACGCGCCGAAGCCGAGCATCAACGGTGTAACCTGTTTGAACAAACCGCGCCAGTCAAATTCTTCCGGTTTCGCCAACCACAAATCACGCGAACGCCAGATGGCAATGCCCGCCCAAGCGCCGAGGCCGGCGAACGCGCCGAACATCATGCCCGTCGCGCCCGAGTGAAACGCGAGCACCAGCAGCACTGCCACCACGACACGCCCGACGCCGCCCAGAATGGTAGCCCAGCCCAGCCAGAAAAAATCCTGCCGCCCTTGCAGCACGCCGGAAAAAAGCGGCATCCACAGATTCATCAGCAATGCCGCGAGCGTCACCCACAACGTCGCCGGGCTTGTGAGTTCCCAGCCCGCCATGATGCGGTTTTGAAACGCCAAGACGAACAGGGCAATTATCGCCCACGCGATGAACGTCAGCAGCCAGCCCCAACGGATCATCAGCGAAAGCTGGGGGCCGCGGTTCGTCGCAAGCGTCCCGGCGGTTTGCTGCGCGAAGACCATTTGCAACGGCATTGTCGGAATGAGCGACGTCAGCATCAGCATTGTCACGAAAATGCCGTATTCGGCGGGGGAAATTTTCTTGGCCAGCGGATGCACGCCGAAGGTCATCGCTCCCTGAATGATCGTCGCCATCATGAGCCAGCCGCTCTGGCGAAAAAACGTCGCGTGCGGCTTGTGGTCAATCGTCGGAATGGCTTCGACTTTTTCTTCGGACATGGGCGGACAAAGTTTGCCGGATAAGGCGAATGGAGAAAAGCATTTTAGCCTTGAATCGTCCTTCGTCCTCGTTGTCGTAATCGAAAATCAACCATCGAGGGCGAGAACGAGGAGGAGAATACTTCTTTCAAGGAAGCAATTTCAGGAATTTCAAAAGCAAATTCTTACCGCGCTCCAGTGACGCCAGCGAAATCCATTCGTCGGCCGTGTGCGCCTGGGCAATGTCACCGGGGCCGAAAACGACGCTGGGGATGCCGCCGGCCGACAACACCGCCGCGTCGCAAAAGAAATCAACACCCACGGAACGCGTCTGGCCGACGCTCCGCAGGAATTGCCGGACCAGCGGCAGGCCGGAATTTGTTTCCAACGGGCGGGCCGGCGCCAGCTTGACGCTGGCAATATTCGCGCGCAGTTTTTTCGCGTTGAGGAAGGCGGCGATTTCACGTTGCACCCCGAGGTCGGTTTCGCCCGGCAACGTGCGGCGATCCACGGTAATCGCGCAACGATCAGGCACAATGTTCGGTTGCGCGCCGCCGCAGATGGTGCCGACATTCACCGTCGCGGCCCCGAGCAGCCGATGCCGGCGCCGGCGCAACCGCGCGGCGTAATCCGTCTCCAGGACCTCCACGATGCGCACCATTTGGTGGACGGCATTTTTACCGAGCTGCGGCGTTGCGCCATGGGCCGACTGGCCGCGCGTTTCGAGTTCGAGCCACAAGCTGCCCTTGTGCGCCGTGACGACTTGCAATCGCGTCGGCTCGCCCACGATGGCCAGATCCGCCTGGAACCGGCTTGCCGCCAGGGCGCGCGAGCCGGCTTGCGCGTGCTCCTCGTCCACCAGCCCGGCAAAGACCACGGCCGTTTCCTTCGGGCGCTGCTTTGAGCGGGCCAATTCGCAAAGCGCGGCGAGCATCGCGGCCACGGAGCCTTTGGTGTCGCACGCGCCGCGGCCATGGAGCCGGCCATTTTTCCGGCGGGCAACGAATTGCAACGCCTCGGCGCCAACGGTGTCCAGGTGCGGCGCGAGCAAAATGGTCCGGCGGATTTTGTTTTGCGGCCGCAGACGCACGATGAGATTGGAACGGCCGGGCAAGACTTTTTGAAATTCCACCTCCAGCCCGGCGCGCGCGGCGGCTGCGGCGAGAAAATCCGCAACGCGTTGTTCCCCGGTGAACGGATGCGGCTGGCGGGCTTGCCGCACCGAAGTTCCGCCCGACGGAACGAAGGCGGGATTGACGCTGGGCAGCGCAATAAGTTCAGCCAATAGTTTTTCCGGGCGCGTCATGCGGCTGCAGCTTATTGGCCAACCGCACGGGTGTCGAGCCGCGGCCGCGCGACTTTTTCTGGACAAAATTTGGGCCATAATCAAATTTGCATTCATGAAACAAATTACGGACAAGGAGAACAGCATCCTCTGGATCGAGGCCTTTGGCTTCTCATTGCTGATCGTGCTTTGCTGGCTGACGGAACTGGTCCGCATTCCTCACGCCCTTTTCGGAGAGGCATTTACTCCCGACTGGCGCCGGGCAGTGCTCCGGACGGTGGTGATATTGCTGGTGTGGACATCGGTTCACGTGGCGACCCGCTGGTTGCCGCAGCGGTTGCATTACCTGGAGGAATTCCTGCGCATCTGCGGCTGGTGTCGCAAGGTGTGCCATGACGACGAATGGCTTACGATGGAAGATTATTTCAACTCAAAACTCGCCACGCGGACCTCTCATGGCATGTGCCCGGAATGTTTGAAAAAAGGTGTCGATCAGCTCAAGTCCAAGGAGAACCCGCCGGCCACGCCCGGATAATGGCCGGAGCCTCGCGGGAAAAGTCGTGGAAGTCCCGTGTTGAAGGCTGACCACCGTTCAGGACTGGCATTGGGTGATGGTCCGTATGCGACTGGCGATGAACATCAACATCCCGAAAGCCGCAAACAGGGCGGGTGCGAAACGTTCTTCCACCGTCATGGCCGTTCCGCCCAGAAACGCCAGGCCGTTGGCCAGCACGTATCCCGCCCAGATGTTTCCGACCGCGCGCTGCGGGTGGCGCCACAATTCCATCAGGCCGGGAATGCCGGCCAGACAGATGGCCAGCGTGGCGGAGACAATGGCGGTTCTCGCGCCGCCCAGTTTCCAACCCTCCAAACAGCCGAACACAAACACCAAAATCGCGGTGTCCAGGCGGCCCCAGGCAAAACGCCCCTTGACCAGCAGCAGCCCGGTCAAAACCCAACCGCCGAGGGCAAAACCCAACGGCAGGAGGAAGTTTCCGTGCCGCTGGATGGTGCTGAGGGTCAAAATGGTGTCCAGCGTGGCCCAAAGGATCCAGGTGGAAAAGCTTTGCCCGTCGCCGCTACTCTTGAGGACTTCGATCACCATGGGAACAAACAGCACCATTACCCCGATGCCGCCCGCCATTTTCAGCACGTCGTGAATATCCATGGCCGCTCAGTTAATTTCCACCGGGCGTTGGAGCAGAGCGATGAGTTCGGCAGGAGGTTTTTCGGTGTGCGCCATGCCCCGCCAGTTTAATGGCCGAGAACGTGGGTGTCGAGGATGGGGAGAAAAGAACAGCGGGCGTTGAGTGACATACAAATGCGAATTACGACTTGTATCCAACGCCCGCCGGTTAAACTTGAACTACACTGCCATCCTAACCCCATTCCTCACTTTTACAAGTGACGTTCTGGTTTCAAATTCGTGACGATTCACACAATCTCCACCGGGCATTTCGACGGTATGCCGAGAAACCAGCGCCGTAGGCGCGGCATCTTTGTGGAATCCAAAAGTAAAGCGAATCAAGCTCCGTAGGAGCGGCATCGTCCGGCATCCCTTAAAATTTCCGCTGGTGGCAAAAGCGTAGGACAGGCGTCGCGCCTGTCTCTAACTTCTGTTTCCCTTTTTCCCCACGAGTCTGTCAGGACGCTTTGCCGCTTTCTTATCGACACGAGATTTTTCAAGCGTAAAACAACCACGAATGAAAAAATGCCCGTACTGTGGGAAAGAATACCCCGACGAAGCTTCCGAGTGCGCGATTGACGGTTACCCGCTCCCATCATTTCCGCCTGAACCCGTACCGGCCAAGGGCGATCTCCGCGATGAAGTTGAAACGGTAGTTGTTCACACTTTCATCAGCCATGAAACCGCGCAATTGGCCGCGTCGAATCTCGAAGCGCATGGCATCAAGTGCTGGATAAGTGCCGACGACGGCGGCGGCATGTATCCCAACTTGACGGCTGCCGGCGGGGTGCGTTTGTCTGTTATCACTTCCGACACTGAGGCGGCGGTCGCTTTGCTGAGTGCGCAGGCGTCACCCGTGGAAATCAGGCAAGCCGAAACCGAAGCCGTTGCTTCGTCTTCTCCGGAACCGGTCTCGGAAAAGCAGCCTGCACCAGGCCAGATGCTGTTCGGCATTGTTATTGGGGTAATCCTTGGAGTTATCCTTTGTCTTTTTTATCAGTGGGTGAATGGGCTCGGGACAAAAACGCACTACCATTATTATCATGGTAAAGCTGATGAAGAATGGGTTTATCGCGATGGACATCTGGTCGAGTTCCTTCAAGATCGAAACCTCGACGGGAAATGGGATCATTGGACATATTACGAACACGGGCGTGCCGTCCGCGCGGAGTACGATAATAATTTCGATGGGGAACCAGACGAGTGGTGGACGTTTTCCGACGATGGAACTGACACTCTACAAAAAGATACTGATTTTAACGGCATTGCAGATGTGTTTTGCACATACAAAAATAGGATAATCCAACAATTGGATATTAAACCTAACGGCTTAAAATATGCGATTACGCGTGAAATTTACAAAGACGGCGTTTTAACAGAAATCTGGCGTGGCGGCGATAGCAATGGGCATTTCAAAGAAATTGTAAGATACGATGCCTTTTTTAATCCAATCAGCACGAACCTGTCAGCCCCGTTGGAATAATTTCAGACAATCTCCACCGGGCATTTCGGCAGGGCGTCGAGAAAGGCCTGGCCGTATTGCTTCGTCAGCACGCGGTTGTCCAAAACCACGATGATGCCGGTGTCGGTTTTGGTGCGAATCAGCCGGCCGACGCCCTGGCGGAATTTCAGGATCGCCTCGGGCAGGGAAAATTCGCCAAAGGCATTGCCCCCGCGCGCTTCAATCGCCTCGAGGCGCGCCTCGATGAGCGGATGGTCGGGCACGGCGAATGGCAGGCGGGTAATAATGACGTTGCTCAACGCCTCACCCGGCACATCCACGCCCTGCCAGAAACTGTCCGTGCCGAACAGCACCGAGTCCACGTCGTCCTTGAATTTCTCCAGCATGGTCGAACGCGGCGTGCCGGTGCCCTGCACGAGGCACGCGACGCCGAGCCGGTCAAAAAACGGCTGCAGGCGTTCGCTGACCTCCTGCATAAGCTTGTAGCTGGTGAACAGTACAAACGCCTTGCCGTGCGTCTGCTTCACGAAATGCCCGATCCAGTGTTCAAGCGCGTCGGCGTAACCGGCCTCGCGCGGGTCGGGCATCTTTTGGGCGACAAAAATCTTCATCTGCCGCTCGTAATCAAACGGTGTGCCGACCTGAAGTTGGGTGGCGGATACAGCGCCGACACGCTTGATAAAGTAGGCGAGCGCGTCTTTGCGTAGGACAGGCGTCGCGCCTGTCTCTAACTTTTCTGTCTTTTTAGATGGAGACAGGCTGGAAGCCTGTCCTACGGTTGGCCCGCCAGCACTGCTTCCGAATCCCAGGCGGAATTCGCCTTCAGCCAGACTGGCTTGCGCAGGGTTTTCCTGGATATAAGCCGAAAATTTTTCCAGCGCCGGTTCGTCGCGCACGATGTTGTCAAACGATTCATCTTGCCAGACCTTGCCTTCCCGTCCGAGTGCAGCGTTGATTTGTTTCGCGGTGAAAGATTTCCAAGAATGAAGAATTTCGGACAGCGTGTTTTCACCAAGTGGCCGGACCAAAACATGAACGTGATTGGGCATTACTACAAAACGGCCCAGCCAATAACGCTGGCCGTCGAAAAATCGCAACGTCTGCTCGACGAGAGCTGAAATCTCCGGCTGTCGCAGCCAGCATTTGCCCAAGCCATCATCCAGCCAGCGATGGAACGTTTCGGCAAACTGTTCGGCATATTCCGCGTCCTGCTCCGCCGTACGCGGTTCGGGATTCCGCAGCAGCCATTTCCGCAATTCAGTCTGCCACTGATTCAGCTTTTCTTGCGGAATTGAATCTGCCAGTCGGAACGTCACGAAATAAGTGCAACCGTCCTGTGTCCAGTGCGGCAAATGCCGGCCCGTCTTTGCAACCGGCATATCCGGATCGAACGGCACAAAAGGCAGGATCGGCACGGGACTGGTCGGAGGTTTCCCTGGTCGCAAGACGGCTGCCGTGGCTGTCTCTAATTTTTTATTTTTAGATGGAGACAGGCGCGACGCCTGTCCTACGATTGCCAAAGTGGCGCTGGTCATGATGATGCTCGTGTCGCTCTCAAACAACCGGCGGCGCAGAAAGTCCGCCACGTCCACCGGCGCGGCATTGAGCGCGAGGTTCTGGCGCGCCTTGCCGCTGCGTTCCACCCAGTAAACGTGGTCGGCCGCGCTTTGTTCGAGGAACGCCTTCACTTCGTCGCGCAATTCGGCCAGGCGGCGGTTGCACTCGACCAGTTCCTGCCCGATGTCCTTGTCCTCGCTCAATTTGATCAACTCGCTCACGGCCTCGCGCAGGCGCTGGAGTGGCAGCGTGACGTTGTCCTTCACCAGTTCGGCGCGGCGGATGCGCAGTTCGGTCCACGCCCGCCGGCGCCCGCCGGTTTCACCGCCGCCAAATTTGTTTTTGCCGGCGGATTTCTGGATTTCCTCGCAGGCGGCCTCGACATTTTCAAAAAACTTTTCCGACTCGCCCAGGATGTCGGCCACCAGTTTGACCGCGCCGCCCTTGCGCAAGGTGGCCAGCAGGCCCTTTTCCGTGCGCGGATTCCACAACCGGTTCAGCGCATAACGCACCTGCCCGCTCGACACACTCAAACCGATGTGCCGGGAGGCGACGGGTTCCATCTGGTGGGCCTCGTCGAAAATCACGAAGTCGTTCTTGAACAGGATGCCGCCCTCCATTTCCTCATCCACCCCGCCAAGCAGCGTGAAAAACAGCGTGTGGTTCAGCACCAGCACGTCCGAGGAAAGGAATTTATTCCGGGCACGTTGAAAAAAGCAGACGCCGTGGTCCTTGGCAAAATCGGATGGGAAGCCACAAACCTTGGGCGAGCAGAGTCCGCGTTCGGAACAGACCTGCGCCCAGACCTTCGGATCCGGTTCAACGTCGAAATCCGAGAGGCTGCCGTCCTTGGTTTTCTTCGACCACTCGTAAATGCGTTGCAGTTCCTCGGCCTCGGACGACGTGAACAGGTTGCCGGACTGCTGCATCGCTTTTTGCAACCGGCGGGTGCAGAGATAATTCGCGCGGCCTTTGAGCATCGAAAAGTTGAACCGGACCGGCGCGGTGAGGGTGCCGAGCACTTCCGCGAGCATCGGCAGGTCCTTCTCCGTAAGCTGCTCCTGCAAGTTGATCGTGTGCGTGGAAACGACGGCTTTTTTCTTCTCCGCCACCGCGAACAGAATCGCCGGGATCAGATAAGCCAGGCTTTTGCCGACACCCGTGCCGGCCTCGACCGCCAGGTGTTCGCGATTTTGCAGTGCGCGCGCCACGGCGACGGCCATCTGCTGTTGTTGCGGACGGAACTCAAAATTCTTCGCGCGCGACAACAAACCCGTCGGTGAAAAAATCTCCTCGACCTGTTTTACCAGGTTGATGGCCGCCCCGGCGGGTTGAGGTTCAATGACGGAAATCATGGTAAAAGCGGATGACTGCTCAGAACCACCTTCAACGCCGCGGTTTGTCCCGGCGCGAGCGTGATTTTGTCCTGCTTCACATTGCCGGATTCCACGCAAACCATGTTTTGGTGTTCCGCCGGGTCAAAGTCATCCGGCAGTTTCTGCGTGGTCCACGGGTTCCAGACGACGGTGGAGTTGGAGCCGGATTTCTCGATGCGAATTGTCCGGTTGAGGCTGGCATCGTGGATTTCCACAGCGCCGGTGTGTGCGGGATAAACGCGGTTGGTCTCCTTCGCGACGCGTAGCACCGGATCGTTCTCCATCCGGCGCACTCCCGTGGCGCCGGCGGCGAAATCATCAAACGGCAGCCCGTTCAGACCGGCGAGCGAAACCTGGTTGATGTCGCCGACGTGAAAATAGGTGTGCAGGCAGTTCTCAAGCTCCAATGACTCGCCACAGGAATCGTTCGCGACGGTCAACTCCATCGTCAATGTGTCGGCGAGGGTCACGATGAATTCCGTGCGCAGATTTTTCCAGGCGTCGCGTCCGGGAATCTGCGGCAGCGCGAACGTCAACGTCACCACTCCTTCCGGCGCCACGACCGTTTTGAGGAGCTGCCACGTGGCGCTGCGCGCGAAACCGTGCGACGGCTCGCCGGCGCGGCTGCCGAACCACGGAAAACAGATGGGCACCCCGCCGCGAATGGCCTCGCCGGCGGTGAAATGACTCCGGGCGCTCACGAAGAGCAGCGGTGATTCGCCGTTTTTTTGGAAATGCGCGACGTGCGCGCCATGCAGATAAATTTCCGCCACGCTCCAGGGCGACTGGACATTGATTTTGGGCAGACCGCCTTTGTCTTGGGCCATGGCAACGCGTCCGGGAATTTCGTGCCTCCGCAACTGCCCGGGAATGATGCTGTTTGCCATAGAAATTCCGGCGTTCTATCACAAACGGCCATCCAACGCAAATCAACCTAACCCATCCGCCAATTTTAAGAATTGACTCCTGGAAAACCAGCATCATTTTGAGCCAGTCAGACGTTCAAACCAAAACAACCCAAACTTATGAACGAAACCGCTCCTCCGACCTTCAGCAGCGCGCCACAGCCCAAAACCCCCGCGCTCGCCATTTGGAGCCTCGTGCTGAAATTACAATCCAATTCCCTTCCTCGCCCAATTTGCGAATCCATTCCTCGTCTTTAGTATCAGCCCCGAACTTTTCTTGCAGGTGGGTAAAACTATGCTCCGGCTTAACCATTTCGCCGAGAGCACGGGCATGGCGAATTGCGAGGCAGTTATCGAGGAAAAACCTCATGCAGCGAGCGACTGCTCGAACTCAATCGCATCTTCGATTTCAACCTCTGGTACTTCGTACCAGCGAGAAACCTCCAAAACGGAGTCACAAGCTCTGCTGGCACGGAACAAAATCTCCGTGGGTATACCATGTTTGGCAACAATAGGCCGCCCGAAATTGCGTGTTGGGTCGAGAACAACAAGCCGTTTGCTTGTCGTTGGCCTCCAACGCAGCAGGACATCGTTTCCACTGAACTCCAATTCCTTAAGAAATGAGCTTACAATCTGAGCAAAGACGCGTTGATTGTGGACGATTTCAATAAGACTGGGCTCGTCTGTCTCCTTTTGGAGTTCGGCAAAGATTTCGCGCCCGTCCGTCTTGAACCTGTGCGTGCAAAATGGATGCGGGGTTTTGAACAATTCCACCCCACGCTCGTGTGCTTTACGAAGCATTGCCCAGCTAACACCAGCCTTCAGAAATGCATCCACGAATCTGATTTCGATCAAGTCCAAAAACCCTAGGGCGAGACTATGTTCAATAGGTTCTAATTGTCCACACCACAGTGCTGGAGAATGATGTTCGTGTTTCTTCTTGGTGCGAAATTTGTAACCACGCAGCCAACGCCGGATGCGGCCAGTCGAAACACGGCTTAATCGCGCTGCCTCCGGCACGGTATATATACCGGTATTCAGAAAGTTTTGGGTGTTGCCGGTCATTTTGTCCGCAGAAAAAGCTCTGCCTGCGATTTAGCTTACTTTATACCGAAACTTATTAACAAGATATTAACAAAATAATCCCACGCAACTAGCATTTTTAGCCACCAAACAAATCCATCTGCGGCGCGGGCGTGAGATTTTTCAACTTGTCGCGGTCCTGTTGCCGACGCGGGGTGCGCACGTTTCCTTCCGGCGTCAGCTCGGATTCCTCGAGATTGGACAAAATCTGCTTCGCGCGCTCCAGGACTTCCTTCGGCACACCCGCCAGCCGCGCCACCTGGATACCGTAGCTCTTGTCCGTGCCGCCTTCGACAATTTTTCTGAGAAAAACAATCTGGTCGTGCCACTCGCGCACAGCCACGTTGAAATTCCTGAGCCGCGGCAGTCGCGCCGCCAGTTCGGTCAACTCGTGGTAGTGCGTGGCAAAGAGCGTTTTGGCGCCGACCTGATTGTGCAGGTGCTCCACGATGCTCCACGCCAGACTCAAACCGTCGAACGTGCTGGTGCCGCGCCCGATTTCGTCGAGCACGATGAGGCTGCGCGACGTGGCATTGTTCAGGATGTTCGCCGTCTCGGTCATTTCAACCATGAAGGTGGATTGTCCGCGCGTGAGGTCGTCGCTGGCGCCAATGCGGGTGAAGATGCGGTCCACCAGATCAATCCGCGCTTCCGCCGCCGGCACAAACGAGCCGGTGTGCGCCAGCAGCGCAATCAACGCGACCTGCCGGATGTAAGTGCTCTTGCCCGCCATGTTCGGCCCGGTAATGAGCGCGATTTGAGGAAAGGTAGGACAGGCATCTTGCCTGTCTCCATCTGAAACAATCCCGCCTTGAGGCGTTCCAGTTTGAGATTTTACATCAGAGACAGGCTGGAAGCCTGTCCTACTTGCCAGTGTTGTATCATTCGGCACGAAGCGTTCCTCTTGCAGGCTTTGCTCCAAAACCGGATGGCGTCCGTCGCGAATCTGCAGCCGCCCTTCGTCGGCAACCTGCGGGCGGCAATAGTTGTGCACCCGCGCGGTTTCGGCAAACGCCGTCAACACATCGAGCTGCGCCAGGGCCGCGGCGGTTTGTTGAATCTCCGGCAATTGTCCGAGCACGGCCTCGCGCACCTGCTGGAACAATTCATATTCCAGCTTCACGCCGCGCTCCTCGGCGCCGAGAATTTTTCCCTCCATTTCCTTGAGTTCCGGCGTGATATAACGCTCCCCGTTGGCGATGGTCTGCTTCCGGATGTAATGCGGCGGGACCTTGTCGAGGTTTGCCTTTGTGACCTCGATATAATAGCCGAAGACGGAATTGAACCGGACCTTGAGCGACGGGATGCCGGTGCGGGTAATTTCGTCCGCCTGTAATTTGGCAATCCAATCCTTGCCGCCGCGCGTGGCGTGGCGCAGTTCGTCGAGCGCCGGGTCGAAACCATCGCGGATCATCCCGCCTTCCTTCAGCGCCAGCGGCGGGTCCTCCACAATGGCGCGGGAAATCAAATCGACGAGCCCGGGCGATTCGGCGAGTTGCGCGGCCAGCTCAAGCAGCAGGAAAGGCGTCGAGCCGATTTCATTATTCTCCACGCCTTCCAGCTTCGGAAGATTATTTCCTGAAGCCGGAGACAGGCGCGACGCCTGTCTTACGGCGGCAAGAATTTGTTTCAGCGCCGGGATTTGCTCCAACGCCATCCGCAAGGCGACGAGGTCGCGGGCGTTGCCGCTGCCGGTGCTCAAGCGGCCAATCGTTCGCTCCAAATCGCGCACCTGGGCCAGTTGCGTGCGGAAGCCGTCCAGACCGGGGGAATTTTCGATGAACGCCTGCACGGCCTCCTGCCGGCGGCGGATGGGTTCGACGGCGGCCAGCGGTTGCGAGAGCCAGTTGCGCAAGCGGCGCGCGCCCATCGGCGTGACGGTGCGGTTGACCGCGCCGTAAAGCGAGGCGTTGCGCGGCGCGTCATGGTGGAGCGGTTCCAGGATTTCCAGGTGGCGCAGTGTGGTGAAATCGAGCGTGAGATAATCGTTGCGGCGGTAGAACGAAAGCCGGCCAAGATGCTTCACGTCACGGCGCAGATGCTGCGTCAGATAGTGCAACACCGCGCCCGCCGCCCCCACGGCGGCGCCGTGGTCCTTCAATCCGAAGCCGTCCAGCGACGCGACCTTGAAATGGTCGCGCACGGTGTATAGCGCGGTTTCCGGCGCAAACGTCCAGTCGTCATAGCCATTGAGAATCTGAAATGCGCCGCGCAATAAATCGCGCACGACACCCGATTCGCCCGGGTAAATAATCTCCGCCGGACGCAACCGCTCCAGCTCGGTGAGCAACGCGGCCTCGCCTTCCACCTCCGTCGTCAGAAAATCGCCGGTCGTCAGGTCCACGAGCGCCAGGCCGAACATTTTCCCGGACGGACAAACCGCGGCCAGAAAATTATTCCGTTCGGCCACGAGGATCCGCTCGTCGAAATGGGTGCCGGGCGAAAGGATTTGGGTGACCTCGCGATTGACGAGTTTGCCCGGGCGCGCATCTTCGAGCTGGTCGCAAATGGCCACCTTGCGCCCGGCCTTGAGCAGCCGGCCGATGTAGGCGTTGGCGGCGTGGTGCGGCAGGCCGCACATGGGCATGCCGTTGCGGGCGGTGAGGGCCAGGTTGAGAATCTGGGCGCCGGTCTGGGCGTCCTCGAAAAACATCTCGTAAAAATCCCCGAGCCGGAAGAGCAGCAACGCATCCCGGGGCAGTTCGCTTTTGATGCGGCGATACTGCGCCATCATGGGTGTGAGTTGAGCTTCGGCGGCCATCGGCGGGAAAGCTAAACGTGAACGGCAATCGCGTCGAAGAATTTTTGCACGGCCACAACGCCCGGGATTCCACCCGGCAGCGCCCATCAAAAATCAAATCCTCGAAATATCCTGAAAATCACATCGGCGTGACAATACCTGGCTACACTTTGCCAAAATGTGACAGGTCGCGTGCCTTTACGGGCGATAGGCTTGTTTATATGACCACCCCAGCACGCATTGGCTGTCGCTTGCTCCCGGTTTGTCTGCTGTTGGTTTTAATCATTGGGTTGGGAAACACTGCGGTAGCCGCGGCACAACTGGAACCGGCGCTCACCACCAACAGTGTCCCCACCATCAATTCCGGCGACAACGCCTGGTTGCTCGCCAGCACCGCGCTCGTCCTGATGATGACGGCGCCAGGGTTGGTTCTTTTCTACGGCGGCCTGGTGCGCTCCAAGAACGTCCTCTCCACCATGATGCACAGCCTGATTTTGATGGCCGTGATTTCCACCCTATGGATGGTGTTTGGCTACAGCGTCGCGTTCGGCAGCGGCAACGCCTTATTCGGCAATCCCCTGACCCACCTTTTTCTCAAAGGCGTCGGCGGTACGCCGAACCCGGCTTACGCGGCCACGGTCCCGGCCGAGTCCTTCATGCTGTTTCAAATGATGTTTGCCATCATCACGCCGGCGCTCATCAGCGGCGCGGTCGCGGAGCGCGTCCGGTTCAAGGCGTATCTCCTGTTCATCGTGCTGTGGACCCTCATCGTTTATCTGCCGCTCTGCCACATGATGTGGGGCCAGGGCGGTTTGTTTAACTGGGCCAGCGGCGGGAAAATTCCCGTGCTCGATTTTGCCGGCGGCACGGTGGTGCACATCAGCTCGGGGGTTTCGGCGCTGGTGTTTGCGCTGGTGATCGGCCGGCGTGACGGCTTTCCCCGCGAACCCATGATGCCGCATAATGTCGTGCTTTCGCTCATCGGGGCGGGATTGTTGTGGGTCGGCTGGTTCGGTTTCAATGCGGGCAGCGCGTTGAACGCAGGCGCCCTGGCCACCAGCGCTTTTGCCGCCACGCACTTTTCGGCGGCGGCGGCAGCCTTGAGTTGGACCTGCGCGGAATGGCATCTGAAAGGCAAACCGAGCGTGCTCGGGGCCGCCTCGGGCATGGTCGCGGGGCTCGCCACCATCACGCCCGCCTCGGGATTTGTCAGCGTGCCGGCGGCGTTTGGCATCGGGCTGGTGGCAGGCGTGGTTTGTTATCTGGCAGTCACGAAACTCAAAGCGGCCTTTGGCTACGATGATTCGCTGGACGTATTCGGCGTTCACGGCGTCGGCAGCACCGTGGGCATGCTGATGCTGGGCTTCCTCGCGAGCACAGCGGTAAACCCGCTCATCGGCACAACGTTCCAAAAAAATGGCGTGGTGGTTTCCCTCGCCGGCGGCATGCACCAGTTTTGGAATCAACTGGCCGGCGTGGGCGCCACCGTGGCGCTGGCCGCCGTCGCCACATTTCTAATTTTGAAACTCGTGGATGCCACCATCGGATTGCGCGTGGATCAGGAGGACGAAAGCGTGGGGCTGGACCTTTCCCAACATGGCGAACGCGCCTACAACGAATAAGGATTGGTTTATGAAAAAAATCGAAGCGATTATCAAACCGTTCAAGTTGAACGAAGTCAAAGAGGCGCTCAATGAACTGGACATCCGCGGAATGACCGTGACCGAGGTCAAGGGTTTTGGCCGGCAGAAGGGACACACGGAAATTTATCGGGGCAGCGAATACACGATCGACTTCCTGCCCAAGCTCAAAATTGAGACCGTCCTGCCCGACGCGCAGGTGGAGGCCGCCATCGAAGCCATTATCAACGCGGCCAAGACTGGAAAGATCGGCGACGGCAAGGTGTTCATTTCCACCGTGGACGATGCCCGGCGCATCCGCACCGGTGAACAAGGCGACAGCGCGGTGTAATGGCGTGGGGTGACGCAGCGAAAACAAATTAACCGTGGGAACGACCGGAAGCCGCCAACCTGCTTCCGTTTTAGTCCTGGCTGACGTCCAGTTGGCCGGCGCGTTCGAGCCGCAGAATTTCCGCGCTGTAACCGATGCGAAAGTTGGGATACTTGAACTGATGGCCCAGTTCCATCTTCAGTTTCCGATTGGAGACCCGTTTGTTCGTGACGCCGCGCCGGCGGTTGGCTTCGGGATTCCCGGGGGCAACCGGCGGTGGATCCTTGCCGAGTTCCTCCGCGAGCCATTGGAAAAAGTTCGCCTGACTCACCGGCTCGTCGTCCACGGTGTTGTAAATTTCTCCGGCCCGGCCGTCTTTCAACGCCGCCAGGATGCAGCCAATCAGGTCGTCGCGATGAATCATGTTCAGGAAACGCAAGCCGTCGCCTTCGATGCGCGCTTCGTCATTGAGGAATTCCCTGAGTGCATGGCCGCGATCCGGACCATAAATCCCCGCCACCCGCAAAATCACAACGGGGACCTTGCGGTCGGCCACCGCTGCCAGCAGAACCTGTTCTGTTTCGAGAAGAACTTTCGCCGTTTCTGCCGCAGGTTCAGTGGGGCTGGTCTCCTTGACCAGCGAACCGTCGGTCTGGCCGTAAACGCTCGTGCTGCCGGTATATATGAATTTTCGCGGCGGCGTGGCCGAAAGCCATTCCATCAAATGGCGCGTCCCTTGCAGGTAAATCCGGCGGTAAGCTTCCGCATCGCCGCCGCGGGAAGCGACGCAATTGACGACCCAATCAAATTCACGCGGCAAGCGGGCCAGCGTTTCAGGTTGGGTCACGTCACCGACCAGCGGCCGGATCCCGGCGGCCGTCAATTCACTCCCGGCCGCCACACTCCGGCGCAGGCCGTAAACTTCGTGTCCGAGACGAACCAGTTCCCTGCCCAGCGCCAATCCAACATAACCGCAGCCGATAATCAGGCACTTCATTTATGATTTACGATTGATGATTTGTTCCACCGGCCGGTAGCTGGAACCAATCGTAAATGATAAATCATAAATCGCCAATGACTTCAGTCCATCACCGCGGCGAAGCGCAGACCGCGCGTGCTGACGCGAAGTTGCTTGAAACCAAATTCCTCCATGACCGCCTCATAAATCACAACGCCGGTAAGAATCACGTCGGCGCGCAATTTGGGCAGGCCGGCGATCTCCTTCCGTTTGGCCAGGGGCAGGCCCCAAAACTGTTTCCGGTAAGCCGTCACCTGTTCCCGGCTTAAAACCGTGCTCTCGATGCGCGCGCGGTCAAAACGGTCCAGTTTTTTCTCGATGCGCGCGAGAATGCTGGTCGTCCCGCCCGTCCCCACCAGTTGGATTTCGCCGGTTTCGGAACCCGGCTTCGCTTCGCGACGCAGGGCCGGCTCCAGTTTGGGGCGGACCTCGCCCTGTAGAAAATTTTTGACCCAGTCACGGCAGGCGGTGAACTCACCGCGCGTCGGCGGATCGCCGTGCGGAAATTTTTCCAGCAGCCGAACGGTGCCAAGCGGAAAACTGTGGGCGAAGCGCTGGTGCGCGCCATGGCCCAGGATGAATTCCGTGCTCCCGCCGCCGACATCGAGGAGTAACAGGGGCTGTTTGGCCAGTCCCGCATCGGTGTTCACGCCCCGAAACACCCATTCGGCCTCCTGCTCACCGGAGATGATTTCAACCTTGAGATCGGCCGCGCGCTGAATGGCCGTGGTGAGGTCGCCGGGATTCACCGCGTCGCGCGCGGCGCTGGTGGCGATGACGCGGATGGAATCGGCGCCTTTTTCGCGCGCCATTTCGGCGAACTCCCAGACCGCGGCGGCGGTATGGGCGATGGCCTCGGGCTGGAGCCGCCGGGTTTCGTAAAAGCCCTGGCCGAGGCGCGTCTGCCGGCTCTCTTCGTGCACCGGCCGCACCTCGCGCCCCGCCACGTCAGCCACCAACAACTTGATCGAGTTGGTGCCGACATCAATGACGGCGCGCCGCACGGCTTCCATAAGGCAACAAAACTACGAGGCAACCTCATCCCAACCCAAGTGAAAAAATGTTACATTTGGCGGGGTTGCGCGCGCCCGCCGGAAGGGTATTTTGCCGGGGTGAACCTCTATATTTTGCGGCATGGCATTGCGGTGGAACGCGGCACCCCGGGCTTCAGAAAGGACGCCGACCGGCCGCTCACGCTCAAAGGCAGGCGTCAACTCCAGCAAATTGCCGCGGCCATGCAAAACCTGGATCTGGATTTCAATTTGATTCTTTCCAGCCCGTTTTTGCGCACGCGCCAAACCGCTGAAATCGTCGCCCAATCGCTGGAGTTAAAGAAACGCCTCGCTTTTTCAGATGAACTGACGCCGGGCGGCGACCCGAAGGCATTGATTCAACAACTGATTGAACTGAAACCCGCGCCGGAAAGCGTCTTGCTCGTCGGCCATGAACCCTATTTAAGCGAGCTGATCGGGCGGTTGATCTCAGGCGGCGCCACCGCGGGCATCGAATTGAAGAAGGGCGGCCTCGCCAAACTGGAAGTGGCTCCGTTGCGCTTCGGCCGGTGTGCCACACTCGCGTGGCTGCTCACGCCCAAACAAATGAAAGGGATGGCGTGAACCGGTTCACCCGACACGGAACGAAATTCTTTGAATCACATTTTTCCCGAAACTGTGTTGCAGGCGGTCGAGAATTTCCCGGCGGCGATAACGGACGATCTCGGATAGCCAAACATTGCTGTCCACGTTCACAAATAACGTCCCCTTGCGCAAGCCGGCTGGCTGCGCGTGTGCGACGATGTTCGGGTCGATCAGCGAATTCCAGACCTTGACGACCTCGGCCTCGGCGCGGCGGTCGTCCATGCGCAAACCCGTCAGCACGCCGGATAACACGTCGCCGACGGCGCGGGCGCGCACGGCCTTCGCGGTTTCCAACGGCGACAAATCCACGCCGCGCCACTGCGCGAGCACGCGCTGACGGGCGGAAATTTTCTTCGGCGGCGGCATCCGGTAAAAATCTTCAACCGAATGAATCAGGAAAGCAAGAAGGCAGGAAACGAAACGGCGGGTTTCACCGGTCTCCGACCGGATGGTTCGCCCCGGCTTTTTCACTTGTCAACAATGACTTTGTGTGGCAAAGTAAAAATCATGGAATCGAATTGGGCCGCTGAAAACCTGCAAACTATCCGCACGCTGATGGAGCGTTCCGCCGTGTACCGGCGGGCGTTGGCGCCCATTATGTTGTTCGCCGGCGTGCTGGGTCTGGCGGCCACAGTCGCCGGACTCCGGTTTCATTTGGATTCGATTCGGGCGTTTGGAACCTTGTGGTTGGGCACCGCCATCGTGGCCGTCGCCGGGGCGCTGCTGATCGCCCGCCGCCAGGCGTTCAAGGATCAAGAGCCCTTCTGGTCGCCACCCACCCGGCGGGTCACCCAGGCCCTGCTGCCGCCTCTGACCGCCGGGATGTGTCTGGGGGTGGTATTTACGTCGGCGGATCTGGATGGTGGATTCACCATGTTGCTGGCCCTGCTGTGGGTGCTGTTCTACGGGTGCGGGCTGCACGCCGCCGGCTTTTTTGCTCCCCGTGGGGTGAAGCTTTTGGGCTGGTCTTTTATTGCCTGCGCCTGTGTTTTCTTGCTTGTCGCCGTCATCACCAATTCCGATTTCAGCTTTAAAGCACATTGGTTGATGGGCTTTTTCTTCGGCGGATTGCATCTGGCTTACGGCGCCTACCTGTATCTGACCGGGAAAGGAAAGAATGCAGCGTGAACCCGGAACCGTTCCAACAGCTCGACCGCGTGATTCACGAGAAGGGCCGGCTGGCGATCATGTCCATGCTCGCTGCCTCGCCGGAATTGTCGTTCACCGAGTTGCGCGACGCGCTGGCCATGACCGACGGCAACCTCACCACCCACATCCGCGCCCTGCGGGAAGCGGGCTACGTCTCGGTGGCCAAATCGTTTCAAAACCGCCGCCCACTTACCACCTGCTCGCTCACCGCCGCGGGCCGCAAGGCTTTCACTGAGTACATCAACCTGCTGGAGCAAATCGTCCAGCAAAACCGGCCCCAATGAACTTTCTTTGAACACATCGAACCCTCCCTGGTCTTTTACTTTGTATCACAAAGTTAATATGAAAATAATTCGAGCGGTTCATCTGGGCATGTGTTTTGGAGTAAAGGACGCCATTGCGCTGGCGTTGGAAACCGCGAAGCAGGAACCCCTGACCATCCTGGGCGATCTGGTTCACAACGAAACCGTGCTGACGGAATTGCGCGCGCGGGGCATTCGCATTGAACAGCAGCCGGCGGAAGCGAACACGCGGACAGTGATGATCACGGCCCACGGCGCCTCTGAGCGCAAGCTGCGGGAGACCCGCGGTCGCGGGCTGAACGTGCTGGAGGCCACGTGTCCGCTCGTTCACGTCGCGCACCGCAGCCTGGCGAAACTCGTGGGCGAAGGTTTTCACCCCGTCATCATCGGCCAACGCGACCACGTGGAAGTCCGCGGCCTGACCGAAGACCTGGCGGCGTTCGATGTGGTGCTTTCCGAGGCGGAGGTGCGGAATCTCAACGAGCGGCCACGGTTCGGTATTGTTGCACAAACGACGCAGCCCATTGACCATGTCCGGCGGCTCGTGCAACTGATCCGGGAACGTTTTTCAAAATCGGAAGTGCGTTTCATCGACACGGTCTGCCAGCCGACGAAACAGCGGCAGAACGCGGCGGTCGAGTTAGCGCGCCGATGCGATGTGGTCATTGTCATCGGCGGCGCGCACAGCAACAACACGCACGAGCTGGTCAAGACGAGCTCACGCTTTTGCCGGCGCGTTTATCAAGTCCAGACCGCCGCGGATTTGCACGAGGAATGGTTTCACCATGCAAACACCGTTGGCATCACGGCGGGGACCTCCACGCCAGACCATCTCATCACCGAAGCCGAGCAACACATAAAACAAACCAGAAAGGAACAACATGAAAAATGCTTGGTTTAAGCGCGCCGGCTGGATTTACCTGCCGGTTTCCGGGCCGGGCGCAATCATCACCGTCGTGGCGTTGGCGTTTTGTGTGCGGGTGTTTCTGGCCGTGGACCACAATTCCCATTCGGTCAGCGATACGCTTTATGGCGTCTTCCCGTTTTTCGCCTGCGCGTTCCTGCTGTTCGACTGGATTGCCAACCGAATGAGCGGCAACAATTAAGGCTCTCCTTCCGGCGGAGTTGACCTTGCAGCAATAAAAACCATGAGCAACAACGGTATGAATATTGAAACCAGCACAAGACAAGGCCGGCTGGCGAAAATCTTTGGTTGCGCCTGGCGTTACTGGGAACCGCGCCGGCTGGCCTATAACGGGGCGGTTGCGCTGGTCGCGCTGGGTTGGCTTGTGTTCACCTGGCCGCATTTCCGACCGGCTCTCAATTTTCGGGCCGCGTGCGCCATCGTCGTGCTCGCGATCCTCGCCAACGTTTGCTACAGCGCGGTTTATCTGGTGGAACTCGCCGCGCAGGTCTCGTCCGCGCGAACGGCGTGGACACGCCGGCGTTTTTTCGTCTGGCTGCTCGGCACCTTGCTCGCGCTGGCGCTGGAAATGTATTGGATCGCGGATGAGATTTACCCGTATCCCTACGGCCCGTAGCCGGACAAATTTCCGCTAGACAAATTCCGCCGCCAGGCGCGTCATACGGGTAAATCATGCGGCGCGGACCGGACCTCAGACGGCTCTACGACGAGCACGCCCAGCCGCTTTATGCGTTTCTCCTGAATCTGACCCGCCATGAAGCGGACACCCGCGACCTGCTCCAGGAGCTTTTCATCAAACTCGCCCGCGACCCGGAATTGCTGGCCGGCGTGCGGAACGAACGCGCCTTTCTCATCCGGCTGACACATAATGCGGCGATTGATTGGCTGCGGCGGCGCGGCACCCGCGACAAAACCCGCGAACAATTCACCGCCGAAAACATTTCGCCGTTCGCGCTGGCCACGGATCCGGATGAACAAACCTTTCGCGCCGCGCTGGCCAAAGCGCTGGCTGAATTGCCGCCGGAACAGCGCGCCGTGATGCATCTGAAGCTTTGGGAAGGGTTGACTTTCGACGAAATCGCCACCGCACTGGACATCCCGCCGAACACCGCCGCCAGCCGGTATCGCTATGGCCTAGACAAATTGCGCGCGCGGCTGCGTCCCCTTTATGAAGAATTCAAATGAACGACGATTTTGAACAAAAACTTCAACGCCAGCCGTTGCGGCAAATCCCAGGCGGGTGGCGCGGGGAAATCCTGGCCACGGCGGGTCGAAAGTCGGAGGCCAGGGGTCGCGAGCGGGAGTGGTTTTGGCCCTCATCTCTCGTCACTCGTCTCTCGACGATTTTGTGGCCTTCACCCGTCGCTTGGGCCGGTCTGGCGGCGGTCTGGATTTTGATTCTGGCGGTGGATTTTTCCATGCGCGACCCGGCGCCGGTCTTGGCGGAAAAATCCGCGCCGGCGTCGCCGGAAGTCATCGTGGAACTGAAACAGCAGCAACGGTTGCTGGCCGAATTGATGGGGCCGCGTGACAGTAGTGACACCGACCGGCCAAAAAAATCGGGGCCGCGACCGCGCAGCGAATATGTGGAGTTTTTGACGGGTTGAGCTGGGAGGGATGGTGTGTCACCGTCCCACTTTTGATTGTGATTTGGAACGCCGACACGGCGTCCCTCCCGATAAGAATTTATGAACGAAACATCCAAAAACATCCGGAAAAAATCGTGGAAAGGTCCGCGCGGATTCTTCCTCCTCTGGCTGTTGATACTGGCCGCCGCATTCTTGATGATTTTTTCATTTGGCCTTTCGACCCGAATAGCCGATTCCAGTGCCAATCTGGCTGTGGTGTCTATAATTTGGGCCACGGTTATTGCCGTGGCGGGCTTCCTGATTGCCTCGTTCATCCGTTGGATTTTTTGCTGGCGCAATTTTAAGCGGTTTCTGTTCGGGGTTGCGTGCTTCGTCACCTTGATAGCGCTGTTTTATGCCGAGGAAGACTGGCGCGGCAAACACGATTGGGAAAAATTCAAACGTGAGTGGGAAGCCAAAGGCGAGAAATTTAATTTCAAGGATTTCATCCCGCCGCCCGTGCCGGACGACCAGAATTTTGCGCTCGCGCCAATCGTCGCCAGCAGCTATGCAGCGTTGCTGGACAAAACCGGACACGAAATCAGCCCACTGAACACCAATGTCGTGAACCGGTTGGAGATGTTAGTTTCCTACGAGGTCATTCCGCCAGTCAACGGAATCGGTAATTGGCAGAAATCAACCATGACCGACTTGAAAGCCTGGCAAGATTACTACCGCGCGCCGGCGGCGAAAACGAATGAGTTTCCAGTTGCCCCGCAGCCACAAACGCCGGCGCGGGATGTTTTGCTGGCGTTGAGCAAATATGATTCGGCGATTGAAGAGTTGCGCCAGGCGAGCCACAGGCCTTACTCGCGATTTCCATTGGAATATGACAAGGACGATCCGGCGGCGATATTGCTGCCGCATTTGGGGGCACTTAAAACATGCAGCCAGGTTTTGCAATTGCGCGCCATTGCCGAATTGCAAGACGGCCAGACTGAAAAAGCTTCCGATGATGTGAAGCTGGCGCTGTCTTTGGCCGATTCAATCCGCACCGAACCATTTATCATCACCCATCTGGTTCGCTTTGTCATTTTGCAAATCACTCTTCAACCGATTTGGGAAGGTTTGGCAGAACACAAATGGTCGGATGCGCAACTCACCGCGTTCAATTCAAAACTGGCGAAACTGGATTTTCCCGCTGACTACGTGTTTTCCAGCCGCAGTGAGCCGGCATTTCACATCAAATTGATTGATTATCTGGAGCAAAAACGAAGCCGATGCTGGGAATTTTTCAATTTGCTCGGCAATAATGACCGGCAGGACGCGATGACTGGTTTTCCCACGACGGTTGGATTTTATTTAGCGCCTAAAGGGTGGTTCTACCAAAATGAAATTGCGATGGTGCTAATGTGCCAAAAATGGAAAGTACCCATGGTGGATGACTTACATCAAATGGTCTCGCCCAAAATGGTTCTCGACGGAAATGTCGCCGAATTGAACATGCGCCCCACGCCATTTAATTTTTTTGCGCGGTTAGAGGGCGAGCTTGGCGGTTTCGCGCAAAAAACCGCTTACGCGCAAAATGCAGTGGACTTGGCGCGCATCGCCATTGCGCTGGAACGTTGCCGGCTGGCGCACGGTGAATATCCCGAATCGCTGGACACGCTCGCGCCGCAGTTCATTGACAAATTGCCGCACGACATCATCAACGGTGGGCCACTGCATTATCGGCGCACTTCGGACGGGCAATTCGTTCTCTACTCGGTCGGCTGGAATGAAACGGACGATGGCGGGGTGGTCGGGCTTACCAAAGGCGGCTCGGTGGACCGGAACACAGGCGACTGGGTCTGGCGGTATCCGCAAAAATAATTTGGGAAGGATGGCGTGTCGCCGTCACAAATCGAAAGGAGAAAGGGGACGCCGACATGGCGTCCCTCCCTGTCGATTTTCATCTTCGCGTCCTGGCGCTGAACTTTTCCGCCCGCCAACACGACAAATTGCTCGCCATACCTGCATACCAACGGCATATTACGGCGCAAATTTAAGGTGATGATTCCACTTAGAACCCAAGGTTTGACCCGATGAACCCGATTCCGTATCTCGACCTGCCCGCGCAAATCCGCAGCATTCGCAAAGACCTCGACGCCGTCATCGCCCGCACGCTCGACCACTGTTCCTTCTGTCTGGGCCCGGACGTGGCGCAATTTGAAAAGGACTTTGCCCAATATGTCGGCGCCGAACATTGCTCCGGTTTTAACAGCGGCACGTCGGCGCTGCACGTGGCCATGTTGCTGCTCGGCGTCAGCCCCGGTGATGAAGTCGTCACCACGCCATTCACATTTGTCGCCACCAGCTGGGCGATTTCTTATGCCGGCGCCAGGCCGGTCTATGTGGACATCGACGACGCCACGTTCAACCTTGACGCGAAACTCATCGAGCGCGCCATCACGCCGCGGACCAAGGTGGTCATGCCGGTGCATCTCTACGGCCATCCGTTTGATCTCGACCCGGTCCTGGCGATTTGCAAAAAACACAAATTGCCGCTGGTCGAAGACACGGCCCAGGCGCACGGCGCGAAATACAAAGGTAAAATCGTCGGCACGTTCGGCGACATTTCCTGTTTCAGTTTTTATCCCGGCAAAAACCTCGGGGCCTGCGGCGAAGGCGGCGCGCTCGTGACGAACAACGCCGCCCTTGACCGGCGGGCCCGTTCCTTGCGCGAGCACGGCTCGACCGTGCGCTATTATCACGATGAAGTCGGATACAATTATCGCATGGAAGGCATTCAGGGCGCGGTGCTGGGCGTGAAACTGAAGCATCTGGCCAAATGGACGGCGGAACGGCGCCGGGTGGCGCATCGTTATCATGAACTGCTGGCCGGCACGCCGCTGCAACTGCCGCGCGAGGCCACCTGGGGCGAAAGCGCCTATCATCTTTACGTCGTGCGCCATCCGCGCCGCGACGATCTCAAAATACATCTCGAAGCCAACGGCGTCGGTTGTGCCCTGCATTATCCGGTGCCGCTGCATTTGCAAAAATGTTACGCCAGCCTCGGCCACCGGGCCGGGGATTTTCCGGTGGCCGAAAAGGCCGCGCGCGAATGTCTCAGCCTGCCGATTTATCCGGAACTGACCGACGCGCAGATCCAGCGCGTCGCGGAAGTCATTCAAGATTTCTTCCGCAAGTAGGCCACCGTTTTTTGCCTCAGGGCACGGCAAAAAGTGTGTCAAATTAAGGCCAGTTTCTCCTGTCCCTGCCCGGCAAATTCAGGGCATCCTGTTCAGGTTTCGGCGCGTTCCGAGCAGCATAGACCATGAAAACAACCAAACCCAAAGACTCAGCCACCAGCCGCTGGCTTTCGTACCGGCCCGAAATCAAGGTCCTCGATTGCACCATCCGCGACGGCGGCTTGATGAACAACCACCATTTCGATGACAAAATCGTGAAGGTGGTTTACGACACCTGCGTGGCAGCCGGGGTGGATTACATGGAACTGGGTTACAAGGCGTCGCGCAAAGGCATCAAGCTCGGCGAACATGGCTGCTGGAAATACTGCGTGGAGGACGACCTCCGCCGCATTGTCGGTGACAACCCGACCGGCCTCAAGCTGACGGTGATGGCCGACGCCGAACGTTGCGATTATCACGAGGACATCCTGCCGAAAAAGGACAGCGTCCTGGACATGATTCGCGTGGCGACCTACATCAACCAGATTCCCACCGCGCTGGACATGGTCAAGGACGCGCACGACAAGGGCTACGAGACGACGGTAAATCTGATGGCGGTCTCCGCCGTGCCGGAGCGCGAGCTGGACGAAGGGCTGGAAATGCTGGCCACGTCCGAGGCAAAGGCGATCTACGTCGTGGACAGTTTCGGCGCGCTGTACAGCGAACGGGTGCAATACCTGGTGAAGAAATACCAGCATTACTGCAAGGCATCGGGCAAGGAAGTGGGTGTGCACATGCACAACAACATGCAGCTCGCCTTTGCCAACACCATCGAAGGCATCATCCTGGGCGCCAATTTTCTGGATGCCACCATGGCCGGCCTGGGCCGCGGCGCGGGCAATTGCCCGATGGAACTGCTCATCAGCTTTCTCCACAATCCCAAGTACAAGCTCCGCCCCGTGCTCGATTGCGTGCAAAACCACATCGAGCCGATGCGCGCCAAATTATTGTGGGGCTACGACCTGCCGTATCTGCTCACCGGCATGTTGAACCAGCACCCGCGCACCGCCATCAAGTTCAAGGAAGCCGAGTTGAAGGACGAGAAGGGCGACATCCTGAAATTTCACGATACCGTAACGGATCAGGAGTGAAACGGACATGCCGTCGACCTCAAAAAGGTCTGTGGTAACGATTAAAGCTTTGAAGTAACGGGAGCGCCGATTGGCTTTTTGATTGCCTCAGCCATCGGCTCGCCTACGATGCTCGCCATGAGGCTGATGAATCTCATCACGACAAAAATTGCGGCTGACATTCTCGGGGTAACTCCTGTCAGAGTGCGGCAGCTTATTCAGGAGGGTCAACTTCCTTCGGTAAAGCATGGGCGTGACCACCTGTTGCAAAAAAACGATGTAGATCGGTTCAACCGGCAAGGGCAACGTCCGGGCGGGCGCCCATCGAAAGAAACATTCGGAAAAGGATTGCGCGTGCGATAGTGTTTTGTAGATTCGTCCCATGATTCTCAATACAGAAAAAACCAATCACAGACCGCCGCCCAGCACGCGAGGCCGGCAAAAGGCGTTCACCATCGTTTCGGAACCGCGCAGCAAAATTTACAGGAATGACTTCGTCCAACTCCACTACGATGACAGTCTGAACGTTTACGCTTCCTGGCCGACGCCGACCGTGATTGTTTCAGATGGTGGCTACGGTGTGTTGGGATTTGATGGAGACACTTCCGACCACTTGAGTTTGCCGGACTGGTATGAACCACACATCAAAGTTTGGTCCGCGCGGGCCACGCCACAGACGACGCTCTGGTTTTGGAATTCGGAAATCGGCTGGGCGGCGGTTCATCCCGTTTTGGAAAAATACGGATTCCGTTACGTGAACGCGAACGTGTGGAACAAAGGCAAGGGACATATCGCTGGCAACGTGAATACGTCAAAGATTCGGCGATTTCCCGTCGTGACCGAACTTTGCGTTCAATATTCCTTTGAGGCCCGTGTTGGCGGTTTGCCGTTAAAAGAGTGGCTGCTGAACGAATGGAGGAGAACGGGATTGCCATTATGGAAGGCCAATGAAGCCTGCGGTGTTGCTGATGCCGCCGTCAGGAAATATCTTGACCGTGGACACTTGTGGTATTGCCCGCCACCGGACAAGTTCCAGATGCTTGCCGACTACGCCAACAATTATGGACATTCCAACGGCAGGCCATATTTCTCAATAGACGGGAAGCGGACGCTCACAGGGAGCGAATGGGAAACCATGCGTTACAAGTTTCGCTGCCCGCACGGATTCACCAATGTCTGGGAACGCAATGCGCTCCATTGCGCGGAAAGAGTAAAGGCACCCAACGGCAAAGCTGCTCATCTCAATCAAAAGCCGCTCGACTTGATGACGCTCATCATCAAGGCGTCATCCGATGAAGGGGATGTTGTTTGGGAACCTTTCGGCGGCCTGTTCAGCGCGTCTTTCGCAGCAGCACAATACAGACGCAAGACTTACGCGGCTGAAATTGACCGGACATACTTCCAACTCGGAGTCGAACGATTCACTGCACCAATGCCATTGAATCTTGCTCTGTGATTCCCAGCCTTGTTTTGAGCGCCACGCGGATAGCTTGATCGTCCTCACTCGCCAGTAATCCTCTCCATTCTTGGACTGCAAGTCCGTGAATAATCGTGCTCAAGACTTCACTTTTGAATTTTTCAATTTCTGGGTGAACTATTCTGTCCATTTTGGCAAAATTTGTGTCGAGCCGGTAATTGAACTTGCTGAATAGCCGGCGCACTGCGGCCTGGTAATCGGACGATGTATTGTATTTCCTGCCATTTTTTCCCCACGAAGCCACAATCTTCTTGGCTTTTTCAAATTCCAGTGTCGTCCCTTGAAATTTGTATCCGTTTGTATTGGTCTGTTGTAGGTTGCCCGTGCGAGCCGTTGTATCTTCGGGTTCGAGCACTATATAGTCCGGCGGATTGTGATAATGATTGTCCCTGGCAGCAGCAACGGACTTTCCAGATACGACGCACACCGCTGCAATTTTCGGCTTCCCATAGATAAGTTTCTCTGGAAGCCAAGCCAGCATCGCAACGTGAGTGTTGTCATTTGTAAAGTGGTTCTGGCTGTCCTTGAAACGGGCTGTAATTTCAGTCGCCAGCGGAAACCAAGCTTTGATTTCAAAGCCAAGCACAGGTTTGATTGAACCCTGAAAAATTGTGTCGGGAAATCCGGGGTCTTGGCGCAACCAAGTCCCATGTTTCCTAAAACTGACTTGGCGGTTCAGAATTTCGACGGAATTGAACTCAATAAGATTTCCGAGCAATGGGGAAAGCTTGGAAATCACCTTCGCCAAATTTACTGCCGCATTGGGTGAAACAGGCTTGGTGACCGTGAGCACGTTGAACACATGTCCTTTAACGGCTTGCAAATGTTTGCCTGCAAGTTTCAAAGCGGCTTTTGTGTCCATCACCTACTTTATAGCGAAAAGGTTGTTCGGTGCGAAAGCCCGTTAAACTCTACCTTGTGCGAAATAGTTTTATCCCACCAATGCAAGGATGCCCAGCTTGGGTCAACCGATACAAAACGTAGCGGAAATTATTCCTCTAAACCTTGTGTCTTGGCGTCTTCGCGTTCTGAAGTTGCGCGCGTAAACTTTCGTCATGTATCCGGAAATTCGCCCTTGAGCAGTTGACGGCGATGTTGCCGGTATTGGTCCAGCGATTTGCGGATGGCGCGATGCGCGGCGCCGCGGTCCTGAAAATTCCCCACCTGTGGCAGGTCGGCCTTTTCCAGTTCCTTGTAAATCTCGAAAAAATGGTGGATCTCGCGCAGCACGTGCGGCGGCAACTGGGAAATGTCCGTGTAATTCTCGTAGAACGGGTCGTTGGCATGCGCGGCGATGATTTTGATGTCCTCCAGGCCCTGGTCGATCATGCGCAACATGCCGATGGGGCGCGCCTTCATCACGCAGCCGGGCGTCACCGGTTCCTGGGACAGCACCAGGATGTCCAGCGGATCGTGGTCCTCGCAGTAGGTTTGCGGAATGAAACCGTAATTGCTCGGATAATGCACCGCGCTGTGCAGGACGCGGCTGATTTGCAGGAACCCCGAAATCTTGTCCAACTCGTATTTGATCTTGCTCCGCATCGGGCATTCGATGAAGGCATTGCAGTCTTTGGGAACGGCGTCGCCCGGCGGCAAAACGTGAAACGGGTTGTTCATGCCGGCCACGGGCAAAACCCGTTTTGGACGGCTCAACGCACCGCCCGGGTTCGAGGTGTGGAACTTCCTTCCCATGAACGGAAAGGTAACGGACGCTCATGGCGGAGACAACGGGAATTCGCGCCGGTTTTATCCGGGTTCATCCGTGTCATCCGCGGTTTCCAACTTTGTGTCTTGGTCTCCTGGTGATTGGAAGTTAAACTGTTTCCATGTCGCACGCGGACTTTGTTCATCTCCATTTGCACACCGAGTATTCCCTGCTCGATGGCGCCTGCCGGCTGGACCGGCTGGTGGACAAGGCCCATGAACTGAAATTTCCCGCGCTGGCCATCACCGACCACGGCGCCATGCACGGGGTGATTGATTTTTACCAGGCCGCGCGGGAAAAAGGCATCAAACCCATCATCGGCTGCGAGGTGTATGTCGCCCCGGGCAGCCGGCTGGACAAGAAAACCAGCGGCGGCGGGCGCGACGTTTATCATCATCTGCTGTTGCTGGCCAAAGACGCCACCGGCTACAAAAATCTCATCCAGCTCACGACCGAGGCGCACCTGACCGGCTATTATTACAAGCCGCGCATCGACAAGGAACTGCTGGCGGCACACCAGGACGGGTTGATCGCGTTCTCCGGCTGTCTCGCCAGTGAAGTGCCGGATTGGATCCTCAAGGACCAGGTGGACAAGGCGCGCGGGGCGGTGGACTGGTTCAAACAGACGTTCGGCCCGGAGAATTATTATCTCGAACTCCAGAACCACGGCATCGCCGAGCAGGCGAAGGTCAACCGCCATTTGATTCAGTGGGCAAAGGAATTCGGACTCAAGCTGGTGGCGACCAACAACGTCCATTACGTGGAAAAGAGCCATTCGCATGCGCACGATTGCCTGATTTGCATCGGCACCCAGACGCAGCTCGCCGACACGAAACGGATGCGCTACGAGCCGGAGCAGTTTTACCTGCGAACGGCGGAGGAAATGAAGGCGCGCTTCGCCGAAACGCCCGAGGCGGTGAAAAACACGCTCGAAGTGGCCGGGAAGTGCAACGTCGAGATCGAGTTCGGCAAGCTGCACTACCCGGTCTTCACGCCGCCGGAACATTTCACCCGCGAAGGTTACCTGCGCAAGCTCCTGGCGGAAGGTTTGTTCCGGCGCTACACGATTCACGCCAAAGTTGAGGAAAAAGAATTCGTGGCCGAAGGCATCGACGATCCCAAACGGTTGCCGACGTATCTGAAGTCAGAAGTCGGAAGTCAGAAGTCAGAACAAAATACGTTGAGTGATCCTGAAGTCGCGGCCGCCATCAAAACCGTCATGGACCGGCTGAAACTTGAGCTCAAGGTCATCGAAAAGACCGGGTTCATTTCCTATTTTCTCATTGTGGCCGATTTCATCCGCTACGGCCGCGAACACGGCATCGCCTGCGTGGCGCGCGGTTCGGCCGCTGGCTCGCTGGTCACTTATCTACTGGAAATCGCCAATGTGGATCCCATTCGTTACGGCCTGTTGTTCGAACGGTTTCTGAACCCCGAGCGCGTCAATCCGCCGGATATCGACATCGATTTTGCCGACGACCGGCGGGCGGATGTCATTGAATACGTCCGCGAAAAATACGGCCGCAACGCGGTCGCGCAAATCATCACCTTCGGCACCATGGGCGCCAAATCCGTGGTGCGCGACGTGGGCCGGGTGATGGGTTTGAGTTACGGCGAATGCGACCGGCTGGCCAAGATGATTCCGTTCGACCTGAAGATGACGCTGGAAAAGGCGCTCAAACAATCACCCGAATTCAAGGAGGCCTACCAGACCGAGGACGTCACCCGCGAATTGATTGACACCGCGCTCATCCTTGAAGACATCACGCGCAACGCCTCGGTCCATGCCGCCGGGGTCGTCATCGGCGACCAGCCGCTGGTGAATCTGCTGCCGCTCAAGCAGGACGACAGCGACACGCTGGTCACGCAGTACGCGATGAATCCCGTCGGCGACCTTGGCCTGTTGAAGATGGATTTTCTTGGGTTGAAGACGCTCACCGTCATCCGCAACACCTGTGAAACGGTCAAACGCACCCATGGCGTTGAAATTGACATCGACCATCTGCCGCTCGACGACCGGAAAACCTACAATCTGCTCAATCGCGCGGAAACGCTCGGGGTATTCCAGTTGGAATCCGGGGGGATGCGCGATTTGTGCCGCAAATTTCAAATCAGTTCCGTGGAACACATCACGGCGCTGGTCGCCTTGTACCGGCCGGGGCCGATGGAGCTGATCCCGGAATTCATCAAACGCCGGCATGGCGAGGTGAAGATTGAATACGAGCATCCGCTGCTGGAACCGATTGCCCGCGAGACCTACGGCATTTTGATTTACCAGGAGCAGGTGATGCAGGCCGCGCAGGTGCTGGCGGGTTATACGCTGGGCGGCGCGGATCTGCTGCGGCGCGCCATGGGCAAAAAGAAACCGGAGGAAATGGCCAAGCAACGCGCCGTTTTCGTCAAAGGCTGCAAGGAAACGAATCGCATTCCGGAAAAACAGGCGAATGACATCTTCGATTTGCTGGAAAAATTCGCCGGTTACGGCTTCAACAAATCGCACGCCGCCGCCTACGCCATTGTCGCCTACCAGACCGCCTATTTGAAGGCGAATTATCCGGTCGAGTTCTTCTGCGCGATGATGACCAACGACATGGCGGACACCGCCAAGTTGAGCCAATACATCAATGAAGCGCGGAATTTTGGGATTGAAGTGCTCGGTCCGGACGTCAATGAAAGCCAGGTGTATTTTGCGCCGGCGCGCGAAGGCAGGGCCATTCGCTTCGGCCTGGCGGCCATCAAAGGGGTCGGCGAAGTTGCGGTGGAAACCATCTTGAAATCGCGGACCGACGGCGGAAAATTCACTTCGCTTTCGGATTTGTGCGAGCGGGTGGACGGCCGCACGGTGAACCGGAAAATTCTCGAGGCCCTCATCAAATCCGGCGCGTGCGACACCTTCGGCCAGAGCCGCGCGACGCTCTGCGCCCAGATCGAGCGCACGCTCGCGCGCGCCGCGAGCATCCTTTCCGACAAACAGAAAGGCCAGAGTTCGCTCTTCGGCGCGTTGGAGGAAAAGGCGCCGCCGATGCCGGAGGCCATCAGTAATCTACCCGAGTGGCCGCAACACGAACTGCTGGCCCACGAGAAGGAACTGCTTGGCTTTTATGTCACCGGCCATCCGCTGACGCCGTTCGCGCCGATCCTGGAAAAATACGCGCTGGCCAACACCGCCAAACTGGCGGAATTGCCGAACCGCAGCCTGACGCGGATCGGCGGACTGATTGCGGCGGTGCAAAACGGCGTGTCGAAGAAGAGCGGCAAACCCTACTCGATGGTCACGCTCGAAGACCTCGAAGGCTCCGTGCAGGTGCTCTGCATGAACGAGAATTACGAGAAATACCGCGAGTTATTGAAACCGAACCTGGCGATTCTGGTTGTGGGCGAGGTCAACACCGGTGACGAGCGCCCGAAAATTTTTCCGCAGGAAATCATGCCGCTGGAGGATGCGCCGAGGAAATTCACGAAACAGGTCCACCTGCGCCTGCACACGGCGCATCTGAAGCCGGAACACTTGGACGCCGTGCGCGAACTCGTTGCCGCGTTTCCGGGCAAATGTCCGTTGCTGCTGTGTTTCATGCGGCCGGGCGGCGAGATTGTGTTTATGGATACCAACGAGCGCTTCAGCGTCACGCCGTCGTTGAAGCTGCAGCGGGAGGCCGATGCACGTTTTGGCGAGGAGACCTACTACGCGAAGATCGATACTTCCCCGCCGGAACGCATCCCGCGCCGCTGGGAGCGCCGCAACGGCAACAACGGCGGGGAATGATTTGACCGCCCGGTTTTGGCTGCAACCGGCGAACCGGTTCACCACCTGAACCGTTTACTGCGATGCCACTCCTCCGGTGTCGAGGCCGACCTTGGTGATGTCCAATTGCCGGAGCACATCCAGCACGTAGATCATGTTCTGGTAATCCACCGCGTCGGCACCCTTGACCACCACGCTCAGATCCGGATTGTCGGATTGCAATTGCCGCAGCTTGTCCCTGAGCTGGGGAATGGTCACCAGTTCACCGTTCAAAAACGTCCGCCCCTGCGCATCCACCACAATCTTGTTGTTTTTGGGCTGGTGGGTTTTGGGCGGCGGCTTGCCCGAGGGCAGCGTCATCTCCAGATTGTTCATCATCTGCGGCGTGGTGATGATGAAAATGACCAGCAGCACAAACACCAGGTCCAGCAGCGGCGTGATGTTCAACTCACTTAACGAACCGTGATGGCTGTGGGACGTCTTTTTCACAAAATCATTGCAGCACGGGCTCGGTTTCCTGGTCCACGTAAAAACGGATGACGACCTGGGGCGGGAAATTGGTCGGCGGCTGGCTGTCCATCCTCGTCACTGCCGCAATGGCCCGGCGCACCGAATTGTCCCAAACCGAGTTGCCCGACCCTTTGAGCCACTCCACCCCGGTGATTTGTCCCCCGCGATCCACCGCCACCCGCACTTCCACCACGTAATTGTCGTCGTGCAGGTTCTGCGGCCGGTCCCATTTGGAACGGAACGCGTATTCAAGCAATCCCTTGTACAACTGCACCGGGTCCGAGCTGCTTTCCACCGTCTTGCCGCCATCGAAGACAAACGATGGCAGCTCGGTCGCCGGCGGCGCGACCGTGGGCGGACCTGCCTCCGGCGGCGGCGCTTCCTTGGGCGGCTCGACCTTGGGTGCGTTCGCCAGTTTGGGCGCCTCTTTGGGCGGTTCAATCTTCGGCTTTTCGGCCACCTTGGGCTTCTCCGGCGGCTTTTCCTTGATCATCTCCACCGAGATTTTCTGGATTTGCCTGCCGAGCAATCCCCCGCGGGCGGCGAAATAGATCCCCACCGCCACGATGAGCGCATGGAAGGTGAACGAGATGAGCAGGTTCACCTTCGACGAGTTGCGCTTTTTGCGCGCCTGGGTATGCGGCAGCATGCTATTTCCCGTCGGCAGCCACGGTTTGCAAGTCCGCCTTGGGCAGGTTGGCCTGCTGGCAAACATCCAACACCGCCCGGATTTGTTTGTATTTGGTCTGGCTGTCGCCGCGAATGATGACGTTCAGGTCCGGGTCATTCAACCGCAGTCCGATGAGGGTTTGCAACATGTCGGAGGCGCTGGCAATTTGCCTCTGGTTCAAATACATCGTGCCGTCGGCCCGGACGGTGATGTAAGTCGCCTTGCGCGGCGGGTCCTTGAGATGTTTGGCCGCCGTTGGCAGCTTCAAATCCATGTCATTGACCGGCGGAATGGTCGTGATGATGAAGATCACCAGCAGCACGAACGCCAGGTCCAGCAGCGGCGTAATGTTCAACTCCGTCAACGAATTGTGCGCCGACTTCGAACACTTCTTCATGATTCGACCAGCGTGGTGGTTTCGTTGCTCTTCAATGCGCCGACGATGCGCCCGGCCAGGACCTCGTTGGCGTTGCGGATTTCGTCGGCCAGCGGGCGGTGATCCACATAGACGTGTTCGATCTGGTTGGCGTAACGGCTGGCAAACCCGTCCAGTTCCTGGGTGATGGCGCGGATGGTGGTGACCATGAAGTTGTAGGCAAACATGGCCGGGATCGCCACGAGCAAACCGGTGACCGTGGCCACCAGGGCGGCGGCCACACCGGGCGCCATGGCCGTGAGCGTGGCAGCCTTGCTCTCGGCAATGCCCGCGAAGGTGGACATGACACCCCAGACCGTGCCCAGCAATCCGATGAACGGCCCGCCCGCCACCGCCGTGGACAGCACAATCATCCCCTTCTCCAGCGCCATCGCCTCCGCACCGGCCGCTTCCTCCAGAATCACCTTTACGGCTTCAAATGAAGCCATGCTGACCTTTACCGTCGTGGACCGGGCGAGAAAATCGGTGTTGGTGTGTTCCTCGCCTTCCGCCGGAGCGGGGGGGGCAACGACTTCGACCTGCATCGGGTTATTTTTCAACTGATACGCCAGCTCATCCGCGCCCCGAATGTAGAGCTGGTAGGCGGGCGCGCCGTCGTATTCTTCGCCCTTGCGCTGGATGTCCAGCGGGTCGCGTGTGGAACTGTAGGCGGCAAAGAACTTTTTGGTGGCCTTGCGCGCGATCAGCAACTGACGGAACTTGGTGATGATGATCGTCCAACTGAACAGTGACAGGATCAGCAGCACCACAACGGTGACTTTGCCCTCAGGCGTGGCGTTTTGGATGGCGTACACCGCGGCATTGGCGGCAAACAGGGGTTGAACAAACATGGTGGTTATAAAGATTTGGTTACGGTTTGGTTCAAGGACGATTCCAGGTTGCTAAAATTCCGGCCCGGTTCGCGGTTGGACCGGCCCATGGACGACAAACCGTGTCACCGGAATCCGGCGATGGTTCATCGAATCTTGTTCTGGCTTGGGCCGCATACATCACGCCGCCTCCGCAGTTTATACCAATGACTTTGGGACGAAGGTTACAAATAGGTAACAATCCGGTCCGGGGCGATGGGGAACGGCGCGCTGGCGCCGGGGCGGACGCGCCGGCCACCAACGTTGAGTCATTTGCCGGAGGCATGGACACAGGTATAGGAAATGAAATAAAGGCCGAGGGTCGCGATCCAGACCACCGCACGCTCCGTCAACCGGGGTCGATGACCTGGCGGGGAAGGCGGAAGATGCTTCAGAACGTATTGCCGGCGCCATTCAATGGGTGTCAGACCGAAACGCTTTTTGAACAGGGTGTTGAACAGGCCGAGATGCCGGTAGCCGCTGTCGTAGGCAATGTTGATAATTTTGGCATTGGAATCCGCGAGCAACTGGCGCGCGCGCTGGAGGCGCAGTTCGATCTGCCGGGCATGGAAGGGCACGCCGAATTCCTCGCGGAACAGGCGGCTGAAATGACGTTCACTGCAATGGAGCTGCCGGGCCAGTTCCGTCAAGGAACGCTCGGCCAGTTCGGCCTCGGTCATCTGTCCCACCACCTCCCGGATTTGATCGCGGAGTTTATGGCCGCTCCCGGATGCGGCCGCCGGCGCCGGCAACAGGCCGGCCACGGCGTTGGCCCACAGTTGCAGCAACGCGCAACGCATGGGCAGCCGGTTGCTGTGAGTCTGGTCGGCCAGCCGCATGAATTTTTGTCCGATGGGTTCGCCGGCGGCAAAAATGGAAACGGACGGCAAAGGGTTGTCCGGGGCAACCTCCAGTTTCTGCCATTCCGCGACGGTGAGCACGCCATTGAGGTATTGCAGTTGAACGGTGAAATAGTGCAGCTTCAGCGGACCCAGCTGGCTGGCGCGAATGACGCCATCAACGTTACGGGTGGCGATCAGACCGTCCCCGGCCGTCAGTCGCCGGGATTCGACCCCATGTTGCAACCAATAGCCCGTGCCCGCCGCCACGCGCGCCATCAGCCATCCGTTGCAACCCGGAAGCCATTCGGTGGAGGATGGCAGCGTCAGCTCCTGCAAGATGAGGTGTCGTTCAACAATCATCGGCTTAAAAACTAGAGCCGGGGTGTGACCGCCACGTGTCGGATTTGCGACGATTTTGAAACAATCTACTGAACGGAATTTAATGAAAACTGCTTCATCCGGGACGGCGGTCGTCAGGAATTGCGGACCGTTTTTGACCAGCGGACACGCTACATCGCAAATGGCTGGACCCTTTTATTTCGGCCGTTTTTGGCTCCGCTGTTGTCACGATATTTCTGTCGCCACCGGCCGGGGCTGGTTCCAAAATGGCGCGTGAACATCAGGTTGAACAAACTCAAGGATTTGTAACCGCTTTCCAGGGCCACTTCCACGACTTTGGACCGGCTCGTGGCGAGCAAATCACGGGCACGGGTCAGCCGAAGTTCGGCGCGTTTGTCGCGAAAGGACATGCCGACCAGCTCGTGAAAAAGCCGGCTCAAATGCCGCGACGTGCAATGGGTTCTCCGCGCCAGCTCGTCGAAGCTCATTTCCAGCAATTCTGCCGACGGGGTCCGTTCCAATAACAACTGTAACCGCCGCCGGGCATCGGCGGACTCCCAGTTGGATGTGGCCTGTCGTAATTCACTGCCAAAAACCTCGACAAACAGTTGGAGCAGATTCAGCCGGAACAACAATTCACTGGAATTCCCGCTGGCGCAGAGTTCCCCCATTCTCACGGCCACCGGGTCGCCCGGCGGAAGGATTCGAAGGGAAAATTCCTTACGAAGCGCCGCCTGTTCGAGAAAATCCTGTTCGCCCATGGTGATCAAACCGGTGAGGCGCGCCGGCATCACACTGAACGAATACAGGGACAACCCCCCCAGCTGGCTGGCGCGAATGCTCCCTTGCGCAGGACCGGCCATCAATAGGGCCGTTCCCGTTTCGAGCTCCAAGCTCGATTGCGGTTGCAGAAAATATCCGGTTCCGCGTCCGACTTGAATCAGTGACCAACCGGGTAATCGGGGCGCCCACTCGCCTCCCGGGGGCACGGGAAACTCCCGAACGGCCAGATGCGGTTCGTATATGCGCTCCACTTTTTTCACACGTGTTTCTAAATTTCTCTTTCCGGTCCAGGCGCTGGCGGCTTCTGATGGTTTTATGGTCTGAAATGCGCGTCTTCCCCGAGGTGCGACTCCACCCACCAACCGTCTCTCCGGATGATCGGGCGCTCTTGCCCATCGGCCCCCGGGCACGCTACAGACTGGCGCGCTGCCACGTTAAGCGGGGAGTGTGACGAAACCGTGTCGGTTGTGAAAAATGCCTGAAACTTGTTTCCCAATCTGTAACCCGATTTTCCCATCGCAGGGAGATTCACTCCGCGATGACGGGGCAAACGGCAGCCTCACCGCGCAAACACCCTTTCCCGACACTCAGCGGTTTTCGGTCATCACGCCCGTTTGTTTCCGGATTGTCACAATTCCGACAAAGGCCCGTAATATAGGTGGCCCAGCTTTCCCCGACGTGAATTTTCAGGCACTTGCCACCAAACCGGCCGTGGTTGTCAGTGCCGTGGCTCTTTCAGCTTTGGGGTTGATAATGACGGCACCGGTGTCGCCAACGACGCAAATTGCGGGAGAGCCATGAGGCCGATGGGTTATTGCCAGTGATGAATTTGACCATTTTGTCCGCCGTCAACTCCACCCCAGGTTCATCGGGGAGGAACCGGTTATGCCCATCGGCGCCCAAGTCCGGGCGGTCCGATAAGCTGACAATAAATCCGGTTTACGTCCTGCCGTCGCCACCGGAGCCATTGAGCGAGTGCGTATGACCGACTGGCATCCCCCGCTTTTCAGGAGGCTCGGCTGCAACCGGGCTGTGTTCCTGTTGTGGATTCTTTGTTGCGGGACGCCGGGCGTGCTGGCGGCCGAACCGGTTGCTTCCTCCAATGTTTCGACCACTTCCCAGACCGCGAGCGCCGCTCCACACTTTTACATCCGGGCCTATGTGGTTGAGGGGAGTCCGTCGCTTCCCACAAATACCCTGGCCTCCCTGTTTTCCCCCTACACCGGCACGAATATTGGCCTGGACGAAATTGTGAAAGCGGCCTCGGCCTTGCAACTGGAATACCACGACCAGGGCTGCCCGGCGGTGAGCGTCGCCTTCGTACCGGAAGAAATCACCGACGGCATCGTCACCTTCAACGTGGCCCAAACGGCGATTCCTCAGATTGTGGTGGCCGGCGAACGTTATCTTGCTTTCAGCAACGGCACGGAAATCGTCTCCCGGCCGCCGGTGATTCCCGAAAAACCAACGGTCCTTGCCGCCACCACCAATACCATCGTCTCTGAAGCCACAAACGCGGTCCCGCCGGCAATCAACCTTGCGGCCACGCGGGCCAATCACACTGAGATGGTTAATGCGATGGCCGCCTTGCGCCTGAAGATGGCCGAACTGGAGCTTCAGTCAAAGGACACCCGGGTGCACGTGGTTTCCACGAACGCCGGACCCCGGTTTCCGGTGGAGAAATATCTGGTCGACGGCAACACCGTTCTTCCACCGGCGGCGCTCGGCCAGGCAATTACCAACATTGACGGCGCTTTCGGCACCAATGTCAGCTTTGACGGAATTGAGGCGGCGGTGACCGAACTGGGCAAGGCATACCACGAACGCGGTTACGGGCTGGTGAAAGTGGACGTTCCGCAGCAGAAGCTCACCAACGCAACCGTGAAACTGGAGGTGCTGGAAGGCCGGTTGGCAGACATCAAAGTGGCCGGCAACCACTTCTTCAGTTCCAACAACGTGATGCGGGCGTTGCCCAGCCTGCACACGAACCTGGTGCTCAATGTCCCCATCTTCAACGCCGAACTGAATCGGGCCAACGGAAACCAGGACCGGCAAGTCTATCCCGTCATCGGTCCGGGTCCTGATCCGGGCAGCAGTGAACTCACCCTCAACGTCAAGGACCGCCTGCCGCTCCACGCCAAGTTGGAATTCAACAACCAAAACTCACCAGGCACTCCGGACCTGCGCGTGAACACTTCGGCCGTCTATGACAATCTTTGGCAGGCGGAACATTCGCTGGGCTTGCAATACGGCTTCTCACCCGAGGCCTATAAAGTGAGCAGTGTATGGAATGCTTACGACCAGCCAACGGTTGCGTATTATAGCGGGTTTTACCGCCTGCCACTGGGCAATCCAGAACCGATCGGGAACCTGGTGGCAAACAACCCCGGCAGTTTTGGTTACAATGAGGCCACGCGCCAGTTCAACCTGCCGCCACCCTCCGGCCAGCCGGAAATGACGTTTTACGCCAACCGCGCCTCCATAGACACCGGCGTGCAATCGCTCTCCACTCAGACCCTGGTTGACACCAATGGCACCTTCGCTGCTGAACAGACGCTTCATCAGGATATTACGATCAACCAAGGGCTCGGCTTCCAGTTAACCAAACCGCTGCCGGAAGTCGGCGGCATCCGCTCCCTCTTATCTGCGGGGCTGGATTACAAGATGTATTCTCTGACTTCCTATGGAACCAATGTTTTCATCGAGACGAGTACCTATACCAATAGTAACAATGAGCTTGCTACAAACCCGCCGGAGACTTTTTTCAGTCCAATACCCGTTACGCACCCAACCCTGGATTATTTGCCTTTATCACTGAATTACGATGCGAGTTTCCGGGACGCGTTTGGACCCGCCACTTTGGGATTGGGCCTGAGCGCCAACCTCTGGTATTCCAGCGATTATTCGACGACTTCAAGCTCGACCACACCCTCATACATAACCAACGCCATTACGCACGTTATCACTACCAACAACGTCACTACCATCACCACCGCCTCCCTGCACGGCAACGCCGCGCTTACCAACGTTGTCCACTCGACCCAATCCACCGGCTATTGGGTCATTCTCCGGCCCCGCTTCTCGCAGGAAATTGAATTTTACACCAACTGGATAACCACCTTCCGCGCGGACGGTCAATGGGCCACCGAACCGCTGGTCAGTGTCGATCAATTCGGCGCGGGCGGCGTCAACAGCGTTCGCGGCTACCACGAAGGCGAGGTCTTCGGCGACACCGGGTGGCATGTCAGCCTGGAACAACAAACCCCACCGGTTGTTCTCGGCAACCTGTACGACGGCGCGCCCCTGACGATTCGCGGTTCGGTCTATATGGATTATGCCCGGGTCTATTTGATCGATCCCCCCCCGGGGAGCCGGGACAGCACCCCGCTTTGGGGCACGGGCTTTGGATTTTCCGCTGCCGCCGGTTCCCACCTGCAGGCGCAATTTCTTTTTTCCTGGCCATTATTGAGCGCCGGCACGGTGCCGGCTTATCAGCCGTTTTTCAATTTCGCGTTGACGGCCCAGTTCTGACTTGTCACCTGAATGTCACAAAAAACAAATTTAATACGCCTCCACCGGCCATATATTTCCGGATTGAAGGACGCGTTGACATGAACAGCTTCGACGATTTTCGGACCGCGCATGGGTGCCATGAACTGAAAAGGGCCTGCGCGAGCGCGGTAGCGTCTTGGACTGCGGCAGCCCTCTGCCGCTTTCAATCCCTTCACTCGGTCAAAAGCGCCAGCGGACTGGCGCACCCCAAAACCTGGCGGGATTTCAACCGGTCCATGAAAAACGTCTTTTCTCGTGGCTTCAAATCATACAGATTGGGCATCCTCCTGCTGGTTTGGGCAGGAAGTATTCTGCGCGTCCCGGCCAATCCGGTCCCGGTCGCCAATACCCCGGTCGCCCAAGGCGCGGCCACCATCAGTGGTTCCGGTTCGCCGCAGGTGACCATCAACCAGACTTCCGCCAACGCCTTCATCAACTGGACCAGTTTCAACATCGCCGCCGGGGAAAACACAACCTTTAACCAGCCATCGTCCTCCTCGGTCACCTGGAATTATATCAATGATCCCAATGCTCCTGCTGCCTCGATCATCAATGGGAGCATCAGTGCCAATGGCTATGTGGTGCTGCAAAACCCAAATGGCTTTACGGTGGGCGGCTCGGCAGCCATCACCGCCCACGGCCTGGTCATGACCACCGCTTCCACTCCCACGCTGAATCTGTCCAGCGACGGTCCCTGGTCGTTTAGTGCGCCACCGCCCACCGCGAAAATAATCAACTATGGCCAGATCAACATTACCGGGGGCGGTTCAGCCTTTTTGATTGCTGCAGATATTCAGAATGGCATCGACCCTGTGACCCAGAAACCCGGCACGATTTCAGCGCCGGGAGGCAACATCGGCCTTTACGCCGGTCAAACGGTCCTGGTTTCCATGTCACCCGATGGACGCGGGTTAAGCGCGCAAGTCACCCTGCCGCAAGGTTCGGTGGATAACGAAGGTAATTTGATCGCCGATGGCGGCAGCATTGCCGCCCAGGCCCAGATGGTCAATCAGAATGGATTGGTACAAGCCAATTCCGCCCAGAATGTCAATGGCGTCATCGAACTGGTAGCCAGCAGCAGTCTGAATCTGGGAGCCGGTTCCGTTATTTCAGCCAATGGCGATCCGACCGCAACTGCCAGTCCCAGCCCCGGCGGCTTTGTCGTTTTGAACGCGGGCAATGGCAACGGCACGTTTGCTGACACGTCCGGTTCAACCATTTCGGTTTCCGGGACGGCGGGAGGACAAAACGGTGTTGTGGAAATTTTTGGCAACGGCGTGACCGCCGGCACCGTCCAGTCAACCCTCGGCAGTTATTTTGCACTGCTGGTCAATCCGTACGACCTGACGCTCTCCTCCAGTACCGCCGGCACCACGACCACCGATCCCACTTTGGGGGTTGGCGATCTGTCCCCCTACTCACAGATCGATTTGCAGGCGTCGGATAATATTCAACTGAGCGCCGGTTGGAACCTGACCGGTTCCTTAAGCCTGGCTGCGGGCAATAACATCACTTTGAACAGCCCGCTTGCCGCCGGAAACAGCTGGAGTGTGAATCTGACCGCCGGCACCGCTCTGCCTCCGGGAACCGTTCCGGTCTCCGGTTACGACAGGATTTATCTGAACGGCGGGGCTTCTCTCCAAACCCAGAGCGGCAATATTGATCTTTACGCCGCCAACGAAGTGATCGTTGACAGCGGCGCCATCCGGACCGTCGGGGGCGGCAACATTGACGTGACCACGGAATACGGAAATGTCAACAGCGGGACCGGCACCTTTGGGTTCAATTATTTGCCAACGGCGCCTTATTTTACTCCTTCTCCACTTCTCAGTGGCATCAGCACGGCCGCTGGCGGCAACGTGACCATCAATGCCGGCGGCGACGTCAATAGTTTTTCCGCCGAACAAGTGGTTTCCGGCACTTCGATGTGGGGGGATCCCGGCACCGGGGCGTTCGGATCGGAACCGGGGAATGTGACCATCACCGCCGGCGGAAGCGTCTATGGACATTTTGTGGAAGTCAATGGCACGGGCACCATCAATGCCGGCCAGAATATCGGCATTGCTCCGTCCCCCAGCAATCCGAACGTGGTTGAACATGATGTGGCGTTGAGTCTGGTCACGGGCAGTTGGAATTTGAATGCCGGATGGAATCCGGTCACCCAGTCGATCCAGAGTGGAATCGGCAACATTTTTTTGCAGGAAGTCCGGAATCCCAACGGGGTCTTCAACGATTCGACAACCACCAGCGGTCGCCGAACCGTGCCAGCCGCCGGGAATCATCTGTTTGACTACGATCCCCAGGCCTCGGTCTCGCTGACCGCCGGCGACGGGGTTTATCTGACCGGCCACGACCTTCCGCGGCCCAGTTATGCCCTCAATGTGCAACCCGTTCCCATGTTGCTGCCCCCCATCGTGATTATCAACGCCGGTCCCGGCGGCGTCTCCCTGCAACCACCGACGGCGATTGCTGACAGCGGCCTGAATACCGTCGTTACGTTATTGGATTCCGACATCACCCTGTTTCCTTCCCCTTATCAAAATCTTGAAATCACCACCACGGACGGCGGATCGCTTTATGGCAACGGTGCCAGATTGGTTATGTCTGACAGCGGCTATACCCAGTGGTTTTCCTCCAGTGCCAATCAGCCATTCGGCGAAAATGACCATGCCAGTGTGCCGGCGCTATTGAACAACTATGAGCCGGTGACGATTGATCTGGCGGGCAGCATGGAGAACCTCATTCTGCAAACCGACAAGGCAACCCAGATCAACGTCGCGGGTGACATGACAGGCTGCAGCTTTTATGGGGAGAACCTGCACGCCAGCGATGTCACTTCCATCAATGTCGGCGGCCAGATATATTACGCGGGGTCATTCACGTCCGTCACCTTGAATCAACCCCTGCCCGCAGTGCCCGCCGCGGACCTTCCATTGGCGGCCCCATCAGGAACTTCGCTGACCAGTTGGTATCTGGCTTTGGTATTGGCGGTGAACCCGGCCCTGTTGCCCACTGAAACAAGTTCAGGACAATCGCTTAGCACAGTTCCTCCATCGCAATTGGGCTCTTATTTGTCATTTGCCCATTTGTTTACCGGCTTGAGCGTCGGTCAATCCCTGGCCTACGATCCGGCCACCGGGAGATTGACTGCTGTCGGCCCCTTGGACCCGGGTTTATTCAGCACCTTGGAAACTCAGACCCTGACGCTGGTGCGTTATGGTCCCAACGGTTATCCGCTGCTGGACGCGAACGGCCATTTTGTGACCGACACCATCAATTGGGTGCCCGGCGGCAGCGCCAATGCCTCCTTGATTTCGTCCCTTTACACCAGCAGCCAGAGTGCATCCCCGCTTCCTAGCGGAGCTCCGCCCGGTTATGTCGTTGGCGGCACAGGCCAATTTGATGTAACCGCAGGCTCAATCTCCCTGGGCAATACCGCAGGCATTATTTCAGCAGGCGATGGCGGCACCCTCAATGCCTCGTTCTTGGGCCACACTTATTCCTTCCTGGCTCCTTACATTAGCTCGGGGGCAAACATCAACGTCACTGTGCTGGATCCGCAGCAGACGGTAAATGGACTGACCGAGCCGAGCCTGTACATGCCGGCCTCCGCCATCGCCAGTCTTGGGGGTGGAGACGTTAATATCAGCGCTCTGAACGGTTCGATCGATCTGGGCTCCCAGGAACTGTTGAGTTTCGAAACGCAAATCATGAACAACAGCCATATCGGCCTGGGCGTTTACGCCGCCGCCAGCGGCAACGTGAGTGTGACCGCCTTGGGCGACATCAACATTGACAGTTCCCGCATCGCCACCTTTGATGGCGGCAATGTATTCGTGGAGTCCTACACCGGCGATGTGAACGCCGGCAGCGGCGGCACGGTGGCCATTCCAATTGATTATTTCACCCCGGGTTTTTCGGATTTTCCGTTGGAAGTTATTCCGGCCAACGGCATCGTGGCGGGCACCCTCACGGCGGCGCAACCCGTTCCTTCCGGCGCCGCACTGCTCCCGGGCAACATCACGGTCATCACTCCCCAGGGAAGCATCTATGCCAATCTGGGCGGCATCTCGCAGGCGGCGTTTGGTGAAACCCTCACGGCCGCCGCCTCCTCCACCATTACTTTGGAAGCCGGCACGCCATTTAATAATGACTGGAATTCAACGGAACCACCGCTTTATATCGGGAACATTATCCTGGGCAGTTCCGGCGTGATTGGAGTGAACGTGGTCGCCAAGGCCACGGGCACGATCACGGGCTTGATCATTTCCCAACAGAACGCCGATATTAACGCGGCCGGAAGTTTCGCCGGCACGGTCCTGTCCGGGGGCAAGGCCACCCTGTCATCGGGCGGCACGATTTCGGGGACCATCGTTGCCATTGGCGGGGTCAGCACCTCCGGCGGCGGGAATCTCACGGCCACCGTGTTGAGCACTTCCGTCAATGGCGGCGCCGGCACCCTGGCGACTTCCTCCAGCGCCTCCAGCACCGGCCAGAGCGCCGCCGGGCAGACCAGCACCGAGACCCAAAAACAAGTCGCCAGCAATGACAACGGAAACGATGACGATACGAAAAAGAAGAAAGCGGCTCTGGCCCGTAGCGTCAGCCGGGTCACCGTCGTCCTGCCCAGGGCGAGTTGAAACAAGGGGCGCATTGGCCAACCGTCAACCTGTGGGGCTCGTCACCCAAGCGCGTGTCTGGAAACTCCCATTTGCGGAGTAAAAACCGAGGTAACGAGGCTCGCATCATTCAGGAAGACGCGCCACTTTCGGGTAAATGAGCCTTCTCACCTCGGCTCCTGCTTTTTCAGACACGCTCCAAGGCAGACAGCTTGCAATATCGGCAAATCCGACCAGTTTGACTCAAGATTGTAACAAAACTGCCTTGTCCAACGCCAAATCGTAACTTGTTCGAGGCGCGGGCACAAAATAACCTGATTTCACTGCAGTCATGGAACTAATCATTCACAAATTTTCGATCATTCGACTGGCGGCGGCGGCGCTTCTGGCTCTGACCGTAGGCGGCTGCGCCCCTCCGCCGCCTTCGCATTCCCAGGGTTCCCAACTGGTGGTGGCGAAGAGCGATGCCCCGACGGAATATGAGCTGGCCGAAAGATACGCACACGGAAATGGAGTTCCGCAGGATTATGCCAGAGCGGTTGAATACTTGCGCCAAGCCGCCGACCAGGGCTATGCCCCGGCCCAGACGGGCCTCGGCTCCTGTTACGCGCACGGCCTGGGTGTCAAACAGGATTATGGCAAAGCAGTCCGATGGTATCGCAAGGCGGCCGACCAAGGCGATTCGCTGGCCGAATACAGCCTGGGCTATGCTTATGCCCATGGCAAGGGTGTGACCAAGGATGTGGAGGCCGCCCTTAACTGGTGGCATAAATCCGCCGAACAGGGCCAGGTCCATGCGCAAAATGCGTTGGGCCAGTTTTACTTCTACGGCGAGCACCCCGGCGACACCAACCACGTCGATTACCCGGAGGCCACCCGATGGCTTCGCAAGGCCGCGGAACTGGGTTCCGCGCCGGCCATGAGCACGCTGGGATACATGTATCTCCACGGCATCGGAGTGGGACGTGATTGGTCGCAAGCGCTTCAATGGAGCCGCCGCGCGGCGGAACTGGGCGATCCCGCAGCCCAGGACA
>CAWACS010000019.1:0-14196 GCA_963780535.1 uncultured Verrucomicrobiae bacterium
GTTGCCGTGTCAACGGGTCTTGCCGGCCGGATCCGTAAGACCGGCGGCTGGCCTCCTTTTTGGGCACGGGACAAATCTTGCCTTCGAGGCAGGCTTGTGAAATAGAGCATCGATTCGTATCCTGTCAACCGATTGGCAGGTTGCGGGAGAGATGGCCGAGTGGTTGAAGGCACACGCCTGGAAAGCGTGCATACTCCAAAAGGGTATCGAGGGTTCGAATCCCTCTCTCTCCGCCAGTCTTTACCAGGGCATTCACAGGGTGACACACAACCAGGCACACACGCCAAAGTCTCCGCCTGTTCTCAACTGGCAAAAGCCGTCAGTGTCTGGGATAAGAAAAATCGTTCACTGCATTGATGACTTGACCTTCGATGTGAACGGCCGGATCAACACCGTCACTCCGACCCAAAATGGCCCGGCACCCGCCGCCGCCACAGGTTTCAGCACCCGATTCTTCCGCAACGGTTGCTGGATATTGCGGTTCCCGGCTCGATATCGGTTGAGGCTGCGGAGCGATGGCTGTCAAACGGCGTGATTCGGTTTCCTTCCATTGGCGGGATGCTTTACTTCGCCCACCCCGATTTGCCTTTGCCAAACAGGGCCTGATCCAATGAAAAGCGACCGGGGCCGGCCAATAACAGGGCGACATAACCTGCCGAATAAATGAACGCGAGTTCGCCCATTCCGGTTGCCGCTTTGTGAACCATGATGCAGGCGACGCCGAGGTCGATCACCAGTGTCAGTGCGGCGAAGCGGGTCAGCAGGCCCATGGCCAGCAGCAGGGCGCCGGCCGTTTCGGCAAACGTCACCAGCGCCAGGCTTGGCGCCGAACCCATGCCCAGCGGATCCGGAAATTTTGACGACATGGCCCCAAAGTGGCTCAGTTTGGCCAGGCCGTGGTTAAAAAACATCGCCAGGCCGAGCCAGAGCCGGAGGACCAGCAATCCGAGGCTGGTGAATGCGGAATCATTTCCAGGAGAGAAGATTTTCTTCATGGGTGCCCATATTTATCCTCACCGCGGCCGATTGGCCAGCGTTTTAAAGGCCGGCCCGACGACAACCCGGCGTCGTATCGGAGGCGCTTTCGCCCCTCAAATCACCCGCATCAAATCCGCCGTTTGGTAACGAACCTTGGCGAGGCTGGCGTATTTGTCATTCGCCGAACGATAACCCAGGGCGCAGCAGACGACCGAGGCATAATCGCCGTTTGCCAGACCGAGCACGCGGTCGTATTCGCCGGGCACGAAGCCTTCCATGGGGCAGGCGTCCACGCCCAGAACGGCGGCGCACGTCATCAGATTGCCCAGCGCGATATAGGCCTGCCGGGCCGCCCACTCATGCGCGATCTTGCTGCGCGGTCCCTGTACCAGATCGCCCACCATCATCCCGCGGTAGGCGCTAAGGGCTTCGGCGGGGAGATTGCGGACCTGGCTGGTGAGGGCGATGAACCGGTCCACATCCGCCTCGGTCATTTTGGTGCGCGCAGTGAACACAACATAATGCGAGCAATCCACAACCTGCTTTTGGTTCCAGGAATGCGGGAGCAAGGCCGCGCGTTTGGCTGCGTCCTGGATGACGAGGAAGCGGTAGGGCTGCAAACCGTAGGAACTCGGCGAGAGCACGAGCGCGCGCTCCAGGGTTTGCCAGAGTTCGGCCGGGATTTTTTGGTTCGGATCAAACACCTTGGCCGCGTAACGCCATTCCAGTGCGTTGACCAGTTGCTGTGTGGTAATCGGATTCATAGTTTAAATTGATTTTGCCGGCAAAAAGTGACACAAGTTCGGCGAAAAGCAAATCGCGCGATGAATTTTTCCTTCGGTTTTTGACTTTTGCTCCCAACCGAGCACATTAGGTGAATATGAAACCGGCCCGGTTCATTTGGAGAGGTTGTGCCTTTGGCCTCATGTTCGGCTTCAGTTTGTCGGTCCAGGCACAAACGACCTGGGGTTATGTCCCGACCAACGCCTTCCCCGGCCTGGTCTTTTCCAATGCCGTTTGCCTCGCTGCGCCGCCGGGCGAAACCAACCGGTTGTTTGTCGTTGAGAAACACGGACGCATTGTGGTCATTACGAACCTGACCAGTCCGACGCGAACGATTTTCATGGACATCTCCAGCCGCGTGAGTGTCGTAAGCACCAGCGAATCCGGTGATTTGAACAATGAGGAGGGCATGTTGAGCCTGGTTTTCGACCCGGGTTACGCCACGAACCGTTATTTTTATGTCTTCTACATGGGCCCGGCAACGAATGGCGCCAGCGGGCTGCACGATATCCTGTCGCGGTTTCAAACCTCCGCGACCAATCCGAACCAGGGCGACACCAATTCCGAGACCCGGTTGATTCTGCAGTACGATCGCGCGAGCAACCACAACGGCGGCGACACCCATTTCGGGCCGGACGGCTACCTGTACGTTTCGGTGGGTGACGAAGGCGACGAATACAATACGCTCGGCAATGCCCAGCACATCGATGAGAATTTTTTCTCCGGCATTCTGCGGATTGACGTGAACCGGCTGGCTGGGAGCCTGCCGCCGAATCCGGATGCGGAATCGGCGGCGACGACGAATTACGCCATCCCGTCGGACAATCCGTTCGTTGGGGCGACCACCTTTGACGGGCTGCCGGTAAACACCAATTCCCTGCGGACCGAATTTTGGGCGGTGGGCCTCCGCAACCCCTGGCGATTTTCCTTCGATCCGGCCACGGGCATTCTTTATTGCGGCGACGTTGGCCAGGACCAGTATGAAGAGGTGGACATCATCACCAAGGGCGGCAATTACGGTTGGGCGACCTGGGAAGGAACGAACAGTCCGCCGAGCGGCGTTTCCACCAACGGCCAGCCGGTGCCGTTGAACCCGATTTTTCCGATTGTCACTTACGCACATGGTTCGGCCACAAACCAGGGCGATGCGGTCATGGGTGGGGTGGTTTATCATGGCAACCGCCTGCCGCAGCTTCGCGGGGCCTACGTGTACGGCGATTACGTGCGCGGCAATGTCTGGCGGCTGACCTATGACGGCGCGAACGCGACTCCGCCGCAATGGCTGTTCGCCGATCCCGGCATATCCGCGTTTGGCACCGACCCGGCCAACGGCGACGTGCTTTATTGCAATCTGGAGGGTGGCAACAACTCGGTGATCAAACGTCTTATTTCGACCAACGCCGTGCCTTACATTGCGACGCTGACGCTGACGGGGACGAACCTGATTGTCAGCGGCACCAACGGTCCGGCCAATGGCCATTACTTTGTTTTGGCCGGCACCAACCTGGTCCTGTCGCCATCCAACTGGACCCGTCTGTCCACTAATCCGTTTGATGCCAATGGCAACTTCCTCTTTACCAATCCGGTCCTGCCGAACATTCCCGCACTTTTCTATCTGCTCCAATTACAATAGAATCCAGCCCGTGCCGAATCCATCGCAGTTTCGTGTCCGGCGTGCGACCACGGACGACCAGGACGGCCTCAAGGCGCTTTGGCAGGCCATGCTTTTGCCCGCGGCCGAGCTGGAGAAGCGCCTGACGGAATTTCAGGTGATCGAAACTGCCGATGGTCAGCTGCTCGGGGCCATTGGCATTCAAATCGTCCGGCAACATGCGTGGTTGCACAGCGAGAGTTACCTTGATTTCGCCCATGCGGATCGGGCGCGGCAGTTGTTTTGGGACCGCGTCCAGACACTGGCGTCCAATCACGGCGTCTTCCGGATGTGGATGCAGGAAAGTTCCCCCTTTTGGTCTCAGTTGGGGTTTCGGCCCGCGAGCGCCGGCAAACTTTCCGACCTGCCGCCAGAGTGGCGGGGGAGCCATGGCGAATGGTTTGTCCTTCAGCTTAAGGATGAAGCGGCCATTGCCAAGGCGCTCGACAAGAATTTTGCCGCCTTCATGTCCGCGGAAAGACGCAATACGGAACGCACCCATGAGCAGGCACGAACGCTGAAAAACATCATCACCGTCATCGGCTTCGCCATCGGCATCCTGTGTTTCGGTTTTGCGACGTACCTGCTCCTCCACCGCAACCTATTTTCACCGGGTCCCTGACGGCAGCGTGAACTCGTCCGCGTGATAGGAACTCCGCACCATCGGGCCGCTGGCCACGTGAACAAATCCCATTTCCCCGGCGCGAACCTTCAATTCCGCAAATGTTCCCGGCGTGACGTATTCCACCACCGGCAGATGTTTTAACGTCGGCTGCAAATACTGGCCGAGCGTGAGAATGTCGCAGCCCGCCGCGCGCAAATCGCGCATGGCCGTCAACAACTCCGCTTCCGTCTCACCCAAACCCAGCATCAGACCGGACTTCGTGTAAATCGTGCCACCGCGCCGGGCCTTCACTTTCCGCAGCACGCTCAAGGAACGGTCATAAGTGGCGCGATGACGCACGCCCGGCGTCAGGCGCCGGACCGTTTCCAGGTTGTGATTGAAAATGTGCGGGTTCGCCGCCAGCACGGTTTCAATGGATGCGTCATGCTCGTTGAAGTCCGGCACCAGCACCTCGATGACGATGCCGGGATTCAATTCGCGCACCATTTCAATCGTCCGGCGAAAGTGATTGGCCCCGCCGTCGGCCAGATCATCGCGGGCGACGGCGGTGATGACGATATGGCGCAACCGCATCCGCCGCGTGGCTTCGGCGACCCGCAACGGCTCGTCCGCCTCGAGCGCGAGCGGCCTGGCTGTGGACACGGCGCAAAAGCCGCAGGCGCGCGTGCAACGGTCGCCGGCAATCATGAACGTCGCCGTTCCTTTGCTCCAGCATTCCCAATGGTTCGGGCATTTGGCGCTTTCGCAGACCGTGTGCAGCTTCAACTCATCGAGCAGGCTCCGCGTGCGCGCGAAGCGGTCCGACGTGGGCAGCGTGATGCGCAGCCATTCCGGCAGGCGCGGTCGCGGTTTTAGTTCGGTCACAGTCATTTAAGTCTCAAGCCACAGATTAACACAGATGGGCACAGATAGGCAAAAGGCTTCCGCAGATTGCGCAGATTTTCGCAGGAATAAATCGGCAAGGCAAATCTGCGTTGATCTGTGAAATCTGCGGATAAAAGTTTTCATCTATGATCATCTGTGGCGAAAATTCTTCTCCCAAAAGTCGGCCAACTGTTCCGGGCCGAAATCCGCCAGCACCTTGCCGTCCGCCACAATCACCGGCGTGAGTTCCTGTCCGGACAGCCGCACCATCTCATCAAAGGCTTTCTCATTGGCGATGACATCCAGCGCTTCATATTCGATGCCGTTTTCCTCCAGCCAGCGCATCGCCTTGTGGCACCACGGACAATATGATTTAATGAACAGGCGCGTTTTCAATCGACTGTCATTCCCTTGTGTTTTGTTTTTGCGCCGTGAAAAGGCCGGGTACAGCCTCAACCGTTGATTTGAGCTTTATATTGATCGGGTGAGAGCAAGGCATCCACTTCCGCCGGATTGCTCAGTTTGATCTTGAAGAACCAGCCGCCGGCGTAAGGTTCGGTGTTCGCCAGGGCCGGATTGTCCACGACCGCCTTGTTGGTTTCCAGAATCTGGCCGCTGACCGGCGCGTAGATGTCGCTCGCGGTCTTGACGGATTCCACCACGGCAACGGCCTCGCCGCTTTTAAATTGCTTGCCGGTTTCCGGCAGCTCGACAAAGACGATGTCGGTCAGTTCCTGCTGGGCGTGGTCGGTGATGCCAATGGTCGCGGTGTCGCCGCTGACGCGGACCCATTCGTGGGATTTGGTATATTTCAGGTCGGAAGGAACGTTGCTCATAAACTTTTCGCCCGCAGATTACGCGGATTACGCGGATTCTCAATTCCAATTTTTGACACGGATTTCACGGATCAACACGGAGTTTTTTTATCCGTGAAAATCCGTGGAATTCGTGTCTCATTGGTTCTGGTCGGGCATTTTCTGCTGATTTTTGTCTATCATTTCCTGGTTTTTCTTGATGATCGAGTCGTATCGGCGTTGGTTTGTCTGGTCTTCCTGTTCCTCGGGCGTCTGACATCCGCCGAGCAGCACGGTCAAGACACCGGCGTAAAGAATCAACATGAGCATTTTCATGGTTTTTGAACTGGTTGATAAATCGGCTTTTTGACAACAAGGGCAGGGGAGTATTTGCCGCGAATTTCAATTTCGATCTGCGTCTCCGGTTTGGCCAGGGCCGGCGGCACGTAACCCATGCCGATGCCGATGCCCAATGACGGGCTTTGCGTGCCGCTGGTGACCGTGCCGACGTTGGCATCGTTCGCCCAGATCCGATAATGCGGCCGCGGGGGCGCGGATTTTCCGGTCATTGTGAAGGCCATGAGTTTTTTGCGGACGCCATTGGCCTTTTGTTCCGCCAAGGTTTTTCGGCCGATAAAATCGCCTTTGTCGAGGGCAACGAAAAAGCCGAGACCGGCTTCCACCGGGGTCGTGTTTTCGTCCAGTTCGTGGCCGTAAAGCGGATAACAGGCCTCCGTGCGGAGCGTGTCGCGCGCGCCGAGGCCGCAGGGTTTCAGCCCGAATGGCCGGCCGGCCTCCAGCAGCGCGTCCCAGATTTGCCGGATGGAATCGTCGCGGCCAACAATTTCAAACCCATCCTCACCGGTGTAACCGGTCCGTGAAACCAGCACATCCCCGCCGTGGAAGGGAAACCCGCCAATCTGGTTCTTCTTCAAATCCGTCACACATCCGGCCCGGGTCGCGCAATTTGAATCGCCCGCAACGCACTGGCCGATGAATTCCCGGACGCGGGGGCCCTGCACCGCCACGGCGGCGTATCGATGCGACGCATCCGTAACGTGCAATTCGTTTGGCCGTGGAAACATTGCGGCCTGGGCCAGCAACCAGGCGACGTCCGGTTCGACCCGCGACGCATTGATGATGAGCAGGTAAACCTCATCGGAAAGGCGGTAAACATAGAGGTCGTCAATGACGCCGCCGCGCTCGTTGCACATGAGGGTGTACTGGCCCTGGCCGGACGCCAGTTTGCGGATGTCGTTCGCCAGCGTGTGATTCAGAAAATCCGCCGCGCCGGCGCCGCTGACGGTGACTTCGCCCATGTGCGAGATGTCGAAAATCCCGGCGGCATTGCGGACGGCAAGGTGTTCCTCGACGATGCTGGTGTACTGCACGGGCATTTCCCAGCCGCCGAAATCAATCAGCTTCGCACCCAACTTTTGGTGCGCGGCGAAAAGTGGCGTGCGGTTCAGCCCCATTTTTCCGTCTTCATCTGCTCTTTTGGCACGCCCATGCCCCGGAGCACGACTTCCTCGGCGAACTCAACCAGTTCGTTCGGGCCGCAGGCGTAGAAGACGGTGTTGGGGAGATCGTGGACGTGTTCCTTCACAAATTCCGGCGTGACGCGCCCGCGGCGTCCCTGCCAGGGGTCATTCGGGTCCAACCGGGTGCAGGTGACGTAAAAGCTGAAGTTGGGGTTCTCGAGTTCCAACTGATGAAACTCCTGCTGGAAGATGATGCTGCGCGTCGTGCGCACGCTGTAGAGCACGGTGATTTTTGTGTCCAGTTTGCGGCGGGTGGCTTCGCGCACAAAGCCGCGAAACGGCGTCACGCCCGAACCGCCGGCGATGCAAACGAGGTGCTTGTTCGGTTCATAGACGGGCAGGAATTTCCCGACCGGTGGAATGACAAAGAGCTTGTCGCCGGCCTTGGCCCAATCGACCAGCCGCGTGCCCATTTTGCCGTCGCGTTTGATGGTGACTTCAAAAAAGCCGCGATCCAGGGCGCAGGACGACAGCGAATAAGCGCGTTTGTAATTCGGCGTGTCTGGCCAGTAAAGAGTGATGAATTGTCCGGTCTTGAAATCCGGGTCGTATCCGTCCGGCCATTTGAGGCGGACGGTTTTTGTGTCCGGCAACTCCATGGTCGCCAATTCAATCGGCATTTCGAGAATTTCTTTCGCCATAATCGTCTAAAAAAAGTGGAGCCTATTCAAATTCGGAATCAACGGCAAGCTTGCTGTGAGGTTTCCAGCCGCTGGAGCACTTCCTGCGCGAGCAATTCGTAGGCCGCCGAGCCGGAACTGTATTTGTCGTAATGAATGATCGGTTTGCCGAAACTCGGCGCCTCGGCCAGCCGGGTGCTGCGGGGAATGACGGTTTCAAACACGCGGGCCCCCAGCAACTTCCGCACTTCACCGACGACTTCATTGGAAAGTTTGGTCCGGCCATCAAACATGGTCATCACGACGCCGAAGATATCCAGGCGCGGGTTGACGCCGGTTTCACGCAGTTGCCCCAGGATGCGGTTCATCATCGAGATGCCTTCCAGGGCGTAATACTCGCATTGGAGCGGCACCAGCAGGCCGTCGCTGGCGGCAAAGGCGTTCAGGGTTAAAACCCCCAGCGACGGCGGGCAGTCGATGAACACGACTTCAAATCGTCCGCTGTCCAAAACGGGTTTCAGCGCGCCGGCGACGCGGAGCAGGTGATTGTCCAGGCGTGCCAGTTCGAGGTCGGCGGCGCACAAATCCACCTCACTGGGCACCACTTCGAGGTGTTCGAAGGCGGTGCTTTTGATTTTATCGAGCAAGCCGCCTTCGCCCAGCAAAACCCGATAGGCACTGGCGCCCTCGGTTTTTTCCAGGCCCACCCCGCTCGTGGCGTTGGCCTGCGGATCAAGGTCCAGGAGCAAAACGTGTTTGCCGACAGCGGCAAGACAGGCGGCCAGGTTGACGGCGGTGGTGGTTTTCCCCACGCCGCCCTTTTGGTTGGCGACCGCGATGACTTTGGTTGACACCCGCCCGATTTAATGGCAAGACCGGCGGCGTTTCAAGTTTACAAGCGCCTGACCTTGACCGTGGGAAAAGGGGCTGTGAGTCATTCAATACGGGAGTTCACCTGCACGAAGACGCAGAAAACCCTCACAAAGCGTCGGGAAACGTTTTTACGGGGTCAACGCCTGGTATCTTGCTAAAGGGGCGGGCTGATTAATTACCCGAGCCGGAATAGTTCACAAACTGTGCGCCGACTGGCATCTGGCTGAAAGGAACGGTGGCGGGAGGTTGGAAGCTGAACACGGGATTGGTGCTGTTATCAGCGACCATGAACTGGTTGGCGGGCAACACCGAGGCTGTCGGGTTGGCGGGGGGGGTGACGGATGCAAAGGAGGCAACTCCGGGCGCGGCCGGTGGCATGAATGCCGTTGAGGCGGAATCCGGCCGCTGTGCAATAACCGCCCCAAACAGGAGCAACCCGCAAAGGGCCGTGGCAAATCCCCCGGCGAATACCGGCCTGGTTTCAACCGCTTGAAGCACGTTCACCAGCCATGGGATTGAGGAGAACAAACGTGCCGGCCACCCGTTGGCAGCTTCCGTTTCCCCGGCCCGGATGCGGGCGATCACCTGGCTCGAAAAATTGTTAAAATATCCCGGAGGCGGCGTTTCGTGGCGCTTGAGCGCCAACAAACGGCGTAACGACTCGAAGTTCGGCTGATTTTCGTTCATGTTTCTTTCAAATAGTCAGATAACCAGGCCTGCAATTGCTGCCGTGCATAGAACAGTCGCGATCTCACGGTGCCGATGTTGCAATCCATCACTTTAGCAATCTCTTCGTGTGACAATCCCTGCACATCATGCAGAACCACGACCAGTCTATGGGGTTCAGACAGCTTCAGCAGGGCCGTGTTCAATTTTTCTTGAAGTTCAGCCAGACCGGCATCCCGTCGCGGAGTCTTATCAGAAATCAGGGCAACCAATTCAGAGTCATGTTCAGCATTGAAATCCAAGTCGTTGAGGCTCATGTGGATGCGATTCTTACGCTGCTTGAGAAAGTTTATCGTCTTGTTGACCGCTATCCGGTAAAGCCAGGTGTAGAAGCTGGAGCCTCCCTTGAATGATTTTAACGCCTGAAACGCCTTGATGAACGAGTCCTGCGCCAGATCGTTGGCGTCCTCGTGATTTGAGGTCATGTGATAAACCGTGGCGTAAATGCGTTCCTGGTAGCGCTGCACGAGCTCGTCATAAGCTTCCAGGTCTCCGTTGCGCGCACGCCGCACCAGTACGGCCTCATCGGTTGGCGCGGAAGGCTCCGAGTCATTGCGGGCGACTGGTTCGGCCATAATCATGGGTACTTAACACAAACAGCCAAAGCGGCGGTTTGTTGCGCTAAAAATTCAGCCAGGCTTGACAGGCCGGTCCGGCCGCCCGATTCCGGCAGGTTGCGCAGTGCCCGGCTGGCCTGATCCAAAAAGCGGGCGATCACTTCGCGCGTGGGCTCAAACGTTTCATATTTTTCGAGCAATTCATTCACCGCCGGAAAATTCTCCGGCTGCCAGTCCTGGATCAGGTTTTCCAGATGGACGCGGTCCGCGGGATTGGCGCGCTCCCAGGCCAGCAAAACCGGCCAGGTCAGTTTGCCTTTGGCCAGGTCCGTGCCGAGCGATTTCCCCGCCGCCGCCTCCGAGCCGAACAAGTCCACGCAGTCGTCATAAACCTGATAGGCCGTGCCAAAGGCCGCGCCGAAGTGTCGCAACGCCGTGCGATGTTCCGGGGTGGCTTCACCCAAAAGCCCCGCCAGATCGCAGGAGAGGGTGAACAACTCGGCGGTTTTCATCTCGATCACCCGGAAATATTCGTGCCGCGAAACTTGAAATTTCCGGCGATGCTGCGTCTGCAGGATTTCGCCGGAGCAAACCGTGTTGGTCGCCATGGCCACGGCGCGACAGACTTCCGGCGTCGGGAAGCTGGCCGCCAGCTTCAGCGCCTGTGCGAACAGGCAGTCACCGAAGAGCACGGCGATTTCATTGCCCCAGTTCGCCGCCAGGGTGAGCCGGCCACGGCGGATTTCGGCCTCGTCCATCACGTCGTCATGCACCAGCGTGGCCAGGTGGACCATTTCAATGATGACGGCCGCATTGACATGCGCGTCGCCGGCCTGGCCGATGGCATTGGCCGCCAGGGCGACGAGGGTGGGCCGCAAATGTTTGCCACTGCCGCTGAGGGCATATTGGGCGTAGGGAACGATTTGCGGGTCAAAACCGTTGACCTGCTCAATCAATCGCTGCATGACCGCCTGGAGAAATGGCTCCAGCGGTTCCACGATATGTTTCCAGGAACGGTTCGGGTTGGCTTTAAGCGAGTCAGCCGTTTCTGCTCTCGCCACCTTTGATTCAACGGCCAGCATCGGTCGAAATCTACGGTTAAGATGCCACTTAGTCAAACTACTTGTACCGGACACGCCGGCCGGATCCAAATCATGCGGCCGCTGACCTCAAAATCTGAAGTTCCAGCCGGCGGTCGAATACTTTTCCGCCGCCAGTCTGTTTGTCTCCGGTTCTGGAAAATCCCGGGACCGTTCCCCGACCTTCCAGACTCCGCCCAACGCCTCCTTCAACCGGGCCGCCGGCAGGTCCAGGTTGGTCAGAAAATCATTGTGGGTCCGGTGGTTGCGATATTCGGGCTGCCGGGAAGGCATGCGGAGGAGTTCGTTGACCAGCGGCAGCTCAAAGTTCAACAGGAAGGTTCCATGAAACAACAGGAACCGCCGGTGCCGGCGCTGGGAATTGCCAGAGAATTTCCGGGCAGTGGCGGGTGACGGGTGACGGGTGACCAGCGTTAAATCGGTATGGCCTTGGACGGCGATTCCCGCGTCCGGCATCCGGCTTCTGACTTCCGGTTCGATCGCCGCGCGGTGTTGTTCCATGATGAATCGGTTCGCTCCGGAAATGCCGGCGAGTGAGGGGTTTTTTTCCATGTGTAGAATGAGCGTGTAGTTCAAGCAGCCGGGTCCCTGCAAAACGGTTCCCCCGCCCGAACAGCGGCGAAAGATCGGAACCTTTCCGGCCGCGCAGGCCGCGACCCTGACCTCGGTCTCGACCTGGTTGGCATAGCCGACGACCACGAAGTGGTCCTGAGGTTCCCAGAATCGGAGGATTTCCCCGCCGCGGCCGGCTTCCGCCGAATTGAGCAAAGCCTCGTCACATGCGAGATTGGCGGCGGGCGTGGCGAGGGTAAGATCGAGCAGTTTCATGTGGCGGCGGACGCCGATTTTGCTGGTGTCTGGCCCCGATATGGATTTTAATTCTGCGTGCGTATTTGTCGCGCTTGAAAAAGCTGAATAACACAGTGAGCTTGGGAAAAAAAGAAATTTACGGTTCGCGTTCCGGTGTGGCCGGCCACTCCGGTGCGGGCAATGGCGACAAATGGAGCCAGTCGTTGCAATCCGTTTTTGAACTCGCGTTGGAGAGTCAGGGACCCGAACGCACGGCGCGCCTGCTCGAAAAACTGGCCGGTCAACTGCGCTCCGCGCCGCAGGGCGTCACCACACCATACCTCAACACCCTTTCACCGGAACAGCAGGCGCCGTTTCCGGGCGACCGGGAGATCGAGCGCCGCATCAAGAGTTACATCCGCTGGAATGCGATGGCGATGGTGGTCAAGGCCAATTCGACCACCAACGTCGGCGGGCATATTTCCACGTTTGCCTCGTCGGCGACGCTGTACGAGGTGGCGTTCAACCATTTCCTGCGCGGACGAACGGAACATTTCCCCGGCGACATCGTTTATTTCCAGGGTCATGCCGCTCCCGGCATGTATGCGCGGGCGTTTCTCGAAGGTCGGCTGAGCGAACAACAATTGCAGAATTTCCGGCAGGAACTCGCCGAAGGGGGCGGCCTGTCATCGTATCCCCACCCGTATTTGATGCCGGAGTTCTGGCAGTTTCCGACCGTTTCGATGGGGCTCGGCCCCATCCTGTCGCTGTATCAGGCGCGATTCAACCGTTACCTGCGGGCGCGTGGGCTGGTGACTTGGAAGGACGAGCCAAAGGTCTGGGCCTTTCTCGGTGACGGCGAGTGTGACGAGGTGGACACCCTCGGGGCGATCACCCTCGGCGCGCGCGAGAATCTCGACAACTTGATCTGGGTCATCAATTGCAATCTGCAGCGGCTCGACGGCCCGGTGCGGGGCAACGGAAAAATCATCCAGGAACTGGAGGGTTTGTTCCGGGGCGCCGGCTGGAACGTCATCAAGGTGATTTGGGGCACCGATTGGGACGATTTGCTCGCGCGCGACAAATCCGGTCTGTTGCTGAAGCGCATGGAGGAGTGCGTGGACGGTGATTACCAGAAATACACCGTTGAGCCGGGCAGTTACACGCGCAAACATTTCTTCGGCAAATATCCCGAATTGCTCGAGCTGGTGAACCATCTCAGCGACGAGCAAATCAGCAAACTGCTGCGTGGCGGCCACGATGCCCGCAAGATGTACGCGGCTTACAAGGTGGCGGTGGAGCACACAGGCCAGCCGACGGTGATCCTGGCCAAAACGGTCAAGGGCTACGGCCTGGGCGAGGCCGGCGAGGGCAAAAATATTTCGCACCAGCAGAAAAAGATGAACGAGAAGGAGCTGCGCGAGTTTCGCGAACGCTTCCGGATTCCGATCAGCGACGATGTCATCGCCGAAACGCCGTTCTTCCGCCCGCCGCCGGACAGCCCGGAGATGAAGTATTTGTTCGAACGCCGCCAGGCGCTCGGGGGGTTCCTGCCGGCGCGCGTCGTCAAGCCGGCCCCGTTGAATGTCCCCAAGCTGGCCGACTTTGACCGGTTGCTCAAGGGTGACAACTCCGGCGAAGTCTCGACGACCAAGGCCTTTACCCTGTTGCTGGGTTCGCTGGTGCGCAACCAGGAGATTGGCCGGCGGATTGTGCCGATCATTCCGGACGAGGCGCGCACCTTCGGCCTGGACGGTTTATTCAAGGAAGTCGGAATTTATTCGTGGAAAGGCCAGCTGTACGAGCCGGTCGATAGAAATTCATTGCTTTATTATCACGAAGCCAAGGACGGGCAAATCCTCGAGGAAGGCATCACCGAAGCCGGTTCCATGGCGTCGTTCATCGCGGCGGGCACGAGTTACGCGACCCATGGCGTGCCGATGATTCCGTTTTACATTTACTACTCGATGTTCGGCCTGCAACGCGTCGGCGATTTGTTCTGGCTGGCGGGCGACATCCGGGCGAAGGGCTTTTTGCTCGGCGCGACGGCCGGCCGCACCACCCTGAACGGCGAGGGACTCCAGCACCAGGACGGCCACAGCCTGTTGCACGCCAGCACCATCCCGACCTGCCTGCCTTACGATCCGGCATTTGGATTTGAACTGGCCGTCATCGTGGCCGATGGCCTGCGGCGGATGTATGTCGAAGGCGAGGATATTTTCTATTACCTGTCGCTGTATAACGAAAATCACGCGATGCCGCCCATGCCCGCCGGCGTCGAGGACGGCATTTTGA
>CAWACS010000020.1:0-44921 GCA_963780535.1 uncultured Verrucomicrobiae bacterium
CATTTTGCAACTTTCGGTGGGGCGAGCGTCCTCGCGAGCCGTCGTCGCTACGCTTTGACGTGCCAAGGCCGGCTCGTCAGTAGCCTCGCCCCACCAAACTGCTCCATAGCCCGAGATTGAATTGCCCGGAATCTTGAGACGGTTCCGGATCGCCGTCGCCAGGGGAATGGATTACGATTACGCTCAAGATGGATGAACCAAATGAAAAGCCGCGCCGCTACCGTTGGCCGTGGTTTGTGCTGGCGGCCGTTGTGCTGGGGGTGGCGCTGGCGATTTTGTGGATGATTTTCGAAATCCGGACCGTGGAACAGGAACGGAACTCGAATGCACCCCTGCCCGCCGGCTCCGCGCAGTAGCGGGAATCCGATGTAGCGGCGGTCTATGACCGCCGCATATTTCCGGGAAATTATAAAAGCATGTGGCGCTCACAGAGCGCCGCTACGTCAGCGCGTTTCTACTTTTTCAGCAGCTCCTCAAATTTTGCGATTACGCCGGGATTTTTGTCCGCGACATCCTGGGTTTCACCCGGATCGGTTTTGAGATTGTACAGTTCCCATGGTTCGCCGGCCTTGGAGCGCACCATTTTCCAGTCGCCCAGGCGCGCGGCCTGGGCAGTTTCACGACCGCGGAGTTCCCAGGAGAATAATTCGTGGCGACTGGTCTGGGTTTCACCCAACAGCGTTGGCAGCACGGAAATGCCGTCCAGGTTGGGAGACGGTTCCCGGAGCGCAATCTGCAGGGCTGTCGGCAGAAAATCCCAGGCGGCCCAGGGAAAATCACTGACCTGTCCCGGCCGGATGGTTCCCGGCCAGGAAACAATCATCGGCACGCGCAGGCCCCCTTCATAAAGCCCGCCGCGTCCGCCCCGGAACGGCCCGGCACTCTGGAAAAACTTGGGGTCGACGCCCCCGCCCGATTGCGGCCCGGTGTCGCTGGAGAAGAAAATCACCGTGTTGCTTTCAAGGCGCAGATGCTTCAATTCCTCCAGTAATTCGCCGATGTGGTTGTCGAGCCGCACAATCATGGCGGCCCGGTTTTTTTCCGGTTGCGGCCACGGTTCATCCGAATACGGCGCGTCGGTGGGCACGGGCATCGTGTTGCCGTCACCCGGGCGCGCAATGGTATAATTCAACAGCAGGAAGAACGGCTGATAAGCGTTGAAGGGGGCGGGTTGATAAGTCCGCATGAAATTGCCGGCCGCTTTGGCAAACAAGTCCGGAATGTATTCTCCCTTCTTCCCGTCGGCATTGTCATAGAGCGTCTCCCTGCCCTGGAAGGCGGCCGGGTGATCCGGAGTCGGATTTCTGGCCGGCGCGTAGTGCCAGATGTAATCGGCGTAATAGTCCACGGTTTCGCCCGGATCCAGATAACCGGCAAATTCGTTGAAACCTTTCAGCCAGGGCGCGCCGCTGGTGCCGTCACCGCCCAAAAACCATTCACCGATCAAGGTGGTGCGATAACCGGATTGCTGCAATCGTTGCGCCACGGTGATTTCGTCTGCCGCCAGCGGCACGTCCATGTCGGCGCGCTGTTTCAAATGCGCCGTATCCCGGCCGAGCAGGAGAGCGGCGTTCGCCGGCGAGCTCGCCGCGTCGCCGGCGTAATAGTCCGTGAACCGGATGCCGTCGGCGGCGAGCTGATCCAGGTTGGGTGTCTGAAACTTTGTCTGGCCGTAACAACTCAAATCGCCCCATCCCAGGCCGTCGCATTGGATGAAAATGATGCTCGGGCGGCGCGGTTCGGGCGGAGGGGCAGCGGCCGTGGAAATGGATTGTGCCGGCGCGGCCGGCAGAATACCGAAGGCCGTGGCGGCCAGCAAAACACGGGAGAATCGTCGGAGGCACGTTCGTTTCATTGCAAACTTGGATTCTGGAAAACTCAACCCGTTCAATGCAATCCTTTTCAGCCCGGCCTTCAACTAGGACGACTTCACGTTTCGCTTCCCGAATTCCGCATCAAGCGGGATCCGCGCCGCCACAATGAAGCTGGGAATCGTCGCCAGAATCACCCAGATGAAGAAATGCGGATAGCCGATGTGTTCCTGCAACCAGCCGCTCCACAAACCCGGGAACATCATGCCCAGCGCCATGAAACCGGTGCAGATCGCATAATGCGCCGTGCGATGTTCGCCTTGCGCGATATAAATCATGTAAAGCATGAAAGCCGTGAACCCGAAACCATAGCCGAATTGCTCGAGGGCGACGCCCGCGCCAATCGCGAGCAGGTTTTGTGGTTGCACACAGGCGAGCCAGATGAACACCGCATCCGGCAGATGAATCGCCAGCAGCATCGGCCACAGCCAGAATTTCAAACCCTGCCGCGCCACGACAAATCCGCCCAGCAATCCGCCGGCAACAGCGCACCGACACCGACATACCCGTTGATCTTTCCAAACAGGTCATCCGACAGGGCCAGGCCGCCTTGGTCGCGCGGGTCGAGGAGAAAGAATTTGGCGCTACGTTGAGCAACTGCGCCTCGCCGAATCGGTAGAGCAGCAGGAACAAAAGCAGCGTGGCGATTTTGGGTTTCTGAAAAAAAGTCCCGAACGTTTTGAAAAATTCCACCATGAATTTTTTCAACGAACCCAGGCTTTGGGGCCGGTCAACCGCTGGTCGGGGCAGGACAAACCGATGATAAAGCCCAGGCACAAGAAGATTCCCGCGACCAGCGCGAAGGCGATTGACCAGGCGAATGGAAAACTGCCGGTGCGTTCCTGGATTTTTCCGGCAAGAATGATCAAGCCGCCCTGGGCGGCGATCATGGCGACGCGGTAAAAAGTGTTGCGAATGCCGGAAAAGAACGCCTGTTCGCGCTCCGTGGTGGCCAGCATGTAGAACCCGTCCGCCGCGATGTCGTGCGTGGCGGAATTGAACGCCAGCAGCCAGAAAAACGCCAGCGTCCACTGGAAAAAATGGGTCGTCGGAATCGTCAAGGCCACGCCGGCCAGCGCCGCGCCGATGAGCAATTGCATCGCCCAAATCCACTGTCGCCGCGTTTTGAGAATGTCCACAACCGGACTCCACAGCGGCTTGATGACCCAGGGCAGATCCCAGCCAGCTGGTATAAAAGGCGATGGCCGCGTTGGAAACGCCGAGGTTTTTGTAGAGCACGACCGACACCGACATCGCCAGCGCGTAAGGCAGGCCTTCGGCGAAGTAGAGGCTGGGAATCCAAAGCCACGGGCTGCGGGAGTTCGGTTTGGCGCCGGTCATCGGCCTTTGAGTAACAGGCCGGGGCCGCGCGCGCAAAAATTTTCCGACTTGCACTTTGCGGGAACGATGGTTGAGTCAGGGTGTGACCGGCGCGTTTCTCAATGCCTTGGGCGTGTTGTTCGGCGGTTTGTTCGGGCTGGCGCTGCGTCAGCCGCTGTCCCTCCGCCTGCAGCTTTTGCTTCGCTCGGCGTTGGGCGCCTTCACGGTTTTTTCCGGCCTGTGCCTCGTCTGGCTGGGCGTCAGTGGAACCTTTTTATCCGCGCTGAAACAAGTTTGCATCGCCGTGCTGGCGGTGACCGTCGGCGGTCTGCTCGGCCGGCTGTTCGGGCTGCAAAAAATTTCCAACCGCCTGGGCCGTTACGCGGGGAACATCATTGCCGCCGGGCAGTCGGGCGCCCCGCGCAAGGTGGGTGACGGCTTCAACGCGTGCGCCGTGTTTTTTTGCGCCGCGCCGCTGGGTCTGGTCGGCGCGGTGGCCGATGGGTTGTCCGATTACTTTTATCTGCTGGCGGTCAAAGCCATCATGGACGGGCTGGCCACGCTGGGGTTTGTGAAAAATTTCGGCTGGCCGACGGCCTTGTCGGCTTTTCCCGTTCTCCTTTTTCTGGGCGCCATCACCCTCGCTTGCCAGCTTCATGGCGAAGCCGTTGCTGGCCGCGCACGGCCTGATTAATTCCGTCAATGCCGTCGCCGGCCTGATCGCCTGCGCGGTGGCCCTGGTGATTTTTGAGGTTCGCCGGGTGGAACTGGCAAATTATTTGCCGGCCCTGGCCGTCGCGCCGTGCCTGGCGTGGCTGTTCAATCACTGAATCAAGCCGCGCTTGCGCAGCATCGCGGCCATCGCCCGGTCCATCAGCAAATCCGCCAGCGGCCGGGTGGTTTCATCCAGTGCGGCCAGCGCGGCTTGCAACGGTTTCAAATCGCCCGCGCCGGTTTCCGGTTTTTCCGTGGCCAGGGCCGAGGTCACGTCGCGTGCGGCCGCTTCAATCCGGGCGCGGTAATCCGCCTCAATTTCATCCGCGCAATCCGCCAGCGCCTTGTGCGTGGCGGCGAGCGTTTCATTCGCGCGCAGCTTCGCTTCAATCCAGCGCCGCGCCGCCAGATCTTCAAAGGCGTGCGCGACGGATTCCTCGACCATTTGCTGCACCGCCGTGTCGTCCACGTCCACGGCGGATTTCAGCTCCACGATTTTTTCCCGGCCGGTTTGGGTGTCGCGGGCGAGGACGTGCAAGATGCCGTTGGCGTCAATTTCAAACTGCACGCCCACGCGCGGCACGCCGCGGGGCGCGGACTCGAATTCAATCGTGAATCTGCCGAGGCTCCAGTTGTCCCTGGCGCGCTCGCGTTCGCCCTGCAAAACGTGGATGAGCATCGAACGCTGGTGGTCCATGGCGGTCGTGAACAGCTCGCCGGCCTTCACGGGAATCGTCGAGTTGCGCGGGATCAGCACATTCATCAGGCCGCCGAACGTTTCGACGCCAAGCGACAGCGGCGTCACGTCCAGCAACAACACGTTTTTGAAGCCGCCCGACAGAATTTCCGCCTGGATCGCCGCGCCGAGCGCGACGGCTTCATCGGGATTCTGGGACGTGTTCAGCTGCGGGCCTGGCGGCTTTGTGGAAATAGCTGCCCAGCCGGACGTCACCGCGGGTTTCCTCAAATTCCGCGCAGCCGAACAGTTCGCTGACGAATTGGCGGACCAGCGGCATCCGCGTCTGGCCGCCGACCAGAATCACCTGGTCCAAGTCCTTCGGCTCAACCTTCGCGTCGGCCAGCGCGCGCAGGCAATGCGGCCGCGTGCGGGCAATGATGTCGCGCGTAAGATTTTCGAGTTCGGCGCGCGTGAGCCGGCAGCTGAAGCTGAAATCCGGCGTGAGAAACGGCAGCGTGATTTCGACCTCGGTTTCAGTCGAAAGTTTGATTTTGGCTCGCTCCGCCGCTTCGCGGATGCGTGACAATGATTGCGGATTAGGGATTGCGAATGGTGGATGCGCGGTTTCGATTTTCTCCACGAGGAAATCCACCAGCCGTTTGTCCAAATCATCGCCGCCGAGTCGTGTATTGCCGTTGGTCGCAAGCACCTGGAAAACGCCGTCGTTCAGTTCCAAAATCGAAAGGTCGAACGTGCCGCCACCCAGATCATAAACGGCGATTTTCGACTTTTCCTTGAGCCGGTCCAAACCGTAGGCCAGCGCGGCGGCGGTGGGTTCGTTGACGATGCGTTCGACGGTGAAGCCGGCCAGTTCGCCCGCGCGCTTGGTCGCGTTGCGCTGGGCGTCGTTGAAATACGCGGGCACGGTGATGACGGCACGCGTGACCGGTTCGCCGAAATAATTTTCCGCGTCACGCTTTAATTTCTTCAAAACCTCGGTGGAAACTTCTTCGGGCGAGAAGTTTTTGCCGTGGATCGGAAATGCCACCGCGCCGGTGCCGCTGGCCTGGACGGGATACGTTACGAGGATTTCCTCCTGCGAGATATCCGCGCCCCGCCGGCCGATGAACCGTTTGACGGAGTAAACCGTTTCCGCCGGCTTGATGAGGCGCACGCGGTTCGCCTCGTAGCCGACAATGGGTGCGCCGTCCGCGACGGAAAATGCACAACGGACGGCGTGAGCCGCTGGCCGTTGGCATCCGCGATGACCAGCGGGATGCCCGAATCCACCGTGGCAACGAGTGAATTGGTGGTGCCCAGATCTATGCCGACGATTTTGCTCACGGGCAAATGCTGACCATGAAAACAGCGATAAAACAAAATTTTTGTGCATTTGCGATTCTTTGCAGGCTATTTTGGTTGCATGAACTGTATCGTCACTGCCGGTCCGACTTATGAACCGCTCGACGACGTGCGCCGGCTCACAAATTTTTCCACCGGCCGCCTCGGCACGGAACTGGCCAATTTCCTGGTCGCCCGCGGCCATCAAGTGATCCTGCTGATCAGCGCCCAGGCCACGCACGGGGGCGAACGCCGAACGCAACGGGTCGAGGAGTTCACGACCACGGCAAATTTGCGGGAAAAGTTGCGGGCCTTGTCTGCAAAAAAGGCGAACGCGGTTTTTCACGCGGCGGCAGTCAGCGATTTTCGTTTTGGCCGGATTCAGTTGCAATCGCCGCATGGCAAGTTGACGGAAATCAAATCAAAAAAAATACCCACGGGCGAGGGCACGTTGCTGGTGGAACTCGTGCCGACGCGGAAAATCATTACCGAACTGCGCGCCTGGTTTCCCTCAGCGAAGCTGGTGGGCTGGAAATTTGAAGCGGAGGGCAAACGCCCGGAAGCGATTCGCGCGGCGCAACAACAACTCACTCAATGCCTCACGGACGCTTGTGTTGCGAACGGCCCGGCTTACGGAGAGGGTTTTGGTTTGATCACCCGTGGCGGACACGTGCATCTGGCGGGCCCGCCGAAGCTGTTTGATGCGCTCGAGAAACTGTTGCTGGCCCCGAGCGGGTTCGGGACATTTGAGTTAGACTTCAAAATATTTCAGTTGTCGCAGTCCCAATTTCAGCGGAAGCCAGCCGACCATAAACGACATGACCACGAAAGCGATGATGCTTTCGGCCGCCCAGGCCGCCCGGCCGTGCGAACCCGTCGTGCCGAATCCCAGCAGCAGCACGGACGCAAGAATGTAAACGGAACTCAAAACGAAACACAAGGTGCCGCCAAAGCCGCTGACGATTTTATTTGGATTGGCCTCTTTCAAATTCGGATACAACACTCCCAGCCCCACCGCGAGGCCGTTGAGCGCAAAGGTCATTATGGTGACCACCGCGCCGAAGAAAGCCACCCGGTCCCAGGTCATTTTCAGCAGGTAACAGGAAAGCATGATGAGGCCGGACGTCACGACGAACGACAACGCACTCGCCAGCCAGAATTTGGTTTTGACCACGCGGGCCAGCCCCATGGGCACCATGCCGACAATCCAAAGCCGGCGGCCTTCCAGTGAAAATTGCGGGAACACAAACCGCGTTGTCACGGAAGCGAGGTTTAACACACAAACACCGAGGTTCAGAAAAGCGATGAGATTGATCCAAAATTCACTGCTTAACTGGTGCGTAAAATTCCGCAAGTTGATGATATACACGCCCAGCAGGCCAAACAGCATCACAGATTGCCCCCATTGCGTCGTGTCGCGCCAGAACATGCGAATATCCTTGATGGCCAGCGCGCGTCCGTCGAGGCTGAGCCAGAACATTTTTCCGAAGACTTTTTCCAGTAAACCGGGGGAGTTTAAAAATTCACCCGGGGCGCGAAAGGGACGCCGGCCGGCCCCTCGTTGTGGCCGGCTTTGCACCGCTGAGGCCGTGTCATAAAAAACAGCGCCAAAACGCGTGAAGGCCAGACTGCCAAAGAACAACGTGTGGCTCAATAACACCAGCGCGAAAAAGGCCGCGCCGCGCAAAATCCCTTCCGCCCATTGCAGCACGGCCGCCGACAACCAGTAGCTGGGCAGGAACGGAAACATCGTGAAGCGGGTTTTGGCAAGCAACTGATCAAGCGCCTCGAGCGTACGCTCGCCGAGCAGGGCGTTTGTGGCCGGTTGCGCCTTCCACCAAAACGCAGCGAGCGCGAGCGAAATCGCAGCGGTGGCCACAATGGCAATTTGAAAAATCCGGCGGTCCAGAAACCGTCCCACCAAAATCGCCAGCCACGCGCCGGCGATGCCCGGCAACACGATGAATAGCGCAATCAACACCAGCGTTCCCGCGTAAAAATGCCACGGCGCGCCGCGCACCAGCCCAAAGGCCACGAGCAACGGCGCGATCAAAAATAAAAACGCCCATGACGCCAGCAGCGCGGATTCGATGAATTTCCAGCGAAAAATAGTCTGCGTCGAAATGGGCAGCGTGAGCAGAAACATGGTTTCGCGATTGCGAAACAAGTTGGTGTAACTGATGACCAGATTGCTCAACAGCAACAACCCGAACAAAAAGGCAAACAGGATGTACATCAACCGTTCGGTCAACACGGCGCCCAAACCCGGAAATTTCGCGACGAACCACAACGCGCGATAAAACAGCCAGAATGACAGGACGAGATAACCGACGACGAACAGCATGATAACGCTCGTCAGCAGCAACGATTGTTTCCGCAGGGACAGCAGCCGCCGCCAGCTTTGAGTGCATTGACCCGCAGTAACAGCAGCAACGGCGATATTTTGGGCTGAACGAAATTCGCGGGCACAGCGTCCAACGTAACGTTGAAAGACGCCGCAATTCTAAGCGGATTGGCAAACGGTGATCAAACCAGCCTCAAAGGTAATTGAACAAATTCAGCCGCCGTCATTTCCTTTTGACGCTCGGCACGGCCTGTGCCGGCGCGCCGGTGGCCATGGTGGCGGATGCCAAATGGATTGAACCCACACGGCTAAAAAGTCCGGCAATTACGCATCGGCACCAGCCCGCCCGCCGTGCGTCTCGTTCATTTTACCGATTTGCATTACAAGGGTGACCGTGCCTATGCGGAATCGGTCGTCAAGACCATCAATTCTTTCTCACCCGACTTGGTGTGTTTCACCGGCGACATCATGGAGCACACGCAGTTTTTACCGGAAGCACTTGAAATTCTTTCAGGCATCAAGTCGCCCATGTTTGGCGTGCCCGGGAATCACGATTATTGGAGTGGCGCGCCGTTCGAGGTCATCGTCCGATGCTTTGCGGCCAACGGCGGCGCCTGGTTGCTTGACGAACAACGGGCTGCGGCCAGCGGAAAGATCAACCTCGTGGGCATCACCTGCCGGAATCGTCGCAGCGTCCCCCACCTTTGAATCCCGATGTGAAAACCGTTTTGCTGATGCATTATCCGGCTTGGATAAAAAGACAGGGCGACCGCAAATTCGATCTGGCGTTGGCCGGTCATTCCCACGGCGGTCAGATACGCATCCCGTTTTATGGCGCTCGCGCTGCCGTATGGCGTGGATCAGTATGACCTTGGCTTGTTCCAAACCCAAGCCTGCTCGCTTTATGTGAACCCGGGCATCGGCTGGTTTTACGTGAACGCGCGTTTCAACTGTCGCCCGGAAGTCACCGTCATTGAAGTTTGATTTCGACGAGAACGGAGCGCAGACCGGGCCATCCCGTCTCCTTTGCCGTTGAAGCGGCAGTGAGCGGTTTGTATCGTGCGCTCAATGTCGCCGCTGGAAACCAAAACCTCACCGCTCGCCGCGCCAATCACTTCGCTTTGGGGTGTCGGCGCGGAACGAGCGACACAACTCGCGCGGCTCGGTCTGCACACGGTTGAGGACTTGCTGCTGCATCGCCCGCGGCGTTACGAGGACCGCCGGCATTTCCGCGCCATTGCCGAATTGACCCGCGACGAGGCAGCTACGGCCCGCGGCACTATTGTCGCACAAGGGCTCAAGCGCTTTCGCGGCGGCGCAAAATCTGTTTTTCAATTTGTCCTCGATGACGGTACCGCCCGGTTGCATTGCCGCTGGTGGAACCTGCCGTTCATGGAAAAGTATTTTGCGGTCGGTGACGAGGTTTTCGTGTGGCAAGCTCATTGAGACCAAGCCGCGCACGATGGATCATCCTGAAACCGAGGTCATCGAAGACGGTGAGGAAAGTTTTGTTCACATCAACCGCATCGTGCCGATTTATCCGCTCACGGAAGGTCTGCCGCAACGCTGGCTGCGCGGGTTGATCTGGCGCACGCTGGGAAAATTTGAATCGCAAATCGCCGAACCTGTGTTGGGAGTTCCGGCTTCAGCCGGTCTTGCGCCACCCAGCCTTCCCGCGCCAACGCGATCCGCATGATTCATTTTCCCGAAGATTTGACCGACGTGGAAATCGCGCGGCGACGGCTCGCGCTGGACGAATTTGTCGGCTGCAATTCCAAATCCAGTCACGCCGGAAGAAATTCGAAGCGAATACGAAAGCGCTTCCGTGTGGCGGCAACAATCAATTGATGAAGCCCTTTCTGGCTCGGCTCGGTTCAAGCTCACCAACGCGAAACGAAGGTGCTGCGTGAAATCCGCGCGGACATGGACGGCCAGCCTTCGCCAAGAGGCTTCGGCTCGGCAAGCGCGCATCCCATGCGACGGCTGTTGCAAGGTGATGTCGGGTCGGGCAAGACCGTGGTGGCCGCGTGCACGGCCTTGATGGCATTGGAGAACGGCTTCAACGCGGCCCTCATGGCGCCGACGGAAATTCTGGCGAACAGCATTTCCGGAATTTTCAAAAGTGGTTTGAGCCGCTGGGTGTCAAAGTCGAATTGCAAACCGGGAGCAGGAAACGGCGGGTGACAAGCAGCCGATAACAAGTGACCTGCATTCGCTGCGGGCAGATCGTGTCACCCGTGACTTGTCACCCGTCACCCTTTTCATTGGCACTCACGCCCTGCTCACGTCCGGCTTCGATTTGCCACAGCTCGGTTTGGTGATCATTGACGAGCAGCACAAGTTCGGCGTGGCGCAGCGCGAGCAACTCGTGCGGAAGGGAAATTACCCGCATTGCTCGTGATGACGGCGACCCCGATTCCGCGACACTCGGGCTGACACTTTACGGCGACCTCGATGTTTCCGTGATTGACGAATTGCCGGCCGGGCGAGGTCACGTCAAAACGTTCGTGCGGCCGGCGGACAAGCTGCCGAAGGTCTGGGAATTCATCCGCGAAAAAGTCACCGGCGGCCGGCAGGCTTATGTGGTTTATCCGCGTGTGGAAGAACAGGATACGGCCAACGACATCAAAGCGGTGACGAAGGAACTTGAAAATGTCCGGCGCTCGCTTGCGCCATTTCGGGTCGGTTTGTTGCATGGCCGCCTCAAAAGCGGGGAGAAGGAGGACGTGATGACCGCATTTCGCGCGAATCAAATCCAGGCGCTCATGGCGACGGCGTTGATTGAAGTGGGTCTGGACGTGCCGAACGCAACCGTCATGCTCATCGAGAATGCTGAGCGGTTCGGGCTGGCCCAGTTGCATCAATTGCGCGGACGCATCGGGCGTGGTGCGGGTGAGTCGTTTTGCATCCTGATTTCCGGGGCGAAGACCGAGGAAGCGCGCGAACGGCTCCGGGTATTGGAGGAGACAAGCGACGGTTTTCGCATTGCCGAGGCGGATTTGAAATTGCGCGGGCCGGGCGAATTGCTGGGTGAGCGGCAGAGCGGTCTGCCGCATTTTCGCTTCGGAGATTTGTTGCACGACCTGGATTTAATTCGCCGCGCGCGGGAGCTGGTGGCGCGAACCTGGGACGGTTCCGGCAAAAATATTTGAAAATTGTGCTTGCGGCGCGGAAAGATTTTCAGCTTGTTAGTTGAGCCGCGTATGAAAAAATTAGCCTATCTCGTTGTTGCCTTGGGTCTCCTTTCCATCGGGTTGCTGGCCGGTTGCCAGAAATCAGGGGATATGACACCTGCGTCTCCGGATTCGACTAACATGCCGTCGACCAACGCGCCGTCGACCAACGCCCCGTAGCCTACGGGCTGCCGCCCGCAAGCGCGGTGCGGTGTGCCGCGTAATACATGGCTGGGGTGTGGTTTCAGTGCCAAGGCAAGGGGAGGCGTTGGCACTTGGAAATTCCATGGCTTGGGATAAATTGCCGCTATGAGAGTATTGTTTTTAATACCCGTGGCGGCGGGCCTGTCTTTAATGACGGGCTGTGGCAACAGCCCGGGTTCCACCAGTTCCGCTGCGACCAACGATGCAAACACCAACTTCGCCAGCGGCAATCCCATCACGGCGGTTCCGGATTACATTGGCGCGGTCGGAAATGCGCAAAAATACGCGGTCAAGCAGATTGACTTGTCGTATTTGCACGAAGCCATCGAACAGTTCAGCGCCGCGGAGGGCCATTACCCCAAAGACCTCAATGAACTGGTGCCAAATTACATTGGCAAGGTTCCGGCCGCTCCGTACGGCTCAAAAATTGACTACGACCCGAACACCGGCACGGTGAAAGTGGTGCCGCAGTAGAACCTTTTGCAACCACTCAAAGCCGGACGCGGACGCACACCGTCCGCTTTTGCGTTTTTGACTCGCCAAATCGGGTTCCGGCAGGCAAACCGTTGGTTTGAATTTTAATTCATGACCGAGCAAATCGTCATTCTCGATTTCGGATCGCAATACACGCAGGTCATTGCGCGCCGGGTTCGCGAGTGCAACGTGTATTCGCAAATTCTGCGTTACGACACGCCCGCGCGTGAACTGGCAAAACTCAAACCGCGCGGCCTCATTTTATCCGGCGGTCCGTCCAGTGTCTATGCGAACGACGCGCCGCTGCCGGACCGGAGGATTTTTGAACTGGGCATTCCCATCTTGGGTATCTGCTACGGCGTCCAGATTCTTCGCGCAATTCCTCGGCGGCCGGGTCGAGCAGGGGCGAAAGCGCGAATACGGCAAGGGCACGCTGGTGGTAAAGGATTCATCCTGTGCGCTGTTCAGGCGGTTGCCGCGAAAATTGCAGGTCTGGAATTCGCATGGTGACAAGCTGACGAAACTGCCCCGTCATTTCAAACCGGTCGCCACCACGGAGAATTCCGAATTTGCGGCGATCGAAAACCGGCCGCAGAAATTTTTCGGCCTCCAATTTCATCCGGAGGTCGTCCATACCCCGCGCGGCCGGGAGATCCTCGCCAATTTTGTCCACCGGGTCTGCGGCTGCGGCAGACATTGGACAATGCGCAGTTATATCGAACAGGCCGTCGAACAGATCCGGGCCCAGGTCGGAAAGGAAGAGGTCATCCTGGGACTGAGTGGCGGCGTGGACTCAAGTGTTGCCGCGGCGCTTCTCCACAAGGCCATCGGCGGCCGGCTCACCTGCATTTTTGTCAATAATGGAGTGTTGCGCGGGCGCGAGGCGGAGGTCGTGCGCGAAGTGTTCGGGCGGCATTTCAAGATCAAATTGCACTACGAAAACACCTCGAAACTGTTTTTGCAACGACTCAAGGGCGTGACGGACCCGGAGCGCAAACGAAAGATCATCGGCCGGACCTTCATTGAGGTTTTCAGCGCAGCCACCCGGCGCGCCGGCCGGGCAAAATTTCTCGCGCAGGGCACGCTCTATCCCGATGTCATCGAATCGGTCCCCATTGCCGGCAATCCGGCCGCGATGATCAAGAGCCATCACAACGTCGGCGGACTGCCCAGGAAGATGAAGTTTCAACTGGTCGAGCCGCTGAAATGCCTGTTCAAGGACGAAGTCCGCCAGCTCGGATTGGAACTGGGTTTGCCACGCGAAATTGTCTTCCGCCAGCCGTTTCCCGGCCCGGGGCTGGCGGTGCGCATTCTCGGCGAAGTCACGCCGGAGCGGCTGGGAATTTTGCGCAACGCCGACACCATCGTGGTCAATGAGATGAAAAGCAGCGGCTGGTATTATAAAATCTGGCAAAGCTTCGCCGTGCTGCTGCCGGTGCGCAGTGTGGGGGTGATGGGCGACGAGCGGACGTACGATTACACGATCGCGATTCGCGCCGTGGAATCGCAGGACGGCATGACGGCGGACTGGGTAAAGCTGCCGTATGCGCTGCTCGAAAAGCTCGCCAGCCGCATCATCAACGAAGTCAAGGGTGTGAACCGGTGCGTGCTCGACATCACCAGCAAGCCGCCGGGGACCATTGAGTGGGAGTGATGATTGCTATGGTTGGCATATTGTGCCGACTTTTATTTTCTTTCGTAAACAACTGGTCTCATTGGTCACTGTTGGAGAATCAAAACGATTCTTCCACCCATTCACGCCTGCTTGCCTCGCCATTGCTCAGGATTGCCCAAATTATCATAAGTCAACGGCCCGCCGCCGCTGCCGCCGCTTCCATTGCCGCCGTTGTTGGAATTGGTAATGGCCCGCGCCTGGATTAAAGTCGTGCCTTGCCGCCGACAGGCAAGCTATCGCGAATGTTGTTGAAACGTCTGCAAATCAATTCGATGCTTTTCAAGATCATAAGGTTCTTTGAAATCAGCATCCAAAAGCAAGTTTCCGCTCCCGTGGATCCCACATCAAAAATTTCCCAAATACCATGCCGTTTGTGTATTGTCGGTATTCCAATAGGTGGCTGTGAGTGAAATCCGCACGCCGGAAATCCCAATTTGCACCTTGCCAATAGCTGTCTTCAAACGAGGCAAGAAATTTATTGATTACGCCATCTTTCACATTTGCAATTTGGAAAAAAGTTCCATTACCCGTTTGGGTAAAAGAAACGTTATATCCCTTATCCAATTTTGTTCGAAATTTCACCGATACTGCTCGACCAAATGTCCACTCCTCTTGCGCGTCTAAATTAGTATACCGAAAATACGACACAAACACTTCATTGGTTCTTTTCAAATATGGAATGACGACGTTTGTTTTATATAGACCGGAAAATATTGTCCCGGGCGGACCTGAATTAGTCGTTATGTTTTTATATTTCTTAAAAATGTCCTCAATCTGTTGTCGCTCATGCGAAGAGAATAAATTAGGATTTGAAAGAACATTTGTATATTTAGCGGGACATGGCAGCCCCGGGGGCGCAAAGTTACACGCCGTTACTACGACGTTGCTTTGACTTTCCTTATCCAAGTATGGAATGAACAACCTTCCTGCCTGATTTGTTTGACCGGAAAGATTTCCGGTGACGAGCATTAGACTTACAGCCAGATTAATGGGTTGTAGTTTCATGAAAAAAAGCCCTATAATTTTTATTTTTGCTTTGCACGAACGTAAGAAATAATCGCTGCTATCAAGCGCCAAAGGCACCAGATGGAAGATATTGAATAGCAAAATATACCAACGAAGATAAGTAATACAAATGGAAGGCAACTTAAACCTTTTGGGTCGTAAACTAATCCACGAATCAATACTCCGCCTCCAAGTCCAAATAGAATCATTCCCATTGAAACAAATAGTGCCAACCAAAATGGCTGTTTGAAGTTAAAAATAGGGGCTAAATTCGGATGTTTTCGCCAGTGAAAAAGTATAGCAGTTATTATGACGATCAAGCCCGGCATCAAAATCAAGACTAAGCTGTAAATGAATGCTATATTCACGGACTATTAGGGGGTAAATCGAAGCCAAATCTTCCGGATCCGAATCAGTTGGCAGTGAAACCCCCGCTGCGCCCCCAGTGTTTCTGGTTTCAGTTACACAATTATGGTTGCAAAGGTTGTAAACTCCGGGATTGGCATAAAGGTCTGCACAGTGGTTTAATCCTCCGATCAAGCCCGGAAATCCGATACCATAGGTCCGTGAAACATCTTCAGGGACTTCGTCAAAAAATGGAAATTTTCCAAAATCAGAGGGGCAATTGCCATTGAGAACATTCAGCCAATCCAGTAAATCCAATTCGACAGGTCCGTAACCAACTTCTATATTTGCGAAGGCATCGGCGTAGTGTTCTGCGAATTGTTTGATGGCGTCACTGGGTGCGCTCGTATTTAGCGACCACCATGCGTGACCGCCATCAGTACCATTAACTATAGGGTAGCCAAATGGTGGAATGAGAGGAGGGGGAAAATCATCCGGGTAATTTGGCCACGGCTGGTGAACAAACACATTGAGGTAGGACAAGTATTTTGTCGCATTCGGTCCCGTGAAACTATACAATGGCAAGTCGACCTGAGGCGTCACGTCGGGCGTCTCACCGTCTGCAAAAACCTGATAGGTCACCCCATTGGCATCCAAATTCTTGTCCGGCAATGGTGCATTCCTGCGACGGAATCGGCTGGCCGGTCGTGTCATCGTAGCCGAAGCGTCAACCGATACAGATTTTGTAATTTGTCCTTGCCGCCGGTGAGCAAAACCATCTTCACGCGCTCATTCCCGCTGGAGGTTGTCCAGATCAGGGGGCCTCCGAACAGATATTCCACGTCTTTCCAGGAGCCGATTGTTTTATCGAACGCTTCCGTTCCGTTGTTGGCAATGTTCGTGTCCGTGCCGTCCGAACCTGTGATGTGCGTATTGAGGATGCTTAAATCTGGCGCAATCGTATCATCGGCTTCGTCCCAAGACATGCCCACGTCGTTATATGCCTCGAACCGCGTTTGCTGATGGCCACCTTGCTCACGCGACCAGTCCCAATTACCCGTAAAGTGCAATGTTTGAACGTCCAGCGTCTCGTCATAATTCCCGCTGGCGGAATCCATCACTATACCCGTATTCTTGTCTTGGTTCACGCTGGCATCCGGGTCGCTGCCACCAGCGGGAATAGCTTTCAGGTCAAAGCTCGCCACGCCGCCAGGCGTGACTGGCACGTTGGTCGCGTTCCAAGTCCCGTTGCCGTAATTGGTGCCTTGCACGCCGTTGACCCAAATCGCTGCCGTGGGATCGGAAATACGCCCGCTTACATTCACGGTGGGCAGCCACAAATCGCCATCAATCGCATCCAGCGTCAGAGTCATGTCGCTTTGGACAAGCGTGAGGTTGATGGTGCTCGACAGACCAGCGGCATTGATCACAGTCAAGGTCAAAGCATTCGTTCCAGGCGCCAACGGAATGTTCTCCGCCCACAACTTCCCATTGCGCTCGACCAGGCCGTACACCGTATTCGTGTTGGCATCCGGGTCCACGATTTGCGCCGTGACTTGCGCCGAGGAATCTTCCGTCCAGCCGCGCAGCGTAAAGTTGCTCTGGCAAATTTCCATGCCGTTCGTCGGCCAGGTTAATTGAATGACTGGATTGGTCGCCGTGGAATAATCCAAGGTCAAGTTCAGATTCGTGGTTGTCACGTTACCGGCCAAGTCGGTGGCGCGCAGGGTGAGAATGTTCAGGCCATTGGTCAAGGGAAGATCGAAGCATTGAAAATTGTTCGTCGTGTAGATTCCTGTGTTGATGTCCAGCCAGGAGCCGGTCAGAAAACCGCTTTAATTGGTCAGAACGACCACGGCGTTGCTCAAATCAAAGCTGACGTTCCTTGAGTTCTTCCGGCGACCAGCCTTGCACTTGCAGGACGGGAACGGCGGTGGTGGCATTAGTCGGGCTGGTGAGAAAAATTTGCGGCGCGACGCGGTCCAAGTAAACCGTGGTGCCAAACCATTCCGGTTGCGAATTGGTGGCAAAACCCTTCAATCCAAACCAAACTTGGTACACCCCGTCGGTCGGCCCCAGATTCATGGCGATATTGCCGTCATAGGGCTGCCAGACCGCATCGGTAAGATTATCGTCATTCACCAGCACGGTTTCGTAATTTGGTATGCCGCCGACCACCAGAAAACTGCCCGTGGCAGCAGTCGTGTTGAAATGCTGATTGCCCAGCCGTACTGTGAAGTTGATGGTGCTGGGATTGCTTCCGGCCTGATAATCGGACAGCAGGGTTTGGTTATTGCCATCCAAGGTGCTGTCCGACAAATCCGCGCGGCCGGTCGGGCCGAACCATAAATAAAACCACCAGCAAGGGGTTTGATTGCCATTGGCCGTCACCCCCGTCCAATCCTCCGCCCGCAGAAACAGCGTGTCTCGGTTTGCGGTTGCCACCGTCCATGGCATCATCGCCCCGTTGGTCGGCCATACATCCGTCTCCACCTGCCAGTTTGCGAACGGCGTCGAGAGATTGGTCGTGGACCAGACGGCATAAACCTGATTGGTCGCGTTGTTCAAAATTAAGTTGGCCACGCCGTTGGTGACACCCGTGATTTGCAACCACAATGAGTTCGCTGAAAAACTGAAAGCCGGTGCGAACCCGCCACTCATGACCCCGGCATCCATCGCTTGCACGCCACCGGTCATGGCCTGCATTGGCTGGCTGGCCGATGCCGTTTGCGTCTGCGTGATGACCTTCTCCACCTCATTGGCCAGTGTTACCAAAGCTTGCGCCGTGGTCGTTGCGCCCAGCCATTGCGGGTTCACCTGTCCGCCGCTGGCATCCACTAGAAAGATGTCATTCGTGATGGCATAGACAGGGAAGCCTTGGTCGCCGGGCGGCAGAAACGGGAAGGGCGCCGTAAGGCCATCCGCCGTCACTATCCAAAAGGTTCCAACGTCCGGCACTTCCGCTGACGGCGCCAAGGCCAGCCCTTCCGATTCGGCTGTCAGTCGGACAATGGAATCCGGCGCGGTCGAAAGCGGCGCGGCGCTCAAGGAAGCCGTGCCAGTTTGAATCGTGGTCGCGGTTTCCTGGGCGTGAAGAAAATAAAGTCCAGTAATCAATCCCGTGGCAAGCAACAACCCCGTCAGAATATTTCCGGTTGCCTTCATAAATTCCCTTTCTGCCGCGGAACCTTGACACGGAACTAAAGGGCGCGGACTCAACGCGCCCCCATCCGAGGCACCGCTAAGCGCCTGTCCAGATGACGCGCCAAGCCGCGCCATCTGGCGCGTGCTTGGCATCTGGACAAGGCCGGGAAATTAGCGGTTTTCGGATAGGCCCCGTAGCCAAAGCTACGCAGATTTGGTTTTAGGTTTCAGTCACATAAGTTTAGAACTTCCCGATGACAGTCCGGTTTTACGCCCCTTGCTGGAATTTGCCAAATTATTTTGGGGATTTGTAACACATCTTTTGCCATGGCTGGAGTCAAAAAAGAGAATGTCCTGAATGGCACGGGATCATCATAGACGGTATTTCGGCATAGGGCGGCCGGCGGTGTCAAGAGTCCCCTTCTGCATTGTCCGGAATTTTTTTGTTGGTTTCGAAGGAGTGCGGGTCTAATCTGGACGCGCGCTCAAACCGTTGTGGATTATGGATATCATTTTTGACTGCCCCAATTGCCAGCAGGAACTGGCAGTGGACAGCGCGGGCGCGGGCACGGAAATCGAATGCCCGTCGTGTGGTGAAACCATCACGATCCCGCGGCAATCCACCAAATCCGTTCCGGAAGCGGCCACCCCGACCGGTCTGCCCGTCAATCCCATTGCCGCGTCCGCCGCCGCCAAAATCGAAAAGCATCTCAAGGTGCCCGTGCGGAACAAGCCGAGCGAATTGCTGATTAAAAAAGCCAATGTGCCGTTGGAAGCGGTGGCCAAGGGTGCTGACAAAAAAATTCGCATTCACACCATCCGCCATGCCACCTGCGTTGAATCCGGCCACGACCGGTTTGACGAAAAGGTGACGGAATTTCTTAACGAAATCGGCGAGGCCAATCTGGTCAGCCTGCATACCATCAATTACACGTTTGTGGATATTGCCTCGCAAAAGACGCTGACGGATTTTGGGATGTTGATCGTTTACCGGGGATGATTCCGCTCGTGCCCGCCTTGACTTGCCGATGATGGATGGATAGTGTCGCCGTATGAATCGCCGGTTAATTTTGCTGTTGATCATGGCCGCAGGAGTGGCGTTGGTCCCCTTTCGTTCACCGGCGCCTTTGACGTACACGCCGGGCGAGGGATGGAATTACGAGCCGTTTGGCAGCACTGGCGGATGGCAGCGTACCCGTGCCAAGGATCAATTGGACGTGGCGCAGCAGGCATTCGATGCCCGGAATTACAGTCTGGCGCTCCGTGCCGCCCATCGCGTGGTCCGGGTGTGGCCGCTTTCGGATTACGCGCCCCACGCGCAATACCTTGTCGGCCGTTGCCTGGAGGCGGACCGCAAGAGTGAAATGGCTTTCGACATGTATCAGGTCATCATTGAGCAGTATCCCAAGAGCGCGGAATATGAGGAAGTGCTTTGGCGTGAGTACGCGATTGCCAACCGTTTTCTAAACGGCGAATGGCCCAAGCTTTGGGGTTACATTCCCTATCCTCCCTCCATGGACCAGCCGGCGGACATGTTCGGAAAAATTGTTAAAAACGGTCCGTATAGCGATGTCGCCCCGCACGCGCAATTGCGCGTTGGCGCCGCCCGTGAGCAGCAGGAGGATTATCCCGCGGCGGTGCAGGCCTATGTAGTCGCGGCGGATCGCTATCAGAACCAACCGGTGATTGTTGCTGACGCTTTGTATCGGGAGGGCATCTCGTATGCCAAGGAGGCGGAAACCGCTGAATATGATCAGAACACCGCGGCTCAGGCCATCGCGACGTTTACCGATTTCATGACGCTTTATCCCGATGACCGGCGCGTGCCCCAGGTGCAAAGGATCATCACGGCGCTCAAGTCGCAGCAGGTGCAGGGCAATTTTCAAATTGCACAATTTTACGAAAGCAGCCGGAAGTGGGACGGCGCGGTGATTTATTACAATGAAGTGCTGCAGCTGGATCCTAATTCACGTTATGCGGCCCTGGCCCGACAGCGCATCGAAGCCCTCAAACCACGCTTGCAAGCGTCCGCCGATTGAGATGCGCCGGTTCCCGCTCTCCGCCGCCTTCGTTCTGGCAATATTGCTCGCCGGCTGTGCCGGTTATCATCTGGGACCGGTGAATCCCAACGCCCGGGCTGGCGGTGATGCCTCCATCGAGGTGTTGCCCTTCAACAACCAAACCCTCCAGCCGCGGCTGGGCAGCGTACTGACGCAGACGTTGCGCGAACAGTTGCAAACCGACGGGACTTATCAGCTCGCCACCCGGGGCCCCGGCGATGTCGTCGTGACGGGGGTCATTATCAGTTACAGCCGGGAAGGGTTGAGTTTTTCAAGCGCCGATGTCGCCACACCGCAGGATTATCGTATCGTGATTACCGCGCATGTCACCGTCCGCGAACGCGCCACAGGCAAGGTATTGCTGGATAAGAATGTGCATGGCGACACGCTGGTTCATGTCGGCAGCGATCTGGCGGACGCGGAACGGCAGGCACTTCCCTTGCTGGCGCAGGATTTGGCGCAGAACATCACCGAACTTTTGACCGAAGGGGCGTGGTAAAAAATAGTTTGCCTGGCCGGAGCGGGTATATATTCTTCAAGCTGCTTCATAGATGTAAACAAACAACATAAACTTATTAACCTATGATAATAAACAGCTCCAAATTCACCCTCCTCAGTCTGCTTGCAGCCGCCGTGGTTGCCATGCCGGTATTGGCTTCGGCCCAGGACGCAAACACGAACGCACTGCCGTCATCGGATCAAACCACCACGGTCAAGCCCCAGAAACATGGCGCCGTTCCGTTTCGCGGCAAACTGAGTGCCGTGGATGCAAACGCCAAAACGCTGACCGTCGGCAACCGCACCTTCCAGGTCACGGCCGACACGAAGATTTTCAGCAACGGCGAGCCGGCCGGCTTGTCCGACGGGGTGGTGGGTGAACCGGTGCGCGGTGCCTATAAGAAGACTGAGGCCGGTTTGCTGGAAGCCGTGACGGTACATTTCGGCGCCAAGACCGGGCAAAAGCCAAATCCGGAAATCCCCGGCGAAAATTAAACTCTCGGGTGGAGGAATATGGGATTTCAGGCGGGCGGCAACGCCCGCTTTTTTATTAACGCTTCCACCAGCTGGTCAGGCTCTTGGTTTTCTGCGGCACTCCCTGGTATTGTTTGACGAGCAATTGACTGCGCGCCGCTTCCAGTGCCATGCGAAATTCGTCATAGCTTAAAAAGCGGCTCGCCGGATTTTTGGCCAGCGCACGGGTCAGCGCGTCGCTCGTCGGCTGCGTGATTTCAGGGATGACCAGATTGGGCGGGTTGAGCGGCATCTGGACCTGGGCGACGATGACTTCCTCGGCCGTCGGCGCGTCGAAGGGGACCTGGCCGGTCAGCGCGTGATAAAGCGTCGCGCCCAGACTGTACATGTCGGACAGAAAGGTTTCCGGCTCGCGTTTGATTTTTTCCGGAGCGACGTAATACGGCGTGCCCCAGGTGACGTCTTCCGATTCCTGTTCCGCGTCGGTTTTTTGCGCCAGACCGAAGTCCACCAGTTTGGGCTCGTGATCGGCGTTGAACAAAATATTGCCCGGCTTGATGTCACGGTGGAGCAGATCATGTTTGAGCGCCATGTCGAGGGCGGAGGTGATTTTGATGCCGATGTCGAGCACGTCCAGTTCCGGCAGGGCGCGCAATTTTTCGATGCGCTGGTCCAGGCTGCCGCGGTCGGCCAGTTCCATGACCAGGTAACTTTGCCCTTCCGCCTCGTCAAACGTATAGATGTGAACGATGTTCGTATGATTGAGCCGGGCGCAGGCGCGGGCTTCCCGATAAAAACTTTGCAACGCCTTCGTGTCCTCCAACAACTCCTTTTTCATCAATTTCACCGCCACCAGGCGTTCCAGCGTCGTGTCCCAGGCGCGATACACATTGCCCATGCCGCCCGAACCGATGACCCCGCGCAATTCAAACTGCCGCAACTGCAAGGGCATCATGATGGGGTGTCCGCACTTGCTGCAGGGCACCGTGCCGAGCGGCGGCAGATCACCGGGGATGAACACTTTCGTCTCACACCAGTTGCAGGTGACCATGCGCAGTTGTTCGCTCATGCCGGGATCAATCTAGCACCGCCCGGCCGTTCGACAAGCTTCGAGACAAAAGGCCGCCGGCGGAAAATTCTTTGACAAAGGTCCCGGAATGGTGTTTCTTTCCACCGTTGAAAATGAAAACCACGTTGGTTTCAACTCTGAAGCATATGCCGGCCGACGGACGCATGTCCATTTGGCAGCGTAATTGCTTTGGTTTTGGCGTCGTGGGGAAGAAAAGGTAAAGGCAGCAACAGATTTTCAAGAAACCCGCGATTGCCAGTCAATCGCGGGTTTTCTGTTTGCTGGGTAAATCCAATAATCAATAAAGAAAGGCACAACATGAACAAAAAACAAACACGCTTGGCGACGAGGTTCGCCCCGGAAACCCGGTTTGAACTGCAAGCCGGACCGCCGGCGCCGTTCCGGGCCACGCAGGAAAGCGAGTTCGAACGGCTCAAAAACCAGTTGCTCGCGCTGCAATTGGCCGGGCTGACCAAACCGGAGCTGAACACGCCCCTGCGACGCGCGGCCAACGAAGCGGCGGCACTGGCCTGGGTGACCCTTTACCCGTTGCTGGTGTTTCCGGCATTGTTCGAGGAAAAAGCCACGGCAGCAGTGCGTCAGACCGAACGGCAGGCGCGTATCTATGCGACCAGCCGCCAACTGCTCGACGTATGAAATCGTCGTGCCAGCCGGAAATGGGGCACGGACGCACGGGCAGCCTTGGGCGCGGGCATTCCGCCTTGCGGGATTGCACCCTCGCCCAAGGCTGTCCGGGGCGTCCGTTTGTTTTGTGGGGAAACTGAACCGGCGGGAACGCCGCGCGGCCCGCGTCCGTTGCCGCGGAGGCGCCGGCGGCGGTTCCTGCCTGTCAGGTCACGTCTCCTGAATGCGCCGAATCCGCGCACCGAGCCGGCGCAGCTTTGTGTCCATGCCCTCGTACCCGCGGTCCAGATGGTAAATGCGGTTCACCTGGGTCGAGCCTCCGGCCGCCAATCCCGCAATCACCAGCGCCGCGGACGCGCGCAAATCGCTGGCCATCACCGGCGCGCCGCTTAAGGGCCGTCCGCCCTTGACGATCGCGCTCGGCCCCTCGATTTCAATGTCCGCGCCGAGCCGCGCCAGTTCACTCACGTGCATGAAGCGCGATTCAAAAATCCGTTCCGTGATGATGCTGATGCCCGGCGCCAGCGCCAGCAGCGACATCATCTGCGCCTGCACGTCGGTGGGAAAACCGGAATACGGCAAGGTGGTCACGTCCACCGCGTTCAATTTTTTGCCGCGCCGAACGATCAAATTTCCGCCGCGTGACTGAACCAGAACTCCCGCTTCGTTCAACTTGTCCAGCACCGCGCGCAAATGATCCGCCCGCGCGCCCCGGAGGGTCACTTCCCCATTCGTCGCGGCGGCGGCGATGGCAAAGGTCGCCGCTTCAATCCGGTCGGGAATGACTTCGTGTTCCGCGCCGTGCAGTTTCTCCACGCCGTTGATGGTGATGGTGGGGCTGCCCGCGCCGGAAATTTTTGCGCCCATGGCCTTCAGAAAATCTGCCAGATCCACCACCTCCGGCTCGCACGCCGCACTTTCAATGACCGTCACGCCTTCGGCCAGCGTTGCCGCCATCATCACGTTCGCCGTGCCCAGCACCGTCGAACCGGCGCGCCCGCCGAGGAAGGCCGAGGCGCCGGCCAGTTGCCGGGCGGTGGCGTCAATATAGCCGCCTTCGATTTCAATCCTGGCACCGAGGGCCTCGAAACCCTTCAAATGCAGATTGATGGGCCGGGCGCCGATGATGCAGCCGCCGGGCAACGACACCCGCGCCTTTTTCAATCGTCCCAGCAGCGGACCCATGATGCAGATCGAACCGCGCATTTTGCGGACGAGTTCGTAATCCGCGTAACCGCGAATTTTTCGTGCGCGAACCGTCAAAGTGCCGCGGTGAAGCTTTGTTTCCGCGCCGAGGGATTCAAGAATCCGCGCCATGAAGCGCGTGTCGCTCAAATCCGGTACCCGCCGGATGACGCACGGTTCGTCGGTCAGCAGCGCTGCCGCCATGATGGGCAGGGCGGCGTTCTTGCTGCCGCTGATGGTTACTTCCCCATGCAACGGCACGCCGCCTTTGATTAAAAAACTTTCCATGATTTGGTTTTCGTTCTCGTCCTCGTCCTCGTCCTCGATTTTCCGATTACGAGGACGAGCGCGACGACGAGGACGATGTGGCAATCAAGATTCTGGCGCGGTGAGAGTAGTCTTCCTTCACCGCTTCGACAATCCACTTTTCGGCTTCAAACATGTTCCGGATGGCCCCGGCCTGACCGTCGCCGAATTCCAACATGATTTTACCTTCGGGTTTCAAAAAGGATTCTGCTTCCGCCGCCAGCCGCCGGTAAAAATCCAGGCCATCCACACCGCCGTCCAGGGCTGCGCGCGGGTCAAAATCGCGGACTTCCGGCTGGAGCGTGGCGATTTCGGTGGTCGGAATGTACGGTGGATTGCTGATGATCAGGTCGAACTGGACATCGCCTGTCTCTGATTTCTTTTCTTCAGATAGAGACAGTGAGCCTGTCCTACATTTTGCAATGCCGCAAAACCATTGCCTTGCAAAAATTCAATCCGTTCCGAAACGTTGTGCCTTGCCGCATTTTCCTTGGCCAGCGCCAGCGCTTCCGCCGAGACATCCGTGGCCATGATGATTGCCTGCGGACATTTCACGGCCAGGGCGATGGCGAGGCAGCCGGTGCCGGTGCCGAAGTCCAAAGCGGTTGGAAATCCATTTGGGGAGGGTTGGGGTGGCCGTCCTGAATTGGGTCGCCGGCACGGCGACCTCCCGATCAGAAACTGCCAACCGGCTTCAGCCAGCAACTCCGTTTCCGGGCGCGGCACCAGCGCGTGACGGTTTACGGCGATTTCGAGTCCGCAAAACGAAACCGAACCGGTGATGTGTTGGAGCGGTTCGCGGCGGCCGCGACGTTTGACGAGTTCGCGCAACGCGTCGGTTTCCGCCGGTGTGAGCGCGCGCTCAAAGTTCAGATACAATTTCATGCGCGGCATTTTGAGCAGGTGCGCCAGCAGGAGCTCGATTTGCAAGCGCGGGGATTCGACACCCTTTTTGGCCAGAAACTCCGTGCTCTTCTGAATCGCTTCGAGGACCGTCACCCCGCCAGTTTAAGCTGAAACGACGTGCTTGAACAAGGGGCGCGTGCGCGCCTAAATTGGAGCATGAACACGCGGGTCGGTTTCTGGTTTGCCACGGCATGGTTCGGCTGCTTGGTCGCTGCCGGTTGTGCGGACCATGCCGGGACCGCCAGGGAGCCGGCCCTCAAAATTCAAATCACCAGCCCTGTGTTTGCCGACGGCCGGCCGATTCCCGACCCATACACCTGTGCCGGTCCAAACATCTCGCCGCCGTTGACATGGGCCAACGCACCCGCCGTCGCGAAAAGCTTTGCGCTCATTGCCGACGATCCCGATGCGCCGGGCGGCACGTGGGTGCATTGGGTGATTTACAGCCTGCCACCCACCACAACAACGCTGGCGGAAAGCACGCCCCCGTTGCCGCAACTGCCCGATGGCGCGAAACAGGGTGTCAATGATTTCGGCCAGACCGGTTACAGCGGACCCTGTCCGCCGTCCGGCAAGCCGCACCGCTACGTTTTCAAAATTTATGCGCTGGACCAGACGCTTGATTTGAGCGCCGGGGCGACGAAGAAGGAATTACTCCAAGCGATGGACGGCCACATTCTTGCCGAAGGGCAGCTTGTGGGCACATATCAACGCCATCAATAAATTCTCTGCTTTCGCCGTGGCACGAATTCGTGTTTAGTTCGCAGACTCTATGAGCAAAACCGCCCTACTGTTCGCCGGGCAAGGCGCACAGGTCGTCGGCATGGGAAAAGACCTGGCCGAAAAATTTCCCTCTGCCAAAACCTGGTTCGACCGCGCCAACGCCGCGCTCGGCTATGACCTCACATCGATTTGCTTCAATGGCCCGGAATCGGAGCTGACCAAGACTGAAAATGCGCAGCCGGGCATTTTTCTCGCGAGCTGGATTGCGTTTGAGCTGCTCAAGGAACACCTGCCGGCTTTGAGATTTGACGCGACCGCCGGTTTGTCGCTGGGTGAATTCACGGCGCTGGCGGCGGCGGGGGCGATGAATTTTGAGGACGGCCTGCGGGTGGTGCGCCAGCGCGGCCGCTTCATGCAGGAAGCCTGCGACGGCACACGCGGCGGCATGGCGGCCATCATCGGCCTGGACGAAGCCCCGACGCGCGAGGTTTGCATCGAGGCGGGCGTCGTGCTGGCAAATCTCAATTGCCCCGGCCAGCTGGTGATTTCCGGTGAAACCGACAAAATTGCCAGGGCCGTTGAATTGGCCAGGGCCAAAGGCGCGAAACGCGCCATCGCGTTGCCGGTTGCCGGCGCGTACCATTCGCCGCTCATGGCCGGGGCCCAACCGAAATTGCTGGCTGAATTGGCGAAAATCGGTATTTTGGAGCCGATCGTGCCCGTGATTTCCAACGTAACGGCACAGGCGCACGGTGTGCCGGACGAAATCCGCGCGCGGCTGGTCGAACAGGTCACGTCGTCGGTGCTCTGGGAACAATCCCTGCGCCAACTGCTCGCGCAGGGTTTTACCCGTTTTATCGAGTTGGGACCGGGCACCGCCTTGAGCGGGTTTATGAAGCGGATTGATAAGACGGCGCAAATGCTCAACGTTGCCGATGTTGTGAGCCTGGAGGCAGCGGTCAAAACACTTTCAGTTTAGCCACAGATTTTCACAGATCAAACACAGATAAAATCTTTGAATCTGTGTCCAATCTGTGTTTCATCTGTGGCCGGAAATATCCGAATCTATGAGCCAGCTTGCCAATCAAATCGCCGTTGTCACCGGCGCGGGCCGGGGGATCGGCCGCGCCATTGCCTTGAAATTTGCCGCCGAAGGCGCGGACGTGGTTTGTGTGTCGCGCACGCAGGAAAATTCCGACAAGGTGGCCGCGGAAATCCGCGCGCTGGGGCGCAAGGCCTGGGCGCAGGCCGTGGACGTGGCGGATGCGAATGCCGTCAACGCCGCCGCGGAAAAAATCCTGGCCGGGTGCGGCCGGGTGGACATTCTGGTCAACAACGCCGGCGTTACCCGAGACAACCTGCTCATGCGGATGAGTGAGGCGGAGTGGGACGCCGTTCTCAACACCAATTTGAAGGGCGCGTTTCTGTTTACCAAGGCGTTCAGCCGCGCCCTGATCAAACAACGCTCCGGGCGGATCATCAACGTCGCATCCGTCATCGGTCTCATTGGCAACGCGGGTCAAAGCAATTACGCGGCGAGCAAGGCCGGTCTGATCGGTTTTACCAAGTCGGTGGCGCGCGAATTGGCGTCGCGCGGCATCACGGCCAACGTGCTGGCCCCGGGATTCATCGAAACGGACATGACGGCCGGGTTGAAAGAGGAATTGCGCGCCGGGGTCCTCGGGCAGATTCCGCTCGGCAGTTTCGGCCAGCCCGGCGATATTGCGAACGCGGCGGTGTTTCTGGCCAGCCCGGCGGCGCGGTACATCACGGGCCAAGTGTTGGCAGTGGATGGTGGCATGGTGATGTAGACGAGTCAAGGATCGGGGGTGCCGGGCGGACCGCACTTGAGGGTTGACATTTGCCGCTCAACCCCTGACTCTCGCCCCCCGACTAAAATATTTGATTCAGGCTTGACGATTTTGCCATTCATGGCATAGAGACAGGTCAAAATTAATTTATGGCTGACAAACCTATAGACCAACGCGTAAGGGACATCATTGTGGAACAACTCGGCGTGAAGCCGGACCAGGTCACGGCCGAGGCCAAGTTCATCGAGGACCTCGGCGCGGATTCGCTCGACACGGTCGAGTTGATCATGGCGCTGGAGGAGGAATTCGGCATCGAAGTGCCGGACGAACAGGCGGAAAAACTCCTGACAGTCGGCGATGTGGTCAAATACATCGAAGAACACCAGCAAAAATAGTTGCGCCTCTGAAGGCTTCGGGGCAGTTTCGGCTGAATTCAGCTTGAACTGCCCCCTTTAATTTTATGGCAAACCATCGGACAGACCGCCGGGTCGTCATCACCGGCCTTGGCGTGGTGACGCCGCTCGGGAATGACCTCGATGTTTTCTGGAAAAATCTGGTCTCCGGCCGGTGCGGCATCGACCGGATTCGGTCCTTCGATCCGTCGCCGTTCGACACGCAAATTGCCGGTGAGGTGAAAAATTTCGATCCCACCCCGGCGTTCCCGTCACCCAAGGAAATCCGGCGCACGGACCGATATTCGCAATTTGGCGTCTACGCCGGGCACCAGGCCCTGCTCGATTCCGGCCTCGATCTCGAAAAAGAAAACCGTGACGAAATCGGCGTCATCATCGGCTCCGGCATCGGGGGTCTGTCCACCACCACCGGGCAGCTCGAGATTTTGCGCGACCGCGGCCCGGGCCGGCTCTCGCCGTTCATGATTCCGATGTTGATCAGCAACATGGCCTCGGGATTGTTTTCGATGTTTTACAATCTGCGCGGCCCCAATTTCGCCACCTGCTCGGCCTGCGCCACGGCCAACCACGCCATCGGCGAGGCCTGGCGTGCCATCAAGATGGGCGATGCGCAGGCGATGTTCGCCGGCGGCGCGGAGGCGGCGGTGGTGCCCATCGGCATCGGCGGCTTTTGCGCCATGAAGGCCATGAGCCGGCGCAACGACGATCCCCAGCGCGCCTCGCGCCCGTTTGACAAGGAACGCGACGGTTTCATCATGGGCGAAGGCGCCGGCGTGATTGCCCTGGAGGAACTGGATCATGCCCGGAAGCGCGGCGCGAACATTTATTGCGAAATCGTCGGGTACGGCAACACCGCCGATGCCTATCATCTGACCTCACCGGCGCCCGACGGCGAAGGCGCGGTGCGTTGCATGAAGATGGCCCTGAACAACGGCGGGCTGAACCTCGAGGACGTTTCCTACATCAACGCCCACGGCACCTCCACGCCGCAGGGCGACCTTTGTGAAACCCAGGCCATCAAGACCGTATTCGGCGATCGCGCCAAAAAAATTGCCGTCAGTTCCACCAAGGGCGCGACCGGTCACATGCTCGGCGCGGCCGGCGCGGTGGAAATGACCGCCTGCGCGCTGGCCATCAAACACGGTATTGCCCCGCCGACCATCAATTATCAGGTGCCTGATCCGGAATGCGACCTGGATTACGTGCCCAACACCGCGCGCGAAATGAAAATCAACGCCGTCATCAACAACTCGTTCGGTTTCGGCGGCCACAACGCCAGCATCGCGGCGAAGAAATTTGTTGGTTGAAAAACTTCATGAATGCGGTTTAATTGCAGTATGCCTGCTATCCCTATAGCCTCGAGAAAACCTAAGGTTGATGCCCGTGCTGCGGCTAACGCTGCCGCAGAGTATTTTAAAGAGCTCTATCCGGCCGTCACCGCATTCAGCCTCGAAGAGGTGGAATTGTCTGAAGATGGAACGCATTGGTTGATTACTTTGAGCTTTGAGATTCCTCATGCTCAAAGCTTGGGCATAATGGCGTTCCAACCGCCGAGAACAAAATTTAAGGTGTTCAAGGTTGATGCCAAAACCGGTAGGGTTATGGCTATGAAGATTCGCAAGCTTGAATGATTGCTGATTTGCCAGCGCTGGTAGGTAAATACCGCACCAAAGGGATCCTCCTTGACTCGAATCTGCTGGTGCTTTTTTTTGTCGGTTCTGTTGCTCCCGAATTAGTGGAAAATTTCAAACGCACGAGGAATCAAGGATTCACCGGAAAGGAATTTTCTTTGCTGCAACATATTATCAAAGCTGTTTCACGAGTTGCCACAACCCCGCACATCCTGACTGAAACAAGTAATTTCGTCTGTCAGCTTCAAGGCAAAGCGCGTCAAACTGCTCTGCAAGCAATCGCGCACGCTGTTCAAAATTTCAAGGAGCGTCGCGCCGAGTCCAAAAAATTAGTCCAATCAAACGCATTTTTTAGTTTTGGCCTGACCGATTGTGCAATTCTGGACCTTCCGCCGAAAAAGTATTTGGTTTTGTCTGTGGATGCAGCTTTGGTGAGGAATCTGCAAAAGAGGGGTATTGACGCGATCAATTTTAACCACCTTCGCCAACAGGGTTGGCAACAAGGATGACCTCTGGCGCGGAGATTTAGTCAAACCAGATGCCGGACTTGGGTCAAGGACTCCAAAATTTTCTCCGCGGCGGCGCGTGGGTCCGGCGCGGCATAAATCGGCCGGCCAATCACCAGCCAATTGGCCCCGGCTCCAATGGCTTCCCGGGGAGTCAAGGTGCGTTTCTGATCATCGGCGGGATGCGTCTCGGCACGGACGCCGGGAGTGACGAGCTGGACGCCGGCGGTTAGCATTTGCCGAAGCTCGGCTACTTCCAAGGGCGAACAGACCAGTCCGCGCAGACCGCCTTGGGTGGCCATATTGGCCAGGCGGCGCACCTGCCGGCTGACATTCGGATCGAAGCCGATCTGGCTCAACGCCTGGCTGTCGAGGCTGGTCAGCACGGTCACACCCAATACCAGCGGCGGCGCGTGGCCGAGTTCCCACGCGGTCTCCTGGGCCGCCTGCTCGGCGGCCTTGAGCATGTCCGCTCCACCGCTGGCGTGCACGGTGAGCATCTGCACGTCGAGCCGTACCGCGGAGGCTACGGCCGCGGCGACCGTGTTCGGGATGTCATGAAATTTCAAATCCAGAAACACCGCCGCGCCCGTCGCTCGAATCCGGCGCACAATGTCCGGTCCGGCGGCGGTGAACAATTCGCTGCCAATCTTGAACGCGCCGACCACCGGGGCGATTTTCCGGGCCAGCTCCAGGGCGGCCTCGGCCGTCGGCACATCCAGCGCGGCAATGATGGGATTGCGTGCCATGCAAGCGGCAGCTTACGCCAATTCTGCTCCCGGAAAAACAATTTCTTTCTCCGGAGGCGAATATTTTTTTGAACAAAATGACGGGAGCGCCGAACGTTTGTTCTCTCTTTGTTCAATTCTCAGCAGGATTCCGATTTGAAATTTAAGCTGAAAGCCGGAGCGCGAGTTGTCCCAACTCGCAGCGCGCCCGGCAAATCCAGCCGCTGCGGATTGGGGGGACAATCCGCGCTCCCCCAATTCAAGCGCCACCCAATCTGCTTCCTTCTTCCTTCGTTTTGCCCTAGCCTGTTCCGGTATGAAAGTGATTCGCCACACCGACGCGAATTTTGCCGGCCAACTCCGCGAACTGGCGGCCGCCTCCAGCCTGTTTGACGCCGGGATCGAAGATCGCACGCGCGCCATCCTGCATGACGTTTATGTGCGGGGTGACGACGCGCTGCTGGAATTTACCGGGAAATTTGACGGTGCGACGCTGGGGGCTGGACAGCTCGCGGTGACCCAGGCCGAACTCATGGCCGCGTCACTCAAGGCCGATGAGTCGCTGCGCGCCGCGGTCGCCGAGGCGGAAAAGAACATCGCCGGCTTTGCTAAAAAGTCATTGCGCAAAAACTGGCACATGAAGAATTCCCACGGTGCGAAGGTGGGCGAGAAGTTCGACCCGTTTCAGCGCGTCGGCGTTTACATTCCCGGAGGCACCGCGCCGCTGGTCTCGACGGCCTTGATGACCATCACGCTGGCGAAGATTGCGGGTTGCCCGGAGATTGTCGTCTGTACGCCCTGCGGCCGGGACGGCGGGATCAATCCTGCCTTGTTATTTGCCGCCCGCGCGGCCGGCGCGACGGAGATTTACCGCGTTGGCGGGGCGCAGGCCATCGCGGCGCTGGCCCATGGCACCAAGACGATTCGCCGGGTGCAGAAGATTTTCGGTCCCGGCAACGCGTATGTGGTGGCTGCCAAACGGTTGTTGGTCGGCCATGTCGCCATTGATTTATTGCCCGGGCCGAGCGAGGTGCTCGTGCTGGCGGACGACACGGCCCATCCGGAATTCGCTGCTGCGGATCTGCTGGCGCAGGCCGAACACGGTTCCGGTCACGAGCGGGTCTGGCTGGTCACCTCCTCCGCGAAAATTTTGAAAGCGGTCGAAAAGGAAATCGCGAAACAATTGCCGAAACTGGCGAGGCGCGATTTCATTCGGCGCGCGCTGCAAAACAACGGCTGGCTGGTTCAGGTGGAGTCGCTCAACGATGCGGTGGTGCTGGCCAATCAACTGGCGCCGGAGCACTGCGAAGTGATGACGCGCAATCCGCGCACGGTTGCCGAAGGCATTCTGACGGCGGGCGCGATTTTCCTGGGTCCGTGGTCGCCGACGGTGCTGGGCGATTACGTGGCCGGGCCGAGCCACACGCTGCCGACTGGCGGCGCGGGCGCGTCCTTTGCCGGTCTGACCGCGGACCAGTTCCAACGCCGCACCAGCGTGGTGGAATACAACCGCACCTCGCTCAAAAAAGCGCTGACGGCAGTTAAAAAGTTTGCGGAAATTGAAGGTTTGGGCGCGCACGGACATTCGGCCGAAATTCGTTCTGCAAAATGAAAAGTCCGAAACGATTGGTTCGTCCGCTCGTGCATGAACTGCACCCTTATGTCTATGGCGAACAGCCGAAGATCAAGGGGTTGATCAAGCTCAACACGAACGAAAACCCCTACCCGCCGTCACCGAAGGTGCTGGCGGCGGTCAAGGCGGCGGCGGATGGGCGGCTGCGGCTGTATCCGAGCCCGACGGCGCAGGGGCTGCGCGAAAAATTGGCGAAGCTCCACCATTGCCATGCGGACAATCTCATCGTGGGCAACGGCTCGGACGAATTGCTGGCGTTGGCGACGCGGGCGTTTGTGGAGCCGTGCGTAGGACAGGCTTCCAGCCTGTCTCCATCTGCTAAGAAAAAGTCAGAGACAGGCAAGATGCCTGTCCTACGCTGCAACATCGTCCAATATTTCACCCCGAGTTATTCGCTGTATCCGGTGCTGGCGGACATTCACGGCGCACGGAAAAATCCCGTGCCGCTCAAGCCGGATTTTGGCCTGCCGGCCGTGGCGGAATTAAAGCGCGACGGGATCTGGAAATTTGACGCGGCGCTGACTTATATCACCACCCCGAGCGCACCGAGCGGTCGTGGTTATAAGGCATCGGATCTGGAGAAGCTTTGCCGCGCGCAGAAGGGCGTGGTCATTCTTGATGAGGCGTACGTGGATTTCGCGGAAGGAAATGCGATGCGACTGGCCCTGAAATTTCCGCACGTGCTCGTGGCGCGGACATTTTCCAAAGCCTATTCGCTGTGTTTTCAGCGCGTCGGTTATTTTGTCGGACATCACGACCTCATCGCCGCGCTGCACAAGATCCGCGACAGTTACAACGTGAACGGGCTTGGCCAGGCGGCCGCCGCGGCGACGTTGGGCGATTTGCCGTATTACCGTTTGAATTTCAAAAAAATCATCGCCACGCGCGAATGGCTGGGCCGCGAACTGACGAAGCTGGGCTTCCGGGTTTTCCCGAGCCAGACCAACTTCATCCTCGTTCAGTCGTTACGCTTCACTGCGCACGAATGGCAGCACCGGCTGCGCGCGCAAAGAATTCTCGTCCGATGGTTCAACTATGCCGATGTCAAAAATCATCTGCGGATCACGATTGGGACACCGGCGGAGGCCATGGCCCTGGTCCGGGCGGCGCGGAAAATCCTGCACGATTAGCCCGGTTTTAAAGGGAAAATTCCGGTTCCGGTGAGCACGGTTTCTGCTGATAACGGGGGCATGTACCTGGATTTTTACGGTCTGACGCAGCCACCATTCGACATCACGCCGAACCCGCGCTTTCTGTTTCACAGCACGAAACATCGCGAGGCGATCAATCATTTGCTTTACGGCATCCGCGAGCGCAAGGGCTTCGTCCAGCTCACCGGCGAGGTGGGCGCGGGCAAGACGACGTTGTGCCGCGCGCTGCTCGAACAGCTCGATCCGCGCTTTTCCACCGCGTTGATCCTCAACCCCGTGATGAGCGCCGAGGAACTGGTGCGGGCCATTGCCGCCGAATTCGGCCTGAACGTGACCGGCCGCGACCGTTTGGAAACCATCGCGACCATCAATGAGCATCTGCTCACTCAGGCGCAAAACGGGCGGGATTGCGTGCTCATCATTGACGAGGCGCAGAATTTGACGGACGACCTGCTCGAACAGGTGCGATTGCTTTCCAACATCGAGCTGGATGACCGCAAACTGTTGCAGATAGTCCTGCTCGGCCAGCCGGAACTGCGCGATCGCCTGAACAACCCGCGCCTGCGTCAGCTTCGCCAGCGCATCACGGTGCGTTATCATCTGGCGCCGCTGACGCGTGCGGAGGTCGGCCAGTATGTTCAGCACCGGCTCGAACTGGCCGGCGCCGATGACTCGCCGCAGTTCACGCAGCCCGCGTTCTGGCGCATCTTCCATTACAGCGGCGGCATCCCGCGGCTGGTCAATGCCGTTTGCGACAAGGCCCTGCTGGCCGGTTTTGTCGAGCAAGCCGAGCGCATCAACTACCGGATGGTCAGCCGGGCCATCCGCGAACTCGAAGGAGACATCCACCTATGAGCCTGATCAACGATGCGCTCAAGCAGGCCAAGCAATCGCAGCCGCCCACACCGCCGTCCAATCCGCCGCCGCTGTCGCCCGTCGAGTCGGCCTCGCAGGGAGGCGGGAGCTGGCTGGCACCGGTGAGCATCATCTTATTGCTGGCCGCCGCCGGAATTTTCATCGGATTGTCCCTGGCCAAACACGCGCCACCGGCGCCCGCCACCGTGACCCAATCCGTAAAAACCGCCGCGGTGGTCCTGCCCGTCGTCACCAACCCACCGCCAGCCACGAATGCGGTGGTGGCCCCGCCGAAGCCACCGGAACCGAAACTCCAGGGCATTTTGTATGCGGCGACGCGGCCCTGCGCGATTGTCAGCGGCAGGACGGTTTTTGTCGGTGATCCGGTGGGCGAACTCCGGGTGGCGGCAATTTCAAAGGACTCGGTTACGCTCCAAAACGAAACGGAAACGAACGTTCTGAGCTTGAGTCCGCAATAAAATTCACGCCATTGTACCGCGTGCGATTCCTGAACCGGTTCCTGGGCACATCGCCGTTGGTGGCTCGTGTGGCGCCGTTTGTGGTTTTTCTCGCTCTGACATTCAGCCAGGGCCAATTCGGCGCCGCCTCTGCCTACTGGTTTTACCTAGCCAAAACGCTCATCGCGGTCTGGCTGATTTGGGAAATGCGTCCGCTGGTTTCGGAAATGCGCTGGGCAGTGAGTTGGGAAGCGGTGGTTGTCGGCGTGGGCGTGTTTGTGATGTGGGTCGGGTTGGATCCGTTTTATCCGCATTCTGGAGAAATTTTACAGAACTACATTTGCCCGGTTCTGAAAAAAGTTGGCCTGGGGTCTTTATGTTCGGTTTCAAACCCGGAAAAATTCTGGAACCCCAATGACCAATTCGGCGCCGGCTCGACGCTGGCCTGTCTGATGGTTGTGACGCGAATTCTGGGTTCAACGCTGGTCGTGCCGCCGCTGGAGGAAGTCTTTTTCCGGTCGTTTTTGTATCGCTACATTGCCAAGCCGAATTTTCTTGCCGTGCCATTGAACCGGTTTCTACCGGTGCCATTTCTAGTCACCGTCGTGATATTTGGTTTTGAACACAACCAATGGCTGGCGGGCGTCCTCTGCGGCATGGCGTATCAATGGCTGGTACTGCGCAAAAATCGGCTGGGCGACGCTATGACGGCGCACGCGATCACAAATTTTTTGCTGGGCGTGTGGGTCGCGCGGCAGGGGGCGTGGCAGTTCTGGTGAACTTCGGTTCTTAATCTTAATCGTCATCCAATGCCAGCGGAAGATTACGATCAGGATTAGGATTAAGATTAAGAGGGAACGAAGCTATTTCGCTTCGAGATTGACGTTGTACTGTTCCAGGATGGTGCCTTCCTGCTGCGCCAGGTTGGCGAGCGCCTCGTTGTAATTGGCGAGCGCCCGGATTTCCTGGGAACGGGCGGCGGTCAGATTATTTTGATAGGTCAGCACCTCGAAGGTGGTGGCTTTGCCGACCCCGTAGGTTTTTTGTTCGGCATCGAGCGCGGCCTCGGCGTAAATGCGCGCCTGCTTCGTGGCCTGCACACTTTGGTAGTCGGACTCCACCTGCTTCACCGCGTTGTCAATCTCCACCATGACGTTCTGTTCCAGTTGCTTGAGTTGCAACAAAATCTGTTGCAGCGTCACCTTGGTGGATTTGTATTGGTTGCGCGGCCCGACGTTGCTCAAGGGCATCGACAAGGTCGCGCCATAACTGTAGAACGGAGCGTTGCCCTCGTTGAATTGGTCGAAGGTGCCGCGGAATTCCGTCGACGAACCATTGAAACCATAAGTACCGATCAAATTGAGTTCGGGGAAAAGCTGGTTACGATAGTACTTCAACTGGATGCCCTGCTGTTCCACGTTTAACTTGGCCTGCAACAAATCGGGGCGTTCGGCCAGACCCTTGGTCCAACTGTCCTGCAGATCAATCGATTCCTGCGCGGCCTCCAGAGTGGCGGTGGGCTGGATGTCCACATCATGCCATTTGGAATAGTCGTCGGTCAGCAGGTTTTTCAGCGCATTCTGGTCCGTGTCGAGTGTGCTTTGCGCGGCGATCAAGTTGGCCTGGCTTTGGGCCACCTGCGATTCGTCCTGTTGCACGCTCAGGATGGCAAGCGTGCCAATCTGCACCCGCTGGTTGTCCTGGTCGAGTTGCGTCTGGGCCAAGTCCAGTGCTTGTTGCTGCACCTGCACGTTCTGCTGCGCGAAAATGAGCTCGTAATAGGCGGTGACGATGGCGGTGACGGAGGTAATGAGCTGTTCGCGCAATCCCTGCTCGGAGTATTTCAGCCGGTTTTTGGCCACGCGAATGTTCAAGCGCGTGGTATCAATCCAGAAGTTTTTCAACAACGGCTGCGTCAGTTGTACGCCGATGTTGCCGCTGGAATTTTCCGTGAAATTGGTTGAACTCGTGAAGGTTGTTTCGGAGATGTTGCCGGTGAAATCGTATTGCAACCCCCATGGCAATGAACCGCCGATGCCGGAGTTGAACGAGTCTGACCTGGACGTGGTCGGGGGAAAGGGGATTTGTTGCGGGGTCAAACCGCCGGGTGACACATTGAACTCATGTTGTCCGGTAAAGTTGAAGGTTGGATCATAACCGCCGTAGGCCGCGCGCAGGTCGTACAGCGAGATTTGCGGGTTGTAACGCTGGATTTGCACGTCGAAGTTCTGCTGCAATGCCTGCTGGATACAGTCGGTCAGCGACATCGGGCGCGTCGCGACGCTGTTGGTGCCGGTTTGCGCGGCGGCCGCGAGGGCCGCAAAGAATAACAACGAAAAAACTCTGGAACTTTTCATCTTGCCAAAAAAAGCGCGGATGTCCGTGCTGTTCAATAAACCCCGGTTCACGGCCAAGGTTGCGGTTTTTACCCGGCCCCGTCAAATCCTAGACGTTCCGGCGTGCCCGGAGGTAACCATTTAGTTAATTCGGGGTAGCGCCCGCCGCGGCTGGTGACACGTCCTCGATTTTGGCGTTTTGTTCGAGAAACGCCAGCACCTTTTCGTGCGCCACCTGGTCGTACAGCTCCATCACCCCGTTGCGCTTCTGCAAATCCTTGAGGAATTTCTCCGGCGGGATTTGATACATTGCCGCCAGCGCCTGCGCCCGCCGCAGGACGTCCTCCTGCGACACCTTGATGTTCTCCTGTTCGGCAATGCGCTGAACCAGAAAGGACAGCTTCACGCGCTCCTTCGCGCTGCGCGTGGCGGCGGAATAAATTTCGTCCTTCTGTTTTTCAATCAGGTCGCGCCCCACGCCGCGTTGCGAATTTTCGCGCACAATGTCATAGACCACGTTGCGCGTTTCATGCGCCACCGCCGTCTCCGGCAGGTCAAAATTCACCCGGTCCAGCAGGCCGCGGACAATCTGGCCGCGAAGCGCCCGGGTTTGCGAATATTTCAGCTCGTTTTCCAGATCGTGGCGCACGCCGGCGCGAAGCTTTTCCAGGTTCTCCGCCCCGTATTTTTTGGCGAACGCCTCATCGACCGGCGGCAGGGCCTTTTCCTTCACCTCCACCACTTCGACGTCGAAAACTCCTTTCTTGCCCGCAAGTTCCTTGGTGGCGAAATCGGCTGGAAAATCCGTGTTGACCGCGCGCCGTTCGCCGGCCCTGGCGCCGGCGAGTTGAGCGGCAAAACCGGGCAGGAAGGTTTCAACCCCGACTTCCACCCAGAAATTTTTCTGTTCCGCCAGCCCCTTGGCCGTCGGCGCAATCTCGGTGATGGGTTTCCCGTCGCACGTCCCGGTGTAATTCACCACGGCAATGTCACCCAGCCGCACTTCGCGCGCGACCGTCTCAAACTTCACGTGCTGCTGCGCCAGCAGGTTCAACGCGCGTTCCACGTCCGCGTCCGTGACCGACTTCACCTCGCGTTTGGCGGGCAAACCCTTGTAGTCCGGCAGCTGAAATTCCGGCGCCGTCTCAATCGTGGCGGCAAATTGCAATGCCTGGCCGGGGCCAAACTGGATTTCCTCGATGTCCGGGTGGCCAACCACGGAAATTTTCTTTTCACCCACCGCCTGGCGGTACGCATCACCGATCAGCTTGCGTTTGACCTCGGCCTTGATGTCCGTCTCGTATTTTTTGAGCACCATCGCGCGGGGCGCCTTGCCGGGACGGAAGCCGGGCAGCGCCGCCTGCTTTTGAAATTCCTTTGCCGTGGAATCAAAGGCCGCGTCCACGGCCTTCGCGTCCACTTCCACCCGCAACAGTTTTTTGCACGGGGCCAGATTTTCGACGGTGACATTCACAATAATTCTCGATTTTCGATTGTCAGCAAGTCGTGCAGCTTATGTGAATCAGGCCGGGAACGTCAACGGTTTTGATGGCTTGCCGGGCACGTTTCCGCTTTGATGTTGTCGGAATGCAGCCAACCATCGTGTTCATCACCGGCACGGACACCGGCGTCGGCAAAACCATGCTGACGGCGCGGTTGACGCGGTTTTTGCGCGAACGCGGCGTCCAAGCGGCGGCGCTCAAACCGGTTTGCTCCGGCGGACGCAGTGACGCCCGTCTCCTGCGGACGGCCTCGGGAGTCGTGCTCCCGTTGGATGAAATCAATCCGTGGCATTTCCGCGCGCCGGTGGCGCCATTGTTGGCCGCGCGCCTGGAACGGAAGCGGGTGAAACGGTTGCAGGTGGTCGCGCACATTCGGGCGCTGCAAAGGCGTTTCGAGGTTCTGCTCGTCGAAGGGGCGGGCGGTTTGCTCAGTCCTCTCGGCGATGATTTCGATTCGCGCGATTTGATAACATCTTTGCGCGCCACGCCAATCATCGTCTGCCCGAACCAGTTGGGGGCGGTCAACCGGGTTTTGCTGACACTCGAAGCGCTGCCCCGCGGTGTGATGGCCAAAACACACGTGGTTTTGATGTCGCCGATTAGGCCGGATGCCTCCACCAAGACCAATGCCGGTTTGCTGGCGGAACATTTCGACGGGAAAAGAATTTTCCGTCTGCCGTGGCTGGGTGGGCAATATGATTTGGCGTGTGGGCCGGAGATTTGCGGGTGCAAAAGGCACTTGGAAAGCTGGCGTCGAAGTTTTGAATTTTTCTGTAAAAAGTCGTTGCATTTTTCCCGCAGGCGGGTAGTAATTTGAGCGGCAGGAGATTTGCTCGACCGCCTGCCGCTTGGCCGCAACATCGGTTCCTCACGACCAGGTAAATTGTCGGCATGATGAACGTACTATCGTTTGCTGTCGTGGGGGCCGCTTCCAATCAAGCGGAACTCGTCTACGTGTGGAAACAGGCGACGCCGGAAGGCAAGGCCGTCATCGCCTGTCTGGTGGTCTTTTCCGTCATCGCCTGGTCGGTGATGACCTCCAAGGCCCTGCAAATGCGCCGCGCGCGCCGGCTCAATTATTATTTCAACGAGGAATTCCGTTCGCAAAAATCCGTGCTCGAGTTGTTTGACCGCAAGCTGCAGGTCGACGGCTGCCCGTTGTACGAGGTTTATCGGGTCGGCTGCACGCAACTCGACGCCCGGTTGCGTGGTCCCGGCGGCGAACGGCGACGGCAACGGGTCACGCTCAAAAACATGGAACACGTCAAACGCGCCGTCGAAAACGTCGTCGCGCAGGAATCGTTGAAACTGGAATCCGGCCTGATTTTTCTGGCCATTGCCAGCGGCGGCGCGCCTTTTCTGGGATTGCTCGGCACGGTTTGGGGCGTGATGAGCACATTCGCCGGGATCGCGCAGCAGGGGTCGGCGACCATGGCGGCGATGGCCCCCGGCGTCTCGGCGGCGCTCATCACCACGGTGGCCGGCCTGCTCGTGGCCATTCCTTCGATGTTTGGTTACAATTGGCTGGTACACAATTTGCGGGTGTTCACCGTCGGGCTGGACAATTTTGCGCAGGAACTGGTTTCCAAAATGGAATCGGAGTTTCTGGAGGAAGAATGAACAAACGGGTGACAAGTGACATGTGGCAAGTGACACGGAACGGGAAATGTCCTGTCACCTGTCACTTGACACCTGTCACACAGAAAACATGAGACGCTTTTCACAACGCAGTTATCTGGTGACGCTGAGCGAGATCAACATCACGCCCTTGCTCGACCTGGCGTTTGTGTTGCTCATCATTTTTGTCATCACGACGCCGTTGCTGGAGCAAAGCATCAATCTCAAACTCCCGCGCGGCGGCCAGCCGGACAAATTGGTGAACAAACGCGACATCCGCACCGTCGAAGTCAGCGCGACGGGGGTTTATGCGCTCGACCGGCGGCGGATGCCATTCGACGAAATGATCGCGAGCCTTGCGTCGGACTTTCGGGTCAACCCGAATCTCATTGTTTATATCCGCGCGGACCAGGACGATCCGTACAAATACATTGCCGCCGTGATTGACGGCTGCCAGCGCAACGGCATCACCCGTTACTCCTTGCGCACCGAACCGACGAAATGAACCGGTTGCAAAAAAAATGCATTCTGGCCACGGCGGGCATTCACCTGCTGTTGCTGGTGATTCTGCTCGTCGGCCCGGCGTTCTTCGAACCCCGGCCCAAGCCGGACGACTCGCAGGTGCTCGACGTGATTCCGGCCAATTTGATTGACGCGCAATTTACCAGCGGTGTACGGAACGCCCAGCCGCCCGCGCCAACGCCCGTGGTGACGCCGCCACCGCCACAACCCCAGCCAACGCCGCCGCCACCCAGACCGGTCGAGCCAGTTCCCACGCTTACCGAAAGGCTGGAGAAGATGTTCAAATCCGAACCGCCCAAACCGGCGCCGGAGAAGGTTCAACCGCATAAAATTCAACCCGACCTCAAACCGGTGGTTCATAACGCGCCCAAAAATATTCAAGACGATTCTGCGAAACGGGCGTTGGCGCTGCGCAAAGCCATCCAGAATTTGAAAAAGAATTTTTCGCCCAGCACGACGGTGGACATGCCGGGCAACAGCAGCGTGGCCTATGCGAATTATGCCTCCGCCGTCAAAAGTGTCTACGACCAGGCTTGGGCGCAGGTACCGCTGGACAACGTTGCCAACGAGGACGAGAACGTAAAAGCCAGAATCACCATTGCCAGCGATGGTACGGTGATTTCCGCGCGTATCATTGATTCATCCGGCGACGCTGCCTTGGACGCCTCGGTGCAAAAAACACTGGAGCGCGTCACCTTCATTGCCCCATTCCCGGAAGGAACCGCTGACCAACAGCGGATTTATACCATCAACTTTAATCCCCAACTGAGAAAAATGCTCGAATGAAAAATTATCCTGGAATTTGTCTGTCGCTTTTGTTTGCCATTTTCGCCGTGGCTTTGTGCCGCGGACAGAATGATCAAAACGAAATTGTCATCACTCGTCCTGTTTCCGAGCTCGGCAACACCAAGCCGGTGCCTGTTTCCATCGAAGGATTCAGCAGCGAAGTCACGGATATCCTCAAATTTGACCTCTACGTTCAGGGTTTCACCTTCGTGGCTCCCGATGCCGCGCAATATCAAATCAGCGGCACCAGCACCGGCGATGTGGTGGGCCGCGTGGTGGACCGTTTTGCCAAGAGCAACATTCTGTCGCGCTCCTACAACGGCGCGACGTTGCGGCGGCAGGCGCACGCGTTTGCCGACGACGTGGTGCAGGCCATCACCGGCAAGAAGGGCATCGCGCAGACCCGCATCGCGTTCAAGGTCCAGGGGGCCAGCGGCAACGGCGAGATTTACGTTGCCGATTTCGATGGCCACAACGCGCAGGCGGTGACGCACGACGACACCATTGTTTCCGCGCCGTCATGGGTGCCCGGCCGGGCGGCCCTTTATTATAATTCCTATAAACTGGGCAATCCGGACATTTTTTACCACAACCTCAGCACCGGCGAACGGCACGTCGTCGCACATTACAGCGGGTCCAACATCAGCCCGGCGGCCTCGCCGGACGGGTCGCGCGTGGCGATGATCATGAGCCGAAGCGGCAGCCCGAACGTCTGGGTTGCCTACGCCGACGGTTCCGATCCGCGGAAGCTGACCTCCACCAGCGAGGATTCATCACCCTGTTGGTCACCGGATGGTCAGTGGATTTGTTTCGCGACCAAAATTCATGAGCGCCGCCTGCTGGCCAAGGTCCCCGCGGGCGGCGGCGATGTTCAGGTCATCCACACCCCCGGTGCGCCGAACCCGACGGAGCCGGACTGGTCGCCGGACGGCAAATGGATCGCCTTCACGTTGCAGGCGGGTGAATTTGACATCTGTGTCATGCCGGCGGACGGCAGCGCGCCGCCCACGATCCTGGTGCGGGGCGAGGATCCGTCGTGGTCGCCGAATTCCCGGACCTTGATTTACGCGCGGCGCAGTGGCGGCGGCCATTACGTATTGTCTTTGCTTGACGTGTACACAAAACAGGTCAAGGATATTCGCCAGATTTCGGGCAGTGATTCCGAACCGGCCTGGGCGAAATAAATTTTAATTGTTTTAACAAAACTTTAACCGAAGGATACATTATGAAAATGATGAAGCTGGTTTACCCAATGGCATTCGTATTGGCCCTCACCCTCGCCGCCACCGGTTGCAGAAACCACAAGCCCTACGGGGTCACGCCCATACCGAACAGCCAAACAGGCTTGCCAAACGATTTGGGCCCGGGCAATACCCTGAATAGCAAGCTGGCTGGCGGCGGCCCGCTGGCAGATATATCGGGTTTCGACAACATGACCGAAGACCGTGCGGCGCTGGCGGCTTATACGATTCATTTTGCCTTTGATAGTGCCGCCATCCGGGAGAGGGAGCAGGCCAATCTCCAGGCCGTTGCCTCGGCCTTGAACTCCGACCCCAGCACCAAACTGACCATCGAGGGCAATTGCGACGAACGCGGCACTGAGGAGTATAATCGTTCGCTCGGCGATCGCCGCGCGTTGGCGGCGCGCCAGGCACTGGCCAAAATGGGCGTTGATCCGGCGCGCATCCGCACCCTGAGTTACGGCAAGGACAAACCGGTTGATCCCGGCCATGACGAGTCCGCCTGGTCCCAAAACCGACGGGACGACTTTGTGCTGTTGCATCCCAAAACCGGCGCGTAATTTTTGACTTTGGGAGGGACGCCGTGTCGGCGTCCCTGATTATTTCACCGTAAAAATTGGGGACGGCGACATGCCGTCCCTCCCGGATTGATTTGACACTTTACTAACGGGCGAACCGGGCGTAACCTGTCAAAAGCTCGATAAATTATATGAATGTCATGTTTGCAGGCTGGTTTGGCGGCTGGGAAATCGTTTTGATTCTGGCCGTCGTTTTGATTCTGTTTGGGGCAAAAAAATTGCCTGAACTGGCCAAGGGCCTGGGCACGGGCATCAAGGAATTCAAGAAGGCGACGCGCGAAGTGACGGACGAGGTGCAAAAGGCAGCGGATGACACATCCGCGCCGCCGAACAAGCCCGCTGTCAAAGATGCTTCGCAACCCGCGCAGACCGTTTCGCAATCTTCTCCACCGCCCAAAGCCTGACGGCGGAATGTTTCTGGCATGGCCGGCGACCACGAAACGGAACGCCCCGACGAGGCCGAAGGCGGCCCGGTCAAAACGTTTCTCGAACACCTCGAGGATTTCCGCTGGGTGCTCATCAAGAGTGTCGTCGCTCTGGGCGTGGCCATGCTGCTCTGCCTCATCGCCGGCAACTATGTCGTCCAAATTATCAAATGGCCGTTGACCCACGCCCGGATTCGTTATCCTGACGGAAACCAGATGGTCACCGTCAGTTTCGGCACCAATCGCCTTGGCAGTTTTCAGCTCAGCCCGGAGCAGCAGCATTCGCTGAATCTCGGCACCAATCCTTTTGTGTCCGTCCAGGTTGAGCCGCTCACCCTCGGCACGAACCAGGTGCTCGGCTGGCGGGTGAATGCCGATCCGCGCCGCCGCGAACGCGCAACGGCTCCAGATTGATCTGATCAATCTCAGTCCGGTCGAGGGTTTTTTCATCGCGTTTCAAGTCGCGTTCTATGGCGGCGTGGTGCTGGCGTCGCCGTTTATTCTTTATTTCGTCGCCTCGTTTGTTTTCCCGGCGCTGAAAATGCGCGAGCGGAAATACGTCCGCCGCGGATT
>CAWACS010000021.1:0-151649 GCA_963780535.1 uncultured Verrucomicrobiae bacterium
GAAAATTTTTAGCTGTCCTCTTATCAGGCTTCAGCTTTTTAGTCGGATCGCAAGACCACACGCGCTGCAAGAAAAACTCTGGAATCTGCAAGCAACTGAACCGATGCAGCCAAATCTGCGTCCTCTCCCTCGCACCGCATCCGCTCTGCCATCGAGTAAATCTCGTTTCGCCTTTCCACTGCGGACTTCTGAGCCATCTTGCAAAACCACGCATGCAACTGCCGGTCGTCTCTGACGACCTGAACAAGGCGGGCCAGATTATCCAGTGCCATGCCACGATTTAATGCCATACGTTCAATGCAGTCTGAAACACAGTGGATGTGGTCATCGAACAGTGACTGCAAATTGTTTCCATCTGCTTCGCGTTCTTCGCGCGACAAAATCCGTTAGCGTTTCCCGCCCAGCCGGATCACCATTCCCTCGCGGGCGGCGTCCACTTTCAATTTCGTCCGTTGCGCGGACACGAGCTGGCGCGCGTGTTGGAGGAACGCGTCCACCTGTTTGTCGCTGCGTTCCGGGTCGTGATGAAACAGGCACAAGCGTTTCACCTTCGCCGCCAGCGCCACGGCGACCGAGTCGTCCACGCAACCATGGCCCCAGCCCGCGTGCCGCTTGTATTCCACGGCGTCGTATTGCGAATCGAGAATCAAAACGTCCGACCCGTTAAGAAACTGAATCATTTCCCGGTCCTCGCCGCCCGGCTGCGGTTCGCTGTCGGGAAAATAGGCCACCGATCCGCGGGGTGTGAACAGCCGGTAGCCGACGCAGGTGCCGGGATGATGTGCGCGTTGCGCCCGCACCCGCACGGAACCGATCTTGAAATCGTACTTTTTGAGTTCCTCGATTTCGATGTTGCTGGGCAGCTTGTCGAACGGCACGGGGAAGTAGGTGCTTTCCATCTGGCCGGTGAGCACGCTGACCAGGCCCTTGCGCGCGCCTTCGCAACCCAGAATTCGCAGCCGGCAGCGCGAATCATAAATCGGCCCAAAGAATGGCAGGCCTTGAATATGGTCCCAGTGTGTGTGGGTGAGGAGCAACGTGAGGTTGAGCGGCTGGTTTTTGAATTCCGCCAGCAAGGACTGACCCAGCGCCCGTAATCCCGTCCCGGCGTCGAGGATGATGATATGACCGTTGCTGCGGACTTCGACGCAGGAGGTGTTGCCGCCAAAGCGAACCGTTTTCGATCCCGGTGTCGGAATCGAGCCGCGCACGCCCCAGAATTTCACGCAAGTGGCGGTATTAATGAATCTATTTTAGCTCAAATGCTGGAAAAAACAAATTACAAAACGTTCGGGTGGCGGCGGGTACCCGGCCGATGCGGGCTGCCAGCGGCCTTTGACACTGGAAAAACCTTGCGTGTTCCAGCGGCTTTTTTAGGATGATGTCCTTTGAGGGGTTGGTAGCTCAGTTGGTAGAGCAGTGCCCTTTTAAGGCATTGGTCCAGGGTTCGAGTCCCTGCCAACCCACCAGTCTTCGCTCGGAGCGCAGCGGAGAGCGAAGACTGCCGCGCCGTAACGAAGTGAAGGCGGGCTTAGGGGCTCCTTTAAACAAGTTCCGAGCTACGACTCGGCAAGCCAGCAAAAGTGAAATTCTTCTACGTTTACATTCTCCAGAGTGAACGTGACGAAAAGCGTTTTTACTCCGGTTTCACCGAAGATTTACGGGCACGCCTGAAAAAGCACAATGCCGGGGATGTTCCGCATACGGCCAAATTGCGTCCGTGGCGTATAAAGACCGCAATTGCTTTTACAGCACAGGAGCGGGCCGTTAAATTTGAATGTTACTTGAAATCATCGTCGGGCCGCGCTTTTGCAAAAAAACGACTTTGACTGAACTTCGCTTGGAGCGCGAGCGGAGAGCGAAGGCTGCCGCGCACGCGATGATTTTGCAATCGGCTTATGGGCCGCACGTATCTCTTTGAATGTTCCAAATGCGGTTATCGCGCGCGGGTATCGGGCGGCGCGGATCGCGGCCGGCACGTTGCCGTTCAGACCGTCCTGTGCGCCGATTGCAAGGAGCTCTACGACGCGGTGATTGAATTCAAACCGTCGTCACCAGGAGAAATTCGTCCCAAGACCACGCCCCGGTTCGCCGCCTTTCTGAATCGCCTGCCGCCCCGCGGCGGGCGGCGGTGGGTCAAGCTGAAGCTGGCCTGTCCCAGCTCCGTCCGTCACCGCATCCGCTTGTGGAAACAACCCGATAAATGTCCGAAGTGCGGAACCTTCCTTGAGCCCGGCGCCATACCGTTTCGTCGCTGGGATTAAACGGTTTACGGAACAGCCACGCGCAGTTGTTCGCGCGCGACGGAAAAGGTGGCGGGCAGATGGCCGGCCCACTCGCCATCCAGTTGAAAGGACGCAGAGGCGTCGCCCGTCAGTTCAAAGGCGGGTACGCGGAACCGTTGCCCGGTGTTGACAGGCAGTTTTCGCCGGGCGAGCAAACCGGGCGCGCACTGCAACAGCGTCAGCCAATCCGCCCGCGGCAAAACGCAGATGTCCAAAAGTCCGTCACACAAGTCCGCCCCCGGGAAAATCTCCATCGGCCCGCCGTAAAAACGGCCGTTGCCAATCAGGACCAATTCACCGGTGGCACTTTGTCCGCCGACGCGCACGGTGATGCCCGGCAACCGGCCGCGCAGGGCCTTCAGGCCCGCCACGGCATAGGCCAGCGGGCCCAGCTTTCTTTTGAGCGGCCAGGTGACCAGTTCGATGGCCCGCGCGTCGAGGCCCGCACCGGCGAGCTGGACAAAGTATTGCCGCCGCCGAACACCATTTGCCAAAAAGTCCACGCAGGGCAAATCCAGCCGCGTTTCGTGTCCGCGCTGCAACGTGGCCCACGCATGGTCGATGCGCAGGGGCAGGCCAATTTCGCGCGCAAAAACATTGACGGTGCCGAGCGGCAACAGTCCCAGCCGTGCCCGGGCAAACCCCTCCGGTGCGTCGCCGAGGCCATTGAGAACTTCGTTCAGCGTGCCGTCGCCGCCGGCGGCCACGATCAATTCAAAACCATCGGCCACGGCTTCCCTCGCCAGCCGGCGCGCGTCACCGGGAGCGGCCGTGGCCTTCAACGCGCCGCGTGAGGCGATTTCATCCAGGTGACGCCGGAAATGGCGGGCCTTGTCGCCACGGGCAGCCGGATTGAAAATGACGCAAGTCCGCACGCGATAAATGATTCGGGCGGGCCGGCGGTTAGTCGAGGAGAAAGCGAGGCATTGGCTTGCGCTGAAAGGATAATTTCGCGAAGCTGGGAAACATGAACGACGTCAGAGATTGGAAGATTCCCAAATGGCCATTCCTGCTGGGCAACGGATTGCTCCTCGCGTTCGCTTATTTTATCGTCTGGAAATCGCCGCATCCGATTTCCCAATGGGAAATCATGGCGTGCTTTGCCACCGCCGCGCTCGGCGCCGTGCTGGGGATTTTTCCATTCCTGCTGGATTACCGCGCGATGGGCAAGGCCATTCAGGTCAACGCACTCGGCGCGGTGTCCGAAAAAATCCAGGATCTGGAAAAGCTCGCCGCGCAAATCGGCGCCGCCACGAGTCAATGGCATGTCGTCCAGAGCCAGGCCGACAAAACCGCCGCTGGCGCCAAACAAATCGCCGAAAAAATGAGCGCCGAGGTCCGCGAATTCTCCGGGTTCATGCAGCAAATGAATGACAACGAGAAGGCCGCGCTCCGGCTGGAGGTGGAAAAATTGCACCGGGGCGAGGCCGAATGGCTGCAAATGCTCGTGCATGTTTTTGACCATGTTTTTGCCTTGCACGTCGCCGCCATGCATTCCGGCCAGCCGAAGCTGGCCGAGCAAATCACCCAATTCCAAAACGCCTGCCGCGGCACCGTCCGGCGCATTGGCCTGACGCCGTTTGCCGCCGAGCCGGGCGAGGTTTTTGATGCCGTCCGGCACCAGGCGGCTGATTCCAAGGAAAAGCCGCTCGCCGACGCGGTAGTCGCCGAAACGATCGGCTCCGGCTACACGTTTCAAGGCAGACTGTTGCGCCCGGCCATCGTGCGCCTGCGTTCAAAAGATTTGCCGGCCACCCCGCCTTCGAGACCTGAACCGGTTGAGTTGCCCGAAGCGGAAGGTGTGGAGGGCCAGCTCCCGCTAGGCTCGCCGGATTAAATTTTGATGTCCACGGTTTGGTGTGCCGCCAGAAAATGCAGCCAGCAGTTTGTGACCGGGCGCGCATAAATGCGTGACAATGCGTCCGCATACAGCTTTAATTGTGGTTCGTAATGCCGTCTTCGCCCGGCTAATTCCCCGGATTTGAGTTCGTCCGTTTTGAAATCCACCACCCAGATTTCTCCGGGCCGCAACACCGCCAGATCCGCCACGCCTTGCACGACCACAAATTCGTTCTCCAGCGTCGGCGGTGCTTTCGCGCCAATGATGGCGTCCACTTCCGCCGGGCTGAACCGCGCCGTGAACGGCAGCTCGCGTTGGACGCATTCCGGCGGTTGGGCGCGAATTTTCCGGCCCGGTTCCGATTTCCAAAACGCCGCCACCGCCTCCAAGTCCAGGGCCGCACGCTCATCCGCGGTCAACCGCCCCATCGTTTCCAGCCGCCCGGCTTCCGCGGCGAGCGCGGCCAGGTCATCCGCCGTTTTCAAGGCCACGTGCTGAAGAAATTTGTGGTGTGCCGTGCCCGTTTCCGCCGCCGTGAGTCGCGGATGGCGGAAGGCGGATGGCGGGTTCAAGCGCGCAGGCCCGGGCCGTTTCCGGGAAGGCGGTTCCGCAACCTGGGATGAAATCTGAAACATCGGCTCAGCTTCATCGTCCCCTTCCTCCGCCTGCCGGCGCAGCGCCGTGACCGATGACTTGGCCGCGCGCCGCGTCGCCGCGCCGAATGGATATTTCCACGCCAGCACGTCGTGAAGTCTTTGTTTGGTTTCCTTGTCGAGTGGCGGGATTTCGATCTCTGACGGCCGGCTTTCGATTGCGGATTCGAGTGTCCGCCCCTCATCTTCCACAATCCGCCAGCGCAGATCGGGCCATTCACCTTCGGTCGTCCTTTGGGTTTGGGACCCGGCCCTTTGAGCTTGAAACCACAACCCCAGCCAGTCCGCGTAACTCTTCGCCGAAACAATGGCTTGAGCGGTCACCGGCTCCGGTTTGAGCCAGAGCGATTCCCATGTTTTCTCCGAAATGGCGGCGGTTAGAATCAAGGTGTCCCGGGCGCGGGTCATCGCCACATAAAGCAATCGCAATTCCTCGCCGCGCTGTTCACGGCGTTGGCGTCGTTGCGCGAGCCAATGCGGCAAACTCGGGTAACGCGAGCCCGTCGATGGCGGTTTGACGCGCGGGCACAGACCCAATTGCTCATCCAAAATGATTTCGCTGCGCAGGTCCTGTTCGTTGAAGGGCTTGGCCAGATCGGCCACCACCACGACCGGGAACTCCAGACCCTTGCTCTGGTGAATGCTCATCAGCCGGACGGCATTTTCCGCCGCGACCGCCGCGACGTCCGGCTCGGCCTCGGCGGCCTGTTGCGCCTGGATGAATTTCAAAAAGCGAAACAGGCCCTGCCGTTGAAATTGATCAAATTGTTGTGCCAGGCCAAGAAACCGTTCGACGTTTGCCTGTCGTTGCGCACCGCGGGGACGTGAGCGCAGCCAGCCGGCATAATGGGTCTCGGCCAGGATGCTTTCCAGACATTGCGACAACGACGCGCGCCGCGCCAGTTGCCGCCAACGTGAAAAGCGCTCGAGAAATGCGGAAATCTTCGGCGCGGTTTCACTTTGGACTTTGATCTTTTCATCGCGCCGCAGCTTTGCGAAGGCGGATGGACTTTGGGCCTGGTTTAACGCTGTCCAAAAATGCGCGTCCCGGGCCGCGAGCCGGATTGTCGCCAGTTCATTCAAAGAAAAGCCGGCCAGGGGCGAGTGCAACACGGCTATGGCCGGTACATCCTGCAACGGATTGTCGAGCAATTGGAGCAGGCTCAATAAATCAGCAATTTCAACGTTATCGTAAAAGCCGCCATGTTCAATGACAAATGGCACGTCGGCACGCTCAAATTCCTTCGCATATGCCTCTGCTTTGTTCGCTGGCGCACGAAGCAGAACGGCCATGTCGCGCCATTCGACCAGGCGTTCGGCACCTTGCTTCTCGTCCCACACTTTGTGGTTTTGTTCGGCCAGTTCGCGGAGTCGGTGCGCGACCAGCCGCGCTTCCTTTCCACTTTCTTCAAGTTCCGCCCAATCGCTGTCCGCGGCATCATCGTCCATCGGGGCGTCATCGCGGTTGCCTTTAAAACGCAGCAACAGTTCCGCGCGCGGTGAGGGGTTTTGGGCCAGGCTGAGCGACGCGCGGTGTTCCGGCGCGCCAAATTGCAATCGCGCCCCGGCGTCGTAATCCACGCCGCCGGCTTCCCCGTGCATGAGCTGCAAAAAAAACGAATTTACAAAGCCCAGCAGGCTCTCGCGGCTGCGGAAATTTTCGGTCAATGGAATCGTTTGACCATCGCGCCCGCGCCACGATTTGGCGTAATCGCGAAAGATTTTTGGATCGGCCAGCCGGAAGCGGTAGATGCTCTGTTTCACGTCGCCGACGAGAAAGCGGTTTGCGGCCGCACCGGCACGGCTCAATCCCTGAATGATTTTGTCCTGCGCGGCATTGATATCCTGATACTCGTCCACCAGGACGAACCGGATTTTCTCGCGCCAACGCCCGGCAATGGTCGTGAGGTTGCCGGCGGAATCCCAAAGCAGTCTCAGGGCGAATTGTTCCAGGTCATGAAAATCCAGAACCCCATCAGCGCGTTTGCGCTCGGCGAATGTTCCACCGAATTCCTGCGTCAGTTGCAGCAGCGCGGTCATGTGGCCGCGAACCCAATCCCAGTCCTCGGCCAGCGGATCGCGGCTGCTTTTTGCCGGCATGAGCGAATGCAGAAACGCGGCCTCGGCAAAAAAAACTTCAAGCGGCTTGCGCAACGCGGTTTTCTGTTTCGTCGGCCAGTTGCCGTCGGCGGAAATGATATGTTCCAAAACTTCTTCGGCGAGTTCACGGGAAACTGTGGTGGCGCCGGCCTCTGGCCGGCCGCGTTCGGCGTCACGCCAAACGCTTTTGGAGAACGACAAATCCGGCGAGACACCGGATTTTGCAGGCGAGACGCCTGCGCCACCATTTTGCGTAAGAATACTGAACAATTCCGCCGCTTTTTCGTTTTCACTCTTCAGTTGTTCCAAAACCGGCAGCGATTCTGCACGCCAGCCGGTAATGGCGTCGCCCAGCCATTTGCGCCATTCCACTGGCTCCTGCGAAGCGAACTGTGTTATTTGCCCGGCCAGCCAGCGGTCGGCGTCGGGCCGCGTCTGGGCGTAATGATGCAGCCGCAACAGCAGGGCGCGGATGGGCCGGTCATCGCCGTTGCCGTAAATTTGAATCAGATTTTGCGCGGCCACGGAAAGCCCGGCCTGCCCGGCGTAGTGCGATTGAAACTGTTCGTCCAGAGTTTCCTCCGCGAGCAGGCGGGCCTCGCCCGTGTCGAGCACGGCCAGTTGCGGGTCCAGGCCGAGTTCGTAGAAATGTTCGCGCACGAGTCGCAGGCAGAAACTGTGCAGCGTGCCGATCGGCGCGGTGTCGAAGAGCGCCAGTTGCTCGGCCAAATGTTGGTCGAGGGTCGAGCCGCCTTCTCCCGCAGAGGCCGGATTCGGCGCGCCAAGGGGTCGAGGATCGAGGGTTGCCTCGAGCGCGGCACGAAGCCGCTGTTTCATTTCCGTCGCGGCGGCTTCGGTGAAGGTGACCACCAGGATTTCGTCGAGCGCCGTCCGCTCCCGGCCAAGGCAATCCAGGCAACGCTCGACGAGCGTGTGGGTTTTGCCCGTGCCCGCACCGGCCATGACGAGCACGTTGCCGCGCGCGGCAACCGCCTGCCGTTGCGACGGCGTGAGCGAATCGGTTTGGGTGCGCGTGGATTCCATCCGACAAATTTTAGCCACAGATGGACACAGATGAAACACCGATTTGGAAACTTGCGCGGCGGGGCAGGGTCTTTTGTTTTGTGAGCGCGAGTTGTTGGAGTTCATGCTTTAGCATGTTTCGGCTCGAAACAGCCTGAAGGCTGAACTCCAACACGTTTCCCGACAAAACAAAAGACCCGGTGGCGGGCGCCGGTTGGATTTTAAATCGTGATTTTTAAAAAAGGCAGGATAACCTTTTCTCATGTCCACCGGTTTGCGACTCAAGGACCAGCCGCTCAGCGAGCGGCCGCGCGAACGGCTCGTCGAGCACGGTGCGGACGCCCTGACCCACGCGGAATTGATTGCGATTCTGTTGCGTACCGGTTTGAAGGGCGCCAACGCGGTGGAGATTGCCCGGCAATTACTCCACAAGTTCGGCACCCTCCAGACGCTGGCGCAAACTTCCGTGGATGACTTGCGGAGCATTAAAGGCATCGGTCGGGACAAGGCGGTGACGCTCGTGGCGGCATTTGCCCTGGCCCGCGCGATGGCCAGGGATTTGCAGCGTGAATCACCGGTGCTCGACAATCCGGAAGCCATCGTCCGGCTGTTGCGCGAGCAAAACCTGGTGAAAAGTGTCGAAACCTTCCAGGTGCTGCTGCTCAACACGCGGCGGCGGCTGATTCGCGTGGACGAACTCGCGCACGGCACGCTCGACACCCTCCTGGTGCATCCGCGCGAGGTCTTCAAATCCGCCATCGCCGCCAACGCCGCCGCCATCGTCCTGGCGCATAATCATCCCAGCGGCGATCCGACCCCCAGCGAGGCGGACATCAAGGTCACGCGCGATTTGATCCGCGCCGGGCAACTGTTAAAAATCGAGGTGCTCGACCACGTCGTCATCGGCCGCGCGACGCCGGACCGGCCCAAGGATTATGCGTCGTTGCGGGAACTGGGATATTTTGCCGGGTAAATGATTATGCCGGGTTCACAAGGATTGATCCCCTCGAAAGCCGAAGGAATCACCCATTTTTATTTCTACGACCCGGCATTATCTGGCAGCTCGTTTGGTCACGCCTGAACGGCAGGCGCTTCCAATCGTGGCGTTAGCCAGCGAAGGACGCGGCTGGTCCGACCCAGTGTGAGAGCACAACGCCTGCTGCCAAGCAAGCGATGGCAACCGCAGCGATGAACCGGTTGTTCTTTTTCAAGAAACGTCGAATTCCAGTCTTTGCAATGGCGCAGGTTGTCAACATTCCCTTCATCTCGGCAGGCCGATCAATGAAATTGCCAGGGCGCGATCATGCGTGGTTGTGGCCGACTGCGGGCGCGGTGGACACGCGGTGCCAGACCGCACCCATGTTTACCTTCGCGCCGAGTTCGTGCAGAAGATGGACCAATCCCAGTTCTGTCCGCGAGACGAATGCAAATTCCGGATGGAACAACCGGTCGCGCAGTACCCGCTTGCTATTGCTCGCGGCAAGTTCAAACAACTTCGGATCACAAAAATTCACCACCGGATTTGCCGATGGACCTCGTGGAAAGAGAAAGTCAGCGCTTGCCTCCGCAACGGGCAGGAGTTTTCGCGCACGGCGATAGGGCATTTTCGCCCCCTCGACCAGTCCCACGAATCGCCGGGCCGCGACATCGCTCGAACGCCATGAACGGTTGATTATGGAATTCATAATTTCCGTCATCTCGATGCGGAGCCGTTTGACGCAGCCGAAATCAACCAACCCGATGCGACCGTCGGATCGGAACAGGTAATTTCCCGGGTGAGGGTCCGCATGGAGGGCCTTCAACCAATGTAATTGGGTATGGTACATCTCGACCAGCCGCTCCCCGACCAGGTTGCGAATCGCCGCTGAAGGTTTCTCCATCAGGAAATCGCGTAATGGCGCGCCTTCAGTAAATGACATTGTCAGGACGCGATCACCGCTCAATTCGTGGTACACCTGGGGGACGGAAAGATAGGTGAGACCCTTTAATTCCTTGCGGAAGAATTCGACGTTCCGCGCTTCATGAAGGTAATCGGTTTCTTCAAAGATGCCACGCTCGAACTCAGCCAGCAACGCGGCGGGAAGGTGACCGGTAACCCGGCCGGGCAGCGTCAGGGACCTGAAGAGTTTGAAGTCGTTTTTGATCGCCGAGCGAATGGCCGGGTATTGGATCTTTATGGCCACCGCGTCCCCGCTTTGAGTGATACCGCGGTGCACCTGGCCCAGCGACGCGGCGGCGAATGGCTCAGGGTCGAACTCACGGAACAATTCCTCGGGATATCTGCCCAGCGCCGACTTGAATTGCGCGCGCGCCAGGCTCGCGTGCATTCCCGGAGCGCGCATTTGAAGACTAGCCAGTTCCTCCAGCGCCTCCGGACGAAGCACTCCGCTGCCCATGCTTGCCAACTGCCCCAGTTTCATGGCCGGCCCCTTCAAGTTGCCGAGTTCTTCGAGCACGCGGCGGGAAGCCTGTCGCTGAAAGCGAGCCTGTCGCTGTGGCCGTTCTCCCTCGCCCAGGAAAAGATTCTGCGCCTGATAGCCGAGATAGCTCCCGGCCACGCTGATCCCAAGCTTGCCAAGCCGGTAACCACGCGCGAGAGCGCCTGCCTTGGCCTCATGATTCATCAATCCCAACCTCCTTTCCGCAGAATGCGAAGGCGATTCTCTAATTGCTCGTCCATGGCGCTTTTTTTTTAGCCTCATCTGAATGTGGTGATAGGGCGGGCGGCAGCCACGCGGCGCCAGACTTCGCTGACGTTTATCCGGGCGCCAAGCATGCACAAAAGATGGTGGAGTCCCATGTCCGACCGTATGAGGAACGGGGATTCCGGGTCGATCAGCTTGTCGCGTAACAACCGCTTTCGAATTTGCTGCCGGATTTCCTTCAGTTCTCCCCCCAGCTTCGGGTCGCCCCGAAAATCTATCACCAAATCTGCCGTACTGTCCTGCGGGTAACGAATATCACACCACCGTTCGATCAGAGGCAAAATCTTGCGCGCGCGGGCGTATGGCACCCCTCGTCCGTACGCGAGTTCCAAAAAGTGCCGCGCCGAGGCTTCACTTTTCCGCCAAGTGCGTTCGCGGTAGCAACGGCGCAATTCCAGAATGTCGAACGAAATGTGTTTCACACACCCGAAATCAATCAGCCCGATGCCGCCGTCGGGCAAGAATAGATAATTCCCCGGATGCGGGTCCGCGTGCAGCGCCTTGAGGTGCTGAAGCTGGGTTTCAAACACCTCCACCAACCGCGTGCCGACCAGATCGCGCAACGCCTGGGAAGGTTTGCGCTTCAACCAATCGTTCAATGTTTCGCCTTCAACAAACGACATCGTCAGCACCCGATCCGTGGTCAACTCCCGGTAGACACGGGGAACAGTCACATAGGCAAGTCCGTTCAACCCTTTGCGGAAAAGTTCCAGGTTGTCCGCCTCATGCACATAATCAGTTTCTTCGAGCAAACCTCGATGGATTTCATCCAACAAGGCCACCGGCACATGGCCGGTAAGCTGCGTTGGCAAAGTAGCAGACCGCAACAGATTGAAATCGCTTTCGATGGCGGATCGAATGGCGGGATACTGGATTTTGACCGCCACCTTTTCCCCGTCCCAGGTGACGGCGCGATGCACCTGCCCCAGGGACGCGGCCGCGAATGAATTGGGTTCAAATGTTTGAAGCGCCTCCTCCGGATATTTGCCGAGTGCAGCCTTGAACTGCGCCCGGGCCAGACTGGCGTGCATTCCGGGAGCTTGCATCTGCAAAGCCGCCAGTTCCTGCAGCGATTCTTCCGGCAGGACACCGTTCTGCAGGCTTAATATCTGGCCCAGCTTCATCGCCGGACCTTTCAACGCCCCCAATTCGTCCCGTACGCGGCGGGACGCCTGCCGCTGAAAACGCGCCCGCCTTTGCGGCAGCGCCTTTTCCCCCAACAACAAATTTTGAGCCTGGTAACCCAAATAGCTGCCCGCCAGACTGAATCCGAGTTTTCCGAGCCGGATGCCGCGGGCCAGGGCGCCGTTCGTGCTTTTGAGATTCACCATTCCCAGCCTCCCGGCTTCAGAAAATGTCCACCCAGCTTGAGACACCGATCCAGCAGCGCCAGCGTCTGTTCCTTGCCGCGCGAGCAATCCTGCAGCCAGTACGTGATCATCGCCAGGTGCAAAAGCCCGAAGGCGTACGCTCCAAAGTCGCCAAACGGCGGGATTTCCTCTGCCGCCTCGGCGTCCGCGAGGATGGTGCGGATGAACTGCAAATAGCGCAAATGACGTTCCTGGTTCTGAAGCTTCCACGGGCTGAGCTTCGAGGCTGGTATCAAGGAACGCAGATAAACGGCGCCGAGGAATTCCTCGTATGGAGCCAGCCGATCGAGAGATTGCTGTACGATCGCAAAAAGTTTTTCCGGGAGTGCCGCCCGCTGGATGCGCGGATCGCCCTCAAACCACTCAATAACGGCGTCCAGTTCCCGTTCAAAAAAATAGAGCGCCAGGTCTTCCTTGGTCTGGAAATAATTGAAGAGAGTACCTTCGGCGATGCCGGCTTTCCTGGAAATGGCCTTGGTCGTGGTGTGATAAAACCCTTTATCAGCAAACAGGCGCAGCGCCGCCTCCAAAATAGCCCGCTTCGTCTTATCCTTGTTCTCGGCTCTCCGGCCGCGCCTGTTCTTGGGCCTGGGTTTTCCAGGATTCGATTTCATAATTTAAAGATGAGTGAACTCATTTTTCAAAGAATAGGCTCTCCGGCCGCCCCTGTCAACATAAATGAGCATACTCATATTTATTCCGCCTCCAATTCGTTTCCCTCAGACTGAGCGCAGCAACCCTGCGGTGAAACCAAAGTTGCGAAATTTGGCAGATGCGGACTGATTGGCCCAGCCTGCAAGCGCTGCACATCCTCAGGACGCGGACCAATGCGAACCGTCATGGGTGTCATTCCTTTCCTTTGGGTTAAGGCTCAGAAGGAAACGTGACGCGGATAATGCCGGGTTGAAAATGAAAAAACTGGCGTTGCCTCAACGATTTGAAGAACCGCCCGGTGTGCTCGGCATTAACAAGTGCTACCGAAAATACGCATTATGCCGAGCCCGGCATAACGGGGAGTTGTATTCGCAGGGAAGGAACGGCCTATTTCCCCATCTGGCCGCGGGTGACGCCGAGTTGATTGAACAGTTTCAATTCACGCCAGAGTTGGGTGCCGGTGATTTCGCCGCGCAACAACCGGCGGTATTGGGTGATCGTCCGCGTCACCTGCTCCGGCGTTTCGTTAAGGAATTCCATGCGGAAATGCCGCACGCCCAGTTCGATCATCCGCGAAACATACTCCGCGCCGGTCTGTGCCAGCGCGTTGAAGACGGTGTTGCGGCAACCGACGTCGGCCTTTACCGGATGCTCTGCGCCCACGCGGTCGCGCAATTTTACATCGTGAACGTCGCACGGGCGGCCGCAATTCCGGAAATCCGTGCCGCTCGACAGAAAGGCGCAGAAGACGCAGTGTTCCATGTGAAACATCGGCATGTGCTGGTGGATTGTGACTTCGAACCATTCCGGCGGCGCGGTTGACAACAGCGCCTCGAGTTGCTGGAAATTCAGATCGTAGCTCGCCGTCACACGTTCCAACCCGAACCGGTTTTTGAAATATTCCGCGGTCAGCCCGTTTGCGACGTTCAGCGAGAAATCGCCGATGCGCCGGTCACTGGCGAAAAACTTCAGGTGATCATAATTACGGACCAGGTAACCATCGGCGTTGCAGGAACGCACCTGTTCCAGCGTCCATTCCTCGCCGGTCTTGAAGATGCGCGGAGGGGCCACGAAGACGGTCGAAGGTCGAAGGTCGAAGGTCGAGGAGTTCTCAGCGTTTGGCTCTCGACACTCGACCTTCGACACTCGACACAGCCGCACGGCTTCGCGATATTTTTTGGGGTCTTCAAACTCGCAATAGACCGTGGCCACGCCGCATTGCAGTACGGCTTCGAGTTGTGGCAGGTTGCGGACCAAGACGATCAGCGTAGGACAGGCGTCGCGCCTGTCTCTGACTGAATCAGAAAAACCGGATGGAGACAGGCGCGACGCCTGTCCTACGCTAAGCGTCCACCGTTTCGGTCGTGCCCGCAGCTTCTCCAACTCCGCCACGACCCCGCGGCGCAGGCGGTTCAATTCGCTTACCGGCAACAAAACGTCGCCGGCCAGATGGTTCTTGAGGTCGCCCAGTTTAAAGGGCGTTCCGCCCAGCCGGCCCAGTTGCCCGCGCAAACGTTCGGTGGTCAGTGGTTGCTTCCCGGCTTGAACCAAAGGCATGGCAGATTCTGCCATGGCAACGTTTCCCATTTCGTCACGGACAATCAGGGTAAGCGGTTTGTCAATCGACCCATGAACTTCGACCTCGATGGGCCGCTGAAATTTTGGCGTGTCACCCGCGAAACTTTGTCGCAACCGCCGGTCCAGTTCCGGGTCGTTGGTCTTCCATAGTTTGTCACCGATGTGGACACGCGCGAAATCAATGTCGCCGTGGCCGAAACGCAACTCGGCGGATTGATGATTTTGGATTTTAGACCCTGGACTTTGGACTTCATAGACCCGTCCGCCTTCCTCTTTTTCCTCCGGCTTGCCGGCGTCAAACACCACGCCGTCGCCGGGTTTCAGCGGCGCTTCGAGTTCAATTATTACGGCGTCGCGTAACACTTGTTTCACTTTGCCGAGGAAAACGCCACGCTTTTTACCAAAGCGGGCATGGACGAGCTGCTGGTTGTTGGTGCCGCCGAACCAGCCGGTGTGGAGGCCGCGCGAAAAAGCCATTTCCATTTCGTATTTGCGATTTGCGATTTGCGATTGTCGAGCCGGCGGGTTTGGCGCGGGTAAATCGTCGTTCGTAAATCGCAAGTCATCCAGTGCCTGCCGATAAATCCGCGTGATGTTCGCCACGTATTCGGGAGACTTGAGCCGGCCCTCAATTTTCAGCGAGGCCACGCCAGCGCGGATCAGGTCCGGCACAACGTCCAGGCCGGCCAGGCCCTGTGGACTCAACAGGTATTTCCGGTCACTGAGCGGAACCAGAGTGTTATCGGAAACCAGTTCGTAGGGCATCCGGCAGGCCTGGGCGCATTCACCACGATTGGCCGAACGCCCGCCCAGCGCTTCGCTGGTCAGGCATTGGCCGGAGTAGGCGACACACAGTGCGCCATGGACAAACACCTCCAGAGGCATGGCAGCCGCGCTTGTCAAAGCGCGGCTACGGATTTTCTCAATCTCAGCGACGGAACATTCGCGGGCGAGCACAACCAGGTTGCAACCCAGTTCGCGGGCGAACTCCATGCCGGCGGCGCTGGTAATGGTCATCTGCGTCGAGGCATGAATCGGAAAACCGGGCGAAAGCCGGCGAATGAGCCGGCAGATGCCCACGTCCTGCACGATGACCGCATCCACGCCGGCGGAAATCATCGCGCGCAGATATTTTTCAGCGTCGGTGAGTTCATTTTCAAATACGAGCGTGTTGAGCGTTACATAACCGCGAACGCCGCGGTGGTGCAGAAATTCCATCAGTTTCGGCAAATCAGCCTCGGTAAAGTTCTGCGCCCGCATCCGGGCGTTGAACTTTTCGAGGCCGAAATAAATCGCGTCCGCCCCGTTCTCCACCGCGGCCCGGACGCAGTCCCAATCGCCGGCAGGCGCGAGCAGCTCCGGCAACCGCGGATTGCGCCCGCCTTCGCTGCGCTTCGGCGAGGCAGGGATTGCGGGTTGCGGAGTGGGTTCAAGCTGATCAGCGCCGGTCATTTGATTCAATCTAGCAGTGAGGGGCCGCAACACAAAGCCTCTTCGTGCGGGGCGGCATTTTTGAACTTGGCAATCAGGCTGAATCCGCCACCTTGAATTTGTGATTCATCCAACGGCCATCATTCACCCCGGGGCGAAATTGGATCCCTCGGTCCGGGTTGGGCCCTATGCCGTGATTGACGGAGGGGTCGAACTGGGGGCGGATTGTGTCATCGGGCCGCATGTTTATCTGACGGGGCTGACCACGATTGGGGTGGGCAACCGGTTTCACGCCGGCTGTGTCATCGGTGACGCGCCGCAGGACCTGAAATACAAGGACGAACCAACGCGCCTGCGCATCGGCAATCACAACGTCTTCCGCGAGCATTTCACCGCACATCGCTCGACGAAACCCGACGCGGAGACGATCATCGGCTCGCACAATTTTCTCATGGCCAACACGCACGTGGCGCACAATTGTGTGGTCGGCGACCGCGTGATTCTGGCCAACGGCGCATTGCTGGGCGGGCACGTCGAGGTGCAGGACCGCGCGTTTATTTCCGGCAACTGCTGCGTGCATCAGTTCTGCCGCGTCGGCACACTGGCATTGATGCAGGGCAACTCGGCCATCAGCAAGGATTTGCCGCCGTTCACGGTGGCGTTGCGCGTGAACGAAATTTGCGGGTTGAACAGTGTCGGCTTGCGCCGCGCCGGATTCGCCACCGAGCAGCGCATGGAATTGAAACGGCTTTACCATCGGCTGTTTCGCAGCGGGAAGAACCTGCGCGCCGCGCTGGGCGAGGCGGGGAAGAATTTTTCGGGCGACGCAGCGAAAATTCTGCTAGACTTCGTGAGGGGTGCGAAGCGCGGTGTTTGCGCGGATTTGGGGCGTGTGACCGTCAAAGGCGAAGAGGAATAGATGAGCATGTATCGAATCGTCGGCGCGGACGGGCGGCAATACGGCCCGGTTTCCGGGGAACAGTTGCGGCAATGGATTACCGAAGGCCGGGCGAATGCGCAAACGCAGGCGTTTGGGGAGGCCGCGACCGAATGGAGGGCGCTCGGCGGGTTGCCGGAATTCGCGGGCCATTTTGCGCCGCCAATTCCACCGGCCATCCGGCCGCCGGTTTCCGGTCCGGTCCGGAAAACCAATTCCTATGCGATGGCCGGGATGATTTTCGGCATCCTGGCCGTTCTTTGCTGCTGCAAATTTCTGTTTGGCGCACTGGGCATCATTTTTTCGCTCATTGGCCTTTCGCAAATCAACCGGCATCCTGAATTTTACGAAGGCCGCGGCCTCGCCATCGCGGGGCTCGTCCTTTCAATCTTAAGCCTGCTGTTGGCCGTGGTTCTCATCATGATTGCCGTGGCCACCGGCAATTTTCACTTCAATTGGAGCTTTAATCATTCCTGAGTCAGATGTCGCGCGCCAAATCACAAACGGTTCCGCCCAAAATACCAGCGCCACCCTCGTTGACCATGTTCGTGGCCGTCGTGACGAGTGTGACCACTGCGGGCGCGGGCGCGGTGTTGTATTTCTTTAATCCCAGCACACACGGGTTTTATCCCGTCTGCGAATTTCATCAACTGACCGGGCTGAACTGTCCGGGCTGCGGCGGGACGCGAGCGGCGTATCAATTGTTGCACGGGCACATTTTGCAGGCGCTGCGCGATAACGCGCTGTTCGTGTTGTCGCTCGTGGCCCTGTCCGGACGCGGCGCCTGGTTCGCGGCCCGCATGATTTGCAACCAACCCACCGTGCCTTTCCTGCCGTCCAAGGCGTTGTGGGCGTTTCTGGCCATCGCCGCGGTCTTTACCGTGTTGCGAAACCTGCCGGCCTTTCACTGGTTATCACCGTAAGGCGCGGAAACTTTTTCGCTTTTGCCGATGCACGTTCTCGTGTTCAATCGTTGACCTATGAGTCTGACACATCCCTTAACCACCACGACCTTTGACCTGCCCGGCTATCGCGTAACCAAGTCGTTCGGTGTGGTGCGCGGCATCATGGTGCGATCACGCTCGGTCATCGGCAACCTCGGCGCGAGCATCCAGAGCATTTTTGGCGGGAACATCTCGCTTTACACCAATCTGTGCGAACGCGCGCGCGAAGACACCTTCAATCTGATGTTGACGCACGCCGGTGAACTGGGCGCCAACGCGGTCATCGGCGTACGCTACGACGCGACGGAAATCGCGCCCGGCATCACCGAGGTGCTGTGTTACGGCACGGCGGTTTACGTGGAACCGTCACACTAGCTGATATGGCTGGACACAGCAAATGGGCGAAGGTCAAGCATTTCAAGGGCGCCATTGATGCCAAGCGCGGAAAAATTTTCTCCAAATTGGGCCGGGAAATCACCATCGCGGCGAAAATCGGCGGTGGGGACCCGGACATGAATCCGCGTCTGCGCATGGTGCTGCTGAAGTGCCGCACCTCGAACATGCCGCGTGAAAACATCGAGCGCGCCATCAAAAAGGGCACCGGCGGCGGCGAAGGCGCGAATTTTGAGGAATTGACCTATGAAATTTACGGGCCGCATGGGGTGGCGCTGCTGGTGGAGGTGAGCACGGACAATCGGAACCGCACGGCCTCGGACATTCGTAGCATCGTCACCAAAAGCGGCGGCAGTATTGCCACGCCGGGTTCGGTCAGCCGTTTGTTTCAACGCAAGGGACAGATCATTGTTTCCCGGGAAGCCGCGGGCGAGGACCAACTGATGGAACTGGTGTTGGAAGCCGGCGCGGAGGATTTCAAGGTTGAGCCGCAGGGGTATGAAATTCTGACCGAGCCGGCGAATTTTGAGGCCGTCCACAAACAAATCGAAGCCAAAGGCATCAAATACGACGCGGCGGAAATCACGTCATTGCCCATCCTCCTGGCGCCACCCGCCGACGAAGCCGGGATGGCCGCCGTCAATAAATTAATCGAGACGCTGGAGGAACACGACGATGTCAAAGAGGTCTTTTCCAATGCCGACTTTCCCAACGAGGCGGTGAAGGCATGAATTTCTGCCCGGCCTGAAGCATGAAGGCGTTAAGTGCTGATTCGATTCTTGCGCGCCTGCTGGGCAAGCTGACGGCGGCGATTTGTCGTCATCCCCGGTGGTTTGTTTATCCGCAGGTGGCCCTGTTCGGGGTGTGCGTCCTTTACACCATCGGCTATCTGAAGACGGATATGAACCAGGACAATCTGGTCGGCCCCAACCAGAGATATCATCAGAATTATCTCCAGTTGCAGAAGGAATTCCCCCAGCAGGGCAACGATTTGGTGGTGGTGGTGGAAAGCGGCAATCCGGAAAAAAACCGGCAATTTGTCGAGCGCCTCGCCATGAAGATGGCGCCGGATACCAATTTATTCCGCGATGTTTTTTATCAGCATGATCTGGCCATGATGGGAACCAAGGCGTTGTTCTTTGTGCCAAAGGAGGATTTGGCCGCGATTCAGGCAACGCTGCATGCGGATCAGCCGTTCATCCGCCAGTTCACGCAGACGACAAACCTGGTATTGTTTTTCGATCAAATTAATACGGCATTCCGCACCGCGCCCCAGGAGCAGGACGCCCAGACGGAATCGCTGGTCCAGGCGTTGCCGGTGCTGACCCGCATCCTGACCCAGGCCGACGCCTGTCTGCAAATGTCCGGCAAACCGCCGTCTCCCGGCGTGGCGGCGCTGTTCGGTGCCAACGACGTATCGGACATCTACATCACCTTCAATCACGACCGGATTTTTCTGCTGACAACGCATCCGCCGAGCGATGCATTCAATGGCGACGCGATTGACCGATTGCGCCAGTTGATAATGGAAACCCAGGAGGAGGTGCCCGGCCTGAACGTCGGCCTGACGGGCGAGCCGGTTTTGGATTACGACCAAATGAGGCAGTCGCAGAAGGATGTCACTCTGGCGAGCATGGTATCGCTTATTCTCTGCGCGTTGATTTTCATTTATGGCTACAATGAAACCGGCCGGCCGATCAAGGCGACGATTTGCCTGGTGATCGGGCTGGCCTACACGCTGGCGTTTACCACCCTGACTGTCGGGCATTTGAACATTCTGACGATCACATTCGTGCCGATGCTGATCGGGCTGGCCATTGATTTCGGCGTGCATCTCATCACGCGCTATGAGGAGGAATTGCGTCATGGAAAAACCAGTGAAGCGGCGTTGATCAAGGCGATGGTCTTCACGGGGCAGGGCATTTTTACGGGCGCCTTGACCACGGCGGGTGCATTTCTGGCGATGGTCTTCACCCATTTTCGGGGCATCCAGGAAATGGGCATTATCTGCGGCGGCGGCCTGTTGCTTTGCTTTGTGCCCATGATGACACTGTTGCCGGCGCTGTTGTTGCGGGGCCGGCAAAATGTCATGGACCACCGGACCACCGAGGATGAAACCCGCGCGCGCATCGAAAACTTCTGGCTGCAGCGGCCGGTGTGGGTGATGGCGGCCACGGCCGCGCTGTGTCTGGCGGCGTTGTTTGAAGCCCGAAAAGTGCAATTCGATTATAACCTCATTCAAATGCAGAGTCCGAGCCTGGCGTCGGTGGTGTTTGAACACAAGTTAATCAACTCGGCGGACAAATCCCTGCTTTACGGCGCGGTGGTTGCCACCAATTTGGAGCGGGCCATTGCGCTGGAGGGGATAATCCGTAAACTGCCGACCGTGGCCGACATTGAGCCGCCGTCGGACATGCTCAATGATTTTCTTGAGTCGCATCAAGGGGAAAAATTAAGGCTCATCCGGGGCATCAAGCAGGAGGTGGCGTCGCTGAAATTCAGCGCGCCCGACTCGAGACCGGTCAACATTTATGAACTCAGCCAGAACTTGTATTCACTATATGGATATGCGGGCGCGGCGCTGGAGGCAGTGCGGGGCAACGATCCCGGACTGGCGAAGCGGTTTGTGGCCTTGCGGCAGGCGATTGAGAATTTGCGCAAGACCATGCTGGCCGGCGACAGCGCTGCGATCCAGCGGCACGCGGACATACTATCGGAGTTTCAGCAGGCGTTGTTCAACGACGTCCGTGAAACATTCAAGTCCTTGCAGGAGCAGGACGACACCGCGCCTTTGCGGGTGGATGATCTGCCGTCGGCCCTGCGCGATCAATTCGTCGGCACCACCGGCAAATTCCTGTTGCAAGTCTATCCCAAAAACAACGTCTGGCAGCGCGAAAACCAGGAAAAGTTTGTCGCCGACTTGCGCACGGTTGATGGGAACACGACGGGCACGCCGGTGCAACTTTACGAATATGAGACGTTGCTTAAAAACAGTTACGTGCAGGCGGCGTGGTATTCATTGGCGGCGATCGTCATTTTGGTGTTGTTCCATTTTCGCAGCCTGACTGCGGTAATCCTGTCCCTGTTGCCAGTTGGCATCGGCACACTTTGGCTGGCCGGATTGATGGGCTGGTTTGGCGTTCCCTTCAATCTGGCGAACATCATGACCCTGCCGTTACTCATTGGCATCGGCGTGACCAACGGCATTCACGTCCTGAATCGTTTTGCCGAGGAGCGCACCCCCGGCATTCTGGCGCGGAGCACGGGCAAGGCCGTGCTGGTGTCCGGGTTGACCGCGATTGCCGGTTTCGGCAGTTTGATTCTCGCCAAACACCACGGCATGTACAGCTTGGGCTGCGTGATGGCAACGGGCATCACCACCTGCATGATCGCGGGACTGACTTTTCTACCGGCCTTGATAAACCTGCTGGGGCGCTGGCGTCCGTTGATAAAAACAAATCAACCCAGTGCCGACAATTCAACGCCGACACTGGGTCAGGAGGAACCGAGGTCAAAAACCTCAAGTGGAAGGCAAAGTTAAAGCAATTCATCGAAATGTCAACCTCAATGTTAAAAATAGCTTGGAAATGATTAAAATTAGAAGATTTCAGTTTCCAATAACGATAACGTAAATGATTTCATGTTAACAGCTTCGTCAAATTACAGAAAATTCTTAGCCTGTCTGCGAATTTGCGCGTGGTTGTTGACGACCAATTTTGCCTCCACGGGTCTTTTCGGTGCGGATAATTTTGTCGCCGGACCGCTGTTCAGTCAATTTGCGCTGACACTCGATACCGGTTATCGCACCGAAATCATGGGACCGTTCTTTTACGACGAGGAACGGGATTCGGAAAAGACCTGGGGCGTGGCGCCGTTTTTTTCACACGGGAGCGATCCCGGCGTTGAATTGGAAGAGGACGATTTGCTTTATCCGGTGTTCACCTGCCGGCGTTTTGGCACGGAATATCGCTGGCAGCTGGGCCAACTGCTGAGCCTTGCCGGTGGCGAGAGTCCGCAGGGTGGAGGACAGAAACGATTCACCGTTTTCCCGCTCTACTTCCAGCAACGTTCGCCCATCAAGGAAGAAAACTACACGGCGCTGGTGCCCTTTTACGGCCATCTCCAGAACCGGTTGTATCGTGATGAAATCTTCCTGGTAATGTTTCCGATCTACAGCGAGACCCGCAAGAAGGATGTCATCACGGACAATTATTTGTTTCCCTTCTTTGATTTGCGACATGGCGACGGGTTGCACGGCTGGCAGTTCTGGCCGCTGGTTGGCGCCGAGCACAAGGATGTGACCGTGCAAACCAACGGGTTTGGCGAAATTGAAACGGTCGCCGGTTACGACAAGTTTTTTGCGCTCTGGCCGGTTCATTTCCGCCAAAACACGGGCATCGGCACCGATGATCCTGCGAAATTCCAGGCCGATCTGCCGTTTTACAGCGTGGAGCGTTCTCCCAAACGCGATTCGACCTCCGTGTTCTGGCCGTTCTTTACCTGGGTTGACGATCGCGGGGAACGATATCGCGAATGGGAGGGGCCGTACCCGTTTGTGGTGGTTGCGCGCGGCCCGGGTAAAACGGTCACCCGTTTCTGGCCGCTGTTCAACCGGGCGCACAGCGACACGCTGGAAAATGATTACTACCTCTGGCCGCTTTACCGATATGATCGTTTGTCCGCCAGCACGTTGGATGATCGGCGGTTGCGCATTTTATTGTATTTGTTTGTGAACGTGACGGAAAAGAACCTGGACGCTGGAACCCAGCGTCGTCGGGTGGATTTGTGGCCTTGGTTTACGTATCAACGGGATTTCAACGGAAACAACCGGTTGCAAATCCTTGCGCTCATCGAGCCCATGCTGCCCGGCAACCGTGGCGTGGAACGCAACTGGTCGCCGTTCTGGTCCTTGTGGCGCTCGGAAAACAACCCCCGAACCGGAACCGCCAGCCAGTCGTTGCTTTGGAATTTGTACCGCCACCAGACGGCCCCCGCTGCCACAGAATGCTCGTGCCTGTTCGGCCTTTTTCAGTATCAGTCCAATGCGGCGGGAAAATCCGTGAGATGGTTTTACATTCCCATCGTCAAAACCAAACCCGGGAGTGGCAGCAAATGAAACCGGAAGCAGGCCAGGTGCGGAAAAGACGCATCCGTGACTGGTAATTGCTCCCGCCCCATTCTACCTTTTGCCTTTGCGAAACGTTATGTTTGAAAACATCGGCGAGATTATTCTGTTGTTCTGGCGCACGATGCTGGCCCTGCCGCTGGCCTGGCGGCAGCGGCAGAAGGTGACCGAGCAGTTTTTTGAAATCGGCAACGCGAGCCTGCTGATGGTCTGCGTGCTGTCGTTCTTCATCGGCGCCGTCATCGCGTTGCAAACCGGCCCGGTGCTGGTGGAGCGCAGCCTTTCCAGTGCCGTCGGCGGTGTGGTCGGCATCTCCATCGCCAAGGAACTGGCGCCGGTAATGATGGCGATCCTGATCGCCGGACGCATCGGTTCGGCCATGGCGGCGGAGATCGGCTCGATGCGGGTATATCAGGAGATTGACGCCTTGCGAACGATGAACATTGACCCGATCCACTACCTGGTTCTGCCGCGGATCGTGGCCATCGCGATCGGGCTGCCGATGCTGGTGGTCATTTCAATTCTCGTAGGCTGGTTTGGCGGCGCGGTCGTCGCCGACCTGAACAACCACATGAACATTCCCTTCCCGGTGTTTTTCTCCGACTTGCGGGAGATTGTCCAGCCGAAGGACGTGGCCAACGGCGTGTTCAAGAGCTTTTGCTTCGCGCTGATCATTGGCGCGGTCTCGTGTCACCAGGGCCTGGCGACCATTGGCGGGCCGCGGGGCATTGGGCGTTCGGTGACCAAGGCGGTCGTTAATTCCATCATCCTGATCGTGATTTTCGACTACGTGCTGACCCGCATTCTTTTGAAATGATGAACGACACGACGGACCATCATGCCGGCGTGGGCCTTCAGGTGCGTCACCTGCGAAAAAGCTTCAATGGCGAGGAGGTGCTCCGGGGCATTGATTTCGAGGTCCAGCCCGGCGAAATTTTCATCATTATGGGACCGAGCGGCAGCGGCAAGAGTGTCTTGCTCAAGCATCTCATCGGTTTGGAAGCGCCGGACGAGGGGGAAATTCTCATCAATGGCGAATCCATCCAATCGTCTGAAGTCGCCGCCAAATACCGGATGGCGCTGGTCTTCCAATCCGGCGCGCTGCTCAGTTCACTGACCGTGGGGGAAAATGTCGGCCTTTATCTGACCGAACACCGCCTCAAGCCGCCTGAAGAAATCGTCCGCATCGTCGCTGAAAAGCTGGAGGCCGTCGGCCTCAAGGATACCGTGGACAAGATGCCGAACGAACTTTCCGGCGGCATGAAAAAACGCGTGGCCATCGCCCGCGCACTGGTCATCGATCCGCAATTGATTCTTTATGACGAGCCGACGAGTGAGCTGGACCCGCTCTCCGCCGCGGTCATCGGACGGGAAATCATGAAGCTCAAACAGCGGATTCACGTCACCTCGCTCGTCGTGTCCCATGACCGCGACCTGGCCTTTGGCATCGCCGACCGCATCGCGGTCATCCACGAAGGCCGCATTCTCACCATCGGCACGCCGGAGGAGGTGAGACAGTTCAACGACCCGACCCTTCAGAATTTTTTGCGCGCAGATTTTCAACACGAATCCCCATCCCGCTTATGAAAAATTCACTCGAAACCCGTCTTGGTGTTTTTGTCGTCTTTGTGGTCATCGCCGCCGTGGTCATTGTCGAAACGCTCAACGGCTGGCAATTTTACCAGCACGGCTACCGGGTCAGCGCCCTGTTTGACGCCGTGCAGGAATTGAAAGTGGGCGACAGCGTCAAAATGGCCGGTGTGGAAGTGGGGCGGGTCGAAAAAATCGCCCTCGAAAACAACAAGGTCCGCGTCACGATGAAGCTGATCAGCGGGACCGTGGTGAAGACGGACAGCCAGGCCACCATCCGGTTCACGGGATTGATGGGACAGAATTTCGTCTCCCTTGATTTTGGTTCGCCGGACGCTCCGCCGGTGGTGGACGGCGCCGTGCTCGCCACGATTGAACAACCGGACCTGAACGCCATCATGTCCAAGCTCAATGATGCCGCCACCGGCATTCAAAACCTGACCAAAAGTTTCACCGGCGACACCATCAACAATTTGCTGGGTCCCTTGACCGATTTTATCAGGCAAAACAGCGGGCACCTGGGCGGCTCCATCTCGAACATTGAATCCATCTCGGGCCAGATTGCCAGCGGACAGGGAACCGTCGGCAAACTGATTTATACGGACACGCTTTACGATTCCGCCCTGTCCACGGTGACCAATCTGCAGGACACCGTCGCTGCCGCGCGCGAGGTCATTAATGGTGTCAACGAGGGCCGGGGCACCATCGGCAAACTTGTGACGGACGAGACCCTCTATCGGGCCACCACGGCTTCCATGACGAACCTGAATCAAATCTTGCAGAAGATCAACCAGGGACAGGGCTCGGTGGGCAAACTGGTCAACGACAAGGAATTTTACAACAACGCGAAATTGACCCTGCAGAAGGTGGACAAGGCGGCCGACAGTCTGGAAGACCAGGGTCCATTGAGCGTTCTCGGCATCGTGGCGAGCAATTTGGGTTTGTAAGAGAATTGACGATACGTGATTTACGATTTACGAGCGGCATTCCCAATGTTCTGCCGTCGCGTAAATCGCGATATCGTAAATCGAAAATGATCAGGCCAGGCCGAGATTTTTCACGACCTGCACGGTCGAGTGCGATTTGTTGAGCGTGTAGAAGTGCAGCCCCGGCGCGCCGGCGCGGAGCAATTCCTGGCACTGGCGGGTTGCGTATTCGACGCCAAACTCGATGGCCGCCGCGTCATCATTGCCCAGCCGGTCCAGTTGCGCCCGCAACGGCGGCGGAATTTTCGCGCCGCAAAGCCGGGTGAATTTGGTGATTTGGGTGGCGCTGAGAATCGGAATGATTCCGGGCACGAGCGGGACCTTCACGCCCAGCTCGCCGGCCACATAATCCCGGAATTCAAAGTAATCGGCATTGTCAAAAAACAACTGGGTGAGGACAAAATCCGCGCCGGCCTCCACCTTTTCCTGCAAGTGCCGCCAGTCGGCGTGTTTGCCTTCCTGGCAGGCCATGTGGCCTTCGGGGAATCCGGCGACGCCAACGGAGAAGTCACCGGCCTCCCGGATGAATTTGACCAGTTGCGAGGAGAACTCAAAACCGCCGGGCGTGGGTATGAACTCGCCGCCGCCGGGCGGGTCGCCGCGCAACGCGAGGATGTTAGGACAGTCCAGGGCGCGGATGCGTCCGAGCAACTCCCGCACCTGTTCGCGGGTGTGGTTGACACAGGTCAGATGCGCCAGCGCCGTCAGGCCATGCTGTCGTTGGATGCGGTCCACAATCATCAACGTCTTGTCACGCGTGCCGCCGCCTGCACCGTAGGTGACGGAACAGAAATCCGGTCTGGCCTGAAGCAGGGCGGGAATATGCTTTTCGAGGAGGGCCCGGTCGCCTTCCTCCGTCCGGGGCGGGAAAAATTCAAAAGAGATGACCGGCCGCCGCGCGGCGTGTCGGGTCGCGTAAATGTCGCGGATGAATTGCATGATGGACGGCGGATTATGGCGTGGAAGTGGGAGCGAAGCCAAGTTTTGTTACCGCTGCCGGAAGGGTCCGCTTGGATCAAAACTGGAAAATGAGGTTCAATGCCAGCATGAAGTCGTTGGCCCGGTTGGCGGTGCTGGCGGCTTGATTGGCGCCGAAGGCGTTTCCATGCTCAACATGATCCCAACGGAATTCCACACGGCTCAAGACGTTCGCCCAGAGGCGGTACTGGGCAGTGGCCGTAATTTCTTCCGCGGTGTTATCGTTATAAAGTGTCAAGGGCGAAAGCGCGCCGGCATCCTGGTTGTCCAGGTATTCAGCACGCAGGTTGAAAGACAGCTTGTCCGTGGCTTGATATGAGCCGTAAAGCGCGGCGGTCCAAATACTGTCATTGCTGGGATTCCCGTTATAGCCGCCATTATGCTCATCAACGTAATCAAAAGCCGCGCCAAACTTCAGGGCCGAAACCGGGGTCGGGATCATTGCGCCGACATACCAGCCGGTCGAGCCGGGTGTCAAGGTGGTATGATTACCGGCGGCATCGATCACGCCTACGGTAAACGTCGCGCCTTTCATAAAACCCACGCCATCCGGCGCCGTCAGTTGGAGGTCTCCCAACCAGGCCTTTTGGGATTCGAAGGAGGCTGGATTCACACCGACCGTGCCGAATCCAATATCTGAACTGTCAGCCACACCCGCCCGAACAGTGATCAGGTCATTAACTTTATACGTGGCCAAAATGCCCGTAAGGGTTTTCGAATCGATGGTCCAGCCATAGGAACGGGTATAATTGGGATTGAGCGGATCACTTGACGATTCATAACCGAGAAGGCCATCCCAAACGCCGACTTTCCAGTCAATGCCATTGCCGACCGGCGTGCGCAATGTCAAATAGGCCTGGCGAACGCCGTCTGCACCAAATCCATCAGTGGTGACGGCATCCGGGCCCAGCATAAAGTCCACATGATAGCCGGCAGCCCAGGGGCCTTCGTCTTCCGGTCTATCCAGTGCGATATCAATGGCATTAAGGCTGAAGCCGTCATTTTTTGCAGTGCCAAAGGGCATGTTCACCCCACCGAGCGGAGTCGTGTCGGTGCCTGGTCTCCAGGTTGCCGCGGTATCCACATAACCACTGATGGTGGTGTTGGCGAGCGCCGTCTGCACGGCGTTCATTTTTCCGTCCGCGCGGGTGGCTGAAGCGAGGCTCACCGCCCCGATTGCCGCCAGAGCCGTTGTCCATTGGTTATATTTCATTTGGCCCCTCCGATTTTGTTTACTAAGTACAGGGTAACAACCCAGGATGACAAGCGTTATTCCAGTGAAATTTGCGCAGCGTTGTGGAGAGCTGCGGCAAACGGCTTGCCGCGTCGCAGCGAAGCGAAGACGGGAGTGCGACGCCGCTTTCGTCAGTCCACGGACGAAGGATGGGTTAGGAACATTCGCGCGGTATCTGGCGGTCGAAAGCGGTGTCACGGCCACCGCAGTCCAGGACGGCAAGCGTTGGCCGGGGCCGGATGGGGTTGCGCGAGCTTTTGGAGTGCGCCAGTCACCTGGCGCTTTGGGAAAGGACCACCGAAGCAAATGGGGCAAGGAACGTTTTGGTGCGTTATTCCTGGCGGGGGCAAAAGCGGCAGAGGGCTGCGCAGTCCAAGACGCAAGCGTTTGCCGAGGGCGGACTGGAATTGGCGCCAGCTTTTGGAGTGCGCCAGTCACCTGGCGCTTTGGAACAAGGCATTAAAGTGATGGGGTGGGAAAAGTTTCAACATGCGCTTCTTCGTGAGAGCAAAAGCGGCAGAGGGCTGCCGCAGTCCAAGACGCAAGCGTTCACCGGAACCGGGTTGGAATTTGCGCGAGCTTTAGGAGTGCGCCAGTCTTCTGTCGTTTTTTTATCAAAGGAATCACCACTCCTCTGCCGGCTTGAAATCGTCCGCCACCTGCAATCGGTCAATTTTGAAACAATAGATGGACTTTATCATGGCTGCTGACGTGGAACGTTCAAACCATCGCGCCGAGCACCACGGATACTGGTTTGCCACCGGCACCAAGCCGTGTTTTACCGGGTTTTGATGAACGTAATTCAGGCGGGCGAAATAGGATTTCTGGTACGTGAGCCGCGTCTCGCGGAAATTGAACCAGACCTGCCGGCCGGGTGCGCGGTCAAGTTTATTGATCCAACTGGCGGTCTTGACGTGGAGTACGCTCAACATGTCCGAAAGATTGCAAGCATCGGCTGCATCTGACGGTGAATGCGCGACGAAGTGATAGTGATTGGAGAACACGGCCCAAGCCTCAAATTGCCAGCCGTAATCACGCACCACCGTCAGCAACCCGCGATGCAACACCCGCAAACGATCAGCGCCACGAAAGTGTTGCGCCTTGAAATAGGTGCTGCCGGTGACGAAGTAGGCGCTGCGCGTTGATAGTTGATGTGTAGGCGCGTGGGGCCAGGGTGGGTGAAGCTCTGGCATGGAAGCAAGCGTGCTGAAATTGCGCGAGGCCGTCCAGCCCAATGTGAAAGCGGCAGAGGACTGCCGCACTCCAAGACGGCAAGCGTTGGCCGGGGCCGGGTGGGGTTGCGCGAGCTTTTGTAGTGCGCCGGTCTTCTGGCGCTTTGGGAAAGGACCGCCGAAGCAATGTGGGGGGCAAGGAAAGTTTCGGTGCGCCATTCCTGGTGGGGGGCGAAAGCGGCAGAGGACTGCCGCAGTCCAGGACGACAAGCGTTCTCCATGCACCGTGAAATAAAAAGCCCCTTCCGGTTTGCCGGAAGGGGCTTGAAAGTTCCAACTTAAATTAGAACTGATAGATCAGGTTCAAAGCCAGCAGGAAGTCGTTGTTCCTGAAGGGTAAACCCGTGACCGAACTCGCACCAAAGCCGTTCTTGTGTTCAGTGTGGTCCCAGCGGACTTCCGCCCGGCTAATCACGTTTGCCCACAGGTTATACTGGACAGTGGCCGTGAGTTCTTCCGCAGTATTTTTGCCGTAGACTCCTCCAGGGGTGTTGCCCCCGAAAAGGGTGGTAGCATCACCCGTGCTTATGTCTGTGGCATTCAAATACTCAGCACGCAGGTTGAAGGACAACTTGTCCGTTGCCTGGATTGTGGCGTAGAACGCTATGTTCCAAACGCTATCGTCACTTGAATTATCAGCAACATGGCCGTTGTGGGCATCAAGGTAATCAAAGCATGAACCCAGTTTCAAAGCCGATACCGGTGTCGGAAGTGTTATGCCCGCATACAGGCTGGTGGAGCCAGAACCAGTAGCACCGTTTCCGGCGGAATCGATAATAGCCATGGTCATCGTTGCGCCCTTTGCCCAACCCGCGCTGTCTGGCGCCGTGAATTGCACGTCTCCCATGTAGGCCTTTTGCGACTCAATGGCGGAAACTCCATTTACGCCATTTGGACCCCCTGCCACATTGGAGCCGTTAGCAATACCAGCCTGAACGGTGACCATGTCGTTGATCTTGTAAGTAGCCAGAACACCCGTGTGAGTTGTTGGCTCAATGGTGTAGCCGTAAGAACGCGTGTAGTTGGGATTCAGCGGGTCGCTGTTGGACTCGTAGCCAACAATGGTGTCCCAAACGCCGACTTTCCAGTCAAGGCCGTTGCCAACCGGTGTGCGCAACGTCACATAGGCCTGTCGGATGCCGGTACCGGCAACTACTGCATCTGGGCCAACCATCCATTCGACATGATAACCGGCAGCCCACGGGCTGTCGTCTTCCGGTTTGTCGACGGCGATATCAACGGCGTTCAGGCTGAACCCGTCGTTTTTTGCGAAACTATTGACGGGAACGTTCACGCCGGTTGCAGGTGCAACAGCTCCCCCAATGCTAGCTGGAGTCTGATCCGTACCCGGTCTCCAAGTTGCCGCCGTATCCACATAACCACTGAAGGTGGTATTTGAGAGCGCCGTTTGCAGGGAGCTCATTTTCTCGTCTGCGCGAGCGGCCGATGCGAGGCTGACCACCCCGACCGCCGCCAGACCCACTGTCCATTTATTAAACTTCATCTGGTTCCTCCGATGTTGTTTGTTAATGTTTATTTGCTTTGTGCCTGTGCACTACAGGGTAAAAACAATTTACCCCGGCACCGCAAGGTGCGATTAGTGGTGAAAATAGGGAAATTTTCGACATTTGACAACATTTTTTTTGGGGAATTGCATCCGTGCAACATTATGAAAACGAATCAGTTACGGTTTGGCCCCGTTTTTTATCCCATTCTTGGGCATGGATTAGACGAACTTGGGCACTCCCCAGGGTGCCATTTTCGGGTGCAACTTTGGAATAAAGGATGCTTTGGTTAGGCCACGGCTGAAGCAGTAAAATTCGAGCCGGAAAACAAACGAAACAACAAAACGGGTTGACCGGTAAAACATTTTAAACTCAAACACATATGCCATCTTATTCTTATATAGCCCGCGAGACGGCCAGCGGTCGTGAAATTCGCAGCACGGTGGAGGCCGCGACCGAACAGGCCGCCGTGGCTGCGTTGCTGAATCGAAGCCTGCTGGTGGTGTCCATCGAGGAAAAAGTCTCCAAAAAGGGCAAAACCAAGGGTGGCAAGGTTTCCCTGGCGGACCTGGTGGTGTTCACGCGCCAGTTGGCGACCATGATTGACGCCGGTATCGCCATCGTGCAATCCCTCCAGGCGTTGGCCGACCAGTCTCACAATAAAGTCATGCGCGATGTGATTCGGGACATCACCACGCGGGTGGAAAGCGGCGAGAGCTTCTCGGAAGCGTTGCAGAAGCATCCCAAGGCCTTCAGCCGGCTTTACATTTCAATGGTGGCGGCGGGTGAAAAGGGCGGTCTGCTGGCGGAGATTCTGGCCCGACTGGCGACTTACCTTGAAAACAGCGCCCGGCTCCGTCGGAAGGTCAAGTCCACCATGATGTATCCCATTGTGGTCAGTACGGTGGCCATCGCCATCACGGTCTTTCTGTTGGTGAAAGTCGTCCCGGTTTTCAAGGACGTTTACTCAAGTTTTGGCGCGAAATTGCCGGGGCCGACCGAATTCCTGATGACCCTGAGCGACCTGATGGGCCATTATCTGTGGGTGTTTCTGATCGGCCTGGGGGCGATGGTCTATGGCTGGCTTTACTTCATCAAGACCAAGGGCGGGCGCGATTTTTGGGACAAACAACGCATTAAACTGCCGGTTTTCGGCCCCATTGCCCACAAAATCTGCCTGGCCCGCTTCACCCGCACCCTGGCGTCGCTCATTCGCAGTGGTGTGCCGATTTTGGAGGTTTTGCAGATCGTTTCTCAAACGGTTGACAACACCCTCATGGAGAAATCCATCAAGGCGGCTTCCGCCGATATTGAACGGGGTGAAGGCATTGCCACGGCGCTGGGCAAGCACCCGGTTTTCCCCAGCATGATTATCCGGATGATCAGTGCCGGTGAGCAGACCGGCAACATTGATAACATGCTGGAGCGGGTCTCGAATTTTCTCGACGAGGAAATTGAAACCATGCTTTCCGGCCTGATGTCACTGCTGGAGCCGCTCCTGATCGTTTTTCTGGGATTGATCGTCGGGGGAATGGTGATCTGCATGTACCTGCCGATTTTCAACCTCGGCAACATCGTCAGCGGAAACGGCTAAAATTCAAGGTTGATCGCCACCGCCGGCGGATTTAATTCGCCGGCGGTTTTTGATTTTTACACCGTCACCGCGCTGCCGGGCTGTGGCTGGATGATTTTAATCTTCGGGTGGCGCGACCGGATTTGCTCCTCGAACCACGCGCGCGAGTCGTCGCCGCCGTGACCGAGCAAAATTGCGCGCGGCGAAACCCGGCCGACGAAATCCAGCAGGTCATCCCGGTTCGCGTGGGCCGTCAAATCAAAATCCTGCACATCACACCGGCGCGTGACGCGGCCGGCGCTGGGGCTGAACACGAATGGCTCGCCCGGCTTCGCCGCCTTCAGCCGTCCGCCCGGCGTGTCCGGGTCGGCATAGCCGACAAAGAAGATGGATTGTCGTTCGTCTCCAATCATGCGCGCGGCGAGGTCGTGCGCCGCCGTGTTCTCGCTCATCATCCCGGCGGTGATGACAAAGATCCGCCCGCCGCTCAGCTTCATTTTCCCCGCCTGGCCCTTTTCCAACACGATCAATTCCAGCGCCTCGTGCAACTGCAGATTCGTGTGCTGGCGATGGGTGCGGTGCGCCTCCAAATCGTAGATTTCCGTGAACACGCGGCCCAGGCCGCCGATGTAGATGGGCTGCGGTTTCAATCTGCCTGAGCGCATCAGCAACGCCAGCAATGCCAGCAGCTCCTGGGTGCGGCCCAGGGCGAACGCCGGAATCAGCACGCAGCCTTTGCGTTTGAGCGCGCGCTGAATGGCCGCGACCAGCCGTTCGATTTCGCTTTCGCGCGAAAACCCGGTCTGCGGGGCGCGGCCGCCACGGGTGGTTTCCATGATGAGCACATCCGCCTTCACATCTTCAAACCGCGCCGCCCGCAGGATCGTTTGGTCATGGAAGCAAACATCGCCGGTGTAAAACAGGGTCTCCTTTCGGCCGCGAATCAGGATGCCCGCCGAACCCAGCGTGTGGCCGGCGTCAAAAAATTCCAACGTCGGCGAAGGCAGTCCCGCGCGTGATTTGTGAAACGCCGACCATTCGATTTCGCGATTGTATTTGAAGCCCTGGAATTGCGGCGCGAGGTCATCCACCTCGTCGTGGGTGTAGAGCGGATATTCGCGGATGCCCAGCTCGTCGCGCTGGCGCGTCATCACGTTCACCGAGTTATGCAGCACGCGTTCGACGATGAAATAACTCAGCTCCGTCATCAGCACGTGCGCCTTGGAAAAATGCCGGGCCGCGACCGGCAGCGCGCCCACGTGATCGTGATGGCAGTGCGAGACCGCGATGGCATCAAGGTCGGCGTTGCCCGCCTTGTTGAACAGCGGCAGGCCGGCGCGGCCTTCGCGCTTGGGATGCATTCCCGCGTCGAGCAGGATGCGATGCTCATCCACTTCGACGAGCCAGGCGCTGGCGCCGATGTCCGTGTCCGGATTCAGATTCGTGATTTTCACGCGGCGCGGAGAAACAAAACAGCTTGGATGCCGGGCCGCAATGATAATTACGGTCCGGGCGGGCTGAAAAATTGGACATGCGTGTTGACGGTCGTGCGTTGGATTGGTGGGCCTGCCCGGACTTGAACCGGGAACCAAAGCATTATGAGTGCTCTGCTCTAACCAATTGAGCTACAGGCCCGCCAAGGCATGGTTGCAGAAGCCATGGCCATTTTCAATAGCAGAGGGTGGTGTCCGGATTTGGTTGCAGGGCACGACGTAAGGAGCGCTGGCCCAAACGCCCCGTCACCTCGTCGCCTGCAAATCAGGACACTGCCTGGCAGAGCCGAAAAGTTGAAATGCCTGCCAGTACCGCGAACTCGGAATTGGAAATCAGGGCGGTTCAAGCCGGCTATTGGTCCGGGAAATCCAAACCTTGCCCGGTTCTTTCAAGCTTTCGCGCGGGTGGCGGTGATGGCCAGCCAGAGCCATCCGGCCAGAAAACCGATTCCGCCCGCCGGCGTGATGGCGCCCAGCCAGCGCGCATCGGTGGCCGCCAGCAGGTAAAGCGAGCCGGAAAAAAACACGATACCGGCCAGGAAACACCACCACGGTCCGACGGCCAGGGGCTTTCGCGCGGCCAGCACAAACAGCATGACAGCATGAACCAGATGGTAAAAGGCCGCGGTTTCCCAAATTGCCGCGGTTCCGTTTTGCGTCAGGATTTTATTCAATCCATGCGCGCCAAACGCCCCGAAGGCCACAGCCAGAAACCCGGCGATGGCCGCGACGCGGATGGCGGTTGCGTTGGTCATCACGGAAACGAGCATGGCACAAGCGTTTGGCCCGTGAAATTCAATAATGGGTGTTCATTCGCGTTTATTCGTGCTTAATTTCGTTCGTGAAAATCATCACCGACGAGCGCTGCGCCGGTTATTCGAGTCATGGCCATCCCGATAATCCCCGGCGGGTCACGGCGACGATGGCGCATCTGAAACAGCAGAGGGAACTGCCGGTCGATTGGGCCGCGCCGGGTGAAGTGAGTGACGAACAGATATTGCGCGCGCATGCGCCGGAACTGCTCGCGCGCCTGAAAATTCCGGAGGATTTCGACGGGGACACGCCATTTTACGAAGACATCGCCGATTATGCGCGCGCCGCCGCGGCCGCGGCGCTGGGCGCCCTGAAAGCCGCGCGCAACGGTGAAAACGCGTTCAGCCTCATGCGGCCGCCCGGCCACCACGCCCTGCGCGACCAGGTCATGGGCTTTTGTTATTTAAATAATATCGCGATCGCCGCGCTGGAAGCCGTGGCGGTTGGCGCCAAACGCGTTGCCGTTTATGATTTCGACGTGCACCACGGCAACGGTACGGAAGACATCCTGTTGAACCGGCCCGGCGTCGCCTTTTTTTCGGTCCACCGACATCCCTTTTATCCCGGTACCGGCGGCGCGAATGTCGGCAACAATTGCTTCAATTATCCGGTCATGCCGTCCGCACCACGCGAAGCCTATCGCGCCACACTGGTTCGCTCGTTGGACGATTTGAAAAGGTTCAGGCCCGATCTCATTGCGGTGTCCGCCGGGTTCGACGCGTATGCCCGCGACCCACTGGATGGTGGCATATTGGAAGCGAATGATTTCCAATGGCTTGGGCAGTCCTTGCGGGCCTTCGGCGTGCCGATGTTCAGCGTGCTTGAAGGCGGTTACAGCCGTGATTTGCCCGAACTCATTTTTGCCTATCTCCAGGGCGTGGAGGGAAGATAAAGGCCGGTCCAAAGGGTCTGATTGGCTTTGGCCGAATTTGCGGGAGTCACCTTCGTTTTCAAACCGGGCGAGCCGATCTTCCATCGCTAGGGCGATTTGATTAATCTCGTAGCCGTCCCGCTTTTGCGGGATCCATTCGCGCCATATCATTCTCCCATGTTTAATTTGCGCCGACTGACGCCGGCGGCTACACATTTTTTTGAAAACGCTCTAACAATTCAACTGCCACCGGTTTAACCCGGTCTGATTCCCGGCAGACGGACTTGGTTTGAAGCGGGGCGTTACTCTCTCAAGAAGCCGTGGCGGCGCCGGAATCGATCGGCAACAGGATGCGCACCGTGCCGTGCTGGCCGGCCTGCGGCGGTACGATTTCCAGTTTGCCGTGGTGCGTCTCGATGATCTTCCGGCTCACGGTCAGGCCCAGGCCAAGCCCGACATTGCGGGTGGTGAAAAACGGCGAGGGAATCTTCTGCGCGGTTTCAGAGGTGAACCCCGCGCCGTTGTCTTGAACTTCAATCTCCAGTTCGCGCCGGCCGGCGTTGTCGGGGCCGGTGTGCCATCGCACGCCAATTTTGGGTTCCTTGGGGTTGGCCTGCAAGGCGTTGAGCATGATTTCCGCCAGCGCATGTTTAAGGGCGGCCCGGTCGCCGGTGATGACAATGGGTTTGCCGCCATCCTCGCACTGCAACTGGGCTTTTTCGGCCGGTTGATGCTTGCGCGCCTCCTGGTAAGCCTCTTCGATGAGGGGTTCGACGGGGAACGCCTGCGATTCCGGCTCGTTTTCCCGCGCCAGAAAACGCATTTGATTGAGCAGGCGCGAGACGCGCTTGACGCCGTCGGCGAGCGCGAAGTCGAGCGACTTGCGGAACTCCGGGTCCCGGAATTTTTCACCCAGCAACTGCTGGTGGGTGGAGAGCGGCACCATGGCGTTGCCGATTTCGTGCGCCAGCCGGTCGGCCATGGCCTTGATGAGGCGAAGATTGGCGGCTTCGACTTCCAGATGGCGCAACTGCTCGGTTTGGGTGAGGTCTTCCGCCGTGAGCAGGGCGGAGACCGGGACGGAGGAATTGGCCCGTTGAAACGGCACGACATTGACGCTATAAACGGTGCCCGGCGAGCTCTCGGGTTCGTAACGGAACGGCCCCATCGCCGCGCCGGTGTGCAGGACCTGATAAATCTTCGCGCCGAGCACCTGCGGCAGATCACTGAACTCCAGTTCGCCGGTGCGCCGGTTTTTGTGGCCGAAATGGCGGCGGGCGGACTTGTTGGCGTGGAGCACCCTGAGATCGCGCCCGACGACGACGCACGCGCTGCTGAGTTCACGCAACACATCCGTCATCATCTCGTGGTTGCCGGCGAGCTGGTCATGCAACCAGATGTTGCGCAGGGCCAGACCGACTTGTTCGAGCAAGCGGAAGATCAGCTCCAACTCGGTATTGACCAGGGGTTCGCCGGTGACGCGGCCGTCGAACACGGCAACGCCCACAACGTTTTCGCGGTCGAGCACGGGCACGGCGACCTGGGTGCCGAGCAGTTCAAATTCCTTCTGGGCCTCGGTGTCGGCGCGGGCTTCGTCGCTGTCGCGGCGGAGGATTCGGCCCAGCCGGACGAGTTGCCCGCCGATGCCGGCCTCGAGTGACAGTTCAAAATGTTCGAGCAGCCCCGAAGAAAGCCCGATGGCGGCGGTGGCATGCAGTCCGCGGCCCTGGCCCGGGGACAGGGCTTGGCCGAGCGGCAGCACGGGACGGTTCAAAAAGATGGCGGCGCGATTGACGCTGAAAATTTCACGCAGAAACAGCAGGAATTGTTTGAGCATGGCTTCCGCATTCAGGGAATGCGTGAGGATGGAGGAGAAATCGCGCAGGACCCCGAGGGTTTGCGCCGCGTTGACCGTGCGGGCCGAAGAGGGTTCCGCCGGGCGTGAATAGGCGGCCGGTGGCAGCAAGGGGGTGCGGATGGCCGGTTGACCGGTGCGCGGCTGCTCGTACTTGGGCGCCGCCCACAGGCGGTCCAGCAGGGAACCAAGCAACCGGGCGCGAACGGGCTTGGTCAACACATGGGTGACACCGTGCAGAAAAAGCCTCCTCCTCCCATTCAGACTGGCTGTCGGTGGTGTAGGCGATGATGGGGCAGTGGTTGTCACGCCGGCGAAGCCGCTCGATGACCCAGATGCCCTGAACCCCGATGAGATCCACATCCAGAATGCACGCGCTGATCAGCCCATGGACCAACAGGGGTTCGGCCTCCTCCACTCCGAGTCGATGAACGATGCGATACTCCTCCCGGTTCAGACCCGCCTCAATCACTCCGGCGAAGTCTGGATGAGGAGACAACACCAAAATGGTTTTCATTGTACTCTGAGCCAGTGACGGCGACGCTCAATTCCAGTCACTGCCGAAGATAGTCTCCAAATTGACCAGAAAGGTCAATCTAATCTTGATGGAAACAGGAAAATTATCCCGCTCAATGGCAAAAAATCAGGCGGAAGTGAGCAGTTTTTCCCACAAATTGTCATTCAACAGCGCTTTTTTGAGGAAATCCGTGTCACTGGATGAGACGGCGACCGGCTCCGGTTGCAGCGGCAGGTGAAGGGTAAAGGTGGTGCCTTTGCCAGGCTGGCTGCGGGCCTCGATCTTGCCGCCATGGTGGTGCACAATAAAAAAACAAGCCATCAAATGAATGCCATATTCGGACGGCTTGTGGTCGTGGACCACAAACGGGTCAAACACCGCGCGCAACGCATCTTCCGGCAACCCCGGACCGTTGTCGTTGATTTGGACGACGATTTCCGGCGACGCGCCATCCCGCAGTTCCGCGGTGAGCGCGATGCGGCTGCCGGCGGGCAGCATGGCCAGCTCCTCCTTCAATAACAATTCAAACAGCCGGCTGAATTTCAGCTTGTCCACCCGCAACAGGGGGAGCGTGTCCGCAACCTGGCTGTCCACCACGATCCGCCGGGCCGCCAGCGGTTCCTGCAGCAATTTCACCGCGTCACCGATGATTTGATGCAGGGAAACCTGGTCGGTGAACGGCGCCGAGGGGTTGGACGACGCCGTCCAAAGGTCTTTGAGCAGCGCGTTGATTCGTTCGATCTGCGACTGGACGTTCCGGTGGTAATCCTTCCAAAAATCAGGATTGCGCAGGCCCTGTAAATCCGTCTTTTCCTCGTTCATTTTCACCGGCGCCAGATCGAGAAAGGTTTTGACCGCCACCAGCGAATTGCGGATGTGATGGCTCAAGCCGGCGGCCAGCAGGCCCAGGCTGACAATCCGGTCGGCAATCAGCATGTTGTGCAGGACGGACATCTTTTCGCGGAGCAACTGGTCGCGCTCGGCCTGCACGATGAAAAATTCCAGGCCCCGTTTCAGGGTTTGTTCCAGTTGCGGCGGGTCCCACGGTTTGGAGACGTACTTGTAAATGGCGCCGGTATTGACCGCGGCAATCGCGGCTTCCATGTCCGCATACGCGGTGACCAGCACCCGGATGACCCGCGGCCGGAACTGCCGCGCGCGTTCCAGAAGCCACACGCCCTTTTCACCGGGCATCCGCTGGTCGGTCATGAGCAGGCCGATTTCGTCGGCGTGTTCCTCCAGCAGCTTGAGGCCCTGTTGGGCGGTCGTCGCGGTCATGATGCGAAACTGGTCTCCAAACGCGCGCGTGAAGTTGGTCAATGACTTCTCTTCGTCGTCCACGTAAAGGACCGCAAATTGTTTATAGTCGTACAGGTTCTCCATGTTCCAGTTCCGGTTTGGCCGTCAGTTTGGCCTGGGTGGGGAAGTCCAGGGTAAATTCGCAGAATCGGCCGGCCTCGGTCTGCACCGAGATGTGTCCGCCGAATCCCCGCACAATGCGATGGCAAATGCTCAAGCCCAGTCCCATGCCCTTGCCCACATCCTTGGTGGTAAAAAACGGATCAAAAATCTTGTCCAGGTTCTTTTGCTCGATGCCCGGACCGTTGTCGCGAATGACGATGAGACACCGGTCGCCGTCCGCCCGGCTCTGGATCGAAATCGCCGGCGGCTCGTTCTCGAATTTCTTGTCGCGCATCGCGTCGAGTGAATTCTGCAGCAAATTCACCAGAACATGGATCAATTTATTGCGGCTGGCCAGCACGATCTGCCCCGGACCGACTTTTAGTTCCACCGCCACCTTGTCCTTCCATTCGCCGGCGAGAAACCGCAGCGAGGTGTTCACCGCGTCGGACACGTCCACCAGTTCGGCCGGTCCGGCGGCGGGGTGCGTGAACATGCGCAAATCGGAGACGATGTTGCGCACGCGTTTCATTCCCTCCTCGACGTCGCTCAGGATTTCCTCGTACTCCTGGCGTTCCTGCGGCGTGAGGTGTTTGCACTTGTTGCGCAGGGCAAAGAGGCCCGTCGTGGCGAAATTCAAAGGATTGTTGATTTCGTGGATGATGCCCGCGCTCATGCGGCCGAGCGAGGCGAGCTTCTCGGACTGCACCAGTTGCAATTCCGTTTCCTTGAGCTGGTCGATGGTGGTGGACAAGGCCTGGTTTTGCTTGGAGAGTTTGCGCCGGGAATCATAGGATTCAACGAGGTTTTTGATGCGCGCGTGCAGCTCCGTGGAGGAAAACGGCTTGGCCAGAAAATCATTGGCCCCCAATTCCAGCGCGTTGAATTTGGTTTCCTCGTCCGCGCGCGCCGTCAGTAAAATAATGGGAACGGCGGCGGTCGCCTCGCGTTTGCGCAACTCCCGGCACACGGCCAGACCATCCATCTCCGGCATCATCATGTCCAGCAAAATGATGTCCGGCAGAAATTGAGTGGCCTTTTCCATGGCCTGGAGGCCGTCCGCCGCCTCCAGCACGTCGTAATCCTGGTCGAGTTGCGACCGCAAAAAGCGACGCATGTCCGGTTCGTCATCGGCCACGAGCGCCACGGGCCGCCGGCCGCGTTTGCCCAATTCCACCGGTTTGGCCGCGCCGCGCAGGGACACCATGGCCGGGAAGAGTTCCGCGCGGCGGTACAAATTGATCAACCATTCCTCCGAGGCGACCACGCCGGTCTCGGCGGGTCCGGCCGGCTGGGTTTTGGGCGGCGTCTCCGCCTTTTGGTATGGCAGCCGCACGGTAAAGGTTGTGCCCCGGCCTTCCTGACTTTCCACGACCACGCTGCCACGCATCATGTCGGTCAATTCCTTGACCAGCGCCAGCCCGATGCCAACGCCCTGGTATTTGCGTTGGGCCGAACTGTCCGCCTGCCAGAAGCGGTCGAACACAAACGGCAGGTTTTTTTCGGCGATGCCGATGCCGGTGTCGCTGACGATAACCACGAGCTCCTCGCCCTGTTTTTCCGCGCGCAACTCCACGCGCCCGCCGGCCGGCGTGAACTTCAGCGCGTTGAACAAAAGATTGAGCACGACTTTTTCCAGCTTGTCGGAGTCGGCGGCCACCACGCCCAGCCGCAGGTCGGTGTAGGTTTCCAGTTTGATGTGTTTATCCTCCGCCACCTGCCGGGCGGCGCTGGCCAGGCCCTTGATGAAGTCGGCCACCTCCATGGGTTCGCTTTTGACTTCCATCCGGCCCGCTTCCAGGCGGATGAGGTCGAGCAAATCATTGATCAATTTCAACAGCCGCATGCCGTTGGAATGCATCGTGAGGAGCAGGTCATGGACATCGTTGTCCATCTTGCCGGCAAAGCGCTGGAGCAGCGTTTCCAGCGGGGAGAGCAGCAACGTCAGCGGCGTGCGCAGTTCGTGGCTGATGTTGGCGAAGAACCGGCTTTTGAGGCGGTCCAGTTCCACCAGTTTCCGGTTGGTTTCCTCAAGTTCCTCGCGGTTCTTGTCCAACTCATATCGCAGGGTGAATTCACGGAGACGCAGGCGGGTGAAGTAGTAATTGCCCACGACGACAATGACCCCGGTCACGACCAGGAAATAATAATTGTTGAAAATAATGGGAATCTGTTGCCGGGTGCCTTTTAAAACGCAGGCGGCCAGATACATCAGCTGCACTCCCCCGACGGCGAGCACCGATTCAGTCACGTTCCACCGCACCACGACGCTGACGGCGAGCAGGACGAGGTTCAAGCCGGCATAATAAGGGGAGATCGGGCCTTCGGTGGCGTAAATCATCCAGGCCATGAAAAAGGCCGGCAACAGCGCGATGGGAATGCCCAGCAACCGGTAATGGCGATAGCCAAACTGGGTGGTGTGGAGAAACCACAGGGCACCGGCCAAGGCGCAGCAGGCCACCCGCAGGGCCAGGAAATACGGCAGATCCCGCGGATAGACAAAATAATCCAGCACGATTCCCAGCGGCATCAGGAAGACCACCAGCAGACAGGCGATCTTGCCGGTGTGCAGCCGGTCCTGCCGTTCCTGAACGGCAAACGCCTTCGCAAAATCGGGGTTGGAAAATGTGGGGTGGTCAGTCATGGGCTGGTTTCCGGACTTCAATGAACAAATTCACCCCCGTCGCATCCGTCCGGACGGAAACGTCGTCGTCGTCCGCCCGGCTGGGGCGCACGGCGCGCAATTCCGGTTCCCGACGGTAGATCAAATGCCAGTCCAGGAGGTGTTCCATGCCGTGACGCAAGGGATTGGACGGCTCGACGTTGGTCGCCACCAACAACCCGCCCGGCGCAACCATTTCATAAAAAACATCCATCAACTGTTTGCAGGTGGTGTCCGGCAGATAATCGAAAAGCCCGGCGCAATACACCAGGTCGTACTGCGGCTTTTTATCGGCCGATTTGAGGTTCTCCTTCAGCAACTGGTAAACGGTCTTTCTCTGAAAATGAACGGCGGTCTGCACCCGGAGCAGGCCGCGGATCTTGCCGAGCATCTGGCCGACATATTCCAGGGTCTCGGCATTGAAATCGGCGAGTGTCAATTCCACCTTCTCACTGAGGGAGGAGCGGAAAAAATTCTGAACTTCCACCGCCGGGCCGCAGGCAAAATTATAAATCCGCGCCGTGCCGCCGGCGCGCGCGACGCGGTAGGCTTCCAGTTCAATCCGCTCGGTGAGGTATTTGATCCGGTTGCGATGCGCCGTTGCCGGCGGCTGCTGGACGAACCAGTGGTGGACAATCCGGCCAAACAGGGAATCCCCCTCGTAGCCGTTGCGGAGGATCATGTTCACCATCTCGTAATCGCCCGGGTAACCGAGCGGTTTTTCAAAGGTGCGGCGCGCGAACGGCGCGGCCAGAATCAGATGATGCAGATGTTGTCGCAGGTAGCGGGCGTGGGCGCTCTTTTGTTCCTCCGTCAGACCCTTGGCAACGTCTTCGAATTTTTCAAAAAGCGCGTCAATCAACGGCAGCACCACCCGGGCGATTTCCTGGATGGTTTTCTGGTCGAATTTCTCCCGCCCGCCCCGGTCCAGGGCCCGAATCCCCAATTCCACCTGCTCCAGCCATAACCGCAGATCATGCATGAAGGTTTGCATGTCGGCGACGATGAGCTTGAATTCCGGCGTCACGGTGTAAAATTTCTGCCAGTCCTTGAGAAACGATTTGAATTCCTTGACGATCTGGCCTTCCTTCTGCAGCGCCAGAACCTGGTTCAAGTCCGTCCACTGGGATTCATCGAGCGTGGCCTCGCACACAATTTTGACGCCGGCGTCCACCAGGTTGCGCACCACCGCCCGCCCGGAGTAAACCACCCGTCCTTGGAGAATAATCTGGAATTTTTGCGAGGCTTCGGAGAGTTGCGGAACGACCGCCGGACGGTACAGCTCGAAGACGACATGGTGACGCGTGACCCGCACGGGTGCCCCGCGCAGTTCCAGGCCGTCAGGGGACTGAAACGTCACCCGGCTTTCCCGGGTCTCGGAGGCGGGTGTGCTGGCGGGCGGTGGCGGCGTGACCGTGGCCCGTTTTTTGGAGGCGGGTAACACGCTGCCGGTCCCATGTCCGTTCCCATTCCCATTGCCGTCAAGAACCTTTCTCATTTCAGGGCTAGGATGGAACATTTTTTGAGCCAAAACAAAGCGATTCTCACAAGTCATAACTGGCACCGCCATTGCTATGTCCAGTCCACGTCGTTCACAGCGGATGTCCGGCCAGACTTGTTGGATCGGAACAATAAAACAGGTGCTTGTCTTGTTACAGGACAGGAGTCGTATGGGATGTCGCAACACAACATTACACAATGAATAAATTGAGCCGTTTGATTGCGCCAATTGAGCCATGCCGATCCCGGAGCCGGGCGCTTTGGCTGGGATTGGGTTTCAGTATTCTGGCCTCGGCGCATCTGCAGGCCGGCGCGTTCCGCCTGCCGAACCAGGATCCGGAGGCGATTGCCCGAGGCGACGCCGAGGTGGCCACCGCCGACAATCCCTCCGCCATCTATTACAATCCGGCCGGCATCACCCAGCTGGAGGGACAAAATGTTCGTGTGGGACTTTATGTGATTTCTCCCGGCAAGGAATACAAGTCCCTGTCCGGTGTCACCGCCAAAGCCAGCTCGGATCCGCAACCCGTTCCCCAATTGTACTACGTGAACACCTTCACCAACCTGCCCATTTCCGTCGGTTTGGGCATGTACGCTCCGTACGGTCTGTCGCTGGACTGGGGAGACAACACGCCGTTCAACACCGTCGCGGAGAAAGGCAGTCTGATCTATCTGTCGTTCAACCCCGTCATCGCCTGGAAGGTTTGTCGCACCCTTTCCCTCGCCATCGGCCCCACCATCAATTATTCCCAGGCGAAGTTCGATCAGGGGATCAGTTTTTACCCCGGCGGCCAGTTTCACTTTGACGGCGACGGCGTGGATTATGGGTTGAATGCCGGTATTTTGTGGCAGCCGCATCCCATGTGGTCATTTGGCCTCAGTTACCGCTCGGAAACAGACATCAACTATAAAGGCAATTCATCCACCTCCCCCAGCCCGCCTTTGCCCGCGTCCACGTCCACCAGCGGAAGGGTCACGTTCCCGCAGTTCGTCGTGGGCGGGGTTTCGTTCCGGCCGACGACCAACTGGAACTTCGAGTTCGATCTGGACTGGGCGGATTGGAACAGCTTGAAACAAATCACCTTCGAGAACACCGGATTTGGCAATGTTACGCTCCCCTTGAATTTCCACTCCAGTTTCATGTATGAATTTGGCGTCACCCGCCAGCTCGGGAAGGGCTATTTCGCGAGCGTCGGGTACATTTACAACGAGAATTCCAGCCCGGACGCATATTTCAACCCGATCATCCCCGACAGCAGTTTGCAACTGGGCAGCATCGGGATTGGCCGTCATGGCCAGCGCTGGGATTGGGCGATTGCCTATCACTTTGGCTATAACGGGGGGCGGACGATCTTGAATGACCCCACCAACCCCACGGCGGTTGGAACCTACAAATCGTTCAACAACGCCTTCGACGTTGCCGCAACCTTCAAATTTTAGACCGAAGCTTTCCGCCAGAAAGACGTGGCGGGATCGACCAGCCCGCTGGCCAGGTCCATTTCAATTTCCTTCACCCAATTCTGCACCCAGGCCCTGGCCACCACGGGATTGACGGTCAGTTCCGGGTGCGCTTGCATGGTCAGGCTGAGCCGGTTCTGGAAGGTGACACACCCGGCCCCCACCATCTGGCAGCGTAAAACCGGCGGGCAAAAGAGCCAGCCGCCCAGGCATTCCGGCTGCATGATTTCCTTTTCCGCGTCCCAGTCGCCCAGGTTTGAAAAACTCCCCAGGTTCCACTGCGACGTGGCCCGGTCCCGGGTGATAAAAAATTTTCGCATGCCCTGCGTCATGAGCCGGCTGGTATAACAAGCGTACCAGTTGCCCCAATGCTCGCGCCGCCGCAGCGCCGCGTAAATGTTCCGGTGAATATCGTGCGGCGTTTCATAGGACCTGACCTTGACGCCGACGTAGCTTGAATAGTTGGCCGTGTCCCGGTCCCGGACCAGTTTGCCGCGCAGATTCACCGGGATCATCCAGGGCACCACGGACGATTGATCCGCCAAAAAAGGCCGGATGGCCTTGGTCAGATGTTTCAGGAGAAAGGAATTGATCGTGATCCCGGCCATGCGGCAGACGCGCCGCATTTGCAACGTGGCCGCCTCGTCAAACATATGCCAGGCCACCGCCGGCGGAGGTTGCGGGCCGGGCTGGGCGGCATCCAGGGGGAGCCATTTGACACGCTGCCGGGGCCCCAAAAATCTCGGCGCCAGCCTAAGGAGGGAGAGCACCGACGGCTCGGCCGGGTATCGGATTTGCGGCAGACGGCCGAGGGTGACGCCTTTTTGCCTCAGAATATGCGCCAGGCCGCCGATCCCGTCGAAGTCAGTATGGCGCAGGAAAGTCCATTGCGGTTCGGTGGCCCCGGACGGAATCTGGCCGAAGCGAATGCCAATATATTCGCCCAGTTCCTCCGCGGCTATAAACCACAGGTTGATGATGTCAACGCCTCGCTGGCTCATGGCGGCGTGAATAGACCATTTTTCGGGCCAAAACAAAGCGTTTTTTGACGGAATTTAGAAATGCATCCCCACCGTCACCAATACAGCGTGGCTGATGAAATGATACGTGCCGTCGGCGGGGCTGGTTATAGGGTTTCCGAAATTTGAAAATACGATAGGCGGCGTGCTACCGGTAACCGTGTGCGCCGGGCCATATCCAAATTGGTAGGCAATATCACAATCGAATCGCTTGCCTTTGTATCCGGCGCCGACACTGACGAAATGCCGGTCCAGGTCCGCAGCCAGCGGAGTGTAGTAAGCGTCCGGCACCGAGGTTTCGTTATAGACATAGCCGGCGCTGATATGCCAGCCGTTGTCAAAATACCGCGTCACACCAAACTCATACATCCAGCTTGCCTGCCAATCTAGGTTGACCGGAATGTTTTGCGGGAAGCCAAAAGTGCTTCCTTGTTGATTGATCATTGTGCTGCCAAAGCTGCTCCAATCCGTGTAGTTCGCGTCAAATTCAAGGTTCCATTTGGGCGTGGGTCGGTAGGAGACGCCAACGACTGCGGTCAAAGGAAACGTGAAATCCGCCTGCGCAGGAAGGGACGTATACGGTGTTGTTGGAGGATACTGGAATTCTGTGTGGCCACTTAAATTGACCGGTGCCGAACTGCGGAAAGTGGCACCGATTGAGATTTGGTCTATCGGTTGCCAGCGCAGACCCAAATTGTAACCCACACTCCAACCGTAACCGCTGAAACGGAAAAAGTTGGGATTACGCGTTGGGTAACTGATAACTTGTTCCAAATCCATGTTCACGTAATTCACCATCACCCCGCCGGCCAGGGACAGGCTGGGTGCCAGCTTTACTGCCACAACTGGATTTGCAGTCAAATACTTCAGCTTGCCTTGCGTGGCGACGGTGTTAAAACTGGCCCCGTAAGGCCAATCCATGCTGCCGCCAAAAGGCGCGTAAACACCCAATCCAAAACTCACCGGCCAATCTTCAGGAGTATAAGTGGAAAAAAGCTGCGGTGCCGCGGCGAGATGATCCGAACTGTGATAAGTGTTACCGCTGTCATAACGGCCGCTGGGTGGGTTGTAACTAGGGTCGAGATAAATGCCGTAAACGCCGCCACGAATGTTGCCGCCCGGGAGTTGAGTGATGCCGGCGGGATTGTAGTAAATGGCGGAAGGGTTGTCCGCCGTGGCCACGAACGCTTCGCCGCGCGCGGTCGCAAAGGCGTCCTGACTCGCCAGCCCGAAACCGTTCGCCGAGACATCCCAGACCGAAAGCCCCCAAAAGATTATCGCCAGCAGCCTTGATATGTCGCGACGGTTCATGTTTGCCGATTTTTTGGTTTGCCCCCTGAACGGGCGCCGCAGGAACGCATGGGCGATGCGCCTGAGCCAGCAGCTTACCTGCCGTTTTGCATCGCGCCAGCAAATTTCCCGGAAGGACGAACTCCGCCAGCCTCGCTGACAACAAAGAGCTGGTGCAGGCCGGTGGGGCGAGCGTCCTCGCGAGCCGTCATCACTACCCTTGGACGCACAAACACCGGCTCGTCAGGAGCCTCGCCCCACCAGAAATCGCAAAACGTATCTCCACCGACCACACCCCCGTCTTTACTTTGGCTTGATATGGCGTAAACTTGGAAGAATGTGAAAAGCCTCATTCGGTTCGCATATGGTGTCTTGTTGTCCGGACTCGTCGTTTTTCCAGCACGAGCCACATTTACCTCGCTCTACATTTTCGGAGACGGTGTTTCCACCACCACAACCAACCACTCCCCGAGTGTCGCACCATATTACTATGGCGGACGTTGGAGTAACGGCCGGGTGTGGGTTGAACTGCTGGCACAACAACTGAATCTGACCAACAACTTCTGGTACTCCAACAATATCGCAATCCAGGTGGCATACACCAATTTGTCAGCGTCCAGCACCAATTGGTCCTACTCCAGCAACAACTTGTCCTTCTACGGTGATTACAGTTCCAGCCTGGTAGCGAATGTCAGCAATTTTACTGCTCCAGCGGATACATCAAACGCTTTGTTTATCATTTGGGTCAACAACGCTGATTTTGTGAATGACATGTCGAGTATCTATCCTTCCACCAATATCGTCACTTGGACCACTGCCAATAACCAATCTGTGACGAATCATTACAGTATCGTCACCAACCTTTATGCCAAGGGCGTGCGCACTTTGCTCATGCCGAACGCTGTGGACATCACCGAGATTCCCGCCTACGATAATTTACAGGTCAACTCGCCTGCCGTCAGGAATTTTATTCGCCAACAGGTCATCAATTTCAATGCTGCATTTTCCACCATGCTGAGCAACGCAATGATTTCGTGCCCCGGCCTTAAAATTTACGAGCCGGACTTTTTCTCCCTGCTCGACAAAGTTCTGACGAACTCCGCTGCTTATGGATTAACCAATGCCCTCTATGGCGGCGTGAGCGAAGATGCGTATGATGATCCTGCCCTGTATGTTACATTGGCCATAAACGGACCGGGCACAAATTACATTTTTTGGGACAAGAATGATCCAACCGCAAAATTTCATGAGATAATTGCAGACACCGCTCAACAACTGATCTCGCCGGTACAAATCAGCCAAATCACATCACAGAATGGCACCAACCAATTGAGCCTGGCCAACATTCCGATTGGTTTGAACGGTGTCGTGCTGGGCAGCACAAACCTGGCGCTGACAAACTGGACCACGGTGATGAGTTTCAACAGCACCAACTCCGTACAATCGGTGTTTGTCCCGGTATCCGGTCCGTTGCAGTTTTATCGGCTGAATTTTCCCTACGCCTGGACCTGGCCGTAACTCCAGGAATACCGGGGGCCGAATGAAAAAGTAAATCGCCGGGCGGAGCGCGAGTTGTCTCAACTCGCAGCATCCCCGGCAAATTAAGCCGCTGCGGATTGAGGACAATCCGCGCTCCGTTCTATAACCAAACGAAGTTCGCAGCGATTCCAATTGGTCACTCTGACTTCTGACTTCTGACTTCTGCGTTTTCCCGCAATTTCCCCAGGGTTTCGTAGCCCCAACGCAGCATCCGTTCGGTGGTTTCCCAGCCGATGCACGAGTCCGTGAGCGACACGCCGTAACGCAGTTCCTTCAGGTTGGTCGGTATGGGCTGGTTGCCTTCGTGGAGGTTGCTCTCGACCATCAGGCCGATCAGCGGGCGCGAACCTTCAACGCGCTGCTGGATGACGCTGCGCCACACGTCCTCCTGCTTCGCGAATTGTTTGCTCGAGTTCGCGTGGCTGCAATCCACCATCAATACCGGCGGCAGCTTTTCCGCCTGCAACTTTTCCTCCGCCGCGCGGATGCTCTCGGCGTCGTAATTGGTCTTGGCGCGCCCGCCGCGCAGCACGATATGCACGTGCGGATTGCCCGACGTGCGCACGATGCTCGTGACGCCGTCCTGGTCAATGCCCAGAAAACTGTGCGGATGCCGCGTGGCGCCCATGGCGTCGATCGCCGTCTGCAGGCTGCCGTCGGTGCTGTTTTTCAGGCCGACGGGCATGGACAGGCCGCTGGCCATTTCGCGGTGCGTCTGCGATTCCGTGGTGCGCGCGCCGATCGCCGCCCACGTCACCAGGTCCGCCGTGTATTGCGGCACGATCGGGTCGAGAAATTCCGTCGCCGTCGGCAGCCCCAGGCCGGTGATGTCCAGCAACAGGCGGCGCGCGATTTTCAGGCCGGTTTCGATGTCCTGCGACCCGTCCAGGTGCGGGTCGTTGATCAATCCCTTCCAGCCGATGGTGGTGCGGGGTTTCTCAAAATAGACGCGCATGACGATTTCGAGGCGGCTGGCAAATTCCTGGCGCAGCGCGTTGAGGCGCGTCGCATATTCCAGCGCGCCTTTTTCGTCATGGATCGAGCAGGGTCCGACGACGACCAGCAGGCGCGGGTCTTCCTGCCGTAAAATGCGGATGATCCGCTCGCGGCTGCGGGCCACGGTGGCGTTCGCGGCGTCGGTCGTCGGCAACTGCGCCTTCAATTCGCGGGGCGTCAGCAGCCGGACGATCTCTTTGACGTGCAGGTCCTGGGTCCGATACATGCGAACGAGTATAGCACGTTTTGGCGCAGCGGGAAGCCGAAAGCAGCCGGTGCAGCTTCGAATTGTATTTGAACTCACGTACTGGAAGGAAACAACCCCCTCTCTCCGCCCGAGCGGGGAGAGGGCTGGGGCGAGGGGATTTGAGTCCGTAAATATTGGACTTCTCTCATCGCGGGGACCGCGCAGAACGGAATTATAATAAACGCGCCGCCTCTCCCCGGCCCTCTCCTCCATTCCATGGTGGAGAGGGAGGAAAACCGTGCGCGTGTCAAGATGCCGCGAAGATCCGGCGCTCGCATCCGCAAACCAGAACATTGCCGGAAGCAACTGTTGTTGGACACGGCGCCATTTTTGTGTAATTTGGGCCGCGAAGGGGTCGAAGCCCGTTGCTATGAACGAATCGAAGTTGAGCACTGCGCAAAAGGCATTACAAATCAATCTGGATGCCACCAAGTATGGCGCGTTTGCTGAAATCGGCGCCGGGCAGGAGGTGGCGCGCTGGTTTTTCCACGTGGGCGGCGCCGCCGGCACGGTCGCCAAAACCATGTCCGCCTATGACATGGCGGTGAGCGACGCGATCTACGGCCCGTCCGACCGGTACGTGAGCCGCAAACGCCTGCAGGCAATGCTCAATTACGAGTTCGACCTGCTGTTGCAGCGACTCAACCAGACGCGCGGCGACAAGAGCGCCTTTTTTGTCTTCGCCGACACGGTGGCGACGCACAGTTTTTCCCATCAAACCGACGGCCAGGGCTGGCTGGGCATCAAATTCCAGGCCGAGCCGCATGGACCGCCCTCGGAAATCATCATTCATGTGCGGATGCTCGATCGGGAAAACGTCCGGGAGCAGGAGGCGCTGGGCATCATCGGTGTCAATTTGATCCACGGCGCGTTTTATCATCACCATGAGCCGGAGACCTTGATCGGCCGGCTCATGAACGATCTGTCCCGCGACCGGATGGAGGTGGACATGATCAAATTCTCCGGGCCGTGTTTCACCGGTCTGGACAACCGGCTGATGGCGTTGCAACTGGTGGAACAGGAACTGACGGATACCGCCATGTTCACCGCCGACGGTGAAACGGTGGTGGCGGGCGAGGTGCTGTACAAGAAGCCCGTGCTCGTCGAGCGCGGCAGTTTCCGGCCGCTCACCAATCCGATGCTCGACATGCTGGAACGCGCGCAGGAGCAGTTTCTCCGGGAGGAATCGCTCAAGGGCGAGCAGCCGGTGGTGATCACGGAAATGACCCTGCGCCAGTTGCAGGTGGACGATGTGATTGATCACCGCGATTTTCTCGACCGCGTGGACACGTTAAGCGCGCTGGGCAAGACGGTGCTCATTTCCAGTTTCCTGCGCTATCACCGCCTGGTCATGTACCTCTCCAAGTACACGCAAAAAACCATCGGCCTGCCGCTGGGCCTGGTGCGGTTGCGCGACGTGATGGACGAGAGCTTTTACACCGACCTCGAAGGCGGCCTGATGGAATCACTCGGCCAGTTGTTCAAAAACAGCGCGAAGCTTTACGTCTATCCATCCCTGGACCGCAAAACGGGCAAACTGACCACGGTGGAGAACATGGAGGTCGCGCCGCACCTGCGTCACCTGTACGCGCACCTGGTGGAAAACCGTTTTGTGGAGAACATCCGCAACTACAACCCCGATTATCTGACCATCTATTCCGGCGACGTGCTGGCCAAGATCAAGGCCGGCGATGCCTCCTGGGAAAAGCTCGTCCCGCCGCCAATCGCGCAGGTCATCAAGGACAAGCGCCTGTTCGGCTGGAGCGAAAAAGCCGCGGCGGTGACGGTATAAATTACCGCGCGCTGTTTTCGGCGGACGAAAAAGCGGCGGAGGGCCGCCGCAGTCCAAGACGCTGGCGCGTTGTAATCTGACTCTCAACAAACGCGAAGCGTCTTGGACTGCGCCAGTCCTCTGGCGCTTTCCCAGAGAACTTTTTCTAGACAACCGGTGGTGGTGGAAGCAACGTCGCGGCATGAAACCGCTATTTACCGTCCACGCTGGCGAATATCTCGTTGGGTCACACATTGAGAAATGTTACCCAAAGTGGAATGTGTGGGTTCCATCGAAGGACACCGGCATAGATCTCTTGATCACAAGCGCAAGAAATTCCAAAGCTGTATCTCTTCAAGTCAAGTACTCCAAGGATTTCACTCAAGATTACCTTACACCGCTCCTTCAAAGTAAGCTCATGGCGTCCGGTTGGTGGACACATCAAGAGAAAAAGATCAGGGAATCAAAAGCTGACTTCTGGATCTTCGTCCTGCCTTCATTTATTGAGCATTGCACAAGTTTCATTATTGTTCCGCCCGCTGAATTGCTTCGGCGTTTCCAAACAATATTCGGCCAATCCGAAAGGAAAATTCATTCCTATCTTCGCGTTACAAAGTCGGGATGTTGTTGGGAATCGCGGGGGCTTAATAAAGCCGACCAAGAAATGATCGGGTTTGACCGATATAGCCATCCAGCAAGGAACTTCACACGATTTCTGAACTTGAGCGGATGGGATGAGATAAAGGAAAGGCTATAAAACATGCGGCGACTTATAATTCATTTTTACTTTCAATGCGTAACGCTTCCCCACCGTTAGCAATTTCATCTGCGAGTTGAAGGCTTGGGAAAGATTTCGGGAACTCAGTGCGTCAATCTTTTTGCTGGCCGCCAGCACGTGACCGCCTTTCAGCAACAGCGCGTGCGAAAATACCGGCATGATTTCCTCAACGTGATGCGTCACCAGCACGAGCGTCGGCGCGTTCCGGTCCCGGCCGAGCCGCTGGAGAAATTGCAGGAAATGCTCACGCGCGGCGGGATCGAGCCCGGCGCACGGTTCGTCGAGAATCAACACCCGCGGCCGGGCCATCAGCGCCCGGCCAATCAATATCCGCTGCCGCTCGCCCTGCGAGAGTACGCGCCACGGGCGCTCCGCCAGGGGGAGGCAGTCAATTTGCCGGAGAATCCGCAACGCATGAATCTTGTCGGCACGCGACAGGCGGCCCCGGAAATCAATCATCGCGTACTTGCCGCTGGCGACGGTTTCCAGCGCCGGTTCGTCATCGGCCATCATTTGCCGGACGGCGGAGCTGACCAGGCCGATGTGTTTGCGCAACTCGCGCCAGTCCGCATGGCCGTAGCTTTTCCCGAGCAGTGAAATTTCCCCGGCCGTCGGCGTCAGGTAACCGGTCAAGGCGCTCAGCAATGAGGTTTTGCCCGAGCCGTTCGCGCCCAGAATCACCCAATGTTGTCCGCGCTCTACGCGCCAGGACACGCCGTCGAGAATGGTGGTGCCGCCGCGTTCCACGCGCAGGTAAGAGACTTCGAGAATCGTCGGGCGGCTGTTATGTCGCACTTTGACTCGTTGAATCGGCTGATGGTAGGGCGCGTCACTCCGTGCGCGCCGTCCCGCAGAGCGGGATGGAAGGACCTCCCTTCGCTCCGCGGCGCGCACGGAGTGACGCGCCCTGCCCGCTGGTTCGTCGGGAGAGGACTTCCACGTCCCCTTGCGTTTTTTCGGATTCATCACCATTTCTCAATTTCCGCCCACAGCGGTTGCAAATCGTCATCGGCCAGGGCCATTTGCTTGATGGTTTCCGGGTCGCCGGCTTTCATCGCCCGCCGCAGCCACCGGCGCGCGACGTCGGGTTGTTGCAGCTGGCAGGCGTAGCACGAGAGATTGTACGCAATGACCGGTTCGCGGGGAAATTTTTCCGCCGCGGGCGCCAGCGCCTCCCAGGCTTGCGGCAAACCGCCGGCCGGCACGCGGCGCAAGGCATAGGCGCGATGCAGCCAGCCAGCGCAATCACCGGGCGCCACCGCCAGTTCGGCCTGTGCAATTTCCAGCGCCTCGGTCCAGCGCTTTTCCCGGGCGCAAATCGTCCAGCGCGCCTCCAGCACGGCGGGATGCTTTTGCCGGATCGCCGGGAGCAAATCCAGTTCGGCTTGCGCCTCGGCGACACAACCCAGCCCCAGCCACCCGACGGCGGCGTCGAGGTGGTGTGAATCCGGCGGTTTCAGTGGTTGCACCGGCATAGGAAGCCTGCCGGACCGGGCGCGTGTCAAGCCGTGGTCGGATCCTGACTTGACCGGAGCGCGAGTTGTCCCAACTCGCAGCGGCTGCGCCAGTCCCGATGAGACGAACTTTGTTCAAACGAACCGTTGGCTTCTTGCGCGCTGCGGATTGAGGACAATCCGCGCTCCGGACACGGTTCGAATCAGGACACGACCCAAGTCGTTGGCAAACTGCCTGGAAACGGTTATCGTATCGCCATGAAAAATTTGATTTCCACCTTGCTCGTTTTAATTTACGCCATGACGGCGCGCGCGGCCATTCAGACGAAGACGGTTGAATACAAACAGGGCGGCACGGCCCTCGAGGGATTCGTTGCCTGGGACGACGCCCTCCCCGGCGTGCGGCCCGGCGTGCTCGTGGTGCATCAATGGATGGGACTGACGGACTATGAAAAGCATCGCGCCGAGATGCTCGCCCAGCTCGGCTATGTTGCCTTTTGCGCGGATATTTATGGCAAAGGCGTCCATCCCCGAGACACGCAGGACGCCGGCGCCCTGGCAGGCAAATACAAGGGCGACCGCCAGCTGTTGCGCGCGCGGGTCAACGCCGGACTGGACGCGTTGCGCCAGCAGCCGCTGGTGGATCCCAGGCACATTGCCGCCATCGGCTATTGTTTCGGCGGCACCACGGTCCTGGAACTGGCGCGCAGCGGCGCGCAATTGAACGGCGTCGTCAGCTTTCACGGCGGACTGGATGCGCCCAATCCCGACGACGGGAAGAACATCAAATGCAAGGTGCTGGTGCTGCACGGCGCGGATGACCCGTTTTCATCGCCGCGGGATATTGCCGCGCTGGAAAACGAAATGCGCCAGGGCGGGGTGGACTGGCAACTGGTCAAATTCGGCGGGGCGGTCCACGCCTTCACCCAGCCGATGGCGGGCAATGACAATTCCAAAGGGGCGGCCTACAACGAAAAGGGGGACCGGCGTTCGTGGGAATACATGAAATTGTTCTTCGACGAGATTTTTAAATAATTTTTTGGGAGGGATGGCGTGTCGCCGTCCCAAATCAAATCATGCGCATCACCGGTGGCCATGCAGCGCGGCGGATCCTCAAGGTTCCCAGGGGATTCGACGTCCGGCCCACGCCCGACCTCGTCAAGCAGGCGGTCTTCAACAGCCTTGGCGCGCGGGTGATCGGTGCGCGGGTGCTGGAGTTGTTCGCCGGCACCGGCGCGTTGAGTCTCGATTGCCTGAGCCGCGGCGCCGTCTCGGCGCTGTGCCTGGAGAAGTCGCACCGGCACGCGGAATTCATCCGCGCCAACGCGCGCGCGGCGAATTTTGAAGCCGCGCTGGAGATCCGCCTGCAGGATGTGTTTCCGGCCATCCATCAACTGGCGGAAGGCGGCCGGCAGTTCGATTTGATTCTGGCCGACCCGCCTTACGGCGAAAAGAACGTCGGGCGCCGCTCGACCTCCTCGGCCCAGCAATTGTTGGACGATCCGAATCTGCCGAAATTGCTGACGCCCGGCGGCCGGTTCATCCTGGGTCACGCCAAACGCGATACCCTCACCCTGGTCGGGCCGTGGCATGAAGTGAAGGCGCTCAAGCACGGCGACAGCGTGATGCGGTTTTTGGAATTGGAAGGAAGCGTGCCGTCACTGTCCTGAAATGCGGGATTGGCCCGGCAGCACCCCGCGACCGGTTCAAGGCAAATTTCGAAGTTGCCGGTGGTGGCGGGTTGGCTGAGGCCGCCCCGGAGTGCGCCCGTCCTCGGGCGCAGCCACCGGCTTCTTTCCAGCCATAGAATAGTTTTCGACAGCTCACTCATCCCACGTTGCTGCGGCCGGGACGGCCGCACTCCGCTAACGCAGAAATTTAACTTCGGTTTTCGGGTTCAAGCCTTCGTGGCCTCGGCCACGGCTTCACGGATCAGCTTTCTGAATTTCTCGACCCCCTGGTCAAAGGCGGCGGAAATGGGCAGCGGCGAAACCTTTTTTACCCTGGCTTTGAACTGCTTCAGATTTTTTTCCGCGGCGGTTTCGTCCATTTTGTTCGCGACCACCAGGCGTGGCTTGTCGAGCAGGGTGGGATCGTACAGTTCCAGTTCGCGCAGGAGTTTTTTGTAATCGTCCCACGGCGCGCGATTGTCGGTGCCGGCCATGTCCAGCAGCAGCACCAGGATTTTGCAGCGTTCGATATGGCGCAGAAAGGCGTGGCCCAATCCGACGTTCTGGTGCGCGCCTTCAATCAGGCCCGGCACATCGCAAACCGTGAGCCGGTGAAAGTCCTGGTATTCCACGATCCCGATTTGCGGGTGGAGGGTGGTGAAGGGATACGGCGCGACTTTCGGGCGCGCCTTGGAAATGGCCGTGAGCAGCGTGGATTTGCCGGCATTGGGATAGCCGACCAGGCCGACCTCGGCGATGATGCGCAACTCGAACAGGAAATCGCCTTCCTCGCCCGGCTCGCCCGGTTGTGCGAAACGCGGGGTCTGGCGCGCAGCCGTGGCAAAATTGCGGTTGCCCAGGCCGCCGCGCCCGCCTTTGCACAGGACAAATTGCTGGCCGTGCTGGGTCAGGTCGGCGACCAGTTCGCCTTTGGGCGATGAACCGGCGGGAGCCCCCTTCCCTTCCTTGCTCAAATCAATTTCCACCGCCAGGTCGCTGCCCGCGCGGCGAAACAACGGGCGCTTGCCCGTGCTGGTTTGAAACATCGGTTTGCTGACCGGGCTTTCATCCTCGTCCGCTGGAATTTCCCTCGCTTCGCCCGCCAGCCGCCAGACGAGCGTGCCGCACGGGACCTTGATAATGAGATCCTTGCCGGCGTGGCCGTCCATGCCCTTGCCCAGGCCGCCTTCGCCTTCCTTGGCGATCAGGCGCGGGTGGTAATACTGGGCGATGAGGTTGTTGAGGTCGTGGTCGGCCTGCAAAATCACGCTGCCGCCCCGCCCGCCGTTGCCGCCGCTGGGGCCGCCCTTGGCGATATAGGCCTCGCGATGGAACGCGACACAGCCTTTGCCGCCGTGCCCGGCCCGCGCGTAAATTTTGATTTCGTCAACGAACATGCTGCAGAATTTACGATTTACGATTTTTTAATTGCGCCGGGTCATCAATCATAAATCGTAAATAAAAAAGGCGAGGCGTGGGCCTCGCCGTGGAATTCATCCGGACCGCTCAGTTCTTCGCGGCGGGCCCGGCCTTCACGTTCACGCGGCGGCCATTCTTGTCGAAAACGATTTTGCCGTCCACGAGCGCGAAGAGCGTCCAGTCGCGGCCGGTGCCGACATTCTGGCCCGCTTGAAACTTGGAGCCGCGCTGCCGGATGATGATGCTGCCGGCGGTGACGGATTCGCTGCCAAATGCTTTCACGCCAAGCCGTTTGCTGACGCTGTCACGGCCGTTCCGGACGCTGCCTTGACCTTTTTTATGTGCCATAAATTTTTTGGGGGCTGGGTTCTGGCGTCGTGGTTCCGGGGAGCCGGACGCCGGGCCCAAGGCCCGATGTTACGCTTTGATTTCCTTGATCTTTACGACGGTCAATTCCTGACGATGGCCGATCGTTTTGTGATAACCTTTGCGGCGCTTCATTTTGAACGTGAGCTTCTTCTCGCCGCGCTTGTGTTCCACCACGTCGGCCACGACGCTCGCGCCGCTGACGGTGGGGGCGCCCACGCTCACCTTGCCGTCACGGTTGACCAGCAGCACGCGGTCGAACGTGACCGGCTGGCCGGCGGCGACGGTCAGGCGTTCAATTTCCACCGTGTCGCCCGCCGCCACACGATACTGTTTGCTTCCGGTTTCCAATACGGCGTACATAAAATTTAATTTCCCTCAAAAGGGGTGCAAGTTAACCAGAGACGCGCCGGGCTGTCAACGCCGGATTTCTTAAAATGTGGCTGGAAACGGGGCTTTCTTGACGTGCGAAAGTCCTTTGGCTTAAAGCCCAAGGGCGCCGGCCGCTTCGACCAGGTTTTTGCAGGCAACCACCCGCAGACGGTGCGGGTAATGAAAAACCGTCAGGATGTTCATCCCGATGTCCTTGCTGGGATCGGGAATGACCCGCACCACCAAACCCACGCCCGCCCGCCCGATCAATTCCATCATCCGGCCAAGCTCCGCTTCGCAATCCAGTTCCATGGACTCCAACTGGCTGAAATCCGCCAGCAACCGGAAACCCGGCGGTAACTCCCCCAGCTGGGTGGTCAGGTCCTCCCGGCTGCCTTCAAACTCCGCTGGTTGCACCCGTCCGATATAACGGATATGCAACAGGCGTCGGGACTTGTTTGACGTGACCAGCAGCACAAAAACCATCCTAACCCGCCGGAAACCGGAACACGAGCGAATAACCGCCGGATTGCCCGGCGGCTGGAAATCAGGTGGCGGGGTTTTGCCGTTTCAACGCCGTGATGTTGCGATACGTCACCGGCACCTGCCAGTCGGCGTAATCCGGATTGAAGGTTTTCATGGTGCTGACCACCTGCTGCCGGAACGTCGTCTCAATCAGGCCGCCCTGCCCCGGCCAGATTCTGAACTGGACGCGGACAAAATCCCAGCCGCCGCCCGGCGCCGTTTCCACCGGGCTGATGGCGGGTTCGCCGAGAATGATTGCGCCGAATTGCGCCCACATGCCCCGGGCGATGTTCCCGATGGTCCGGACGGCCTGGTCCCGGTCCACGCCCGCCGGCATCTGGACGTCCGCATAGGCAAACACCCCGCCGTGCGGAAACCGGCTGACATTGGCGATGGTGCGGTTGGGAACGAACACCACCTGGTTGTAAAAATTGCGAAGCACGGTGAAGCGCAGGCCGATTTCCTCGACGCGGCCGATGACGACCACCGTGCCGGCGATTTCCACCAGGTCGCCGACGTCCATCGCGTCCGAAAAAATCAGGGTCAGGCTGATGACGATGTCCTGCACCAGGCTCTGCGAGCCAAAGCTGATGGCCAGAGCGACGATGGAGGCGCCGCCCAGGTAAACTTTCGGGTCCACGCCGATTTCATCCAGCACGAGTCCAATGGCCAGAAAATACATGATGAAAATCACGCCATTGGCGATGAGCTGGATGAGCGTGACGAACTTGGGCTGCTGGGTCACGAAGCCGAACGGACTTTTCTGCGCGTGACTTTTGCCGATGAGCCATTCACTGAGGCTCCGGACGGCCTTGACCGTCAGATGCAGCAGGATGGCAAGGCCCACGATGAGCAGGAGCCGCGTTCCGGTGGACGACTCCTGGCCGGTGACAAAATGAAAAACCCGCGCCATCACCGTCGCGGGAGCCTGGTTGGTCATGTTCATCAAAATGCCTTTGGCCACTGGAGCGGCGCCCGCAACTTTCCGTTCGGGCCAGCGCGCGGGGCGCCGGTCGGGTAAAGATTAAACACGCTTTGGCAAACTACGCAAGCGGGCGGGATGCCGAAAAGCGGGGCATGGCGGCATCCATGCTTCCGGGGCGGGATTCGAGGTTCAAACCCTTTTTGCCGTGGCCACGGCCGGCGTTCGGAACGGCCGGATTTCCCGGGGCTGGACGTTGGGGACGGAGGGACCCCGGGCCTGCGGGAAGGCGATTTTGGAGCGCAACAGCAGGGTTCCCAGGCACAAGTCGGCCAGGGGCAGGACGACATTGAAATTCTTGTGCATGTAACGATGGTGCAACAGGTGATGGCCGTTCAGGCGGAAGAAAATCCCCGAACGTTCCACGTGCCGTTTCTTCGGCAGGTGCATGCACCAGTGCATGTATTCGTAGGCCGCGTAATACAACGTGGAGGCCATCGCGGCGCCGCACAAAACCCCCCACTTTTCCGAAAGCAACGCCCAGGCCAGAAACGGCAGCAGGCCCAACGCCACGAGCACCGGCCCGTTCCACCACGCCATGGGGATGGTCTTTTTGTCCGGCTCATGCACCAGATGATAGGTATGGTCCGCCTTGAAAATATGATGGTGTACGAGCGCGTGCCGTTCAAAGGGGTAGCGGAAAAATTTCACCAGGACGGAACGGTGCATCAAATAACGGTGCAGCAGCCATTCGAACAAGGAGCCGAAAACGGTTCCGGCCACAATTCCAATGGCGCACCAAAAAAGAAACATCATCATAAAACAAATCTCAACTTTCTCTTGGTTGAAGACAGAAGGAGAACTTTCCCTCACCCCATGCAGCCTGAACTCGAATCGGTCTTGCTTGTTATCCTCCAAGGTCCACCGGGAACCGGGTGGACGCAAGTTTTATTTCAACCGCATGTGCCTCAGAGCGCGGATTTTATCCCCCGTGAAAACCCGGGAGACACGGGATGGGATCGCACCCGGCTCCCGGCCTAAGTGTTCCAGACCATCCGGCCTTTCAAGTGGCTTCCCGCCCGCTTGAATCCCAGCGAACCGGTGATTACATAACCGGCCGGCCGGCCCTGGGCATGTTCTCGCCGGGCATCGTTCCGGACAAATTTCAGGATGGAAGGCAGGGATGGCAGGTCCGCGGCGACCAGATCGTTGTCCCGGTAAATGGAATACGTTTGTCTTAAATTGCTCATGTGTTTGCCCGGGAAATTTCTATCTGCCGACAGCTCCGCGCCAAAACATTACCGCCGCCAGGGCGCTGCCGGCAAACAGGCCAAACACGATGGAAGCGGCGATGATTTTGAACTTCAGCCCATACTGTGAGGGTTGCAATCGCGGGTACAGCCACTTGCCAAAATAATCGATCAGCATAAACGCCTTTGGTTGACAATGAATCCATTGGAACCGTTATATCCCTGAATGTCCACACATTCCTCGATATATCGGTTTGCCATCCGGCGGGTCATTTCCCCCCAACACCGCGGGCAATGGACCGTCGGCAATGGCCTGAAAATGGAAATGTCGCCTGGCGATTTGGACCGGGGGCGCATTGCCGGCGATGGCGGTGAATGCCGCGGCTACGGCAAAACTTCCGCCTCGGCGGGACTCTCGGCCGACGCTCCGGCATCCGCGGACGGAAGCCCCTTGCCTCGCCCGTGGTCCAGGTTGATGAATTGATCCGTCTGGGGAATATGGCAGACGATGTTGAATTTGCCGATGGCTTCGTGCTTCGCGGCCTGGAACGCATTTTTTGTCGCCGGAAAGCTCTTGCCGTCACGCGGATTTTTTGTCCACTGTCCCTCCCCGGTCAGATATTCGAGTGTATCCTGGTTTTCGATGAGTATGTTCATGGCCCGACAGTCTAACAGACCCCGGGCCACAACCACGATAAATCGTGAAGATATTTTTAGTCCGCCCGTCGCCCCGCGGTGAAATCTGGTTTGCGACCGGCCCCGTCGCCAGCGCGGGCTCTGTTTCTGAAAATCAAAAGCCGGACCAGTGTCGGCCCGGCGGGTGACGAATCCCCACTAAATTGTTTCCAGATTCAACTCTTCGGGTGATGTTTCCCGTGATGATGTTTGGTGTGGTGTTTGGCGTGGGCATGCTTGCCCGTTCCGGCTTCCGCTTGCGACACCATCAACGGTGAGAAGGTGAAAGCCGCCACCGCCAGAATCAACAATAACTTTTTCATAGTTTGGCAAAGGATGATGTTCCCACCTGCAACTTCACAGGAGGCTGGCTTGATAGACTGCATTCCCCCTCTGCAGGTTACAGGTTTCAGTTCAATCATCCGGCGGCAGGCAACCCTCCCGGTTGCCGGCACACCGGGCCGGTAATCGACGGATCTGCCTTGTGGGATTGCGGTTTGTGACGGCCCCGGCCTATGCCGGCTTCGCCATCCGGAGTAGCAAGGCGTTCAGTTCCTGCAGGTGCGGTGGCTTGTGAACCACGATGTCCACGGACGCCGACAATGCCCCGGGATCCTTCATGGTGTTGCATGCGCCCGTCATCAGGATGACGGGTGTGTGGGGGGATTCCGCCTTGATCGTCTGGGCCACCACATAGCCGCTGACCTCCGGCATGTTCATGTCGGTGATGACCACATCGTAGGGTTCACCCTTCTGAATGGCCGCGCAGAACATTTCTATCCCGCACTTTCCGCTGGTGGCCGCCCCCACCCGGTGTCCGAAATGTTCCAGAAGATCCTTCATGCTTTGCACGATCGGCTCGTCATCATCAATGCACAGCACGCGCAGCGAACGCTTCGATGGCGCCGGCGGGCGGGCCCCCCCTGGCATGGCCGCGGGGGGGCATGGCCAGGAGGCGACCTGAGGGTCCGGCGGCGCATCATACACCGGGCCCATAATGGCGATTTGTGGAAGTGCTTTCATGTTAAAAACTGTTTTGCCGTGTCATGGTTGCGGGTTGTGATGAAGCGACGCCGTCCGTGGGTCCGGCGTTGCCCCGCGCCCACGCGAACGGGCCGGACCACCGGGCCGACCATGACCCTGCCAGCGAAAAACCCTATCCATGTCCTTTTCATAATTGCTTCCTTTCAAGCCCAATATTTTTGCATCCGGTCGGCCACGCAGCCGGCTGCCCATATTTAACACATGCTGGCTGAAATTTAATAAATAAGGGGCGGTTTGCTGGATTTCCGGGGTCAAATGCCGGTGATGAGGGGTGGAATTCCAATAAAAAATGACACCCGGAGTCAGGTGATGCCATGGCCAAGGGGTGCTGCGGGATTGGGCAACGTCCTGATTTGTAGGCGACGAGGTGACGAGTCGTTTGGGTCAGCACCCTTACGTCGTGCCTGCAACCAAAGCCGGACACTACCGGGGAATGGATTGATTCTCCCGATGCGGCCAGTGATATTATCAATGAACGCTTTTTCTCGATGTCAGGTAAGCTGGCCTCATGAAAACAAAATCCGACCAACCAAATCACAAACTGCAAAATACTCTGCCTCGTTTTCTGGGGCCGTGCTTGATTTCAGCATTCCTGGTGCTGGCCGGGACCGGCTGCAGACATGAAACGGGCGGCAGTGCCAGCCTCGATCCCGCCGGAGTTTATGCACTGGCCAGCGTGGATGGGAAAACCGTGCCGTGTGACCTTGCTCATGAAGGGGCGACCATAACCGTCAAATCCGGTATTTTTACCATTCAAGCCGATGGCCATTGCAACAGCCAGATCACCTTTTCCGTGCCGCCCGGAAAGGATGTGAACCGCGAAGTAAAAGCCGCCTATACGCGGCAGGGAAACGAACTCACCATGCAATGGGAGGGGGCGGGCACGACGATTGGCAATGTCGATGGAACCACCTTTACCATGACCAATGAGGGAATGGTTTTTGTTTATCAGAAATAGCGGGATGTTCCACGCGGGATTTTGACCGCCAGGACGCCAAGACGCGATGAACCGCACTGCTTTTTGACAGGATTAACCTGATGAAACAGGATCGGAAAAAACCCCGTAAATCCGGCGCCTCCTGTCCCAAGCCATCTTCGTCAACCGCGTGACGCCGCGGCTGGTCGCGCCGTCCTATGAGCTTTTCGTGCGGAATCCGCCCAGCAGATAGACAACCAGGCAGATCGCCAGAATCAGGCCCAGCCCGCTGCCGCCGATGACAGGACCGCCAAAGTAAAACCCGCCGCCACCGAACAGGAGAAGCAGAACCAGTACGAGTAATAATATATTCATGCCGGCAGGATAACACGTCGGTGTGCGGTTGCCATGGGGTCTTCACCCCAGAGGCGAACACCGCGCCTCATTCAGGCATACGGCGTTTGCCGTATCGCCGGCCGGTTGGGACCGGCTAGTTTATTCCGCATGAAAACAAACCAACTCCGCTGGCCGCTGCCGATGCTGGTATTAAATGCGGTCCAGGTGGTTTTGGCCGCCGGATGCGCCACCCGCAATGAGAGATCCTAGAATCAGGATTTTGGGTAGTGGTACCTTTTGCAGTTTTTGGTGGGGCGAGCGTCCTCGCGAGCCGGCTCGTCAGTAGCCTCGCCCCACCAAAACGGACCAGTACCGGATTTTGATCAAAACCTTTCTGCTTCACCCCGATAAACCATTGAGAATGTTGATGACACCCATTTTCAAATTACCGTTCATCAGGGTTCGCCCTTGCCGGGAACGCGGCGCGTCATTTATGTGAAAGAAGCGGTCTCGGTGGTTGCGGCCAACGAGGCCAAACGCCGGGGCTGGCAAAACTGGACCTGGGTTACATGCAAGAACGCGATCAGGGGTGGGGGCATATTGTTATCGCTGATGTCACCCGTAAAAACGCTGTCGAAATGACACCCGCCCAACCCGCCAATAATCCATGGGTTTCAGCATTCGGTTCGGTCTGTGGAAATTGGCGCCAACGGCGGAAGGATTCTGCCATGGATCGGGCGAAGCCCGGCAGTGTGGGACGAAGACGGCCGCTGACAGCAGTATTCGTAATCTATAAATCATATATTGTATTGATTTGCTAATGCTGCTCTGTTCCAATTCTGCAGCCGGAAAGTCAGATCCAGGCCATGAAATCTTTCTGCTTAACATACGGGTTGCCCCTATTTCTGTTTGTCGTGGCGGGAACCACGCAGGCGCAGTTGGTCAACGGAAATTTTGAGACCGGTGATCTTACCGGGTGGACCCTCTTCAACACGGTGGGATCAAATACGCCCCATGGTGTTGAGCGCGGCGGAACGGCGGTGGCCCAGGCGGTCCAGTTCGATACGGCGGGGACCGGCGTGCCTTCGTACGGTGCGGAATTTGAAGTGGGTGAAACCGCCGGCGTTGTCGGCGGCGGAGGCCTGGGACAGGGGGCCGGTATCTATCAATATGTGTCCCTGGATGCGGGCCAGCTGGACATATCCGTTGATATTGCCGCGACCAGCCCGGGCGACAACGCGGATGCGGGAACCTTCGAACTGCTGCTGGACGGAAGTCCGGTTGCCCGTGATGCCTTGGGCGGCATCAGCGTCTCACAAATCCTGCGTTCGACATTGAGTTACTCCGGGACGGTTGCGGCGGGGACGCATCAAATCGCAATCGATATGCGGCGCGGGTATGGGATGGGATATGGCAACACCCCCTGCCAATTTCTCGACAACATTGTGCTGACGGGCACGGCCGTCCCGGAACCTGCGGCGACGCTGTTCCTGTCTCTGATTCCGGCCGTGCTCGCGGTGGGAATCCAGCGCCGTCAGGTACATGAATAGCCTCCAGTAATTCCTCGAAGCGGCTTTTTCCTTGATTCCAAGGCAACCGCCGACAGCCCGATCCAATGTGAATCAGCCATCGGCATTGGGCGACACCTCAATCCGGCAGGGAATTGCTCGCGTAAATAATGGCAGGTGAACTGCTTACCCCAATGCTCGTGGGTTGGAAGATGAATACGGACACAACGTTTATACAGCTGAAAGAGGCCGAGACCAAATACCGTGGCATGTTCGAGAATGCCATTGAAGGTATTTATCAAAGTACGCCCGAAGGCCGTTATTTGATCGTTAATGCCGCGTTGGCCAGGATGTATGGTTATGAAGATCCCGAGGAATTGCTGAACCAGGTGTCCGACATCCAAAACCAGATTTATGTGGATGCCACGTTTCGGCAAAAATTTAAGCAGCAAATCGAGCAGACCGGTTTCGTCCATGGGCTGGAATATCAGGTGCGGCGGCGCGATGGGAGCATCATCTGGATTTCGGAAAGCGCGCGCGCCGTCCGGGACGCCACCGGCGCGATCCACCATTACGAAGGATTCATCGACAACATCACTGGCCGCAAGGAGGCCGAAGCGGAACGGACCAAACTCGAAAAGCAAATGTTGCATGCCCAAAAAATGGATGCCATCGGCACCCTGGCAGGCGGCATGGCCCACGATTTCAATAACATTCTTTGTGCCATCCTTGGCTACACGGAACTGGCCCTGGTGGACCCGCAAATTAAGGGCCAGACCCGGGACAATCTGCAAATGGTGCTCAAGTCCGCCGACCGGGCCCGGGACCTCATCAAGCGCATTCTCACCGTCAGCCGGTCAACCGAGGCCCATCGTCATCCGCTCAAGCTGGGTGTCATCCTCAGGGAAGGCGTGAAAATGCTTAACGCCACGCTGCCTTCCTCCATTGCCATCCAGGTTGACATTCGGACCGACCAAGACGTGGTGGTGGCGGATGCCACGGAAATGCATCAGGTCATCATGAACCTTGGCACCAATGCCGGACATGCCATGAAGTTGAAAGGCGGCCGGTTGGAATACGAACTGGATGTCCTTGATCTCAAAGCCGGCCCGGCGGCAGCCTTGTCCATGCCCGCCGGCTCGTACGTTCATCTGGTGGTCCGTGATACCGGCCGGGGCATGAGCCCCGAAGTCATCGAAAGAATGTTCGAACCCTTCTTTACCACCAAGCCCCCGGGGCGGGGCACGGGTTTGGGACTGACGCTGGTCCAAAAAATTGTCAGCCGCCATGGCGGATTCATCCAGGTGAACAGTCAGGAAGGCCAGGGCACCACGTTCCACGTCCATCTCCCCCAATCCTCGGAACCACCAGCCCCGGAAACGATGGATAAACCCCAGCTCCGGCGCGGGAACCGCGAGAAAATCCTCGTGGTGGACGACGAAATTCCCGTGCTCAACATGATGCAGCAACAATTGCGCAAAATGGGATACCGCGTCATCACCCGGGCGGACAGCGTTGAAGCCATGAACACGCTCCGCGCCGATCCGGACCATTTCGATTTGGTCATTACCGACCACACGATGCCGGGCTTGCAGGGAGCCGACCTGGCCGAGGAACTGGGCGCCCTCCGCCCGGGTCTGCCGGTCATCCTGATGACCGGTTTGAACCAGCCACCGGATCTGGCGGCTTCCCGGCACGCGTCCCGGCGGTTTGTTTTTCAAAAGCCCATTAATTTTGTCGAACTGTCCCACCGCTTGCGCAAATTCCTCGACCTCCCGGACGGCCGTTCACCCGACAGGCCGGCGGCAGCCAAAAAGCATCAATGCAGCGGATGACCCGTTGGCGGTGAGATCTGATTTCCGTTGTTGAGTGGCGGAAATCTCTGCCAGCGGTTCGCTGGTCGGCAAATCATTGAACTGGTTGTTGCCGAAAATCCGGCGAATTGGATATGCTCCGGCCATGAGCCAGCCTGTCCGCGCTTCCTATGTCATCATGGCGGTGCTGCTGGCGCTGATCGCCTGGCTGCAGCTGGGCACGCTCGTGCTCGCTGCGCTTTTTGGCTACTTCGCGCTGCAAACGTTCAGTTTTGGCCGCCACAAATTTCTGGGGCTAACGATTTACCTCATCGCCGTCGCGACGATTGGCATCGGTCTGGCATATTTTTCCCGGCAGGCTTGCTTCGCGTTGCCGGAAATCGCGGACACCACGATTCCGGCGGTGGTGGGGTTTGCCGAGAAACAGGGAGTAGAGTTGCCGTTTACCGACTATGAAAGTCTAAAGACCGTGGCGTTGAGCGAAGCCCGGGAAGGCATCGCAAGTGTTGGACGATATGTGCGCGCCGCAAGTTTTCAATTCGTGCTGCTGGTGACCGGTCTGGTGGTGGCGGCGAGCCTGTTTTTAAGCGCCGCCTGGGGCTCGGAAAACGATCCGCAGACGGGGCGGGACAATCTTTACGCCACGGTGGTGCGGGAACTGGTCGCACGCTTCAAAACTTTTTTCCAAAGTATCGCGAAGGTGATTTGCGCGCAAATCGCGATTTCCACCATCAATACCGGCTTGACCGCGGTGTTTCTCATCGTGAACGGCTATCCGTTTGCCGCCGTGCTCATCGGGCTGACTTTTCTGTGCGGCCTCCTGCCCATCATCGGCAATCTCATCAGCAACGCGCTCATCGTCGGCGTCGGGTTCTCCCTTTCGCCCCGGACGGCGCTGGTGGCGCTGGTCTTTTTGGTGGTCGTTCATAAATTGGAATATTTTCTCAACAGCAAAATCATCGGCGGCCGCATCAAAAGTCCGATGTGTCTGACGCTCATCGGGCTGGTGCTCGGGGAAAAACTGATGGGCATTCCCGGCATGATGCTCGCCCCGGCCGTCCAGCATTACCTGAAGGTGGAGGCGTCCCGAAACCCGGTTGCCGCCGCCGCGCCGGAACCGGCCCGAACCGCAACGTAAGGGATTTGACGGCGCCCGATTCCCGGGCTGCGCCACACATTGAACGTTCCCCCGCGTTTTGGTTCCAATGATTTGATGTTGCGCCAGAAATTACTGAAAGCTCCCGCCCGGCTGTTCTTGCTCACCTGTGTGTTGTCAACCCGCCTGGCCGTCGGCACCCCGGCGTCCGCCTCGCAACTGGCGCCGACGGCGGCGCAGGGTCAGCGTCCGGCAATGGCGGTCCGCTCGCGTCCGCGACAGCCATTGGAGGAAATGGATGCGTACACCCTCCTCCACGGCATCCCCCGCTGGGGCCTCAACGAATAATCACCCACCGGTCGCGGCCGACGTCGGATGCCAGGGCGACGCGCTGCATTGGGGGCAACCTCAATTTAAATTCGTGTCCGATGTCAGTGGTGATAGCGAGGGAGCCAATCCGTTTGTGGAATGGGGATCACCCACGTTATACGGAGTGGAGGTGGGCTGGGATTGCTGATTTGAATTCTGATCGGAATGCTGAACTTTCTCCTGATACAAAATCCAGGCATACCATGCAAACAGGAGGAGGCTGGTGATTAATATCATCATTAACACCCTGCTCCAAAACATCGTTTTTTTGGCGGACCAAAACTCGTATTCTTCCAACATAACCGGATGACCGGTTGCTTGCAGCCATCCCTCGAAAGCGTATCAAACCCATCAAACCTTTGAAGTTTAAATTGTCGGGCTGGAGCTTTCCCAATTCGAGCGCGAAAGTCCGCACTGCGGGATTGGCGGGGGCAAATCTAACCCCCTGAACCAGTCACGCGTATTGGCAAGGGATGACGAGGCGGATAGGGGATGCTGATTGGGGAAATCCTTGAATCAGCCGGGCACGAAGTGGTTTTGGCCGCCAATGGCTTGGAAGGCCCGCGGTACGGTGCTGCAAAAACCATTTTACCCGGGGAGTTGCCGGAGGCAATCCCACCCGTTATGACGTTCTGTCCGGGCGTAACGGAATCGTAACAAATCCATTCTTGTCCAATCGGTTTCGCCTTTGCCAAGGTTTCGGCGATGCGTGGCGGCGAACTTCATTGAATCGCGCTGCGCGCCGGATCCGCCGCATGAAAAACTATTTGCCCACGGTCCTTGCCATCGCCTGCGCGGCGCTGGCCATCTCGCTGATCGTCATCAAGCACGGTGACAATGCGCAGCATGAAAATGATGCCGGCGCGCTGGCCAGTTGTTCGAACCAGTTGACGCTGGCGCAGGCCCAAATCACCGGCTGCAATGAGATGATGCTCACCTTGTCCAACAGCCTCGATCAAAGCCAGTCGGGGTCCCTGTCCTTTTCAAACCAATGGATGGAAGCCGAATCCAACATCGCTCTCGCCACGGAACAAATCACCAACCTGACCCGGCAGGTCGCCGAGGCGCAGTCGGAAAATCAAACTTTCGGCCAGCAGATGATGGATTTGACCAACCAGCTGGCCGGTCTCACGAGCCAAATCGCTTCAAACCAGGTCGATCTGGCTCAGGCCAACAAAGATTATGCGCTCCTGGAAAATCGCCTGCGCCGGGACGTGGCCGGGCGGGTGGTGGTGGAACGAAAATTCAACAATCCTTCGGAACTGCAGGCGCAACTGAAGTATTTAAAGCAGCATCCGGCCGAGGAGGTTTCCGCCGACAGCATCTATGCCGGTTTGGAGGTGGAGGTGAAATCCAACGCGTTCCACGTCATTGCCCCGAACTGATCCGGGTTTCTTTAACCGCCGAGGCGCGGAGACGCGGAGTTGTTGAAAATCACAATCCCAACGGAAATCTCCGCAAAGGTCTCCGCCCCTTCAGAGCGCCGATCCCCGCCCCGGCTCCAAGCAAAGTCCCTTGCTTTGTGCCGGGACGGCGCTCGGCGCTCCAGTTTTGCGGAGGTCTCATTCCGGGGTGATGATTTTATGTGGGTATTCGCAGCAATCGACAGAGGCCAAAGGCCGATGTCACTTCAACGGTAGGGCAGAGCTGTCCACCCTCCGTCCCACAATGAGGGACTACGGAGGGCGGGCCGTTCTGCCGTGAATGACGGCGCAGCAGCACCACCCTGCCACCAAACACCTATTAAGCCCGATAGGTCAATAGGAAAAAGCATATCTGCCGGGAAAAGAAAAGTTTCCCGTTTAGCAACCAACCAACGCGGCGTTCGGGCTTGATTTCTGTTGGCAGCTCGGACATGGCATCCGGCTAAACACCTATACGGACTCAATCGAGCGGGTCTGAGCACACCCTGATCCCTGGCACTGGCTGACCTGCTTTCCAGGGACGCGATCGGACGCCGCGTCCCGGTCCAGAAACTCTTGTTCAGTACACCCAAGCGCTATCCATTCAAGTCGAAGACGGCTGTCCCGTCGTGGCGGGACTCCAGTTTTTTGCGGACGTGCGGTTGGGGCGGAATCGCCAAATAATTGTCGCTGGCTGGGGATGAAGGCCGCTGGCGACCGTGCCCAATCAAATCCACGGAGTCCTGCCGCGCCCAACGCAGACCGGGGGTGCTCAGGCACCAATGAGTTTGGTCTGTGACTCGTAAGGGCCTCGGTCGTTTGTCGGCTCCAGTTAGGACGTTCGGTTCACGATGGCCAGGGCCAAATCAATTTGGGCTCAAGGCGGCCACCAGCCGGTCGGGGTCGAAGGCGGTTTTGGTTTTGAGCATGAAATAGACGGCGCGGGCCAGCTTGATGGCCAGGACGGTGTTGGCCTTGAACTTGTTGCCCAGCCGCGCTTCCAAGCGTTGCGCCAGCGGCCCGATGACCACCGGATCGCGTTTGGCAATCACCGCCGCTTCGCCGAAGGCCCAGCGCAGATAGGGATTGCCCAGCTTGGCCCCGCGCAGGCCCTTGATCTTGCCCGCACTGGCCACGGTGCCCTTGACCAGCCGGCAGTAGGACAGGAAATCTTTGACGGTGGGGAAGCGGGTGATGTCGCCGATCTCGTGGAGGAGGGTCAGGCCGAGGTAATCGCCAATGCCCGGCGTGGTTTGCAACAGGGTGAAATCGCGGCTGGTCGTTTGTTTGGTGAGCTTGAGCAGGTCCTTTTCCAGGCTGGCCAATTGCGCGTCGTAATGGCGGATCATGGCCAGGTCGTTTTGCAGGGCGAGCTGGCGGACGGGATCGGTTTCCGAGGCCAGGAGTTGTTCGGTCCAGGACTGGCGGTTGTACAGGTTCTGGCGGCAGGTCGGACGGTTATGGGCCAGTTGATGGGACTGGATGCGGGAAAGCAGTTCGCTGCGATTCCAGACATAGAGAATCCGCTGGCGCAGGAGCGCCCGCAGCGGACGTTGGGCGGCGGGATAAACGTAGCCGGGCGGGATGAGATTGGTGCGCAGCAGGTGGGCGAGTTTTTCGGAGTCAATGCGGTCGTTCTTGTTTTTACCGCCGTGAATGGCTTTAACGTAAAGCGCGTGGGCGAGCACGAAGTGCAGGCCCGCCGCCTGGCACGCATCGGCCAGCCAATACCAGCCGAACATGCATTCGGCGCAGACGGTCAGGTCGTGGCGATAAGGCGCGACGAGTTTGAGGAAGAACTCGAAGTCGTTGTTGCGGACGTTGGTGTGGACGAGTTTTTTGCCGTCCCGGTCCATGACGCAGACGTACATCTGCCGGGCATGGAGGTCGATTCCGCAGTTGAATTGGGTGGTCGAGGTGTAGTATTTCATAGGTGTGTAGTACTTCATGGTTGATGGGCGTCCAGTAGACGCCGATTAACGTGATGTTACGCGGGGAGTGCTCGTAACACTCCCCGCCCGTCGCCCCGATGCTAACAAAAAACACAGAGGGCTTTGAGGGGAGTATCAAATCACGGCAAACGCCAGAGGTCGCGACCGGCCAGAAAGGCATCCGCCGATTTCGCAGATTTACGCCTGTCCGGTTCTGCCTGCAAACAACTGCGCCTGTGTTGATTCATGGCTTTACAGGGTTGATTCAAGAAGTTGCAGATCAGATAAAAGCCATAATCAAAATTCGCGTTTTTCAGCACGAAATAAACGACTTTTATCGGCGGCACATTTCAAGCTGGGTTGTACCGATATGAAAACTAGAACAAAAATTGCGATAATCATGGGTATTTCAAGTCTTGCGACGTTGAAATTAATGTCAGGGCCGGCAGTGGGAATAACCGTCCAGGTTCCCGTGCCGCCACCACCCTCAATAACGGTGACGGTGGGGATTCCTGACACTTATGTCTGGGACGGGGACGAATATGTGGGTGTCGTCGGCTCTCAATATTATTATTTGGGTCCCGGCAATGTCTGGGTGGTGTGCGACCCGGGTCGTGTGGCGCGCTTTTACGATTGGGAAAGAGCCCATGCAGACTGGCGCGAACACGCCATTCGTAACGAACATTTCCGCCGCGATGCCGAGGGACATGATCACCCATGGCATGATGACCACGGCAACGGCCACGACCATGGTCATTGAATAATTGCCGCGGCAACTGCCAGCCACTGCGCTCTTGCCGCGGCGAAGCGAACCAAAGACGGACGGCGTGCTGCTTTTCGGCAGAATTAACAGAATGACGTGAATCAGTTCTGAAATATTCTGTCATTCTGTCCAGGAGTCACGGCAACCGCCGGAGGCGGTGACCGGCATGAATTACAAACCGGTTCGCAACCGGCCTGGGGTTGTGCCCAGGCTGGATTTTTCCAGTGCATCGCTGGCCTGTAAATTGCCAGAATTTCGCACCCATCCGTTGCGGGTCGCATGAATATCAAACACTTTTCCGCTTTTTCAGCGGCACAATTCCGGCTAGATAGTTCCAACAGTTATGAAATACAGGAATAAAATAGCATTGGGTATTTGCGGCATGACAGCCTTGGTGCTGATGTCAGGTTGCGTGGTTCGGCCTTATGGCGGCGTGGCCGTGGAAGCGCCCGCACCGCCACCGGTGGCGGTGGTGGAGGTTCCTGACGATTACGTCTGGGACGGTTACGAATATGTGGGCCTGGTGGGCGGGGTATATTTCTATCTGGGGCCAGGCAGTGTCTGGTTCCGTTGTGAACCATGGAGGCTCGACCGCTTTCATGACTGGGAAAGAGTTCATCCGGATTGGCACGCCCATGCCGTCCCCAACGAACATTACCGCCACGATGCCCAGGGACATGACCATCCGTGGCATGGGGACCACGGCCACGGTCACGATCACGACGACGGGCATTGAACCACTGTCCGCTCCCGCGAAGCCACGGCAACCGCCAGAGGCCGCGCTCGACGTGCTGCAGCAGGCCGGCATCGCGCAGGACTTGAAGTTGCTGGCGGATTTGGACTCGCTCGTGCCCGCTCGCTCGGCCCTTGTGGGCCTTCGTCCCGCGATGCGGGACAAATTCCTTTCGCCGTTTCCCAAACGGCTCAAGTGTCCCGGACGTGGCGGCCTGCTCGCGAATGCTTTCGGAGTTGTCCGGATGGAGCTTTTCCAGTTCGCGCTCACATGCGTAAACCTCGGCGGTGGTGAAGCCGTTGGTAGGGACGCCGCAAGCTCGCGGGTAAAATGGGGAGCGCGTGCGTCCCGCGCGCGGCGGTCGGCGTCCCGCCGAACGCTTTTTCGGAAGGATGTTCGCAACGGGACGTTCCGAACGGCGACCGGGACGGTCGCGCTCCCCCGCGCAATTCAGCACATCCAGTGTCCAGTCCCGAAAGCTTTCGGGATTGGGTGACGGAAATCGACGGCGGTCACATCGCCATGTCACCTGTCACCCGTCACAGGTCACGGCTTCTCGGACCAGATGTCAGCAGCGGAAATGGGCGCGTTCAAACCGATGCTGGATGCCAAATTTCCTCTGAACGCAGCAATTATTCTATCTCACCTTGCTTGAGTTGTTTTTCACGGGGATGGGTCGGGTAAATGCTGAAGCCGATGTCGTTGGTGGCCGATTGTGACGGGCTGTTCAGACCTTTTGAAATCATGGGACAGAACAGCCAGATGATTTCGTGGTCGTCCGGAGCAAATTCGGCGTCAGCTTGCAGCATGGCGTACGGATACAGGCGCCCAATTTCCTTGTCATCCCCGGTCGCGGAAAAGCTGGTGGCACCGCTGTAATGCGGCGTGATGCCAATGACGGTGATTCGTTTAATATCGGTCGCATGGGCCCAGCGCGCATCGTTCGGTCCTCCAAACGACTGTACCCGCGCCCGGCCTTCTTTAATCCAGGCAGTCATCTGCCCGGTACTGGCAACCGGATAAAGGCTCGATGACTGTACTCCGCACCAGTTGATTTCCAGTTGGGTGATTTGTTCATGACTCTCAAAATCGATATGAATGAATTCTCCATCGCATTGAATCCCGCCCAGTTGCCTCCGAAATTCCACGCCCATGTGACTGCGTCGCGTAATGGGCTTGCGCGGTTGTTCCCGTGGCCACCGGGTCATCATTCCTTCGTAGAACCATGCCCTTGGTTTTCCATCCTCGAAAATGATTTCGTTCGTTGAGATGCCCAATTGCCAGAGGATGTTGGTCGCCAGCGCATAGGCGCGCGGTTTGTCGGGAACACCATCCGGCATCTCCGTTGACCAAATGGGTGTATTAAGGAAAACAGCTCCCCTCGATGGATCGAAGGTCAAGCCACGCCTGTCGTCGTCTGTCCGATACACGACCACATGGCGGGGAATTCTTTCCCCATCAACCGACGACCGGACGCGATTGCTCGCGGCAAATCCGCCCCAACTCATCAGGTTGGAAATCATGGCCTGCGAAAATTTTACTGGAACCACTTTGAAAGTCGGGATGGTTGCAGGGAACGGATTGGTTGCCAGATTCCATTCCACCTGGAGTGTTTTGGAGTAAAACTGCTCGCCCATGGCGTTCAAGGGGATACCGGTGGCATTGGAACTGGCGGCCAGCAGGCATTGGCCGGTCATTATGAGGAAAAGAACCGGTTTCATGAAGGTCAGGTCACTTTGCCAAGTAACCGCCAGCCGACAAAGGGAAAAACAAACTCACGGCAAACGCCATTCGCCACGGCCGGCATGAATAAGTAAACCGGCATCGCGCAGTACTTGAAGTTGCTGGCGGATTTTATCGCGGACGTGGCGATTATCCGGATGCAACTGTTTAAGCTCCCGCTCGAAGATGTAGGCGTCGGCGGTCGTAAACTCAGTTTTTCCAAGGCGACGGATGGCATTTAGAACGTCCAATGTCCAGCCACGGTCTTTGACCCCGATTTCCTTCAGCGGTTTGACGCGCTTGAATCGGTCACGGACTTCGGCTGCCGGAGAAATCCGGCTTTCGGTGACGATGGGAATCCGGGCATCGGTGGGGATACGATTCAGAGCAAAGTTACAACCAACCCAACCGGCGCGGCGGGCCGTGGTTGATAAAGGCGGGCGTTTGATGATGACGGACGGCGGGAAGGCGAAGCTGGGAACCAGCAGCAAATTTCTGACGCGCCAGGTCGCCAGTTCATACTGCATGAAATAGAAACTCGGCAGCTCGTCGTTGCGGATGGCGTTCATCATGGCCGCATACGCGCCGTCCGTGATGCTGTCGCCGAGGCGCGATTTCTGGCTTTTGAGCTGATACCCGAAACCACAAGCCGGACAGGAATAATCACTGGCCGGATGTCCCGGCTCCGGCTGGTCAAAAGAATGTCACTCATAGCCGATAGACTCATTTCCGACAAAGCAGTGCAGTATGCGTCATGCAAAAGCGTGACTCCATCCTGCTCTCCTTTGGCCGGAGCGTAGCAAAACACCGACAGACGAAAGGGTTTTCACAGGAGGCGCTCGCGGAAAAGGCCGACCTTGATCGCACCTACCTCAGCGACATTGAGCGTGGTGTTCGCAATCCTGGCATTAAGAACGTAATTCTTATTGCCAAAGCTTTAGGGATTACAGCAGCCGATCTTTTGAAGGGGGTCGGGCGATGAGCAAAGCACAGACGACACGATTCAAGGTTGATTCCCCTTCGAAATTGGAAGAAAGCCCGTCTTCCACAACGGCACGGCCATTTATAAAATGGGCCGGTGGAAAACGATGGCTTGCCGCTCACGTTGAAAAGATAAAGCCAAAAGCGTGGAATGGCCGGTATTTTGAACCATTTGTTGGTGGTGGCGCACTTTTTTTCGCGCTACGACCCAAAAGGGCAACGTTAGCCGAGCGAGAAACTGCAGACTTGGCGCGGATGGCCGCGCGAAAAAACATGCTTCAAATGAATGAAGCCGCGATTGACAATATGGATTGGTCGACTCAAATCAATATGCTCGCTTCCTCAAAGGCCTATAATCCAGGATTCGCGCCAATAGTTGAAGATGCATTCAAAACCGACCTTCATTCATTCAGAAACGCCCGAAATCTTTTTGACCACAAAGTAAATAGCCGGCACGAGGACAAGAGGCGCGAGTTGCAATTTGCAGAACGGATGATGCAAGGACCTCGTTTGGTGGCAGAATTGGTCAGGCTCAAGCGCAAGATTCAGTAGTGCATTTCATTCGGTAGATTTCGCCTTGCAGTGGGCAAGGTGTGCGTTTCGCTTTTCTTGCTGGTTGACGCGTATGGCCAAGCCCTATGGCTCAACGCCGATGAGCACCAGTGGCACGGCAGGGACGCCGCGACCATTGCGGATGATGTTGTAAAGCTCCCCTTCGTAATATCCCGGCCCGGACGACATGTTTGATTGAAGCGACTTCATAGCAAGGATTTCAATGCCAACATCAATCTGGTCCCGGACGTAAAACGCGAGATGCTTCACAAACAGATCGTAGGCAACAAACGAGTATTTCCCGAATTGCACCTCAATCGCCACGCGGTCTTTTACAAAATCCGTCTGGTTGTAGCTGAAAATGGGTGTCTCCCCGGCTGCTTCAATCTCTACTTTTTGTTCCTCGGCAGATTTGGAGAGCGTTTGCCGAATCAACCGTTCGCTCTTGGTGACCCAATATTTCACCCGGCTTTCAGACCAGTCCTTTTTGGCGAGCAAGCCCGAGAACGCCTTGTTCATGTCTTTCGGACTATAGAGAACCTTTCCTACCATGCCTTTTTCTCTGCTGACCTTGGTTTTACAGGCATTGCCGTCCACCGATTGAATGACCTGGCGTACCTCGTTCCAAAGGCTTTTCTTGTGAACCAGCAAATATTCCAAGCCGTTCAGGTGCGAGTAAGTTTGGACGATTTTCATTTACGTGCGCGGTATGGGGCGGCCTTCTCCAAAAGAGCCATCTGGTCAATGTTCTCCTTTTGAGCCAGCCAAGGTGCCGTCAGCAGGTTTCGACCGGCATCCTTGGGGTCGAAAACGGGCCGGTGCATAGGCCGGACCGGAAGTTCGCCGTCGGCTGCCAGGTAAATCCGCGATCTTGCCGTCTCAACGTATTTGTGAACCACCTCCGCGCCGATGCCACGACGCCGATGGCGCATCGCCGCGATAATGGAGGTTCCAGTGCCGAGAAACGGATCTAGTACCCAGTCTCCTTCCTTTGACAAGGCGAGCACCAACCGCTCAATCAATTCAACGGGGAACTGGCATGGATGGCCGGTCTTTTCCACATGGTTGCTTTTCACGTTGGGAATTGTCCACACGTCTCCGGGGTTTTTCCCCAGCGGGTTGCAGGAATACTGGCCGGCTTTTGGCCCTTTGAAATACTTTTTACCGGGATATTTTTGCGGCACACGGATGGGGTCCAATTCAAACACGTAGTCATCTCCCTTGGTAAACCACATGATGGTTTCGTAACGACCGGAAAGACGGCGCGAGCAATGAAGACCGTGCTCAAAATGCCAGACGATACGATTCCGCATCTTCAAGCCCAAATCAGCAAAAATGGGATATAGGAGTGAATCCAGCGGAATGATCGCCCCATCATCAACATAATTGCCAACTTCCCAGCAAATGCTTCCTCCATCAGCCAAGACCCGCACACATTCCGAAATCACTTCTCGCTGTTGGGAGATGTAATCGTCTAAGCGCAGGCGGCTTTCGTATTCCTTGCCCAAATTGTACGGCGGAGAGGTAACGACCAATTGAATTGCGCCTGTCGGAATTTCCCGAAGCATTTCACGGCAGTCACCTTCGAAAACCACCGAGCGGGCATTGGGTTTGAACCGGGGCGCGATGTTAAAGCCGTTTATCATTTTCCTTGGCAAGTTTAATCCAATACCAACACCCCGCAAGCGGTAAGAAGAAATTTGCCGCCGTTGGACCAGCCTTCGCTCTGAAGCTACGGCGCGGCAGGCAGGAAATACGGCGGGTCGGCGAAGATGGCGTCGAAGCGGCCCTCGGGATATTTGGCGGCGATGGCGTCCAATAATTCCAGACTGTTTCCGTGGTACAGCCAGATGCCGCGCGAGGCATCGGAATAAGTGAGGCGCGGCAAACTAGCAGATGGCAGATGGGAGTTGGGAGATGGGGATTTCCCAAACTCCGAACTGCTATCTCCTATCTGCTCGCCGGCGGCGATGCTGCCGTCTTCGCGGAGTTCGAAATGCGACGGGGCGAGGAGTTTGGCAGTTGGGAGATCGAAGTTAGCAGTTTGGGGAACGGCTCGCGAGGACGCTCGCCCCACCGCTTTTGGCTCTCGACCCTCGACCTTCGACTTTCGACCGGGCTTGGGTGCTGGGCGACGGTAGAGCGGTTTGGATTTGCGGGACGTTTTGTGCGGCACGCCCAGATCAATTGATCACATAAGCGGATCAGATCAAGTTATTTCAAGCCACAGATACCCACAGATGGTCACAGATGTTTTTATCTGCGTTTCATCTGAGTCCATCTGTGGCTGAAAACCGGTTTTCAGTCGTCCCCGATGAGCAAGGCCGGCCAGCGGTCATTGGTTGCGGCCAAAATTCTGGTGATCTTGAATGAACTTCTGAAGGGCCGGCCCGCCGCCCAGATACCCAATCGCGACACCGGCCGCCACACCCAAAACCACCAGGATCAATATCCAGGAAAGGATGGCCCGATAATAATTTTTGCGCGACTGGTTCTCACCGGAAAAGGCCCAGACGAGGACCATCAGCAAACCAATCACCGGGATGGCGGTGACGAACAACATGCCCATCCAGGACCCGACGGATACGTAATTTCGATCCTCCTGATTGCTGTTTATGCTCATAAAGTTTTGCGGGCTTGCGGCCCAATTTGTTTTTTTCGGTTTCGGTTTTCGGAGCAGTTCCATGGGCAAACGACTGCTTTTGCCATTCATAGGCCTCCACAATGCCGGTTACTTCAGCAATCGGCGCGCCAGATTGGACAGGGCATTAACCGTATTTAATGGAGGATTTAACCGTCAAGGCGCCAAGAACGCGAAGCAGAGACGAATTCGTTAAACCGCGAAATACCCCAAATGCACGAAAAAAGCGGATCGAAAGCGAACGCGGGAACCGGAAACCGTTTCTTGTGTTTCAAAATGCAAAATTGTTGATGGGGCTTGTGCCTTTCGCGGTTAAAGGTCGTTGTGTCCTCTGTGTGGAAATATTTTGCGCCGTTTGTGCTTTTTTGTGGCAGAAGAATCCAGGCCCCTCTGACTGTATCGGTGGCTGAAGCCCCGGCGTTCCCCATGCCTTGGCGGTCATGATTTTTTATTTCGCGTAGAATGAAAACACGGTGGTGCTCCTGAAGGTTTTTCCGGGCCGGAGAATGGTGGAGGGAAAATTGGGATGATTGACCGAGTCGGGATAATGCTGGGTTTCCAGGGCGAATCCCTGGGGGTTGCCGGTGTAGAGCTGGATGCCGGGCTGGGTGGTGCGCACTTCCAGGACCCGCCCGCTTTGCGGATCGCGCGCCCGCGCGGCCAAAACGAGGGATTTGCCGTCGCCGTCGCCGTTGATGACGAAGTTGTTGTCATAGATGCCGGCGTGAGGTTTGAGTTGATTCGCGCGCGCACCGATGAGCCCGGGGGTGGTGAAATCCAGCGGCGTGTCCTTGACCGGGGCGATTTCACCGGTCGGAATCAACCCGGCATCGGTGGGGGTGTAATGGTCGGCGTTCAACCACAATTCCTGGCCCCGGATGTCGCCATGACCGGCCAGATTGAAATAGGCATGACAGCACAGGTTGATGGGCGTGGCCTTGTCCGTGGCGGCCCGGAAATCGAGCCGCAGTTCGTTGTAGTCGTTCAGCGTGTAGGTGACGCTGGCGGTCACGTTGCCGGGGAACCCATCCTCGCCGTCCGGGCTGAAGTGGGTGAACCGGACGGACGCGCCGTGTCTGCCCGGCGGCAGCATTTGGGCCTGCCAGACCTGCCGGCCAAATCCGTTGCGCCCGCCGTGGATTTGATTCGGGCCGGCGTTGGCGTCGAGATGGTATTCGACGCCGTCGAGGGTGAACCGGGCTTTGGCAATCCGGTTGGCAAACCGGCCGATGACCTGCGACTGGGCGGTGAAGGTGTTGTGCAGATAGGCGTCGAAGGAATTGGCGCCGGGAACGACGTTGGTGAAGACGCCGTTGCGGTCGGGCGCCTCGATTGCGTTGAGCATGGCGCCGAAGGTCATCACTTTGACGACCATGCCGCCGGCGTTGCGGAGGGTGAATTCCCGGATGACGGCGCCGTCGGGCATTTTGCCGAAGTCGTGCGCCTCGATCCGCGTCAGGGATTCGGCGCGCGCGGATGCCAGGAAAACGGTCAAGGACAACAACGACAGCGAAACGGGATATTTGGGCCAATGCATGCTGTGGTTTAAGAAATCGGCGCCGGGAAAGCAAAACGGAAATCAGGCGGTGGCTCGGTTTGGCGGGGCGAGGTTGCTGATCCCGCACTGCGGGACGTGGATCACCGCAGGGCGGGGCAGGCTGCTCGCCCCACCAGAATGGCAAACTGACTTGCTACCGGAAATCAGCTTGGAGCGGGCATCAGTTCAACCGCCAAGACGCCAGGCGCGCCAGGAAGAATTCAGAGCGCCACAGATGGGCGCGGATGATGCACAGATAGGAATACCCATGAAAATCCCGGCGCCGCCGCGTCTCCACGGTTAAAACCTTGGCGTCCTTGGCGCCTTGGCGGTTGATCCAGGGAACCGGTTCACTTCCAATTGAAGACGGTTTCGGCGTCCAGATATTGCCAAGAGTTCCCCTTTCGGATGCGGGGCGTGGTGCGGCCGGTGTAGGAGAGGATGGCGTGCGGGCTGTCTTTTTCCACCGTAAAGTCGAGCGGATCGATCAGTTGGGCGATCAGCACGCTGGCCGGTTTCATCCGGATCACCACCACCGCTTGTCCGTTCTGGACGGATTCCGCAGTCTTGACGAGATTAAAGGCAAAGGTCCGCTCCCATTCAAAGGAAATAAATCGGAATTTGACGGTGTCACCCCGCGACAACTCGTTCCAGTGGGCCAGCATGAACGGATACAGGGTGTCGTCAACCAGGGTGTCGGGTGGCAGGTGCTGGGCTTTGCCAAGCGGGGGCCTCAGGCCGGCCCCGTAACTGATGAAGATCTGTTGCCGGGCCGGGTTTTTCGGGTCGCGCGCAATCAGGACGGTCCCCGAGACCTGGGCCTGGAATTCCTGCATCCGATAGGAAACGAGCTGGTTGGATTCATAGACGAGCTTTTCCAGGACGGCCACGGCGCCGTTGGTGCAGAAATATCGCCGTTCAACGTGGACGGTGGCGCCGGAACGCTTGGCCATTCGCTGGAAAGTGAAAAGGAATTTTTTCCGGTCCGACCCGATTTCGTAAAGGGTGCCGGTGAACGATGCGGGTTTGGCATAGTCATACGCCTCGGGCGTTGCCGGGGATGCGGTGTCGGCGGCGAATCCCGCCGGGAGAACGGACAGCCAGAGGGCGGTTAAAATGATGCTGACAGATCGTCGTTTTGTGGCCACAGATGCACACAGATTAGCACAGATTTTCACCAGGAGAGATTTTAAACCGCCAAGACGCGAAGGTCGCCAAGATTTTACCGCAGAGACGCAGAGGCGCCGAGATTATTACAAATCTCTTATCTGTGTTTCATCTGAGTCCATCTGTGGCTAAAAATCAGGCGTACCTGGTCGCCAGGTTGTCAAATTCTTCAAACTCCGGTTCGTGTATTCGGCCTTTTTCGCGGTTAAAGGGCTGGCGTCCTTTCTGCTGTTACCGGCCCGGCGAAGGGAGTTTCGCCGTCGTATGATGAGGCATCATGTTGCACCGGGAATTCTGGGTCTGCTGGTTTGGTTCACCCTTTCTCCATCCGCCGTCGCGGAACGCATCAATCAGGAGGGGCGCATCCTCGGACCGTTGCCGGTGGTGACCAATGCCATCCTGTTCAACACGTCGAACGCGGACGCCGTGGTGTCGGCGATGCAGATTTTCCCGGTGACCAATCCGTGGAACGAATGCATTTCCAACCGGCCGGTGCTGTCGAATTCGACGGCGATGATTGCGGAGATCGTCAAGGATCTGAACACGAACCGGGCGGTGTTGACGCCTGAGTTCGAGATGAACTTTGTGCTGGTGCCGGACAACCAGCCGCTGGTGCCAATCCAGTTCGTGACGTATCCCGGCGATTCGGACCTGAACGGCGGGACCTACCCTTACGGCCTGTATCCAATCCCAACGAACATGCCCATCGAGAGCTGGCCGGTGGGGACCGGCGGGCAGACGTTGTACCAATGGCAGACCAACAACGGCGGCGACCGGCATTCCATCGTCGTCCAGCCGGATGCGGGTTTTTCCTGGGAAACCTGGCAGGCGCAGTTGGTGGGCACCAACTGGCAGGCGGGCAACGGCGCGATTTTCAACCTGAACAGCAACGGCCTGCGTATGGATGGCCTGACTTCGGGGGATGCGGCGGGTTTCCCGATGTTTCCGGCGCTGGTGCGTTACGACGAGGCCGAGCGCGGCATGATCGAACACGCGTGCCGGCTGGTCGTGGCCAAATCGCTGAAGGCCCACATTTATCCGGCCACGCATAACGCGAGCAGCATTACCAATGGGAATTATCCAGCCATGGGCCAGCGCCTGCGGTTGAAGGCGTCGTTTGCCGTCCCGTCCGGCTGGACCAGGGAGGAAAAGGCGGTGTTGCTGGGTTTGAAGAAATACGGTGCGATGGTGGCCGACAACGGCAGTTATTTTTCGATTTCGGTGACGCCGGATGACCGTTGGCCGGCGAATTGTTTCAACGATTTAACCAGTATCAGCGCCACAAATTTCGAGGTCATCCTGACGACGGGACCGAACGAAGGGCCGCGGTCGTCGGGCGCGCCGGTGGCGAATGCCGGGCCGGACCAGACGGTGCTGGCGGGCGTGCCGGTGACCTTGCCGGGCACGGTGAGTTTCTCAAACACACCGCCGGTGATTCAGTGGAAGCACTATTCCGGATCGGGCACCGTGACGTTTGGCAACGCGGCGCTGACGAATACAACGGCGACGTTCAGCGCGCCGGGTGTTTACACCTTGGAATTGAGCGCCGCTGACGGCGTGCATGCGGTGTCCTACGACGCGGCGGTGTACACCGTGACCAGCGCCATCAATCTGTCCATCGCGTTGTCCGGGACAAACGTGAACCTGAGTTGGGTGGGTGGCACGCCGCCGTTCGTGGTACAGGAGACAGCCACGTTGTCGGCGGGTTCATGGAGCACCGTGGTAACGACCAATGCGCAAAACGTGTCCCTGTCGGTGACGAACGCCGCCGAATATTTCCGGGTTCAAGGGCAGTGAGGAAGGTTTAACCGCCCAGACGCCAAGGACGCAAAGTTAAAAGGAATTTGAAACCTTGGCGCCCTTCATGCCTTGGCGGTTTTCTCAGGTCTTTAGTCTAAGGCGCGGCTTCGAGCAATTTGACAAGTTCCACGGGATGCGAGCGCTGAACGTTGTGGTCGCCTTCCATGACTTCCGTGGTCCAGCCGCGGGCCCTGGCGCGCACGTAAAACGGATAGAAATCGTCCTGTTTAGCCGGACGGCCTTTGTCCACGGTGAGGATGTAGGTCGTGGGCAGTTTTTGCGCGACGGACTGGTTGGTCAGGCTGATGGGTTCACTGAATGTCTGGTACGGCATCGGGACATCGTGGGGTGGCGGTGGATTGCCGGTCACCCAGGGATCCGTCACGAACCCGTTTACGACCGGCTGTATCAGGCGTTTGGCAATGATATCATTCACGCATTCGCCGTTGGTGGGCAGCAAGGCGTCAATATAGACCAGACGTTTGATGCGGTCGGGCACGCGATCGGCCACACCGGTGATGATCATGCCGCCGTAGCTATGGCCGACCAGCACGACGTCGTGCAGATTTTCCCAGAGGATGACGTTCACGATGTCCTGAATATGCGTGTCCAGATCAATGTTCGTGCTGCTGAGGTTGACATGTTCCCCCTGCCCGGTAAGCGTCGGGCGAAAAACCGCGTTGTCATCGGCGGTGAGCAAATCGTCCACGTGTTTCCAATCCCATCCACCGCCCCATGCGCCATGCACCAGCACGTAGGTGTCTTTGGGACCGGGCATGGTGGAGCGCAGCGACGCCGAGGGAGGGTTGGTTTTGCATCCGGCGCATGCGATGAGACAGGCAAATGCCAGAACCAGGCGGGTAGGCGGTTTCGCGGTCATTTTGAGGCGTAAATTTAACCACGGATTACGCGGATGGACACGATATTTTTAACCGCCAAGACGCCAAGAACGCAAAGGTTTTAACCGCAGATGGACGCAGATCAAACATAGATACTAAATTAAATATGTTGAAAATCTCTGCGCCTCTGCGTCTCTGCGGTTAGTTCCAATTCTTTTTGAATCGATTGTCGATGCCGGCTGCGGCATGTTACGGGGTCTGAAAACGCCCGAAACCGTCAAACCCGCGTCCGCTGACCAGCGCTATGCCACCGGTGAACTGGTCCGGCGGTTGTTGGCGCTGGCGTGGCGGTTCCGGGCGGATTGTTTGTGGTCGCTGGGGCTGAGCCTGGTGTTGCTGCTGCTGGGCATCGCGGGACTCAAGTTATTGGGCGTGGTGATTGACGTGATCCGGTATGCGCTGGACCCATCCCTGCCGCCGCCGGTCTATCCGTTCGGCTGGCAGCCGCTGGCGGGCTGGCCGGCCTTGCGGATTGTCACGGCGTTGTCGCTCGCGATTGTGGTCCAGGCGGTGTTGCGCGCGGCGTTCACCTACGCCTACAACATGGTGACGGCGCGGTTGACGCAGGGGGAGATCGTGCCGGAGTTGCGCGCCCAGCTTTACGCCAAATTGCAGCGGCTGAGCTTCCGTTTTTTCGATGTCCACGGTTCCAATTCCATTTTCAACCGGGTGACGGGTGACGTGCAGAACACGCGGCTGTTCGTGGACGGCGTGTTGTTGCAGGGGGCGATCATGATCCTGACGCTGGCGGCCTACGCGGTTTTCATGTGGCGCATCCAGCCGGCGTTGACGCTGGCGTGCCTGGGCGTGTCGCTGCCGTTGTGGTGGCTGGCGCAGTTTTATTCGGCCCGGCTGCGACCGGGTTATGGCAAGTATTTTTCAGCTATTAAAAATGCGGAAAATACGCTTGGCGACTTCTGGGCCAGCAAGAAGGTGATAGAATGCCAATTGGATTTCTTCGTCATCCGGATCAGTTAGGCTGCTCCAACCACTCCATTTTTTCTTCCACGCACGCCTGCGATATCGTTCATAATCGTGCAATATCATCCAATCGCGCAACAATCCAAATGTGGTCGTCTTATATCCCAGTTTCTTAGCAGTCTTGGCATACTTGATCGGGATGATCTGTCTTAGTTCATCAATATTGTTCAGGCCATAATCCCTCAGTTCGATAACAAGCTTTCTACCAACAGCACCCCGATCAGCTAATTTCTCAAGGTGAAAACCATTTTCATTACACCATGACTCCACAAAATGCTCAAGGCTAAGCGAGTTCAATTCAATATCATACTGCTTAGCTTTTGTTTTCTTTTTAATACGATTTACATACGTATTGATCTTGTCTGCGAGTGTGCTGAACCCATTGTCGGCAATCTCAAGCAGTCCAGCGTATAGAAATAATTCCCGTTCAAGATCTCTTGGTAATTTCGCGGCAAACTTATATCTTTGGTCGTGATCAAGTTCTGCCCAAGCATGTTGTAATACTGTTCTTACCTGAATTTCGAAGTACATATCTGATAGGTGTTCATTCTCCAGCAGTCTCGTTCGATCCAATCCCAATCTACACACATAATGCACCGAACGATAGCCAATCTGGTCAATGGAGAGTTCAGAGTCTCTGGTATAGCTATTTTCTTTATCAATATCGAAAGCCTTTTCAATCAGTTTCGATACGCGTTCAACTTGAGATTCGAGATAAACTATTACACGTATACCGGATATATCTATGAGTTTCTTCTTTGGGTCAGCATATCCTTTGCGTCTTATTTTTTCAAAAATGCTTCCACGCGTTTTTGTTCTCCCAGCCACCGGGAGATGTTGAACGCGTTTTTCAAGCAAAACTGTCTCAAGGATTCTGGCAGCGGTCGCTGTCAGCTTCTCGTAATTGGGTAAATCTTTATCAAGCCAGTCAGAGATTTCTTTTTCTTGCATGGGCTAACCTTCATTGAACTACAACCGTGTATTCTAATCCGGCAGGATCGCATCAGTCCACCTGTTCTAATGCTGACAGGATTTACTTTTCCAATTCTTGCCTGTCGAACTCGCCATTTTTTACCCCTATTATGAACGCTTCCCATTCCTGTCTCGTAAATTTTACGAAAGTAATTGGGCTCTTAGTGTTCGTTACGATTATCTCACCCCTCCTAACACCGACCCCGACACAATACTCGGAATCTTGGCTTGCGCGGCTTTTCTTAAAGGTAACTCCGTTTACAATAAGTTTCTTCATACAAAGATAATATCTTTATGACGCTTGTCTTAGTCAATAGCAGTTGTTTACGCCCGGTTGCACCGGGAATTTGTGAGTGCCCAACCGGCGGGAACGAGGTAACGGTGTTCCGTGAGCGCTGCAAGAAAAGGGCGGCGGTCACCGACCGCCGCTACCATAATAAAAAGCACTATCAGTGATGCCCGCCGCCGTGGAAGCCACCACCGCCATGCCAGCCACCGCCACCGTGCCATCCGCCACCGCGGAAACCATCGCGATCCCCATGCCAGCCACCGTGCCAACCACCCCAGCCACCACCCCAACCGAACGAAACCGACACCGCCGGATAGGGGTAGTAATAGCCGTAATACGGATAATAGCCGTAGTATGGACCACGGTTGTAAAGCCAGTTGTTATAGTAATAGGTCTGGGTGTCGGGGACGACATAGACCGTCGAGGTCGGGACGGTTTGAACATAGGTCGCCGTGGACTGTGCGTCGGCGGATGACGTCTGGGAACTGTAAGCCGCCAAGCTGTCCGACGAGGATGCCGTGGCCACCGGCGCGGTCGGCGCCGGTTGCCCCGAAGGCGTTCGGGGCTGGTTCAACATGGCGTTGATGACGGCGTCGGAAACGCCCTGTTGCCGCAGATAAATGATCTGGGCCGCGTTCAGGCCGTAATGGTTTCCCGAATTCTGGACGTAAGCAATGATGGTGCTGTCGCCGACTTTCGCCTGCGAAAGCTGCAAGATTTCCGGCACGCCGTAGGATAACTGTGGCACCGCTGCCGGCTGTGCGGTGGTGGAATTTTGTGCTGTGGCGCTGCCTGCCATCAATCCCAGTACCATAAGGGCGATAATCGTCAGGAGCGGCTTTTGAAAGTTTCGAGTATTCATAGAATCGATGACGTTTTGACAACTGAACCGGTCAATAGGTTCAACACCGCAAGGTGGTGCGAGTTGCCCGGGCTGTCAAATGCAACCGGTCTATCAATAACCCCTGAGACGCCGAGACGCCGAGCTTTTGGGATTCGTTTTCTCTGCGCCTTTGCGTCTCTGCGGTAAAATCCGGTGAACCTTTTCCCGGTGGCGAAACGCTCGCTCGCGCCGTCTGGTCTCGTCGCTTAATAATTCCTCCGCTGACCAGCCTTGGCGTTGTGTCAATTCCGCCAGCTCAAACAGTTTCCTTCCCAGAGTTGTTTTGCTTGTTTTATTCCGGCGTCCGGCTGCGCGGGAGCGCTGCCCTGCCGCAGGGTGGCTGTCCGCCAGGACTTTGCGCGCCTTCTTCACCAGCTTTTCGGCGCGCAGCAAGGCGGGCAGGTGTTTCGGGATGCCGTCGAAGGCCGAGACGCGTTCGTGCCGTGTCCCCTTTTTCTCCGCGTGCTTGATTTTCTCCCAGTTCACCCAGACTTCGTCCACGCTTTTGACCCGGGTCCGGCCGAAGACGTGCGGGTGCCGGCGCACCAGTTTTTCCACAATCAACCGGCAGACCTTTTCAAAATCAAACGCGCCGCGTTCGCGCGCCATCTGGCAATGGAAAACCACCTGCAACAGCAGGTCGCCGAGCTCCTCGGCCATTTCGTGGTCGTCCCTGGCCTCGATGGCGTCAATCAACTCATAAACCTCCTCGATGGCATGGCGGCGCAGCGTCATATGGCTTTGCTCGCGGTCCCACGGACAGCCCGTCGGTGAACGCAGCCGGGCCATGACGTTGAGAAGGTCGGTGATTGCAGATTTCTGCTTCATTAATTTTAACCGCCGAGGCGCCGAGGCGCAGAGAAGAAAAACGTCAGGTCGTCACCCCGGGGCATTCTTTTCAACAAAAACACAAATCTCTGCGTCTCCGCGTCTCTGCGGTTCATAAAATGACGAGGTCATCGCGGTGGACGAGTTCTTCCTTGGGCACTTGGCGGGCGCGGACGGCGGCGGAATCAAACCGCGCGATGCCGCGCGCGAATTCCGTTCCGTTCAGATCGCAGATCCGCACCACGTCGCCGACAGCGAAATCGCCCTCGCAGCGCGCGACGCCCGGCGGCAGCAGGCTCTTGCCTTTCTCACGCAACGCCAGCCTGGCGCCGTCATCCACGATCAACGCCCCTTTGGGGTGATGGAAAAACGCGATCCACCGCTTGCGGCCCTGCAACCTGGTCGGTTGCGGCACGAACAGCGTGCCTTCGTCCTCGCCGCCAAGAATTTTAGCCAGCACATGTTTCTTTTTGCCCGAGGCGATGACGAGCGGGATGCCGGAACGCACGACGATTTTCGCGGCCTCAATCTTCGATCTCATGCCGCCGACGGCCGTTTCGCTCTTCGTGCCGCCGGCGAGTTTTTCAATCGCCGCATCCATGTGTTCCACCACGGAAATGGTTTTCGGATTGGCCTTGCCGAAATTTTCGAGGACGCCGTCCACGGTCGTCAGAATCACGAGCAGATCGGCGGGCAACAGCGACGCGACCAGCGCGGACAGCTTGTCGTTTTCGCCAAACTTGAGTTCTTCGAAGGAAACGGCGTCGTTTTCGTTGATAATGGGCACGACGCCGCGGTTCAGCAGCGTGACGAGCGTATTGCGGGCGTTCAGGTGGCGCTCGTGATGTTCGAGGTCGTCGTGGGTGAGCAGCACCTGCGCGACCCGCAGGCCGTGCCGGGTGAACAGGTCCGCGTACGTGGCCATGAGCTGCGACTGGCCGACGGCGGCACAGGCCGAAAGCGCGGCGAGTTCGGTCGGGCGCTTTTCCAGGCCGAGCGCGCCCATGCCGGCGCCGACCGCGCCGGAGGTGACGATCACGACTTCGCGGCCGGCCTGGCGCTGCGCGGCGATTTGCGCCACCAGCTGTTCCAACTGCGCCGGGTCGGGCTGCTTGCGGCTGTCCGTGAGCACGCCCGTGCCGAATTTCACGACGATGCGGGCGGCGGCTTTGAGCGGGTCACGATGCACGCGCCGAGGTTAAAGCAGAAGGGGCGCGCAGAAAACGCAAAAATGGTGGAGGCCTCAGTGCGAAATCGATGGCAGAAACCCGGCCGCCTGATTTTGCGGGCCCAGCAGAGAGTTGAAAAAATCACCGCTGCGCAGGGCAATAAACGCGGACAGGCCGAGGAGGTCGGTTGGGGACTTCACGTTTTTGAGCACGCAATTCTGGATGCCGATGATTTGACTGCGATTGTTCCGCGGGTTGTTCAAATCAATGTATTTGGCCGTGCCGATGGAGACGTTCAGCACGTCAATGCCGGTGAATTCCAGGCCCGTTTGTCTGGCAAACGACCGGTCGGCGTGGCCGCCGGTTTTTTTCAAAGGCGCGGCCAGGCCGAGGGAAAAGAGGTTGGTTTGTCCGGCCTGGTTTTTCACCACGTCAATCTCGCCGAGATTGAATCGCATCAGCGTGACGTGCAATTCGTGCCGGACGAGCGCGGCGGGATTGTATTCCGCGTGGATTTCCCGGATGTCCAGGAACGGCGTGCCGGCGAAATCCGGCGGATTGTAAAGCCGGAGATTTTGGATCGTTACCGTCGGTTCCGCCAGACCGACCGAAAAGCTTCCGATCTCGGCGTCCATGCCGGTCTGGGCGCGAATCCGGTGTTCGAGATAAACCCGCAAAATCGCGTTGCGCGCCAGCAACAGGATGACCGCCAGCGCCACCGCCAGAACGACCAGCCGGACGAACCACTTGAAAATGAATTTAATCATTTACGATATGCGATTTGCGAGCCGTACTGCATGACGAATCAAATCGTAAATCGTAAATCCGAAATCGTAAATCACAATGCCACGTCTTCGGGCCGTACCTCCAGGCATTCATCCTGGTCCTCCCAGATGATGGTCGGATAAAGATTCAGCAGTTTCGGCGCGAGGTCGCGGCCCGCCCGGGAGAGAAATCCCTCGGCCGCTTTTGCCGCGTTCTCGTAGGCGGCGTCGTAGCTGCCGACGCGGCGGCGCTGGCGGTCGTCCCAGTGTGCGACGGCGTGGACGGGTTCATATTGTTTCGCCCAAGCGTCGAGTTCGGCGCGCACGTCGGCGGCGAGGTCGTCGAACGGCACGAGGGTTTCATTGCAATGCTGGCAGATGAGGCCGGATTCGCGCACGTCGCGGGTCAGCAACGGCAGAAACGGGGCGCGGCAGCACGGTGATTCGGCGTAGGCGGCGGGGGGCGTGGCCAGCCGCTTGAACCAGACCTGGCGGTGGTGCGCCTGTTGCGCCCCCAACCGGTACGCGCCGACGAGCGGATGCGACAGCCGCCACGCCTTGCCTTCGAGCTGGCCGAGCGTCTGCGCCAGCCAGCGCGCGAGGGTGAGATCGTCCCACTCCTGAAACAGCCGGCCATATTCCTGCCAGAGGTGGTCCAGCGGTGAATCCGATTCAAATGCCATCACCGGCAGGATGGCGCGGGAAAAAAGCTTTGTCGAGCGGCGTTGCAACCGACACACTGATCACTCAACGCGGGTGGCTACACCGTGCGAAGTCCCGGTCGCCCGTTGATGCGGCGGGCGAAAATCGTGAACATTTTGGCCCGTGAATTGTCTGTTTACTGGCCGGGCTGAGAAATTGCGGACGACCGGTTGCAAAATGAGAACGGATAATTTTGGAACGTAAGGTGTTTGGCATGGAACGGTTACGAGGGAAATGTTATCTCCAATGGCGCGACCGTAAATTGAGTTCGGTGCCGGTCGCCGCCGGGTTTTGTCTGCTCCTGTTGTGGCTGGCCGTGGCGCCGGCGCGCGCGGCGAGTTTTACCGCTTCGTTGGACAACGACACGCTGACCCTCGGTCAGAGCGCAACGCTGACGCTGACATTTGAAGGGGGATCTCCAAAAAACATTACCGTTCCTACAGTGCCGGGTCTGCAAATCAATAGTTCTCAAAATTTCAGTTATAGTTTCAGTGGCGGCTTTGGTGTAACTGGAAATTCCACTATTTCTATTTCATATTCCGTCACGCCGCAACGAGCCGGCGAGTTCACCATTCCCGCGCTCACCGCGGACGTGGATGGCGTGCAACTGGCCAGCCTGCCGTTGTCGTTGAAGGTGGTTCAACCCAGCGCGGCGTCCGCGGCGCAAATCGATTCCGGTTCGCAGATGGCGTTCGCGAAACTTTCATTGCCTGCCGACCAGGTGTATGCCGGGGAGGTTATTGCCGCCGATTTGCAGCTTTACTACCGCCAGGACGCCCAGCTCACCCAACAGCCCCAACTCACGGGTGTGAGCGCCGAGGGTTTCACGGTTGGAAAAATTGCCGCCATCGGGCAAAGCCAGGCGCAAATCGGCAACACCCTTTACCATGTCATCAGCGCTAAAATTCCGCTGACCGTGAGCCGGACCGGCCGGCTCCGTGTCGGACCGGTCAGCGTTAATCTGGTGCTGGCGGTGTCATCCAACAACCGTTCCAACGATCCATTCTTCCGGCAGTTTGGCATGCGCGATCCCTTTGGGAATTTCGATTATGAGCAAAAGCAGGTCTCGCTCGCGACCGAAACCGTGAACGTCCAATCGCTGCCACTGCCGGCGGAAAATGTGCCGCCGAACTTCAACGGCGCGATTGGCCAATACACGATGACCGTCACCGCCGGGCCGACAAACGTTGCCGTCGGCGATCCCATCACCGTGCGCATCCAGATTGCCGGCCGGGGCGATCTGGGTGCGCTCACCCTGCCGGAACAGCCGGCGTGGCATGACTTTACGGTCTATCCGCCCACCGCCAGAGTGGTGACGACCGACCCGGCAGGTCTGCAGGGGGCGAAGACGTTCGAGGAGATTGTGGCGCCGCAAAACACGGACGTGCACGAACTGCCGCCCTTTTCCTTCAGCTACTTTGATCCGGATGCCGGCAGTTATCGCCTGCTCACGGAGCCGTCCGTGGCGTTGGCGGTACGTTCCGCCGGCACGCCGGCAGTGCCGACCATTGCCGCCCGGACCGCCACCGCGGAAAACCCAACCCCGCCGGCGGACATATTGCCGATCAAGGATGAACTGGGCGCGCTCGCGCCGGCGGGTCCGCCGTTGGTGACGCGGCCGGCGTTTCTCGCCGTGCAGGCCCTGCCCGTTCTGGCGTTTCTCGCCGCCCTCGTCTGGCGCAAACGGACGGACCAGCTGGCGAACAATCCGCGTCTGCGCCGGGAACGCGCCGTTGCCGCACTCATTGCCAGTGGCCTGGATGGCTTGAAAAAGTACGCGGCGGAAAACAGGCCGGATGAATTTTTCGCCACCCTGTTCCGGCTGTTGCAGGAACAACTGGGCGAGCGTCTGGATTGTCCGGCATCGGCCATCACGGAAAACGTGATTGACGAACACCCGGTTTTGCGCGGCGCGCCGAAAACGACGCTTGATGGATTGCGCGAACTCTTCCAACTTTGCAACCAGGCCCGCTACGCGCCCGTGCGCGGCACCGGCGAACTGAATTCGGTTGCCGCGCAGTTTGAAAAAGTCATCAGCCAATTGCAGGAGTTGAAGGCATGAAATTCCAATCCGGTAGCAGCGAACGTCAGTTCGCTCCAACTCAGGCAAAGAATGAGCCGACTCACGTCGGCTGCTGCAAAATTTTCACTTTGCTGTTTGCGTTGGTCTGCGCCGGAAACCTGTTTGCGGCGGATGTCACCGCCGATTTCAACGCGGCCAACAAACTTTACGCGGAAGGCAAATTTGCCGCCGCGGCCGGCGCTTACGAAAAAATTCTGCAATCCGGCACAGTTTCAACGGCGCTGTGGTTCAATTACGGTGACGCGGAATTCAAACTGGGACGGCTGGGCCGCGCCATCACCGCGTATCGGCGGGCGGAATTGCTGGCGCCGCGCGACGCCGAGGTTCGGGCGAATCTGGATTTCGTGCGCAAACAGGTCGAAGGCCCCCCACTGGGTGAAAGCCGCTGGTCCCGCCTTGCGGGATGGCTCGGTACCCTGACGCTCAACGAATGGACGATGCTGGCGTCGGGCGCTTTTTGGTTGACCTGCCTCCTGTTCGCCGTGCGGCAGCTTCGGCCCGCCTGGCGCGCCCGGTTGCGCGGCCTGACTTATAGCGTGGTTTCACTCGCCATTTTGTTCTGCGCCGGCCTGGGTGCGGTGGCGGCGATGCATTTTTCAAAACCGACCGCCGTGGTCGTTGAGCCGGAGGCGACGGCGCGCAGCGGGCCGTTTGCCGAGGCGCAGGACGCGTTCCAAGCCCATGACGGCGAGGAACTGGCCGTGCTGGATCGCCGTAACCATTGGCTGCAGGTGACCGACGGTTCCGGCCGCATCGGCTGGCTGCCGGCGAAGCAGGTTGAAATTTTGCCCGGCGCGTGAACGGAGTGCGCCCGTCCCGGGCGCAGCAACGCCACTATGCAAAGTTGTTGCCGGATTCAAAGCTGCTGGTTTTCGGAAATTGCAGCGCCCGAGGCCGGGCGCACTCCGGCCGCAGTTTTGTTGAACATCGAAAAAAACCTTTTGTCAGAATAACACCGAAAAATTAAGAAAAAATGAATACTGGAATCAGCGCCATCAACGACGCGGTCAAGGAGGCGGGTGCCTTTACGCACCCCCTGTTCAACGAACTCGGCAAGGTCATCGTCGGCCAGAATTATCTGACCGAACGCCTGGTCATCGGCCTGCTGGCCAACGGCCACGTGCTGCTGGAAGGCGTGCCCGGCCTGGCCAAAACCCTGTCGGTCAAATCGCTCGCCGCGTGCATCAACGTCAAATTCGCGCGGCTGCAATTCACGCCCGACATGCTGCCCGCCGATGTCATCGGCACGCAGATTTACAATCCGCAATCCGGCGGGTTCAGCACGCGCCAAGGGCCGATTTTCGCGAACCTGATCCTGGCGGACGAAATCAATCGCGCGCCCGCCAAGGTGCAAAGCGCGCTGCTCGAGGCGATGCAGGAAAAACAGGTCACCATCGGCGAGCGGACGTTCAAACTGGAGGAGCCGTTCCTCGTGCTGGCGACTCAAAATCCCATCGAGCAGGAGGGCACCTATCCGCTGCCCGAAGCGCAGGTGGACCGGTTCATGTTGAAACTCAAAATCGGCTATCCGTCGCGCGACGAGGAGCGGAAGATTCTGGACATCATGGCCAAAACCTCCGGCACGCCCACCGTGGGCGTGGTGGTGGACCCGAAGGACATTCTCAAGGCGCGCGAAGTCATCAACGACATTTACGTGGATGACAAGGTGAAGGATTACATCGTGGATTTGGTCTGCGCCACGCGCGACCCCGATCACTACAAGATCGCGGTAAAGGATTTCATCCAACTCGGCGCGTCGCCGCGCGCGACCATCAATCTGACGCTGGCGGCCAAGGCCTACGCGTTTTTGAAAGGCCGCGGCTACGTGACGCCGCAGGACGTGAAAAGCATCGGCATGGACGTGCTGCGCCACCGCGTGGCCATCACTTACGAGGCCGAGGCCGAGGAAAAGACCAGCGAAACGGTCGTCCAGAAGATTTTCGACGAACTCCCGGTGCCGTGAGCCAATGACAATATGAAAGTGCCGGGACTGCGAAGTTCATGCGAAAAAGTCGGAGGCCTCGTTTTCTTTGGACGGGTGCTTGATAAAATCCGTCTGTACGCACAGGGCAAACTGCCTGCGGATTACAATCATGGGACGGGTATGGATGGCCGTTGCGTCCGCTTTCTTCACATCGAATATGCCGAGCTCGTTGAGCGCACGTTGCAAGGCGGCACGGACGAGGAAATTCTGGAGTGGTGTTTCTGCAAAGGCTGGCGTCCGAATGACGAGGAGATTCTGGTCTGGAATGGATTCATGAGCAAACGCGGCTGGCGTGATGAGGCGAGCGAGGCGCTGGCGGAGGAAAAGCGGAAACGCGGTTTCGTTCGCCGCGATGATATCCAGACCTTTTTTGATTTTCACAAGGCCGACGAGGCGGAAGATTGAGTAATGATTCCCCGCGAGATTCTCAAAAAACCCCGGCAGATCGAGCTGCGCACAAACCGGCTCGTGAAAGTCTCATTGCCGGTATTTCAGTTGTTCCGGTCCGCGGCTCGTGTGGAAGACGGAAAGAATCACGATGCGATCTGGCTCGATCAGGAAGTGAATCACAAACGGAAAACGCCGGAGGACAACTGCACGCCGAACTTCGCCTCTGACTTTTGGAAACCGTTCGGGATTATCCGCAATGCGTTCAAAGTATTGCTCAATGGCGGCTCGAAATTCCCGGCCCAGACCTTCGCGCTGGCCTTCATACTATCCAATCGAATCGTCAAATTCCTTTTCCGCGACACGTCGAAGGACGAAATCACGTTTCATTTTCCGTATTTCGCGTCGAGCTTCGTTTTGACTTCTTCCCACGAAACAACGTCGTTGGGATTGTTGAGATGGTCCTGGAGGCGCTGGTCAATCAACGCGGCTTCGCCGGGTGTAAGTTCCTTTGATTCCACGATCTTGTCCCAGAGATTGCGGCACAATTCGATTTGTTCCGCGAGCGGAAGCGCACGGGCTTCTTTGAAGACCATTTCTGAACTCATATTATTAAATTTACCGGCCATTCCATTTTTTGCAAGCGCATGATCCCGCGAGAAATCCTTAAAAAAATCCGGCAGATCGAGATTCGCACGAACCGGCTCGTGACCGAGACGCTGGCGGGCCAGTACCACAGCGTTTTCAAGGGCCAGGGCATGAATTTCGACGAGGTGCGCGAGTACCAGCCCGGCGACGACGTGCGCGCCATCGACTGGAACGTCACGGCGCGGATGAACCATCCGTTCATCAAGAAATTCGTCGAGGAACGCGAGTTGACGGTGATGCTGGTGGTGGACGTGAGCGGCTCCGGCCTGTTCGGTTCGCGCGAACAATCCAAGCGTGAACTGGCCGCCGAAATCGCGTCCGTGCTCGCCTTCTCCGCCATTCGCAACAACGACAAGGTGGGTTTGCTGCTGTTCACCAACGAGGTCGAGCAGTTCATTCCGCCGCGGAAAGGCCGCAGCCACGTGCTGCGCGTCATCCGCGAGGTGCTGTATTTTGAGCCGAAGCGGCGCGGGACGGACCTGGCGCGCGCGCTGGAATTTGCGGGCCGGGTTTTGGCGCACAAGGCCATCGTGGTGGTGATTTCGGATTTTCTGATGAGTCCGGAGCGCGAGTTGTCTCAACTCGCAGCCGCCACGAACTCACGCCGTGGTTTGGAAAATCCCAGCCGGCAAAAAACCGCTGGCGCCGCGGTTTGGGACAAACCGCGCTCCGACTCGTCATCGCTGCCGCCGCCCATACAAACCGCCTTGCGCCAGGCGAACCGCCGCCACGACGTGGTGGCCGTGCACGTGACGGACCGCTACGAAATGGAGTTGCCCGCGCTCGGCCGGCTGGTTTTGGAGGACGCCGAGACGGGCGAAATTGTGGAGGTGAACACGGCCCATGCGGCGAGCCGCGATGCCTTCGCGTTGCGGCAGGAAAAGCAACGCGCCGAGGTTGCGCGGCAACTGCGTTCGTCGGGCATCGACACCATTCAACTTCACACCGACGAACCTTACTCGGCGGCGCTGGGAAGGTTTTTTGAAACGAGAGAAAAACGGAGATTGCGCGGATGAAAAGGAACGACTCGAATCCCGCCAGGTTTTGGAGTGCGCCAGCCCTCTGGCGCTATTCGGCGTCTTCAAAGCGGCAGAGGGCTGCCGCAGTCCAAGACGCTGTCGCGTCATTTCAAGCCTGAAACGTGATTACGAACACGACAGCTAGCGCTAACGACATCCGCGACATCAAGCCGCCGGTGACCATTCCGAACGTCTGGGAATGGGTTTGGCTGGCACTTGGGGTCCTCGTGGGCGCGGCGCTTTTGTTTGCGCTCTGGAAATGGCGGCAATACCGGCGGGCGAATGTTCCCGTCGTGCCGCCGCTCCCGGCGCACGTCCGCGCGAAACAAAAGCTCCAGGAAGCGCTCGCGCTCCTCACGCAGCCGAAACCGTTTTGCATCCTGGTCTCCGACACCATTCGCGCCTACCTCGAGGAACAATTTGATTTTCGCGCGCCGGAGCGCACCACCGAGGAATTCCTGCGCGAATTGCAGGTGACGGATTTATTGTCGCCGGAACAAAAGGCCAGCCTCGGCCAATTTCTGGAAAGTTGCGACCTGGTGAAGTTCGCCCGCTACGAACCGGGCGAACCGGAGTTGCGGGAACTGCACGGCTCGGCGGTGAGACTGGTTGAAGAAACTGAACCGAAACCGGATCTGCCGGCTTTCGACTCTCGGCCCTCGACTCTCGACCCCACACCCGCATGAGTTTCGCCCATCCCTATTTTTTGCTGTTGTTGCTGTTGCTGCCGCTGCTGGCGTGGCTGAAGGGGCGGCGCGGGTCGCCGCCGGCGTTTCTTTATTCGTCCGTGCGGCTGGTGGAAGGATTGACCCGGGTACGCCGGTCGCGGGCGGGTGCGTGGCTGGCGACGCTGCGCTGGCTGGCGCTCGCGTTGTTCATGGTCGCCCTGGCCCAGCCGCGGCTGGCGAAAAGCACGACGGAAGTGAAGGCCAGCGGCATTGACATCGTGGTGGCGCTCGATTTGTCCGGCAGCATGAACACGCCGGACTACGAGGTAAACGGCCAGCGCATCAGCCGGTTCAACCTGGCCAGATCGGTTCTGGAAAAATTCGTCGGGGAGCGGCCGGATGATCGTATCGGTCTGGTGGTGTTCGCGGTGCGGGCATTCCTTGCCTCGCCGTTGACGCTGGATCACGATTACTTGCTGGATAACATCGACCGGCTGGAAATCGGCACCATCAATTCGGACGCCACCGCCATCGGCGACGGGCTGGTCACGGCGTTGAACCAGTTGCGCGTTTTGCCGGCCAGGAGCAAAATCATCGTGCTGATGACCGACGGTGCGAACAATTCCGGGCAGATAGACCCGGACACCGCGGCGCAAGCGGCGGCGGCGCTGGGAGTGAAGGTGTTCACCGTCGGCCTGGGCAACCGCGAGCAGGTCGAGGCCATGGGACTGCCGCCCGGCTTCTTGCCGGATGACGACGCGTTGCGGCAGATTTCACAAACGACCGGCGGAACGTTCTATCGGGCGGAGAATGCCGAAAAACTCCGGCAAATCTACGCGGAGATCAACCGGCTGGAGAAAACCGAGGCGGTCGTCAACAAATTCACGCAATACCGGGAATTATTTCCGTGGTTTATCATGGGCGGACTGGGCCTGCTGCTCGTTGAACTGGTGCTGGCCCAAACCGCATTTCGGAGACTGCCATGAACATATTGCCGATTGCCGATTGCCGATTGCCGATTAACGGATCATTTGCCGGACGCCGTCTTGCGGGAGGTCGCCATGATGGCGGTCAGGACATTGGCTTCTTCGAGCAAGGCGGACAATTTCTTCGCGGGGATAATTTCGGATTCTATCAGCAATTCGAGCCACAAGGCGGTTTCGTCGGATTCTTCTTCGACCGTGCCGATTTTGGCGACGAATTCCGCCCGGCTCCGCGCGCGGCACGACGCGCGATAATTCGCGGCCACCGAGGTTCCGCTGCGAACGATTTGTTTGGCAATGACCCGGCCAGCATCGTCATTTTTGGGAATAACACGGGTCAATTTGATAATCCGCAGCGCAAAAGTTTTGGTGCGGGCTTTCAATTCAATCGGGTTCATAACCTGAAATTACAAATCCAATCGGCAATCGGCAATCGGCAATCGGCAATTACAAGATGAGATTCGCACACCCACAAATTCTCTGGTTCTTGCTGGTGATGCCACCGGCGTTGGCGCTGTTCTTCTGGTGGGCCTCGCGCCGGCGTCAGCAGTTGCTGTCACAATTCATCCAGACCCGGTTATTGTCCGCGTTGACCATCGGCGTTTCGCCAACGCGCCGGAAAATCCGGTTTGGCTGCCTGGTTTCGGCCGTGGCGCTGCTGATGATGGCACTGGCCCGGCCGCAATATGGATTTGATTTGCAGAAGGTGGAACAACGGGGCCTGGACATCGTGGTGGCGGTGGACACCTCCAAAAGCATGCTGGCTGAGGACATCGCGCCGGACCGGCTCGAACGGGCCAAACTGGCCGCGCTGGATCTGATGCAACAGGCCAAGCCGGACCGGCTCGGTTTGGTGGCGTTTGCGGGTGACGCCTTTTTGGAATGCCCGCTGACGTTTGATAGCAGCGCATTTCAACAATGCGTCCAGGCGCTGAACGTGAACACGCTGCCGCAAGGCGGCACCGCCATCGCCACCGCCATCCAGACGGCGCAAACGGCCTTCAAGGAAGGCGGCCATTTCAAGGTGCTGGTGCTGTTCACCGATGGCGAGGATAACGTCAATTCCGATGCGGCGCTCGCCGCCGCCCGGGACGCGGCCCGGGCCGGGTTGAAGATTTTCACCGTCGGCATCGGCACGGCGGAAGGCACGCTCTTGCGGATCACCGACCCGAACGGCAACTCGGATTACGTCCGGGATCCGGACGGCAACGTGGTGAAATCCCATTTGAACGAGACGCTGCTCCGGCAAATCGCCGCGGCCACGGGTGGTTTTTATCTGCCGTTGCGCGGGGCGGACACCATGAAAGTTTTATATGAAAACGGCCTCGCCCCGCTGCCCAAATCGGAAGGCGAGGAGCGGCTCGTCCGCCGCTATCACGAGCAATATCAGTGGCCGCTGGCGGCCGCGATTTTGCTGCTGCTGGCGGAGCTGTTTTTGCCGGAGCGGAAGAAGTCCGCCGTCCAAAGTCCCCCGTCCAAAGGCGAAGCGCCGGCGATCGCGGCGCTTATGGTAATTTTGTTGCTGCCGGTGGCCGCCAAGGCTTCACCCTCGAGCGCCTTGCGCGATTACGACGCGGGCCATTACACGAACGCCCTGCAGGAATTTGAGCAGCTGGCCCAGGCCAATACCAACGACTTGCGCCTGGTCTTCAACGCCGGCGCGGCGGCGTACCGCGCGACCAATTTTGACGCGGCGCTGGCCGATTTTCAGATGGCGACCTGGTCGCAGGATTTGAGGCTGCAACAGCGGGCGTATTACAATATGGGCAATGCGCTGTATCGCCAGGGCGAACTTAAATTCGAACCCGACACCGGAAGCCTGGATGCGATGGAGGACACCTGGCGACAGGCGGTCAAGAGTTATGCGCACGCGGCGGAACTGAACACGAACGACGCGGACGCGGCCTACAACCTCGCTTTTGTAAAGCGGCAGATTGGGTTGATCGCCGAACTGCGGGAGGCGATGCGCCGGGCCAAAGCCGCAGCCGACGACGCGGTCCGCCGCAATGAATATCATTACGCCCTGGAAATCATGGAACGCCTGAACAATCCGATTGCCGCCAAAAAATTTCAGGATTACATCAAAAAGCTAAAGGACATCGATGCGATTGTTACTCCTGTTCAGCGTTAGCCTGCTATGGCTGGCCTCGCCGCCGGCCCGGGCCCAGTCCGCCGATGATTATTTCAACGGCGGCGCACAGGCCTACATTTCCAACAACATCCCGCAGGCGTTGACGTCGGTGGAAACCGGGCTGAAACAATATCCCGATGATGTGAAACTGAAAAAGTTGTACGAGCTGTTGAAGCAACAGAGCCAGCAACAGTCGCAGCAGCAATCGAAGAGCTCGCAAAATCAGCAGTCCCAGAACCAACCACCATCCTCGCAGAATTCGCAATCGCAAAAGCCGAACGAACCGAACCCGTCCAACCCGAACAACCACGGGCAGCAAAATCAGCCGCCACCGCAAAGGTCGGATGAACCGCAAGGCGGCGGGAAGCCGGAAAACCAGGACGGCCAGGGTCAGCCGCTGGCGGCCGGGCAAATGACGCCGGAAGAAGCCAGGCGGCTGCTGGACGCGCAGAAGGGTGACGAACAATTTCTGCAACTGAAACCGGTGGGAAAACCACAAAACCCGCAGCAACCCATCAAGGATTGGTAGGCCGCATTTGCCCCGGCGGATACCGCCCATCCGGTTACCATCCCCTGGTCACATCGGCGGCAAGCGGCAGCATTCGGGTTGACAAATGTAATCACTGTGGTTACCTATTAGTCAGCGTTTATGAGAACCAGTTGCCGTTTCGCCATGGCGGTCCATGTGCTGGCCGTCCTTGCCTACAAGGAGGGCGACCGGGTCACGTCCGCGTTTCTGGCCGGCAGCGTCAACACCAATCCGGTCATTATCCGGCGGCTGTTGTTGTCCCTGCAACGGGCCAAACTGGTGGATACCTGCAAGGGCGCCGGGTCGGGCTCCCGCCTGAGCCGTTCGCCCGGCCGCATTAACCTGGCTGAAGTATACCGGGCGGTTGAAGAAGTTGAGCCTTTCGCCAATCCTTCGCGCAAGCCCAATGCCGCCTGCCCGGTGGGCCATTGCATCCGCGAGGAATTGGACCGGGTTTTTGCGTCCGCCGAGAAGGCCATGGAACACGACCTGGAGCAGACCAGCCTGGCGGATGTGATCAATGCGGTCAAGGCCTCCGGCGCCTGCGACAAAAAAAGAGCCGGTTGACATTCTCTTTTTTTGAACAATAGTGTAACACTGGTTGTTACATATAGGTGAAAGGGTGAACTATGAAGCCGACAATGGAAATCAATGAAGCAAATTTCGAGGCTGAGGTTTTGAAGGCCGGCCAGCCGGTGCTGGTGGATTTTTGGGCCGAATGGTGCGGCCCGTGCAAGATGCTTGCGCCCCTGCTCGACGAAATTGCCACCGGACACGGCGACCGGGTGAAAGTCGCCAAGGTCAACGTGGATGACCAACCCGCCCTGGCCGCGCGCTTCGGCGTCCGGTCCATTCCGACCCTGCTCTTCTTTGCCGGCGGCGAGTTGCGCGATCAAACGGTGGGGGTGGTGAGCAAAAAGACGATTTTATCCAAACTCGAAGCGCTGGCCGTCCAGGGTTGAGCACCGGAACGAACCCATGAAAACCATCATTAATCGTACTGACCGTTCGAGGACCGTCAAACTCGCACCGCGTCCCGTCCATTTGACCGCGCCGCGCCTGTCGCGGCGGGCGGACAACCGCATGCTGTCGCCGATGACCGTGCTTGCCCGCACCATGTCCCCGGCCCGGCAAGCGACGCCGGCGGAACCCGCGACCCGGGATTTACCGCAGGGCGACGTCTTGCAGCTTTACCTCCGTGAAATCGGCCAGGTGAAACTGATCACGCCGCAGGAGGAAATCGCGCTCGCGAAACGGATCCGGCGCGGCGACCCGCGGGCGCGCGAACACATGATCAAAGCCAATTTGCGGCTGGTGGTGAAGATTGCCCATGATTATGAGGGCATGGGATTGCCGCTGCTGGACCTCATCAATGAGGGCAACATCGGCCTGATGAAAGGCGTCGAACGGTTCGATCCCCGGAAGGGGGCCAAGCTTTCCACCTATGCTTCCTGGTGGATCAAGCAGAGCATCAAACGGGCGCTGGCCAACCAGTCCAAGACCATCCGTCTGCCGGTGCACGTGGTGGACAAGGTGGCCCATATCCGGCGGGCGGAGGTGAAACTGCGCGCCGCCTTGGATCGCGACCCGACCGATGAGGAACTGGCGCATGAGCTGGATCTGGATCCCCGGCGCATCCGGCAGTACCGCCTGGCGTCTAAGGCGCCGGTTTCCCTGGACGCTCCGATTGGCGATGACGCGACGGAACGCGTCTCGGAAATCGTGGCCGATCCCAATGCGGCGGCGCCGTTCGACCGGCTGGTTCAGGAAACCGACACCCAGTTGGTGCGGGAGGTTCTGGGCACGCTCGATCAACGTGAAAACAAGATTCTGACCCTGCGTTTCGGATTGGAGGACGGCAAGGAAAGGACCCTGGAGGAAGTCGGCGCGCAGCTGGGAGTGACGCGCGAACGCATCCGGCAGATCCAGGAACAGGCGCTGAAGAAATTGCGGGAAAAGATGGAAGAACGCGATCGTCCGGTTGACGAGGAGAACATTGCCCTGGCCGTGGCGGTGTAACCCGCCGGCCGACGGTCGATCAGCAGTTATGCGCCGGCGTACATTTCTGCGGGTCTGCCCGAATTCGTCACGCCGGCGAACGGCGCGATTTTTGCATCCTTGGGCCGGTCGCGGTTTGCGTTGGCCGCGACCGCTCCGATTTCATCAAAGTAAAAATTTTCCGAAGCCACCAGCATTTGTTTGATGCCTCGAGGCAGGGACTGGTAACCCGGATATGTCAAAATGATGGTTCTCATTTTTCCTTGATACAACCACACCATTAGACGTGCCGGCGGCCAAATAGTTACAGGCCTCCAATGATTTCAGCTGACGGATCTGACGGGCTTCCGGGGGTGCGGCTGAATGATCCGCGTGCCATCAACCGCCGATGGCGGTCATGGGCCGGCAGGGCTGATAGTTGGCGCGGAACTGATGTTCCAGCGGCTTCAATCGCAGCGCGGTTGCCAACAACTCCTGCAACGCGCCGTCACTCGCGCCGTGCCGCAACGCCGCGCGCAAGTCCACCTCGATGTGGTTGCCGAGACAGGGGCGCACCTTGCCATCGGCCGTAAGCCGCATCTTGTTGCATTGTTCGCAAAAATGCTCGTTCGTCAGCGCGCCGATGAAGCCGACCAGCGCGCCGGTTTGTTTCAATAAATAATATCTGGCCGGTCCATGGCCGAGTTTGCGGTCGGGTTGCGGAATCAGTTCATCCCTTTGCGCCAGCAATTGCATGGCCTCGCCGCAGGGCAGGAAATTTTTTTCGGTCAGAACCTCGGTGGAGGTGAGCGGCATCAGCTCGATAAACCGCAGTGGCAGGCTGTGTTCGGCGGCGAACAAAACCAGCGGCCAGAGTTCCGTCTCGTTGACGCCGCGCATCAAGACGCAGTTCAGCTTAACCCGCTCGAAGCCGGCCGCCACCGCCGCGCGGATGCCGGCCAGGACCTTGGCCACATCGCCGCCAGTGACCCGCCGGTAAACTTCCGGATCCAGCGCGTCAAGGCTCACGTTGGCCGTGCGCAGACCGGCCGCCCGCAGTGGTTGCGCCAGCGCCGCGAGCCTTAAACCATTGGTGGACAGTCCGACGGACTCAACGCCGGGAATCCCGGCCATGGCGCGGACAATGTCCGGCACGTCACGGCGCACGAGCGGTTCGCCGCCGGTGAGCCGGAACTTGCGAAAACCCAGCCCCGCCGCCACGCGCGCCACGCGGACAATTTCCTCCGCCGTCAGATGGTCCGGGTGGCTTTCCCAGCCCTTGTATCCTTCCGGCATGCAATAGAGGCAACGCTCGTTGCACCGGTCGGTGACCGAGATGCGCAGGTAGTCAATGTTGCGTCCAAACGGATCCATGTTATTTTCGTTCGTGCGGATTTTCACCGCGCAAATGCGCCAGCCCCTCGCGGATCGCCGGCGCGAGAATCTCCAGGCACTCGCGCACCGCCGAGGGTTTGCCGGGCAGGTTGATCAGCAGACACGCCCCGCGCGTCCCCGCCACCGCGCGCGATAAAATGGCCGTCCGCACCCGGGCGAACGACTGCGCGCGCATGATTTCACCAAACCCGGGCAACTCCTTTTCCAACACCGCGCGCGTCGCTTCCGGCGTCACGTCGCGTGGTGAAATGCCCGTGCCCCCCGTCGTGATTACCATATCGCATTTCCGGTCATCTGCAAATTTTCTTAGCGCCGTGGAAATCAAGGGTTGCTCGTCCGGCACGATGAGCGATTCAAATTGCGCGTCGCCGCCGAGGAATTCCCGCAGCGCGTTTTCAATCTCCGGCCCGCTGCGGTCGGCGTAGATGCCCGCCGCGGCGCGGTCGCTGACGGTGAGGCGGCCGATCTTCATGATTTTGAGGCGCAGACTTGTGCGCGCCAGCGTCCTGGACTGCGGCAGCCCTCTGCCGCTTTCAAATCAGCCTTGTATCCGGGAAAAGCGCCAGAGGGCTGGCGCACTCCAAACCCTGACGGACTCATGGGCGATTTATTCTTGGTCATATTTTTCCTTTTTAACGACGCGGATGCCTTCAATCCGCATGTGTTTGTCCACGGCCTTGCACATGTCGTAAAGCGTCAGCGCCGCCACGCTCACGCCGGTCAGCGCCTCCAATTCCACGCCGGTTTGCGAACTGGTTTCCGTCGTGCACCAGACCTCGATCGCCGCGTTTTTAATTTTGAAACTGATTTCGACGTGGTTTAACGCCAGCGGATGGCAAAGCGGAATCAACTGCGCTGTCCGTTTGGCGGCCTGGATGCCGGCAATCTGCGCCACGGTCAAAACGTCGCCCTTCGGCAGCGCATTTTTTTTGAGCGCGCGAATCGTGGCCGGCGCGCAAACCAGCTTCCCCTCCGCCACCGCGCGCCGGCGCTGGACCGGTTTGTGGCCGACGTTGACCATGCGCGCGCCGCCGCGCGCGTCCAGATGCGAAAATTTGTTGTTCATCTCAATCCGTTGCTAAAAATTCGACTTCGGCGCCCGATTCCATCGGACCGCGATTCGCCGGCACGCGAATCAGCGCATGGGTCTCCGCCAGACAAGTCACATCGCCGGAACTCGCCCATGCCAGCGGATGCAAACCCGCCGGCTCCGCCCGCGCCGGCCAGAGCGTTTCGCGCGGGCACGGTGGGTCGTCCAGTTTTGACGCGAGCCGGCCGCGCCGGAACGTTTCGGGTTCCGCGCCGGTGAGTTTCGCCAGTGCCGCGGCGACAAACAAATGAAAACACACAAAATGCGACAGCGGGTTGCCGGGCAGGCCGAATGCCACGCGGACTTTATCTGGTGGGGCGAGGCTGCCGACGAGCCGGCTCGCGGGGACGCTCGCCCCACCAGCGATGCCAAAAATCAGCGGCCGGCCGGGGCGCACGTTGACCTGCGAAAAGATGATTTCAAATCCAAGCCATTCGAGCAGCGGGCGCGTGAAATCCTTGTCGCCCACACTTGCTCCGCCGGAAATCAGAAGCATGTCGAAGGTGGAGGGTTGCAGGCGGAAGGTTGAAACCAACTGTTTGGCCGCTCCGAAATCCTCCGGCAGATGCGCCTGCGCCACACGACACGGAAATTTTTGGAGCAGACCGTGGACCAAAATCGAATTGCTGTCGCGAACCTGTCCCGGCTTCGGCGTCCGGTCCGGCGGAACAATTTCATCGCCGGTGGTGAAATGAATGACGCGCAGGCGCGGGCTGACGAGCGGTTGCGTGCAACCGGCGGACGCGAGCAGCGCGAGCCGGCCCGCATCCAGCCGCATACCGGCCGGTACGAGTGGCTGTCCGGCCTCAACGTCTTCGCCGCGTTTGCGGAGGTTCAGGGCCGTTTCCTGTTTGGTGATCCGGATTTTATCACCGTCACGCTCAACGTGTTCCTGCATCACGACGCGCAGGTTTTCGCACGGCAGGGCCGCGCCGGTGGCCACACGGACCGCTTCGCCGGGCTGGAGCCGGCGCGGTTTCCAATCGGCGGCATGAAGGGTGTCCACGACCTGGAACATTTCAGACGCATCGTTTTGTAGAATGGCGTAGCCGTCACGCGTGGAACGGTCGTGATCAGGCAAATCCGACGGCGCACAAACCGTTTCGCGCAGCACGCGGCCAAAGGCGTCCGCAAGCGGCGTGTGGACAGCGGGCAACGGCTGGCAGTGCGAACGAATTTCAACCAGCGCTTCGTCCAGGGTGGCTAATAACTTTATTGCCGGAGACGTCCCCTCTCCCGGCCTCGCGGCCACCCTCTCCCCGCATTGCGGGGAGAGGGACGGGGCGAGGAGTGCGTGGTTTTTGTTTGATTCGTTTTCGACGGGTAATGCCCGGCGTTTCCAGATCGGCACATCCTGTTTCAGGCGGTCCATGAATTCGGCCAGCAAGGCGATGGCTTCGCCGCGATGTGGAGACGCCACGCCGACGTAAATCGCCGTTTCGCCGACGGGAATGACGCCGACGCGATGAATCACTTTCGCGACGAGGCACGGAAATTTTGCGCCGAACGATTCAAGAATGCGCCGGATTTCGCGCGTGGCCATTTCCGGATAGGCCTCGTATTCGAGCGCGGAAATGTCCCCGCCATTTTCCTCGCCCCGGACCACGCCGCGAAATTCCAGCCACGCGCCCTGCCCGCCCCACGAAGGCGGCGGCGGAATGGTTTCCGCAATGGGGTCGGGGGTGAGCTGGATTTCAATTTCCATACAAAGGAGTTTCAACCGCCGGACACTGGTGGAATGAGCGCGATTTCATCCCCGGTTGCGAAAATGGCGTCAGGCGCGGCGTATTCGCAACGGGTTGCGAGCCGGACACTGGAACGATGGGCGGCGAGTTTCGGAAATTTCTTCAGCAGCTCCGCCCAGAGTTGTTCCGCATTCAGCGGCGCCGATGGCGTGATTTCGGTCGCATCGCAGCCGGTCGCGTCTTTAAGCTGGGCGAAAAACAGGATGCGCATGGAATGTCTTTAGCAGCAGTTTCCGCGCGGCACAAGGTGGATGCCGGGTGCCTTGATGAGCGCGGTGATGGTTTCGCCCTCGCGCAATGCCAGTTCGGTGCAGGCGGCCCGGGTGACCAGCGCAAACAATGGGAACCCGGCGTCCAATTCCACGCGCACCAGTGCACCTTCCGGGGAAAGGGCGACGACGCGGGCGGACAGACGATTGCGCACACTGCTGGTGACGGTGGGGTCGCGCTGGAGGACCACGTCTTCACCGCGGATGCAAACAAACACTTCGCGTGACCCGGCGGCGGGGGCGAGCGCGGTGAGTATGATCCGATTGACGCTCACGGTGGCGAGTCCATCGTTTACGCCCATGATGGTGCCGGGCTGAAGGGTTTCAACGGCCACCAGCCGGGCCACCTCGGCGTTGGCCGGGCGGGTGAAAACTTCCGACACCGGACCGGTTTGCCGGACCTTCCCGTCCTGGAGCACGACAATTTCGTCCGCCAGCGCGAGCGCTTCAAAGCGGTCGTGCGTCACGCACAGCATCGGGATCCGGAACTCGTCGCGGACCCGGGCGAGGTAGGGAATGATTTTGGCCTTCAACGGCGCGTCCAGGCTGGCAAGCGGTTCATCGAGCAACAGAAGGCGCGGCGATGCCAGCAGGGCGCGCGCCAGGGCGACGCGTTGTTTTTCACCGCCGGAAAGCTCCGTCACGCCGCGCGCCACCAGCGGCTGGATTTCCAGGACTTCAGCCACGTGCTCGAAACGGAACGCCGGATCATTCGCGCCTCCGGATTTTTGACCGTAAAGCAGGTTCCGGAGCACGGAGAGATGGGGAAACAACGCGAGGTCCTGCGGGACGTAACCGATGCCGCGTTGGTGCGGGGGGACGGAAAAATGTTTTGCCGAGTCGGTCAGCACGGTTCCGTCCAATTGAATGAAGGCCGAGCGCGCGGCGCGCAGTCCGGCGATGAGATCCAGCAGCGACGTTTTGCCCGCGCCGGACGGGCCGAAGATGGCGGTCACGTGTCGGTGCATTTCCACCTCCACTTCGAGCGTGAACTGGGCGAGCGGCAACGAAATATTTTTCAGCAACAGGCCCATGTCATGGCTTTTTTCGGCGCAGGAAAAATTCACTGCACCACACGGCGGTGAAGGCCAGGATGACCGATACGCCCAGCAGGCGGAAGGCCCGCGGGTCGTCGCCGAGTTGCACGTTCTCGAAAATGGCGAGCGAGAGCGTCGAGGTTTTGCCCGGAATATTGCCGGCGACCATGATCGTCGCGCCAAATTCACCAAGCGCGCGGGCGAAGGCGAGCAGCATGCCGCCGATGACGCCCCGCGCGGCCAGCGGGAGGGTGACGGTGAAAAACACGCGCAGGCCGCCGGCGCCCAGGGTGCGGGCGATTTGCTCCAGGCGTGGATTGACTTCTTCAAACGCCACGCGCGCGGCGCGGACCAGCAGCGGCATCGACATGACGGTCAAGGCCAGCAGCACGGCGCGCCAGGTAAAGATGACATCCAAATGGAGCTGGTCGTGGAGGAAGCCGCCCAGGGCGCCACGGCGTCCAAAGAGCTTGAGCAGAATCAAACCCGTCGCCACCGGCGGCATGACGAGCGGCAACGTCACGAAGGTTTCCACAATGGATTTGCCCGGCCAGTCACGGCGTGCCAGCACCCAGGCCAGCGCCAGGCCGAATGGTAAAATGATCACCGTGCTCAACGCGGAAACCCACGCGGTGAACCAGACGATTTGCCATTCTTCAGCGGTCATTCGCGCAAGAGGAAGCCAAATCGAATGAAGACCTGTCCAGCTTCTTCGGACGAGAGGTAATCGAGGAATTTTTTCGCCGCTTCCGGTTGTGGCGAACCCTTCACCAGCGCCATGGGATAGCGGATGTCGGGGGCATCCGCGCGCGGGACTTCGTAGGCGACCTTGACGTTTTTGGAAATGGCGGCGTCGGTTTTATAGACGACGCCCAATTCGACATTGCCGGACGCGACGGCGGCGAGTGCGGCGCGGACATTTTCCGTCGGGACGACCTTGGGCTCGACGGCCGGCCAGAGTTGCTGCCGGGTGAGCCAGCCTTTGGCATAAACCCCCGCCGGCACGGCCCGGGGATCGGCGAGCGCGATTTGCCTGATGCCGGCGTTGGTGAGGTCGCTGGCGGATTTGATTTGCAGCGTGCTGTCACCCGGAACCACGACGACGAGCGAATTGCCCAGCCGGCTTTTGCGGGTGGCCGGGTCAATCAATCCCCTTTTCTCCAGCCGGTTCATCTGCGCTTCGTCGGCGGAAAAGAAAATGTCGGCGGGTCCGCCTTCCTCAATCTGCCGCGCGAGCGTGCTCGAGGCGGCGAAGTTGAAAATGATTTTATCACCGGACTCCTTTTGGTAGGCGGCGGCGATTTCCTTTAGTGAATCCGTCAGACTCGCGGCGGCAAAAATGGTTACTTCCTCCGCACCAAGCGGCGATGCCAGAGCCAGCAGCATAAGACCGGTGGCGAGGATGAGGATTCGCTTTTTCACGTTGTTTTCAGTGTCAGTTTTTGGTTGGGGAAAATCAACGGGAAAGCCGGTAGAACCTTTGGGAATTGGTCGCGGCGGGGTCGTCAAACCGAATCATGCCGGCCCCATCGGCGGTTACCGTCCCAATCGTTTGCCAGTTGGTCGTGGTCAAATCGGAGCTGGCCTGCACCTGGTACTGCAAATTCGTTCCGCCGATGCCGGTCAGGTGGAAAAGGCCATTGGTGAAATAACCGGGGAGAATTTCAAGCGGCAACACCCTGGGCGTGGCAGTAATATTAATGAGCGGTTCATTTCCGCGCCCGTAGTTGCAGGAGTTGAACAGGTATCCGATCTGGTTGTCCGCCGCATATAAAAGAAATGACACGTCCCCACCCCCCGACACATCGGCCACGAGGTTGGTATCGAGCGGCAACGCATAAGTCACCGGCACGTTGTTGCCCGGCGGGGTGTAGGTGTTTGTGCCGAGGATTGCGTGCGCGCCCGAGAGCAGATCGGGAAGTGAATCATAGGTGACTCCGTCGGTCGTTGGCAGATTGGGGGTTCCGGTCCCTTCCCCCCAATCATTGTTGGACAACCATTCGATGACAAAATTTCCGCCATTGATCACGGGGAAGATGGCATTATTCGGTTGCACACCACTGGTTCCATAATTGCTGGTCAATTGGATTGAAATGCCGGTGATGCTCCAGTTGCCCGCGCCGTAGTTTGTGTTGAAGAGGGCAACCGCATTTGAAAGGCTGAATTTGAGGACACTCTGAAATTCCCCTTTCACCGATGCCGCCGGGGCCACAACCAGGGTGCCCGCCGCGCCAAAGTTCAGTCCCATCAGGTCGCTTCCTTCCGGGTTGTTCAATGAACCCGTGGCGAGAAACGCGTCGGCGTAATCCGTGCCGGTATAAGTGACTTGGGCCCTGGCGATTGAACCAAAACCCAACAACATGATTGCAAAAACAACTGCCCGGCGGCGGCTCATTTTGTGCTTTTCCGATTGCGCAAAAGCAAAAAGCCGCCAAATGCCGCCACGAGCAACGTGGTGCCGGCCGGTTCCGGAACGGGCACCGCGGTGATCGTCAGCTCGGGGTGGTTGGATGCGAATTCCCTGGAATTAAACAGATAGCCGACCTGCGTGTCCGCAGCGTAAAAATAAAGTGAAACCGCGCCTCCCGCCGCGGCGTTGGACACGAGGTTGGCATCGAGCGGCAACGAATAACTGGCGTAAACGTTGTTGCCCGGCGGCGTGTAGAGGTAGGTGCCAAGCGAGTTGGAGCCGGCCGAGAACAGGGTGGAAATCGAATTGAAATTCACGGCCCCGTTGGCCGCGCCGTTGCCTCCGCCCGTGCCTTCCACCCAACTGTCATACGCCAGCCAGTCAATGCCGAAATTGCCGCCGCTGACGGTGTTGAGCAGACCATTGTTTGGAATGGCCCCGTTGGTGCCGAAATTGCTGGCCAGTGATAACGTAAAACCGGTGATGGCCCAATTTCCCGCGCCGTAGGTCGTGTTGAACTGGCTGACCGCACCGGCGGTACTGAACATGATCACGCTGTCAAATTCACCCTTGGGCGAAGACGCCGGGGCGATGGCCAGCGTTCCGGCGCCGCCGAAATTCAGGGTCGGAGAAGCCTCCGAAAGAAACGCGTCGGCGGTGGTGGTGTTGATGGTATACACCACCGCCTCGCCGGCAAAAGGCAGGGCGAAAATTATGCCGCAGGTTGCGGCGATCAATAAACTTCGTGTTGTTTTCATGGTATTTGATTCACGGCTTGTTTTGTATTCATGGCTGGGTGGTTGCCACCGGAAAAAAGAGCGGCCCCGGCCCATTGGTTTGGCTTCCAAATTCGAGCAGGAAATTCTGCACCGTGTCGGAAAGCAGAAAGTCGGACAAGGCGCGTGCGCCGGCATAATTGGCGTTGGGAAATTTCTTCGGATTCGTCTCCATGACGATGAACGGACGCCGCATGACCGGGTCGCCCTTGACCAGAATTTCCATTCCCTCCGCATACATCTTGCCCAGGTGCGCCGGGATGTAGCCCACCACCACATAGGCATGGTTGGTGCGCGCGAATTGCAGGATGTTCCACCGGGATACGGTGTCGTCCTTGAGCACCCAATCACCTCTGGGTTCGGTATCCGCCAGCCGCCACAAGGTATGCACCAGTTCGCGGCTGCCAATGCCTTCAAAATCAACAAAGCGGGCGTGGGCCCCGGCAATTTTCCGCAAGGCGGCTGCGCCGTTGGTCATGCCCCGGACGTGTGCCGGGTCGTCGGGCGGGCCGACGATGCACAATTCATTGCGCGTCCACGGGCGCATATTGACGCCATAGCCATCGGCCACGAGATCGGTGGTGATGTCACCGGAGTGCATCGTGAGCAAGTCCACTTTTCCCGCGCGCATGGCCGCATCAAGCATGGGACGCGGGCCGGTCGCCACAACTTCAATGTGATAACCGGTTTGCGCCTCGAACATTTTGGAAATCTCCTGCCACAAACCCGTCATGGTCATGCCGCCAATAACGGCGCAACGAACAACGTGACTGTCCGTCGGTGCTTGAGCGGTGCGAGTGCACGACACGGCCAACATCAGCAACAGGGCGAAAAAGGGCTTTCCTTTCATGGTCCCGGGCGGCGCTAATAATTATGGGCGGTGGCATCGCTGGCGGTGCCGGTGAGCCAGCGCACGTCGGCGAGTTTTGGATCACCCACCCCACAGCCCACATCCGAGCCGGCGAAGGATTGCACCTGACCGGCCAGGAACAGCAAATTGATTCGTCCGGCATGACGCGCCACGATGCTGTACGGCTGGACGGATGGATAAGTTGAAGCATAAGGCCCCGGCGCCTCGGCCATCGCCAAGACATGATTTGGCTGAATCACCGCGTCGAACTTTGTGGCCAGCGGCAGGTTCCACGGCGAAAGATTCATGTTCATGCCATATGGCAGAAAGTAGGTTCCGCCCGGATTGTTGGCGGTCGGACAGATAAAGACGGATTGAGTGTGGGCCGCGGGTTTTGCGCGGTTGGCGACCATCGCTTGAAAGGTGGGAAGACCAAAATAAACCGGGAGGGCATTGAACCAATCATCCGGCCGGTCAATCACCGCCAGCGGTTGGACGCCCTGCCCGCGGCGGGGAAGGAAGTTGTTGTGGTCGTCGGCATACATCCGGTAAGCCAGTCCCCACTGACGCAGGTTGTCCACGCATTGGGTGGAACGGGCCTTTTCCCTGGCTTGCGCGAGGGCCGGCAGGAGCATGGCCGCGAGGATCGCGACGATGGCGATGACGACGAGCAGCTCGGTGAGCGTAAAACCCCGTCTCCTCATGCGCCCTACAAAGACACATCCGTTATATTTTGTCAAGTATAACGGAAGATGGCCCGGTGGAGGTTTTACTTCCCTTTATCGTCCGCGCCATCGCGCAAAAGTCCCCGCAACGCCTTCCAGTCCGGCCGGATAATTTTAAGGCTGTTCGTTTCCATGCGCCGATACAAACCCAGTACGCGGTATCCGGTCCGGGTCAATTCCGCACCGCCATGCTCCGGACCGCCGCGGGCCGCGAGCACCAGCGGTTCCTTGAAGCATTGGTTCATGGTCTGGATGAGTGACCAGGCGCGCATATAAGACATGCCCATGCGTTTGGCCGCCTTGCCAATCGAACCGGTTTCCCCCACCCGTGCCAGTAATTCCGCCTTGCCCGGACCAAAGGCAACGTCCTTGCCCGCCACAATGCGCAGCCGGGGAACCAGGGAAGGCACGGGTTTCGATTTCATGGTGTCACCTCCCCTGGCGCACAGCCAAACGCAACCCCGGAAGCCACTGCGGGCAGACACGCGATTGGAATTTTGGAAGAGCCGGTCATGGGTCGGGAACAAAAACCATCGTGGCACAATGAAACATTTTTTGAAAAGACCTGTCAATGGTGACCGCCATGTCGGCGGCCATGATTTTTTAAAAAATGGATTGCCGCGCAACAAGCGGCTGCGCTATTGGTCTGGGGCTGCGAATGCAACTCGGCCGAATCATCCTGTTTCCCATCAAGTCCCTGGACGGCGTTTCGGTGGAAATGACCCGCATCACCGGCGGCGGCATCCTGGAAAACGACCGCAGCTACGCCATTTACGACTCCGACGGCAAGGTGGTGAACGGCAAACGCACGCCGCGCGTCCACGATTTACGCTGTACGTTTGACCCGAAAATCACCGAGGTCCGCCTGTCACAAAAGGATGGATCGCCGGGACAATTCCAACTGGATGATCCGGCTCGCATCAGCCAATGGTTGAGCGATTTCTTCGGCTTTCCCGTTGGCTTGCGGTATGAATCGCAAAAAGGGTTTCCGGACGATCACACGGCTTTTGGGCCGACGATTACGAGCGAAGCCAGTCTTCGCACCATTCAAGGCTGGTTCCCGGAAATGACGCTTGAGAGTGTCCGCCGCCGTTTTCGAACGAATCTGGAGCTGACCGGCGGCGAGCCGTTTGACGAAGATCGCCTGTTCGGCGCGCCGGATGAACTCAAACCGTTTCGGATCGGGGCAGTGAAATTTTTCGGCCACAACCCGTGCCAACGCTGTGTGGTTCCCACCCGCGACCCGGACTCGGGGCATGCCACCGGTGATTTTCAGAAAAAATTCATGGAGTTGCGGAAAAAGCATCTTCCTGAATGGGCAAACTCACAGCGTTTCAATCATTTTTACCGATTCACCGTGAACACTTCCATCCCCCCGACCGAGGCGGGAAAGCAATTGCGCGTGGCCGATGCGTTGGACATCTAGTTTTCGGATTTTATTTGACCGCGCTGCTCAATTCACAACAGCCATTTTCCACGGCGGCAAACCCAAATTTTAATTTTCCTTAAGGATTTTAGCTTCGTTATCATTGGCATTAGGTATGCTTTTGGGTGGTTGCCTGTATGACAACAGCATTACCTGAAAGGCATCAATCCGCAGACAGCATGGATAACACGGTTCAGTCCCAGCTTTGTTCTTTTGGCGCGCGGCTGCGTGAATTGCGGCTGCGGCGGGGGTGGACGCTGCAGGAACTGGCCTGTCGGAGCGCACTTTCCAAGGCTTTTTTGTCCCGACTGGAATCGGGGGACCGTCAGGCCTCCATCGCGGCGGTGTTGACGCTTTCCCGGATTTTCGATGTTTCGCTGGCGTCGCTTTTTGAATCGCCGCTGGCCACCGAACCGTGCGTGATCGTGCGGGCCGCGGACGCCGTGGAGAAGACCATTAACGGCCTGAAATATGTTTCACTGTCCCATGCGGGCCGGTTCTTCAATCTGCAGCCGTTGCGCATCAAGGTGTCGCCGTCCCGGCGTGGCCACGAGCACTATCATCACGACGGTGAGGAATGGATTTATGTCCTGTCCGGCAAACTCACGTTGTCGCTGGCGGGAAAAACGCACGATTTGTCGCCCGGCGACGCCGCCCACTTCGAGTCCCGCCTGCCGCACCGGTTGATCGCGCCGGGGCCGAAGGACGCGGAGGTTCTGGTGGTGGCGTCGCCGGTTTCCAGCGCGCCGGCCAATCCCTATCTCAACCAGCATCGCGCCATTCCCGTCATCCGTTCGCTGCCACTGCCAGAGCCGGAACCATTTACGGCAACCCGGCGCAGAAGTTTGAATTTAAAGTCGGCCAATTTAAAAATAGAAAAAGCAAAACGTTAACCAAGGAGGAGAATTATGAACAAGCTGCGTTCCAATTGTTTGAACTTCATGGAATTATTGGCGCAAAACATTGCGCTCATATCACCGACGATGACAGCGGCGCTGATTGTGCCGCTGATGTTTGCCACCACCGGGAATCTCAGTTGGCTGTCTTATGCCGTGGGCACGGTCATGCTGTTGTTTGTGGCGTTCAGCCTGAACCAGTTCGCCAAGCGCACGACCATGGCCGGTTCGATGTATAACTATGCCTCATCTGGCCTGGGTTTCACCGGCGGCGCGCTGTGCGGCTGGTGTCTGGTGTGGGCGTATCTATTCATCGGTCTGGCGGGGACAACGGGCTTTACGATTTTCGCCGGCAAATTGCTGGCGGCGATCCACATCAGCCTGCCGCCAGTGATTCTTTTCGCGGTCTGTTTGGGAACCTGTTTTTTCATGGCTTACAAGGACATCAGAATTTCAACGCTGATCATGCTGGGCTTTGAAGCGTTCTCATGCTTCTTCATTTTGTTGCTGGTTGGCATCGTATTGGGACATCACCATTTCGCCATTGACACGACCCAGTTCAGTTTCAAGGGCGCGTCCATGTTGAGCCTGGGCATGGGCGTGGTGGTGGCCATCTTCAGTCTGGTTGGATTTGAAAGCTCAACCGCTTTTGGTGAGGAGGCGGTCAATCCCCTTAAAACCATTCCGCGCTCCATCATCTGGAGTCTGCTGTTGACGGGTGCGTTCTTCATTCTGGTCAGCTATACGGAAGTGCTGGGCACGCGCGGCTATTCGACCACCCTGGACCAGATTGACGCGCCACTGAATGTTCTGGCCACCATGTATCATGTGCCCTATCTGTGGCCGCTGCTTTCGGCGGGAGCCATGTTCAGTTTTTTTGCGCTGGCCTCCTCCTGCATGAATGCCGGAGCCCGGGTGATGTTCGCCATGGGGCGTCATGAATTTTTCCACAAATCCACAAGTACCGCGCATCAGAGCCATGGGACTCCGCACGTGGCGCTGGCCACGATGGCGGTGGTTATGTTCAGTGTGGCAACGGTGAGTTATTTTGTACTGGTTGATAATGGCATGGCCGTGCTCGACGAATTCAACGATGCCGGTACGATGGGCGCCTTTGGCTTTCTCGGTGCTTACATTCTCATTTCGCTCGCGGCTCCCGCTTTTCTCAAGAAACGGGGTGAACTCATGGTCAAGGACATCGTCATGTGTGTGGCTGCCATGGTATTGTTGTTGGTGCCCACGATTGGCAGTGTTTATCCGGTGCCAGCCCCGCCGGTTAATGCATTTCCATACGTTTTTGCCGCCTACTTGTTTATCGGTTATGTGAGAATCATGGCGATGCAACATCAGAAACCGCACCGGGTCGAGGAAATCAGCCTCGAAATCAAAAAAGTCGCCCAACCCGCATGAGCAGGCAAATCGGCGTGGTAACCGCCATTCACCGCTATCCCGTCAAATCCATGATGGGCGAGGAGTTGAACGCCGCGCAAATCGGAGCCAAGGGTGTGCTGGGGGATCGCGTGTTTTCCGTGGCCGACCCGGCCACCGGGAAGATTGCCAGTGCGAAGAATCCCGCCAAGTGGCCCGCATTGTTTTCCTTCCGGGCGGCGTTTACGCAACCGCCGGAAGAATCCGCCGCCCTGCCGCCGGCGCGAATCACCTTCCCGGACGGCACCAGCATGTCCACGGGAGACAAAGGGATTGAAGCAAAATTATCAGCCAGCCTGGGCAAGCCGGTCCGGTTTTTGTCCGGCGCGCCGCCGGCCGGCACGTTGGAGGAATACTGGCCGGACATGGACGGTCTGGCGCGGCGCGACGTTGTCACCGAGGAGGCGCTGCCAGCCGAAACCTTTTTTGACTGCGCCACCATTCATTTTCTCACCACGGCGACCCTCGACAGCCTCCGCGGGTTTTATCCCGAAGGCCGGTTCGAATCGCGCCGTTTTCGTCCGAACCTCGTCATCGAAACCCCACCCGGCGTCAAGGGCTTTCCCGAAAACGACGAATGGAACGAAAAAATTGTGGCCCTCGGGAGCGAAGTGAAGCTGAAAATCACCGGCCCTTGTGGCCGTTGTGTGATGACCACCCTGCCCCAGGGCGACGTGCCCCGGGACATCGGCATTTTAAAAACCGCGGCCAGGCACAACCAGGCGCGTGTGGGCGCTTATGCGACGGTGTTGCAGGGTGGCATGGTTCGCCGGGGTGATTCGGCCCGGATCGAGCCGGCTTGAAGGTTCGGGCAGCCCACCGCCGGAGTGGCGGCCCGGTTTCATGGTGGTGGGAGCGTGACCGACTTCCCCGGCGGCGAACGGTTCGTAAGGTTCACGGTTGATCAGCAGTCCCCGGCAATGAATGCCGGTTTCGTGCCGAAACACCGTTTCTCTTGAGTTTACGTCCTTGAAAGCGAAAGCCATGCGGAACGTTTCCACACGGCTTTACCGGGGATTCGCCAGCGCGCTTGAAAACGCGTCACATTGGGAATGTTCTGTACTCTTAATATCCGTCTCCGTCCTTGGGCTGGCTGCTTTTTCGAGTGCGACTTTTAATTTGCCGGTGTCCACGGGCTTGGACAGGTAATCGTTCATTCCCGCTGCGAGGCACAGTTCGCAGTCGCCTTGCATGGCATGGGCGGTCATCGCAATGATTCGCGTGGGGGGCAGGTTCTGGCTCTTTTCCAATTCACGAATTTTCTGAGTGGCTTCGTAACCGTCCATTTCCGGCATCTGACAATCCATCAGGATAATGCCGTATTTTTCCCGCTGCCAGGCTTCAATGGCTTCCAGCCCATTGCCTACGACATCCACGTCGTAACCGAGTTTTTTAAGTTGTTTCACCCCAACCATCTGGTTGATCTTGTTGTCTTCAGCCAGGAGGACGCGCATATGATTGGTCGCAACCGGCAACGCGGTTTCCCGGGCGACATTGGCCAATTCAGGGGCCGCCCCGGCCGGTTTCACCGGCAAGGCGGATGATTTTTGTTTGGCGAAGGGAAGGGTGAACCAGAACGTCGAGCCCTGCCCCGGACTGCTGGTGACGCCGATGGCGCCGTCCATCAATTCAACCAGCTTGCGGCAAATGGCCAGTCCCAAACCCGTGCCGCCAAATCGGCGCGTCGTGGACGTGTCCGCTTGCGTGAAGGATTGGAACAATTTTTTCTGAACTTCTGCCGACAGGCCGATGCCGGTGTCACGCACGGAAAAGCGCAATTCGACCCCCTTTTCCGTTTCGTTGAGTTGCTCGACTTCCAGGCAGACTTCACCCTGCTCGGTAAATTTGACCGCGTTGTTGAGCAGGTTCAGCAGGATTTGCCGGAGTCGTGAAGGATCGCCCACCGTGCGGGTGCAAACGTTCTGAGGGATGACGTGGTTTAGAGCCAGCCCTTTGGCTTTGGCCCGCGGCTGGAGCAGTTCGATGCAATTTTTCACCGTTTCGCCCAGGTCAAAATCCACTGTTTCAAACGTCATCTTGCCCGCCTCGATTTTTGAAAAATCAAGGATGTCATTGATAATGGACAACAGACTGTCGGCGCTGATTTTGATGGTGTTGGCAAATTCACGCTGCTCGGCCGCCAAGGGTGTGTCGAGCAACAGATCGATCATGCCGATAACGCCGTTCATGGGGGTGCGGATTTCATGGCTCATGTTGGCGAGGAATTCACTTTTGGCCGTGCTGGCAACGAGCGCGGCCTCGGCCATTTTCTGGGTTTTGTCCGTCGCGACCGTCAATAATTCGTTGGCGGTGACCAGTTCCTTGTTGGTGGTCTCCAATGCCACGGTGCGTTCATGAACCATGTTCTCGAGGTCGTTCAGCCGGAGTTTGGCCTGATGATAGAGCCGCCATTTTTCCGTCATGGAAATGGCCAGTTGCAACACTTCCACGTTGTCAAACGGCTTTTTGAGAATGATCAAACGGTCGGAATAGCCGAGTTTTTTCAACATCTCTTCCCATGAATAATCCGAATAGGCGGTGCAGATGACGACTTGCAGGTCGGGATACCGTTGCCAGATTTTTGCCGTGGTTTCCACGCCGTCCCAACCGGGTGGCATCCGGACATCCACGAACGCCATGGCGTAAGGATGATTTTCCTGAAGGCTTTTCTCAATCAAATCCAACCCTTCCTGCCCCTGATACGCGGAATCGATCTGGAATTCCGGCAATACCATTTGCGGCGCGGCCTCACCGAACAACGCGGCCTCCACTTCGTTCATATTGCTGTTCGGCGCGGCTTTGGCCCGGGCCAGGATCGCGCAAAAATCCTCATGGATGGCCTTGTTGTCATCAATGATGAGAATCCGATGGTTTTTGTCGGGATTGATGTTCATGCGTTCGCGGGTGGTCGTTGGATGGGCAGTTCGAGGGTGAAAGTGGCGCCCTGCCCCGTCCCTTCACTGGAAACGACAAGGCTGCCGCCCATTTCTTTTGCCGTCAGGGCGCTGCTGTGCAGGCCGAAGCCGTGTCCGTTTTTTCGGGTGGTGAATCCGTGGTTGAAAATCCGGGTCAGGTTTTCCGCGGGAATGCCCACGCCATTATCCATGACGGATATGTTTATCCGGCCACCGCCCGTTCCCACGCGCAGGGTGATTTGCCGGTCCGTTTTTCCGGAGTCGCTGCAGGCATGTTTGGCATTGCGGATGAGGTTCACCAGAATTTGCAGCACCTTGTGTTTGTCCATCAGAACCGGGGGCACCTCGGAGTAGTCGCGCACCACCTTGATTTCATGACGCTCCATGGAGCCGGCGTTCATCCGAATGGCGTCCTCCACCAGATCCGCGACGGGCAAGGACTCAAGGACGCCGGATGTTTTCGCATAGTTTTGTTGCATTGCAACAATGTCCTTGATGTGCTCGATGTTCTTTTGCAGCCGGTCCAGTTTTTCCAGCGCGGCGGTTTGTTCGCCGACCAAATGTTCGGCCAGTTGCGCCAGATACCCGGGCAACTGTTTGCCTTTGGGATCGTTCGTGATGAAATGACCCAGGTCCGCCTCGTGCTCGCGCAGCAACGCGGCGATTTTGGTCAGGTTGGCGGCTTTGGACTTTCTGAGAATGTCGGTGACACAACCGGACGCGACATTGACACTGTTGAGCACGTTGCCGACATTGTGCAGGACGCTGGTGGCCACTTCCGCCATCCCCGCCTGGCGCGAGGTTTCCAGAAGCTGCTTGTGGATTTGATCGAGCTTGGCCTCGGCTTGTTTGATGTCCGTGATGTCCCGGCCAATCCCGACCAGTCCAACGATGGTTCCATTCTGATCATGCAACGGCAGCTTGCTGGTCAACAGCCAGCGTTTCCGGCCGTCGTCGCCCAGGAAGTACTCTTCACGGTTGATGACCGGCTGCCCTTGGAGCACGGTCTGGTCGTCCAGCCAGAACTTTTCGGCAATCTCGCGCGGGAACAGATCAAAATCGTTTTTGCCGATGGCCTCGGTTTCCGTCTTACAACGGTAGTTTTTCAGGTCGGCCGGGTTGGCCAGGGTTTTACGGCCGTTGATATCCTTGGCATAAACGCCGTCCGGCAGGTTGTCGATCAGCGTTCGCAACAGGAGGCGATCTCGAGATAATGGGGAGGAGCGGGCAGCTTCCCCCGGTTCCGGATTGCCGGCGGATTCAATTTCGTTTCGGTTTTCCGAATTGCCCTGCCCGGCGGGTATCTGGGGCAATAATTCAACCGGTTGCGTTGGTTTGACAAAAACGGCCTTCACTCGATTGCCTTTATTTTGAGGTTCACTCCTTTGATAACCGCAGAAGTTATGCCAAAAAACAGCCTCCCATTGACTCATTATGGCCGTATCATCCTGTCTTCCGGAATGGTGGGACAAGCGAATCGAGCGCGTGCAAAAGCTCAGGAACCTTACGCTGGAAACGGCCGCCAAATTCGTCAGGAAAGAAGATCGAGGACGGGAGAGATAACGTCAAAGCCTACTTTTATGCCCGCCTTGAAAACGAGTTGCTCTGCGATTTGGTGATCAATACCGACCGCGCTTCCCAAACTGAGGCCGCACAATGGCAGAGTATACCTTCCTTGTTTCCTAGTCCCTATGTGCGCGGAGAAAGGGACGATGTTCGAACGCGGCATAAGTACCAACAATTGGTAAAGAAAATCTATCGCTTCTTTAAAATAACATGTGCATCCCCTTCATTCAAGCTGTCTGATTGGTGGTGGTTAGACCACGGTTTCCACGAATGACAAAAACCACTCATCGGGGTGAAAATAAAAAGGGCCTGTACAAAGACAGGCTCCATGATACCAACACAAACTGTTTTGATTAAGATTTTATGGCCGCTGACGCCGACCGCACTGTGAGCATATGAGATGATTGAATGACAGCATTGGAGCGGTTTTGTCCAACGTTGTCCCAACCTTAAAAATGGCGGAAGGGGTCGTTTCTGAACCCTTTTTGCCATCTGGTGATCAAGGCCGTAAGGGTGGATTCGCACCTTTTCATAAATGCCATACCAAATGCGCTAATAACCTATCGTTTACGCAACAAAATGACCAAAACCACCCTTGTTGCACAGCTCGGCGTGAGTTTGGGCACCCTCGAAAATTGGGAGCGAGGCCGGACAAAACCGACTCCTCGGTTATGGAAGACCATTCAGATGTTAATATCCCCATCCAGATCAAAAACCTGATTCTGCGTAAAGAACGCCACTAAGCCCGAAATGGGGCCTTTCTCTTTTATGCGGATGTGGTGTGTGCTCTTATCCCCCAATGAGCATCAGGTTTGTTCACTTGCCGACTCGCCATCTATTGCTTTCTGTTTTCGGAAATCCTGCCCGTTTTTCCACCAAACAGCCTTCGACGAACGCAACGAAATCCCCGTCCTGAAATGGCTTGATTTTCTCCCACACCGCTTTGGGAATCGGCAGCGACAGGAAGAAGCGAATGTCGCTTTGCAATCCCTTGATTTTAATGAACAAGCCGGCCTCCATCGCCCGGTGAACAGTGTCCAAGTGCAAAAGTAGTGTTTTTACAAAAGCCCATTCCTCATCGGATACGGGTTGTTTGCTCAAATCCGCATCCTTTTTCAGAATACGCGATAGTTGCGGCCGTTCCGAGAGTTTGGTCCAAATTGAAGTGGATTGCTCGCTCACCGCGAGCATGTTCGTGATCTGGCGCGCCCTTTCGTCTCTGCGGATTGCGTGCGCGGTGAACAAAAGGCCGCCGATGATTCCGACGGTTTGAGCTAATTCAAATCAGTATTCAGCTAACCAAGCCTCCATTGCCCGCCATTATACCGCACCCTGGGCGAGCCGGGCAAATGCCCTAAGCGCCACGCACCAAATCGCGCAACCGCACTTTGAGCGCCTTCGCCACACGGGCAAGTGCATCGACCGAAATGGTCTTTTCCATGCGCTCCACCTCGCCGATATATTTTGGGTTCAAGTCCGCCAATTCTCCAAGCCGTTCCTGGGTCATCTTCGCCTTTTTCCGATAAAGGCGGATGGCTTGGGCCAGGGGTTTGCGATGCGAAAGACGTTCAGCCACAATACGGCATAGTAGCCAAAATCAACACGCACTAAACCAGCTATAGCTGGTATTTTATGCTTGCCTTTTCCTCTCGTTTCGCCGATTGTTGCCTAGCATGAACGCGCCAATTGAATTTCTCCGAAGAATCGGTCCCGACCCGCACAAAAATGGCAGGCAGACGATTGCGCTCTGCAATTGCCCCGACATCTGGGAACTAGCAAACGGCGACTTCGTTGTGATCGGCATTGATATCACGGACGCGGCCAAGGCGAAACTGCCGCCGACGGCCGGTTGCGGGCCCGATGAACGGATCCGTCTTCATCCCGCGCAATCTACTGGTAGAAGCAAAGCGAGACATTCCGAACTCTGTTTAAAACGATTCCTGGTACTGGGTCGAAAATTCGGAAGGGCAGGTCTTTGACCGATTACTCAGCGCCAACCGAAAAGTGGGCGAACTGGAAACCAAGTTGCTGCAATTGGAATCACCTAAAACAATTGATTTTGTTACAAACCGGCAACATAAGAGAAATTGCTTGACTGTCCGCAGAGAAAGGGTGTAAAAACGAAAAGCTTCGAGATTTTCAGCCGCGAGTAGTCAGGCTGGCGCATTTTGGGAATGCCTGCACGGGGAAAATATGAAGGAAAGTTTGGGGCCATGTCAAAATTTGCTTTCGAGCTAACTTTAGGGAGTTTCCCAATGAAACCGATCCACCTCTTAGGAGTATTGCTGGCCGCTTCCGCCCTCCAGGCACAAACTTTAAATCAGGCCGCGGCGACGGCCAGCCTGTCATCGGGCAATTACGTCGTCGGCCAACAGGGGGCGAATTCCCAAGTCTGGCAGAAGGTCACACAGGTGATCAACGGTCAAGGTAATGTCACGTATCAAACCAACCAAGCCTATGTGGAGCTTAGCACAGGATTGAATTTCTGGCGGAATGGACGATGGAACGCCAGCAAGGAGGAAATTGATATTTCGCCTGATGGATTAAGTGCGGCGGGCACCAACTGTCAGCACCAGATTTTTTTCCCAGGAAATATCTTTAACGGCCAGATCAGGTTAATTCTGCCTGGCGGGCAGACATTGGCAAGTGACCCGATTGGGCTGGCATATTTTGACGGTAGCAACAGCGTGCTTTTAGCTGTGACAACTAATAGTACCGGGGCCATTCTGCCTTCGGGGAACCAGGTGATTTACACGAATGCCTTCGCCGGGTTGAATGCCGACCTGCTCTATACCTATACGAAAGCGGGCGCTGAGCAGGACGTTGTTCTCCGGGCGCAACCGCCTGACCCTGTATCGCTGGGTCTGAATCCCCAAACTACCCGGCTTCAAGTGTTGACCGAGTTTTTTAACCCCCCGCAACCGAGTGTAACTGCGACATCGGCGCTTACGGAGGCGGGCAATTTGGAAGACGACACCCTGAATTTCGGGACCATGCAGATGGGCCAAGGCAAGGCGTTTTTGGTGGGCGCCAATTCGCCATTGGTGGGTGTGGATAAACGCTGGCTGACGATTCAGGGCAGGCAATTTCTGATTGAAGAAGTGCCCATTGTATCCATTGCCGGGGCCATCGACACCCTGCCGCCCTTTGCCGCCCAAGCCGGTTCTGAAACAAAACCGGTTGTTTCAAAAAACCTGATTCTGCCAGCGCAGCGGCTGACTTACTCGGCACCCAAAACCACCTTCCTGGCCAAGGCCATGCCACCCGACCGGGGCTTGGTGTTGGATTATGTGACCTTCAATTCCAACCAGACCAATTACACGTTCCAAGGTGACACAACGTATTACATCAGCGGGTCGTATTATTCGAGTGGCACCAATACCTTTGAGGGCGGAGCGGTACTGAAATTCGCCACCAATGGCTCGATTGAAATAGGCTCGGTGCCTGGACCGTCGCCGGGCCTCAACTGGAAGGCGGGCGCTTATCGTCCCGTGATCTTCACCGCCAAAGATGACAATACGGTGGGGGAAAGCATTGGCACGGGAAATCCAACGGGCTATTACGGCAACCCCATGATAACTCTGGACAGCTTCTCGCCAGGGGTGCCGCTGACCGGGTTGCGGATGAGCTACGCTCAAACCGCCATACTGTTCGGCAGTTCCAGCGCCAACATCTATGATGCCCAATTTATTAATTGTCAGAACGGCTTGAATCTCGCCGGCGCGACAGTGTTTCTTGGTAATGCGCTTTTTGCGAACGTGGGAGCCAACTTTATTTATCAAGGAGGATCAACTCTGAATGCACAGAATACCACCTTTAGCGGATCTGCTTTCCTGGCTACGGCTCCCTCCCATCAAACAGGGTCTTCCCTTGCATTGACCAATTGTATCCTGGCGAATGTGACCAATCTTTTTTCCGGAGTTTTTTACACAACCAGCGCCAATTATAACGGCTTTTACAATACCGCTGAATGGGGCTCAAATCCGGTCACCACCAACTTCTATCCGTTCCAAGCTGTAGGTGGAGGCAGTTATTATTTGGCCAGCGGCTGTAGTTTCTTCAACGCTGGCACGACCAACATTAGTTTAACCCTGTTGGCTAATCTCCGGACCAGAACCACTCATCCTCCCTTGATTTGTTCAAATTCAACGTTTCCGGTCAACACCATTCTCAGCCCGCAAGCGCAGCGGGACACCGATAGCAGCCCCGATTTGGGTTATCACTATGATCCGCTGGATTATCTCTGTTCCCAGATGAGCGTGGCTCAATATTCCTATGGGACTCCCGGCGTGACGTTGACCAACGGGGTGGCCGTGGGTTTGTTTGGGACTTACGGGTTTGCGCTGAATGATGTTGCCTGCGCATTTGCCAGTGTAGGCCAGCCGAACATGATGAATCGAATCGTGTGGTGCCCCTCCGTTCAGGAACAACCGGTCGCGTTGATGAACACATCCGGGTCGGCGGGGATTTTCAATGTTGCAGGAGCCAGCAGCACGTCAATATATATTCCCAAACCGCAGATCACGTTGCGCTTTACCGATTTGGCCATGTTGGGCGGGCGGCAAAATTTCTTTTGCACGTCTAACATCTATAACAGCGCTTGGACACTCAATCTCAACACGGTATTTTTGGAGGACTGCTGGTTGCGTGGTGTGAATTTGTGCATCAATGGCGGGTATATTGCCTATACCAACGCCACGACAATGGTGACGCTGCAAAACAATCTGCTCGAACGAAGCACGGTGAGCCTCTTTAACGGCTATGTGTATGGTTATGTGGTTGACAACCCCCTCGCTTTGACGGCCTGCAACAATCTATTTTGGCACAGCAACCTGGGATTGACTTATCAAGACAGCCAGTCTTGGATCCATCCGGCGTGGACCATCAACGATAATTTGTTTGATACCGCTGCGAATTCCTTGGTTGGCACCGGCAGTTATACCAATGACATCACGGTGTCGAACAATGGATTCTACAACACCGCCACCAACCAGATCGGCGGGACAACCAATGTGGTCATAACCAGCCTTGCCTATGCGACCAGTTGGTTTGGGCCGTGGTATATCGGTTCATCATCGCCAACGGTCCTCTACGCGGGCAGTCGCAGTGCGGCCAGTGCGGGTTTGTATCACGAAACCATTCAAACCAACCAGATCCCCGACGGCACCAACATGGTGAGCATCGGTTACCACTACGTGGCTACCGATACGAATGGAATTCCGCTGAGCACAGCGGGTGATGGAATTCCGGATTATCTGGCGGATGCCAATGGCAACGGGATAGTGGATCCGGGAGAGATCAGTTGGATGAATTACTATTCCCTCAACGGATTGGCCAATGGCAACGGCCTCTTGGTGTTCACGCCATTGAAATGACCAAGAAGGGAAACTAGGAACAAAGAACTCTACCATCTCTCTTCATGAAAACAACGCGCCTATGCGGCCTATACCGGGATCCGGCCTCTCGCAAACATTTTCCAAACGATCGAGGGTCTTATTTCAAAGTCATGGTTGTTCTAGTCTGCATCAGTTATTTCCAGTCCGTGCTGGCAAAAGCACAGCAATCGTGTCCGATCAGTTCGGGCGCTGGTTGTATCTTCCAGGACCAGACCACTTATCAAGAAGGATCCAAGTGTGGTTTCAATGAATTTCTTAGCTGGGATCCACCCGTGGTCCATGTTTATCACGATCAAACCACGGAATTGAAAAAGAATTATTCCTATTCATGGTCTGACGGAAATGGTTGCTATTACTGGGTTGGTCCAGATGGGTGGCAAACATACGCGGGTCCTTATTCAAGCAGTGAGACTTATAATTACGACGTAACTGAATACGAATCTAAAACCGGAACAAGCTGCTACGGAACAAGCTGCTATTATACGAATTGGTTCGGTGGCGGTTGGTCTGACTCTTCCTCAGCTATCCGGTAGCCTACAGCTACGATTACGCCGGGCGGATGCAAACGATGACCAATTGGTCGAATTTTTCCGGCAACTCCGTCGGCGCCCGGGTGACGACGTGGAATTACGATCCCTACCGTGGTTTTCTCACCAGCAAAGCCTATGCCGATGGCCATGGCCCATCCTACACTTATACCCCGGCCGGCCGGTTGCAAACACGCACCTGGGCGCGCGGTATCACCACAACTTACACCTATGACATCGGCGGCGACCTTCAAACTGTGGTCTATTCCGACAATACGACGCCCAACGCGACCTACACCTACGACCGGCTTGGCCGCGAAAGCACCATTACTTGGAATGGCATCACTGACACGATGACGTACAACTTGGCCAACCAGCTTTTGGGCGAGTTATATTCCGGGGGAATCCTTAATGGTCTGTCCGTCACGAACGGCTACGATTCAGACTTGCGCCGTACCGCGCTGGCCGCTCTGACCGGCAGTTCCCAGCTCCTGTCTGCTGCTTACGGCTACGATAACGCCTCACGACCTTCCACTGTTTCTGACGGAACGGACAATGTGACCTACAGCTATCTTGCATATTCGCCGCTAGTGAGCCAAATTACATTTAAGTCCAACAGCGTGACGCGCATGACGACGAGCAAGCAGTACGATTATCTGAACCGGCTGACTTCCATTTCATCCGCGCCAGCGGCGGCAGCGGCGGTTTTGTTCAATTACAATTACAACGCCGCAAATCAGCGTACGCGCGATACGTTGGCTGACGGCTCTTACTGGCTGTATCAATACGACTCGCTGGGTCAGGTCATCGGCGCCAACAAGTATTGGAGCGACGAGACGCCGGTGGCGGGGCAACAGTTTGATTACGCCTTTGACACCATTGGCAACCGCATACAGACCCAATCAGGTGGCGACCAGCACGGCGGCTTTCTACGCATGGCCAATTACACAAACAACACACTCAATCAGATCACCAGCCGGGACGTACCCGGTTATGTGGACGTCAAAGGTGTGAGCTTCGCTACCAACACTGTGACGGTCAACAGTCAGACGGCTTACCGGAAGGTCGAGTATTTCCGGGATGAATTGGCGGTCAACAACAGTTCTTCCGCGCTTTGGACAAACATCATCGTGGCCGGGACGGGGCAAACCAGTGTGACGGGCAACGTGTATGTGGCGCAGGAACCGGAAGTGTTTAGCTATGATGCGGATGGGAACCTGACCAACGACGGGCGGTTCAGTTGGACTTGGGACGGAGAAAACCGGCTGATCAATCTTACGAGTTTGAGCAGCGCGCCGACAGGCTCAAAGGTGAAGCTGGACTTTGTGTATGATTATCAGGGCCGGCGGATTCAAAAGTTGGTTTCAACGAACAGCGGCTCGGCCTATGTCGCTCAATATACCAACCGTTTCCTGTACGATGGTTGGAACATGATTGCGGAAGTTCAACCGAATAACTCGCTCATCCGCAGCTATGTTTGGGGAAGCGACTTGTCCGGTTCAATGCAGGGCGCAGGTGGCGTAGGTGGGCTATTGGAGGCAAGCTACTATGGCTCTGCGACCACCAACTGTTTTCCGGCGTTTGACGGCAATGGAAACGTTGCAGCCCTCGTCAATGCCGCTGACGGAACCGTCGCGGCCAACTACGAATACGGCCCCTTTGGTGAACTCATCCGTACCACGGGGCCGATGGCCAGAACCAATCCATTCCGATTCTCAACCAAAAACCAGGACGATGAATCCGACCTGCTTTACTATGGGTACCGGTACTACGACCCGAGCACAGGAAGATGGTTGAGTAGAGATCCGGTGGGCGAACCAGGGTTCGGAATGTTGCCCAGTGACTACACCCATGACGCGGAAGGCAACCCTAATTTCTATACCTTTGTTGCGAATAATCCTATTGAACAGGTGGATGACTTGGGGCTGGCGCTTTACGCTATTGATGGCACATGGACAACAGCTCCTGCCATGTCAAACCCTTGGATGCTATACCATTGGACAAGCGAGTATCCAGCACGATATTATCCCGGACCTAAAGATGGCCCATCTGGAATAGATACCGGCCATATTGCGCTCAATGTTTATAAGCAGATTTGTTCCGATTATTGCTCGGTAGGAGGAACGAGTTTTACAATCAATTTGACGGGTTGGAGTCGAGGTGCGGTGGCAGCGGTCTTGGTCGCCCAATTATTAAATGAGCGTGGTTGCAACTGTGGCTGCGGCTGGGATAAGCCGATTCCTGTAAATTGGATAGGGCTTTTCGATGCTGTCAATATGAGATTTGTGGAGCCACCCATGGCTGTTCCTTCAAACGTCGCACATTTTTATCACGCGGTAAAAACATCAACGTCACAATGGTATTACCCTACATTCCACTTCACAGGCGGTACAGAGTACAGAGTTTTCAATTATCGCGCCCCTTACTTAACTAGTCACAGCGATGTCGGAGAATCAGTAATCAAAGGTAATATTAACGACGCTTACCCGTGGATCGAAAACTCGGCAGTCGCCTCTGGAGTAAAATTCCAATAACAACAGGAGCGTATAATGAAAATCTTTTTGGCAATTGTGATACTCATGGTTTGCTGTACAAGCTGCTTTGGAATGAATGAAGTTGATTTTGTTTATTTCAATCTAAGCACTAACAAGATAGTTGTTGATTCCATTGCAGGGCTTCCGATATGGGCAGCGCCGGGGATTTTAGTTCCGGGTCATACCGAAAATCAATTGCCGGTGAAAAGTGCGACATCATTTGAGCCAGTTAAGATTTCAGCAGCATTAAAAATCATTTGGCGTGAAGGCGGTAAGTCGCATCAAGCGGAATTTAAGCGGGACGATGTAGGGATTCCGGCTAAACTAAAATCTGGTAAAGTGCGTTTCACCTATTTAGGGGAAGACAAGTGGCGTATCAAGTATCTCAAAGAATAACAATGAACGCCAACCAGCGAGTGCGCTGCAGACTGGCGACGGCTCTTACTGGCTGTATTAATACGATTCGCTGGGACAGGTTATCAGCGCTCACAAATACTGGAGCGACCAAACACCCGTGGCCGGCCAGCAGTTTGATTATAACTTCGATACGATTGGCAACCGGGCGCAAACCAAAACGGGCGGTGACCAAAACGGCGCCAATCAGCGGGCAGCCAATTATACGCCAAACAATTTGAACCAGTACAACAGTCGGGATGTACCAGGATACGTGGATGTCAAAGGCGTAAGCTATGCCACCAACACGGTGACAGTGAACGGAACCACAGCGTATCGAAAGGTCGAGTATTTCCGGGATGAACTGAGTGTGGACAACAGCACAACGCCGGTATGGGAAGGAATTACTGTGGCGGCGACCGGGTTGCCTTCGGTCTCGGGTAACAAGTTTCTGCCCAAGACGCCCGAACAGTTCGGGTATGATTTGGATGGCAACCTGACCAGCGATGGTCAGTGGACATACACTTGGGACGCGGAAAGCCACTTCGCAAATTCCTCGGCCGAAGTGGGCGCGCGGTGCGCGACTTTAACAAAATAATCTTGTGTGGCTTCCCACGCCTTCACATGCAACGCCTGAATGTCTTCAGGCAGGGCTGAATGCAATGGGTCGAATATGCTGATAATCGCATCAGCTTTTGTTTTCCGGAGCTTTACGTTCAATTCGCGCCACCTTACGCATTTTTCAAACCCAAGCAGTAAATCCGCGGTTGTCTTGTGGATTTTCCCCGACCAAGACACCACGACTTGCGCTTGAGAGGGAGAAAGCGCCGCGCAACAGGGCGCTTCCATGAAACGGCCGCGCCGACTGGCGCGTCCATTTTTCGCAGCGGATGGTATGATGACGGCCCGTTCGGATTTCAAAACCAGCCGCCATTATCTCGACGGTTTGCCCCAAACGCATTTACCGGCGTTTGGCTTTGAGCCAAACCATCGCGGGAGGTCTGAAGCAACCGGGATTTCCCAAGGTGGCAGGGGTGGCGGCTGGTTTTGGCACCATGAACGGAGATGCCTGCCCCCGTCGCACCGAAGGATTTAGGCCGGGGCGGGGCGCAACATCAGGCCATCCAGCAGCGCATCAAGCAGGCAGCGGAACAACTCGGTTTTCGCAGCGTAATCGAAAAGCCGGTCTTGGACGGACAAGGTAGCGTGGATTTGTGGCTCGAACGCGCAGCAGAGACCATTGCGTGCGAAATTTCCATCTCCACCACTATTGACCATGAAGTGGGCAATGTCGCCAAATGTTTGAAGGCGGAGGTTCCGAAAGTGGCGGTGATTTGCCTGGACGAAGAACGTTTGCGGAAGATCGCGGCGGCGGTTTCCGGCAGCCTGGGGGTAGAATTGGCCGCGCGGGTGGAATATTTTCAGCCTGACCAATTCGTTGTCTATCTAAAAACAATCCCGGGGGGAAAACCCAAAGAGCAAACCACCGTGCGCCGTGGGTATAAAATCAAGCGGGTGGTTTCGGAGCTTTCAACGGAGCAGCAAAAAGAAAAGGAAGCCGCTGCCATTCGAGCCATAGCTGATTCGATGCGGAAAAAGTGATTATTTATCTTCCAACAAATATACCGGGCCTCTGACCTTAAATTTCGAATACGCTTCAATCATTCGTATCCGCAATTTAACCAGGCTTTGATCGGGCGTTTCCTCCGCGTTGAATATGGAGGTTTGCGACACTTTCATGTCCCGCGCGGCTTGGGCGCGGGTTGTGTGCGCCTGCCTGCGAAAAAACTTCGCATTCACGGCCAGATCATTCTCATTCATGGTTGCTCTTCGCGACATGATGGAATCCTAGCATGTATATGCGATATGGCTACACTTTTTTCTTGCCATCCGGTTACGTTTTCGGCTATGAAGTAGTGTATGAAGGAAAATAGTGCCTTGAAAAAACGGGTGGGCATCTGGATTCGGGTTTCGACCGAAGACCAGGCCCAGGGCGACAGCCCGGAACATCACGAGCAGCGCGCCCACGAATACGCCAAATTCAACGATTGGACGGTTGCGGAGGTATATGACTTGGCTGGCGTGTCCGGCAAGACCGTCATGGAAAATTCCGAAGCCAAGCGGATGCTCGCCGACGTGAGGCGAGGCCATATCACCGGACTCATTTTTTCAAAGCTGGCACGCTTGGCCCGCAATACAAAGGAACTTTTGGAATTCGCTGATTTTTTCAGGCAGCACAATGCGGACATGATTTCGTTGCAGGAAAAAATCGACACCTCATCGCCCGCCGGACGCCTTTTCTACACCATGATTGCAGCAATGGCGCAGTGGGAACGCGAGGAAACGGTTGATCGCGTGAAGGCTTCGATTGCCGTGCGTGCCAAACTTGGCAGTCCGCTTGGGGGACCCGCCTCATTCGGGTATGAATGGAAGGACAAGAAATTGGTGCCACATCCCAAGGAAGGCCCTGTCAGGAAACTCATGTACGAGCTTTTTTTGAAGCACCGCCGCAAAAAGGCCGTTGTGCGGCTTTTGAACGATGCCGGCTATCGCACTCGTAAAGGGGCACGTTTTACGAGCAAAACCGTCACGCGTCTGCTGCAAGACCCGACCGCCAAGGGCATTCACCGAGGCAATTACACCACGCGCAATGGGCAGACCAATCAATGTTCAATCAAGCCTGAAAGCGAATGGTATTTGCATGAGATTGAACCGCTCGTTAGTGAGGAGATTTGGGCTGAATGCAACAAGCTCATTGACGAATCTTACAGCAAACAAAAACGTCCCGCGAAAAAGCCCGTGCATATCTTCTCCGGCGTTCTCCATTGCGAGTGCGGCCAAAGGATGTATGTGCCGTCCAACAGTCCAAAATACATCTGTCGAGGTTGCCGGAACAAGATAACCATCGCCGATCTCGACGGGATTTTTTGCGAGGAGATCAAGGGCTATTCGCTTTCGCCCGACGCCATCGCCAACTATTTGAAAAATTCCGGCGAAACGGCCAACGGGAAAGAACGTCTCATCCCCGTCCAGCGAGAGGAATTGCAGCGCATTCGGAAAGAGATTCAGCGCACCTACGATCTATATCAGCAGGAAAAACTGGACGCCGATGGATTCAGCAAATTCTACGTCCCGCTTGAAGAACGCCGAAAACAGCTTGAAACGGAGATTCCTCGCTTGGAGGCGGAAGTGGACATTCTCAAAGTGAACAACCTGTCAGCCGAGGAAATCGCTGCCCAAGCGAGCAGCCTATACGACCACTGGCAGACGATGCAGCCCGAAGAAAAGCGGGAAATCATTGAGGTAATCACGGATAAAATCATCGTTGGCAAAGGCGAAATCACCATAAACCTTTCCTACGCGCCATCTTGTAAAGATATGGCAAATAGGTGGCGGAAGGGGTGGGATTCGAACCCACGGTAGCCTTGCGACTACGCCTGATTTCGAGTCAGGTGCCTTTAACCACTCAGCCACCCTTCCGTGTTGCCGCCCAGGAAACATTTTGCGCAGGTTCGGGTCGCGGGCAAGCTCATTCGGCGTCCGTTTAATCAACCGGAGGAAGGAATCTCCAGTTGCGGCCTGCCGGCGTGCAAACAGGAAGGCGCTGGCGGTCAGAATTCGCCAGCGCCGATGCTAGGCGTCGGTAGGACTTTTTCTATCACGAGCAGTCAACCATAACTTCAGAACTTCGTCAAAGACGGATCAGAAACAAGCCGGTGACGTTTTGGAAAAGCTGCCGGGAATGAAGGCGCATTTCGCGCTTTTTTCGTCTCCGGCCGTTGTTTAGAGTGGAGCCATGTTTTGGAGTGGCCGTTGGTTGATAATCATTTTCGCGCTGGGGTTGAGCGGCGAACAGACGGTTGCCGCCAGCGCGCGGGAGGACCGCGCGTATGCCGCGGCCGTCAGCGCGTTTCAGGACGGCATGTGGAGCCGCGCGGAGGTGGAATTTGCCGAGTTTGCCGAAAAATATCCAAAGTCCGGCCGCGTGGCCGAGGCGGTGTTGATGCAGGCCGAGGCGGACATCAAACAAGGGAAATTTTTGCCGGCCGCTGGGCTGCTCACCGCGCAAGTGGCGCAGGCGGGTAAATTGGCCGATCAATACGTTTATTGGCTCGGTCAGGCGCAGTTTCAAAACGGGGATTGTGCAGCGGCGGCGGCAACGTTCTCCCGATTGGTGCGGGATTTTCCGGATTCCAGCCGGCGGCTGGATGCGGTGGTGGACGAAGCGGCGGCGCGCGCCAAGCTCGGTCAATGGCCGCAGGTGAGCGCCGGACTCCAGGCGCCGGACGGGGTGTTCTTGACCGAGGCGGGAAAAATCCCCGCCGACGACCGGGTGGTGCGCGGTCAATTGCTGCTGGCCGAAGCGCTGTTCCGGCAAGACAAACTCACTGCGGCTGCCACGGTTTTGAACTTGTTGTATGCGCAGAAAATCCCGCCGGGATTGAACTGGGAACAGGTGCGCCTGCTGTGCCGGGTGCAGTTGGCGGGCGGCGATACCAACGCGGCCCTGGCCTCGACGACAAATCTGCTCCGGCTGGCGGATTCGACCGGGCAGGCCGGGATGCGCGCCGAGAGCGTGATGGAGCAAGGCGACATCCTCGAGCAGCTGGGACGAACGGAGGACGCCATGGCGGTGTACCAGGAAAACCTCTCCACCAACGTGGCGGCGACCTGGCAGCGTCAGGCGGTTCTGAAAATCGCGGAGCTGGCGGCCACGCAAAAGGAGTTTTCCGAAGCCATCCCGGCGCTGGAACGGTTTCTGACACAGTTTCCCGGTTCGCCATCGGCGGACGTTGCGCAGTTGACGCTGGGCGAGTTGTATTTGAAGGAATACCTGGCGCAGCCGACCGTGGCGACGAACGGTTTGTCGGAGGCGCAGGCGCAGTTCGATCAGTTCCCCGCCACGTACACCAACAGTCCGCTCCTGGGCAAGGCGTATCTGGATCAGGGCTGGTGTTTGTGTGAGGCCGGGAAAACCAACGAAAGTCTGGCGGCCTTCCAAACCGCCGCGGGATTGCTCCCGCCGTCGGTGGACCTGGCCGTGGCGCGATTTAAAATCGGCGACGCGCTGTTTGCGCAGAAGGATTACGCGGGCGCCCGGGAAAATTACGAGGCGGTGGTGAACGAGTTTACAAATTTTCCAACCGTCAGCGAATCGATCGGCGCGCAGGCGTTGTACCAGACATTGCGTGCCTGCCTGGAGTTGAATGACGTGGCGGGTGCCAGCAATGCGCTGGCCCGGATCCTGACGGTTTATCCGACGAGCAGGCTGGCGGACAACAGTGTGCTGCTGGTGGGCGAAGGGCTGGCGGATTTGCAACAGCCGGCGTCGGCGCGCGCGTTGTTTGAAAAATTTGAGGAGCGTTTTCCCGGTTCGACGTTGCGGCCGGAAGTGGAGCTGGCGCTGGCCCGCACTTACGAACAGGAAAACAACTGGCCTCCGGCCATTGGCATCTATGACCGCTGGGTGGTGCAATATACCAATGAAGCGCGGCTGCTGCCGCAGGTGGCTTATGCCCGCGCGTGGGCGAATTTTCAGGCCGGGCGCGAGCCCAATGCCTTGCAGTTGTTCACAAATTTTGTGGCGCAATTTCCAACCAATCCCCTGGCGCCGGTCGCGCAATGGTGGATTGGCGATTACTATTCAGGCACAGGAACCAATTACGCCGACGCGGAAAAGAATTATCAGCTTCTCTATCAAATTTGGCCCACGTCGAGCCTTGCCTACCCGGCGCGCATGGCGGCGGGGCGCGCGGCCATGGGCCGCCTCAGCTATTCGGACGCCATCCAGTATTTTATCACTCTGACCAGTGACACCAATTGTCCGCCGGACCTCGACGCGCAGGCGTTGTTCGCCTACGGCAGCGCGTTGATGCTCGAGACCTCCGACAATACGAACGACCCGCTGGCCAATTTCAGGCTGGCCATCAAGGTGTTCGAGGCCATCGGCCAATCGTACCCGCAGTCCGAGCAGGCCGCGCTGGCCTGGGGGGAAGTGGGTGATTGCGATTTGCAACTCGCCGGGCAGCCGCAGGGCGCGCATTTCTACGATGATGCGACCAACGCCTACGCCCAGGTCATCAATTCACCGTCGGCGTCCGCCGGCGCGCGCAGCCAGGCGCAAATGGGCATCGGGCTGGTGTTGGAAAAGCGCGCCGCGCAGGCAGCCGGCGCGGACCAGGTCGCGTTGCTGCAGCAGGCGTTGGAGGATTATCTTGATGTGTTCTATGGAAAAAACCTGCGCGATGGTGAGGCGGCGGATCCGTTTTGGGTGAAGAAAGCCGGACTGCAGGCGGCGGGCGTGGCCGAGACGCTGGGGGAATGGCCGCAGGCGGTGAACGTGTACCGGCGACTGGAGGCCCTGCTGCCTCAATTGCACGATCTGCTCGAAAAGAAAATCGACAACGCCCGGGAACACCTCACGGCGCCGCAAAAATAACGGCCGGTTGACACACCCCGGCGCCCGGCTTAGCTTCCAACAAGACAATGAGTGAAATCGTCACCGCTCCACTGGTCGTCTCGCTAACCCACCGCGCGGCGGAAGAAGCCAGGACCATGCTCGCGAAACCTGAAAATGCCGGCAAAGCCTTGCGCCTTTTTGTGGAGCAAGGCGGCTGTTCCGGCATGCAATACAACATGGTCTTCGACGAAAAACGCGACGGCGACTGGGCGGCCGAACAGCACGGCGTGACCGTGCTGGTGGACCCCTTCAGCGCGACCTATCTGCGGGGCACCGTGGTGGATTTCAGCGCCGCCCTGACGGGTGGCGGTTTCAAAATCTCCAATCCCAACGCGAAGCAAAGTTGCGGTTGCGGAAAATCCTTTGAGGCCTGAGCGGAGCCGATCAACCCGCGCACGCCTAAACATGCCGTCCCGTGAGATGCGGGACGGCTCTTTTTTTACGGTGACAAGTGGCGGATGACCGGAAAGGCCAACCGGTGCTCGCCGCGGAAAATCTTGTCACCCGTCGCCCACTGGTCACTTTTTCACACCCACGATTTGCGGATGAGCCAGGTTTTGATGACCTGGGTCAGGGCGACATAGCAGATCAGCGTGATGGCCAGGAAGGGCCAGAACTGCCATGGCAACGGGACAAATCCCAGGAACCGCGCCACCGGCGAGAACGGCAGCCACGCGCCGACGCCCATGATGGCGATGGTGGTCATCGTCAGTTGCCAGCTGGCGCGCGACTGGATGAACGGAATCAGGTTGGTGCGAATGACGTGGACAATGAGCGTTTGCGTCATCAGCGATTCGACAAACCAGCCGGTGCTGAACAACGCGGCGGCATAGCTGTGATCGGCGTCGGCGGCCTGGGCAAAACGCGCGGCCAACCCCGGCGGCGGCACGAGCCCCAGGCTGCTGCATTTGAAGAAAAACCACATCAAACAATAGGTCGTGTAATCGAAAATCGAACTGATGGGGCCGATGAACATGATGAACCGGGCGATTTCGCCCATGGCCCACGGCCGCGGCTTGGTGATTTGTTGCTCGCCGACATTGTCGGTGGGTATCGGCACCTGGGAAAAATCGTAGAGCAGATTGTTGGTCAGCACCTGGATGGGCTGCATGGGCAGGTAGGGCAGCCACGCGCTGGCGCCCAGCACGCTGAACATGTTGCCGAAGTTCGAACTGGCGCCCATGCGGATGTATTTCAGGATGTTCACGAACACCTTCCGGCCTTCGAGCACGCCTTCCTCCAGCACCATCAGGTTCTTTTCCAGCAAGATCATATCGGCGGATTCCTTGGCGATGTCCACCGCGTTGTCCACGGAAATGCCCACGTCCGCCGTCCGCAGCGCCGGCGCATCGTTGATGCCATCGCCCATGAAGCCGACCACGTGCCGGTTGCGTTGCAGCGCCTGCACCACCCGCTTTTTGTGCGCGGGCGAGAGGCGCGCGAAAACATCCGTGGTTTCCACCTCGGCGGCGAGTTGTTCATCGGACAAACCTTCCACCTGGCCGCCAAGCAGGATTTTTTCCGCGTGAATGCCGACTTCACTGCAAACCTTGCGGGTGACAAGGTCGTTGTCGCCGGTCAGCACCTTGACGGTCACGCCATGCTGCCGGAGGGCGGTGATGGCCTTGGCAGCAGTCTCCTTGGGCGGATCCAGGAACGCCAGATAGCCGGTCAAAACCAGATTGCTTTCGTCGGCCTTGGTGAAGGTGGTTTGCTGGCCCAGTTTCTTGGTGGCCACGGCCAGCACCCGGAAACCGTCCTCACTCAATTCATTCACCTGCTGCACCAGGTCGCCGACCAAAACCGGTTCCATCGGGAAAATTTCGCCGTCGCTCTCGAAGTGCGTGCATTTGGCAAAGACCGCCTCCGGCGCGCCTTTGGTCAGCAATTGACGCTCGCCGTCAGGACAGGCGATGGCCACGGACATCATGCGGCGCGAAAAATCGAACGGAATTTCATCCACCATCTTGTATTTATCGATGCCGAGTTCGCCGTGCAGTTCCTTGTAGCGCAGCACGGCGCGGTCCAGCAGGTTTTTCAACCCGGTCTGGAAATGGCTGATCAGATAGGCGTCGCGCAGCACGGCCTCGCTTTCGTTTTTGAACACGTCGCAGTGCAGTTCAAGAATGACGTGGTCAATGGTCAGCGTACCGGTCTTGTCCGTGCAGAGCACGTCCATGGCGCCGAAGTTCTGGATGGAATTCAGCCGCTTGACGATGACCTTCTTTTTCGACATCGCCAGCGCGCCCTTGGACAGGCAGACCGAAACAATCATCGGCAGCATTTCCGGCGTCAGGCCAACGGCCACGGCCATCGCGAAAAAGAACGCTTCCTTCCAATTGTGTTTAAAGATGCCGTTGATGAAGAAGACCATCGGCACCATCACCAGCATGAAGGAAAGCATCAACCAGACGAATTTCTTTACGCCCTTGTCGAACGCTGTTTCCACCTGCTGGCCAGCCAGGCTGCTGGCCATTTTGCCAAAATACGTCTGGGTGCCGGTCGCAACGATGACCGCCGTGGCTGCGCCGCTTTCCACACTCGTCCCAAGAAAACAGAGGTTCGCGTGTTCAATGGATGAAATGTTCGTGCGCAGGTCGCGCGCATCGGTTTTTTCCACCGGCAATGATTCACCGGTGAGCGTGGCCTGGATGATAAACAGGTCCTTGGCGGTCAGCAGCCGCACATCACCGGGAATCATGTCGCCGGCGGACAACTTCACCACGTCGCCGGGGACGAGGTGTTGCAGGGGAACTTCCTTCGGTTGTCCGTCGCGCAAAACCGTGGCGGTAACTTTGATCATCGCCTTGAGTTTGGCCGCCGCATTGTCGGCCTTGGTCTCTTGGATGAAACGCAAGGACAGCCCCAGCGCCACCATCGCCATCATTACCACTCCCGCGTAAAATTCCGAGATATCCCGGTGGTCCGGATCGTCATGGTAATAACTCGCAAACGAGGCGACCGCCAGAACCGTCAGCAAAATCACCAGCGGATTGCGGACGGCCACCCAAAGCCGGTGCAGCCATTCGTGCCTTCTTTCCTGCGCAACTTCGTTCGGCCCGTATTGCTCCAGTCGTTCGGCCGCCTCCGCCTCGCTCAAGCCCGACGGTGATGAGCGCAGCCGTTCGAGCACGGAGGCGGTTTCATCCATGGCGGCTTCGCGCAGAGCCTCAAGCCCCTGCGGCGCGTTTGAATTCTTGGGATTCGCCATATTTTGCCAATTCACCCGGCCGCCTGCCTTCAAGTCTGTCCGGCCGCCGAACCTCGGGAAAATACAACAAGTCGGAACATTTTGGCCAGCTTCGGCTGCGTGGCCTTCCAAATGTCACTAATGCCATTTGCGGCGGATTGCGCCCGCGCTCCGAATTGTTATCGTGCATCACGTGACCACGCTGCTTATCGCGACGCGCAACGCCCACAAAACGGGCGAAATCCACGCCATCCTCGGCGATGGCTTGAGGCTGCTGACGCTGACTGATTTTCCCACCGCGCCGACCGTCGTCGAAGACGCTTCGACGTTCGCCGGCAACGCGACCAAAAAAGCGGTAGAACTGGCACGCTGGCTTTCCGGCTCTCGACTCTCGACCCTCGCCGCTCGACCGCTTTTTGTTCTTGCCGACGATTCCGGCCTGGAGGTGGACGCACTGAACAGGGCGCCGGGTGTGCATTCGGCGCGGTTCGCCGCCCTGGATTCCGCCACCTCCGGCAATACGCCCGATGCCGACAACAACACCAAGCTGCTGCGCCTGCTCAAAGAGGTGCCGGCGGAGAAACGCACGGCGCGGTTCCGTTGCGTTATCGCGCTCGCTTTCATCGGCGGGGCGGGTGTTCCCGCGAGCCGCCTTCGTTTCACTTCGGCGCGCCGAGGCCGGCTCGTCAGTAGTCTCGCCCCACCAATGCTTTTTGAGGGTGCGTGCGAAGGCCGGATTCTTTTCGCGCCGCGCGGGCAGAACGGGTTTGGATACGACCCGCTGTTTGTGCCGGTTGGCTTCGAACAGACGTTTGCCGAGCTGGGTGACGACATAAAAAACAAACTAAGCCACCGGGCCCAGGCCCTGGGAAAACTTCGGAGACATCTCGACTCTATTCGCTGACGGAAGGAAAAGTACGCTTCTCGCCTCTTATTTCTTGAGCCTGAAGAAGAGATCGCCCCCGGTCGTGTTATTGGTAATCACGCTTGCATATCCCACCAGCGTCGGAAAATTGCTGACCGCAAGCCAGTTTGCCGGGGACAGGTTGGTGTTGGACTGCAACTGATAGTCGGTCGCCCAAGCGGGCCAACTGACAACATTTTGGGCGCCGGCCGGGATTATGCTTAAAGTTGGCGGAACGCTGGCGGTGGAAACAACCGTTGCGCTGGCGCCGATCGTGCTTTGGATGGTGAGGTAAATCGGGTAATCCCCCGCGTTGGTGTAGGTGTGTGAACCGAGTACTTCCTTTTGGCCATTGGAACCCAGTGCGATGACGCCGCTGTTGGTGGAGTTATCGCCCCAGTTGATGAATGCGGTGAAGTTGTTGGTTGAACTGTTCGGCACGCCGTTGGTGAAGGTGGCCAGGAGTTGGTTGGTGAAGGGCACGAGCGCGTTGGCAACGAAATTTGTTCCCAGCGCGAAAATTACAGTATCGCCGAAGGCGAAAGTATACTTTTGCGAATCGTAGGGAAACGCCGTTGGAAAATAATTCCAAATTGGGCTTGGACTCACTATGGCCGTAAAGCTGATCGGCCCGGCATAGTTTGTATTGGGCACAAAAACCATTTGCAACTGGCCGTTGACGAGGTTGTAAAACGAGTTGGATGCGTTTGGGTCCGGTATCCAAAACCAATAGTAAGCATTGGTCCCCAACTCAGACGCGGAGAAGGTGTTGGTCAAACGTGTGTTTATCGGGGCAACGAGGTTGCTGGCCGTCGTTGGATACAAAAAGGGCTGGTCATTGTTCGCATCGGCAACCGTGGTTGCCGTAAATGAATTTGTGGCGCGGCCCCCCGCGCCATCGTCGGCGATCACACTGATGGTTCCCGAAACCCCCGCGAGGTTGGTGCCGGCCAGGGTCAGCACGGTGTCCGCGGTGTCGGGCACGAAGGAAGCCTGGGTGATGATCACGTTGGCGAGCGGACGGCTGTTGGTGTCCACCGGCGTATTGATGATGTTGGTGAGCACGCTGAAACCGCGCTCCAACTGGCCAAACAGCGTGTAGCCGAAATCGAGAGCCCGTTGCGGACCGAAGGTGACAAAAAATTGCGAGCCGTCGGTGTCCTTGCCGTCACCGGCAGAATCAAAGATTTGCCGGCGGGTACGCTGGCGTTGGGAATGGGATCAATCACCGGCACAGCAAAAGCCGGAAAAGCCAGGACTCCAAAAAACAAAATGGCACCAAGGATACGTCGGCCATTCATAGCGTGATATGGGCAAAATTATATCACACCCTGAAAGGGCATGCAATTTGTCCGTTTATTTGGGTAGTGGTTCGTTTTGGAATTCTGAATTATATCCTGCTTTGTTTTTTTTTTAGGGAATCGTGCTCCGTGAGCGGAGCAGACCTTGCAGCAACAGGATTTTACCCCAACAAAGTGTCGAATACCAACCACCGAACCGCTTTTTTTATCAAATCTGGGCCAAATCATATCCAATAGGTTCGTTTCTCCATTTTCAAAATACCCGCTTCCATCGCTGGCGTGACTCGCAATGAAGGCAGTTAAAATGCCGCCATGAGTCCTTTGCGGTATTCTTCAAACGCCTTGCGACCGCTGCGCGTAAGCCGCAACAACGTCATCGGCACCTTGCCGCGATAAGTCTTTTCGATCTCGACATAGCCAGCCGTCTCCAACTTGGCCAGATGGCTGGAAAGGTTGCCCTTGTTCAATTTGGTCTCGTTCAGCAGAAAAAGGAAATCGCACTCCTTCACGCCCGCGAGCAAGGCGACAATCATCAGCCGGCCAGGCTCGTGGATGACCCGGTCCAGCTCCGAAATGGCGCGCAGTTGTTCGTTCATTCGATTTCCGGGACAGGCGGTTGGTGGTGGTGCAGAAACGAACAGAGGGTAATCACGCCGGAGATGGACCACACCAGACCCAGAGATAACATCACCGGTCGGGACAGCTCGATAAAATTGCCGGGAACGAAATAACAGATCCCGAGGGGCGCCAGCAAGATGGGGATTAACAGCAGCCATTTCCAACGGTGTTCCTTGATCGAAACCGCGTTCATCATCAAATATAAAATCGCGTTCATCGGCCCCATTCCAACCAGCACGATTTTGGCGGTATTGCTTAACGTGCCGGGGCTGGTCGCGCCGGGACTTATCGCACCGGAGTAGTGTGCTTGTGACTGCGCGAGATGGGCGATTTCGGGGCGCATCAAGAATACCAGACCGACACTAACACCGGTCGAGACCACCAGGGTTACGACGATCATTATCCAAAATGTTTTCTCCCGGCGGAACGCGACATAGCCAACGCGTGGCTGGGTGACATATCGCTTGCTGGCCCAGAGGCAAAATGGCATCGCGAGACACCCGCAGAGCATCAGCAGCCAGCTGATTCCGGTCCTCCATCTCCACACCGAATCGGGCAGAACGACGGTCGAGTAGCTCGCCAGGGTCATGCACAGCACAAACATCCCCCAACCAATCTCTCCGACCCCATTGATGGTCTCATATCGCCTGGGCCGCATCATTATTTTTTGAATTTCGGCGTTTTCCTTCGCCGCGCGCAGCAGTTCGCCGGCGCGCCCCTCGCGTTTGGCCCGCTCGATGGTCCGGACGAACCGGATATAGTCCATAATCGGATTCTTCATACAGACTAGTTTGCAATACAAACTAGTTTTTGTCAATTACTTTTTGTGACAATATCCGTTTGATGGCAAAGGGATTATTTCAGCAGACCGTCAATCTGAAGTTTCCGCCGCAGCAAGCCGTTGTCGGCGCACATCCGGAATTTTCCGCCGGGTGCCGGCCGGGTGTGGCATTCGCCGCCGGAACTCTCCACCATCAGCGCGCCGGCCGCGATGTCCCATAGATTAATGGTGCGCTCGACGTAGGCGTCCAGCCGGCCGGATGCAACATAGGCCAGTTCCAGCGCCGCCGAGCCCAGGATGCGGATTTTTTTGACGCGCCGCGCCAGCCGGTTCAAATGCGGCAGACTTTGCTCCAGGTTTTCCCGGCTCTTGGAAAATCCCATCGCAATGACGGCCTCCTCCAGGCGCGACCGTTGGCTGACACGGACAATTTTTCCGTTCAGCCGCGTCGGCCCGCCGCGAACGACCGTCCAAAGCTCGTCCGTGAAGGGATCGTAAATCACACCTAACAGGGTGACATGGGACAAGTGACAGGTGACAGGATGGGCTGCACGAGGCCGGGTGTTTTTCTTGTCACTGGGAACGTGCCACGTGTCACTCCTCGCCTGCAAGGCGATGGAAACCGCCGCGTGCGGCATCCCGAAGAAATAATTCACGGTGCCGTCAATCGGGTCCACCACCCAGCGGTACTCGGCGTTCACGTCGCCGGAAGCGCCCTCCTCGCCGAGCAGCGGGATTTGGGGAAATGCGGCGCGCAGGATTTTTTCGATGAGTTTCTGGCAGCGCACGTCGAGTTCGAGTTTGATGTCGTGGGCCTCGGCGACCTTGACGCGCTTGGGCTTGTGCCAGTTGGAGCGCATGACCCGGCCGGCGGCGCGCGCGGCCTTGACGGCGGAAAGAAGGGCGGATTTCGGTGAGGCGGTTTTCATTAAGCGTCGGGGAATGTGTTTATTGCGGCCTTCCGGGTTTTTCGCCGGTTTCATAACAGCAACGCGGCCAGGCTGAAGTAGAACAGCAGCGTAAAAATGTCCGTGAACGCGAGCGTCACCGGCCCGGCGGCAATCTTTGGATCGAGTCGCAACGCATGCAATACCGCCGGGATGGTCAATCCCCAAAAGCACGCTGCGCACAATGCCAGCAGGACGCTGGCGCCAATGACGAAACCCGCCGGTCCGGTCCCGCGCCAGAACCAGACGATGAGGCCAACCACCGTGCCGCAACCGGCGCCCAGCAGCAGGGCCGTGCCCGCCTCGCGCCGGAACGCCCGGGCATACCAGCCAAAACTCGGGTGCGTCGCGCGCAAGGCCTGGATCGTCACCGTCATGGACTGGATGCTCACGCTCTCGCCCAGCCCCAGGACCAGCGCGAGGAAGAACGCCAGGACGATGCTTTTGGCAAGGGTGACGGCGTAAGCGCTGGCAAGCAGTGCACAGAGCGTGCCGCTGCCGATGGTGGCCAGCAGCCAGGGAAAGCGGAACCGAAACGCCCGCAACGGCGACGCATCGTGCACCTCCGACACGCGAAAACCGATGGACTCAAACAACGCGTCCGTCTGCTCGCGCTCGGCAATGTCGAACGCCTCGTCCGTCAACAAACCCACGTCCACCACCCCGACGATCCGCCGCGCCTCGTCCACCACCGGGAAGGCGAGAAACCGGTGCAGGACAAACGCCTCGCAGGCCTCCAGCACCGTCGCCGTGTGGGGAATGGCCGCCACGCGCCGGATCATCAACTCCGACAACCGCCGCTCCAACGGCGCCGTCAGCAACTGGCGCGTGGGCAGGACCCCGACCAGCCGTTCGTCCGCGTCCACAACGTAGAAATAAACAATTTTTTCGCCGACGCCGCGCTGCCGGATGGCGTCCAGCGCCTGCTGGACGGTGAAATCCTCGCGCAAGATGGCCGCGTCCCTGCGGGCCACCGCCAAAACCGGCTGATGAAGATGGTCCTGTTTATCGGTCAATTCCACGTTTGGAAAAACTAACCGCGAAACCCGCAAAAGACACGAAAGAATTCAAGGTCTTCGGTGTCCGTCTTCGTGGATTTCTTTGTTGAAAGAAATTAACCCGGCGCCAGCGCAGATTTCACGGCCCACGCTTGCCTTGCCGTGCGCGGCTGGCAATTTTGACTTGTATTGGCCCGGGAACTGATTAGAATAGTACCTGTCCAACGCAGATTCAGAGTGGTTAAAGCTGTTTGACCGTCATGCAACAAATCCATCGCCGATTTTCGATGGTCGTCTTGCTCATGAGCATGTGCGCGGGAATCCAGCCAGCGTCAGGGCAATACACCTCCAACTTTCAAACCAACACCATCAGTGGTGTCACCAATAATTGGTCGGGCGATTATGTGGTTGGCTCAAACACTTTCGCCGACGCGCTGCTGATCCGGAACCGGGGGGCGCTATCCACTGCCGACGGTTATGTGGGTTACCTGCCGGCCAGCAGCACCAACTTCGTGATGGTGACGGGCGCTGGCTCGGTGTGGACCAACGGCTTCATGTATTTCGGTTACTCCGGCGGATGGAATACCATGGTCATCAGCAATGCCGGAAGCGTCGTTGAGACGGGTCAGGGGACCTACGTTGCCTATGGCACCACCAGCAGCAGCAACCGCGTGATGGTCACCGGCACCAATTCAGCGCCCGGCAACAGCTTTGCCGACGCCAGCCCCGTAATCGCCGTGCCCGGCACAAACGGAACGGTGACGAATTATCTCGATCCAGGAGTTGCGACCAACAGTCAGACTCGCTTCTACCGCATACGACTCGGTCCGTGACCGGCGAGCCGCGCGCCTGCCCTTTGCTCAACCCAGGGCGGCGAGCGCGGATTTCACATGCTCGCGTTTGCCCTGCCACTCAACGAGGCGTTGTTTGTGTTCTTCCAGGACGTTGGCCGGAACCTTTTGCGTGAAGTTTGGGTTGGCCAGCTTCTGTTCAACCTTGGCAATCTCGGCCTCGATTTTTTGGAGCTCTTTCGTCAGCCGCGCCTTCTCCGCTTCCACGTCAATCAAGCCTTCGGTCGGCAAATATAAATCGCCCAGTTCGGTTCGCACCGTCAGCATGTTTTTGCCGGGCTGATCCTTGGCGCTCACTTCCACCGCCTCGGCGTTGAGCAGCAGCCTGATTACTTCGAGGTCGTGCGCCGCCAGTTCATGTGCCGGTTTGAGGATGAATTTGACCTTTTTGTTCGCGGCAATGTTCGCCGTGCGCCGCAGGTTGCGGCCTTGCGAAACCAGTTCGTTTCGTTTTTCAACCTGCTGTTCATCATCGCTGGTCAACTGGTAATGGGTCTTGAAATCGTCGTCGAGCGGTTTGGGCCACGGTGCCGACATGATGGTCTGGCCGCCCTGATTGTCCGGCATGTCCTCGGCGTAACCCATCCCGTGCCAGAGTTCCTCCGTGATGAACGGCAGGAACGGATGGAACAACCGCAGCGTATGCGAGAGAATGAAATCAATCACCGCGAGGGTGTTGGCCTTCCGGGCGGCAAAATTTTCCGGGAGCGCGACCGTCCCGGTCGCTGCGTCGGGCGTCGCGCCCGACGCTTCATTGTCAGAAGATTCCGGCGAGACGCCGAAATCCGCGCGCGGGACGCGCGCGCTCCCCAACGCCGCCTTGCACGCCTCGAGGTACCAGTCGCAATACTCGCTCCAAAAAAAACGGTAGAACGTGGCCGTCGCGTCGCTGAATTTGTATTCGGCGAACGCCGTGTTCATCTCATGGATGGCGGCGTCGAGCTTGAGCAGAATCCATTTATCATCGGACGTCAGGAGTCGTGGATCAATTTCGCCCTGCACTTCGTATCGTAGAACAGGCGTCCCGCCTGTCTCATTCTTTGAAATATTTTCTGAAGCAATTGGAGACAGGCTGGAAGCCTGTCCTACAAGTTGCCGGAAGCGGCAGGCGTTCCAGAGCTTGTTGCAGAAATTGCGGCCCAGTTCGACGTTCTGTTCGTCGAACAAAATGTCCTGGCCGAGTGGCGCGCTGCGCATGGTGCCGAAGCGGAGCGCGTCCGCGCCGTATTTGCCGATGAGGTCCAGCGGGTCGGGCGAATTGCCGAGGCTCTTGGACATCTTGCGCCCCTGCTTGTCGCGAATGATGCCGGTGAAATAGACGTTCCGGAATGGCATGGCGTCGGGGAGGCCGAACTTCGGCTCACCCATAAATTCGTAGCCCGCCATGATCATGCGCGCGACCCAGAAGAAAATGATGTCCGGCCCGGTGACGAGGTCGTTCGTCGGATAAAACTTCTTCAACGCGTCGGTTTGCTCCGGCCAGCCCATCGTCGCAAACGGCCAGAGCCAGGAACTGAACCACGTATCGAGTACGTCGGGGTCCTGTTCCCAGTTTTCCATGTCTGGCGGTGGACCTATATCACACCAAATGTCTTTTTGTCCGACTTCGGACTTCGGACTTCGGACTTTGGACTTCTTGTACCACACCGGAATCCGATGTCCCCACCAAAGCTGGCGGCTGATGCACCAGTCCTGAATTCCGCCCATCCAGTGGTCATAAACCTTCGCCCAGCGGTCGGGATGGAAATGCATTTTGGGGAGCGCGGACGTCCCATCCGCACCGTTCGGCGTCCCGCCGGACGGAATTCCCGCGCGCGAAGAAGATTCCGGCGCGACGCCGGAATCAGCGACCGGGACGGTCGCGCTCCCAGCTTGCTCCACACACGCCCGCGCTTTCTCCACGCTCGGATATTTCAGAAACCACTGCTCGCTCAGGCGCGGCTCAATCGGCACATCGGCGCGCTCGCTAAAACCGACGTTGTTCGTGTAAGGTTCCTCCTTCTCCAGAGCACCCATCTCCGTCAGCAACTCAACGGCGACTTTTCGGGCCTTGAACCGATCCAGACCGTTCAGTGCCGTGCCCGCCAGCTCGTTCATGTGGCCGTTGGCGGTGATGACTTCAATCACGGCCAGCTTATGGCGCTGGCCGATTTCAAAGTCCGCCTTGTCATGCGCCGGCGTCACCTTGAGCACGCCGGTGCCGAACTCAAAATCCACGTGCTCATCGCCGATGATGGGGATGAGCTTCTGCTCGCGCGGGAATTCGGCGGGCAAAGGACGCACGACATGCTTGCCGATGTATTTCGCGTAGCGCGGGTCCTTCGGATTCACGGCCACAGCGGTGTCGCCGGGAATCGTTTCCGGTCGCGTCGTGGCAATGGTTAACCAGACGCCCGTCGAGTGAATGCGCATCAACCGTAGGACAGGTGTCGCGCCTGTCTCCATTTTCATTTTTTTCTTTTTTAGTTTGAGACAGGCGCGACGCCTGTCCTACGTCAACGACCTCAACTTTAAAGTAATAGAGCGAGCCTTTCTGCTCTTTCATCACCACTTCCTCGTCGGACAAAGCGGTTTGCGTGGCGGGACACCAGTTCACCATGCGTTTGCCGCGATAGATGAGGCCCTTTTTGTAAAGCTCAACGAACACCTTCTGGACGCAGCGCATGTATGGTTCGTCCATGGTGAACCGTTCGCGCGTCCAGTCGCACGAGCAGCCGAGCTTTTTGAGCTGGCTGATGATGATGCCGCCGTATTTTTCCTTCCACGCCCAGACGCGCTTGATGAATTCGTCGCGTCCGAGGTCGCGCTTGGATTTTTTCTCCTCCTTGGAAAGCAACCGGGCGACCACGCCTTCGGTGGCAATGCCGGCGTGGTCGGTGCCGGGCAGCCAGAGGACTTCCCTGCCGTCCATGCGCGCCTTGCGGGCGAGGATGTCCTGGATGGTATTGTTGAGGACGTGGCCCATGGTGAGCACGCCGGTGACGTTCGGCGGCGGGATGACAATGGAATAGGCCGGGCGCTTGGGCGACACGCGGGCTGGGTCGGCGACGAAGCATTTCCGGTCGAGCCAGAACTGGTACCACTTGTCCTCAACAGACTGCGGTTCGTAGGCTTTGGAAATTTCGGACATGGTTTGAAACAGAATTAACAGAACCGCAGAGACATGCTGAGGCGCGGAGGGAAAATTTCTGAATTAAATCAATTCTGCGTCTCTGCGCCTCTGCGGTGAGATTCATTTCTGTAAAAGCGCGTATTCCATGCTGTCCGCCAGCGCCTGCAGGCTGGCTTCGATGATGTTTTCGTTCACGCCGACGGTGCCCCACTCGTGTTGGCCGTCGCTGGACTGGATCAGCACGCGGGTTTTCGCCGCGGTGCCGGTGCCCGAATCGAGAATGCGCACCTTGTAATCCGTCAGCGTCACTTTTTTAAGCCGGGGAAACGATCTGGCCAGCGCGGCGCGCAGGGCGCCGTCGAGCGCGTTCACCGGGCCGTCGCCCTCCGCCACTTCGTGATGGACCTTTTTGCCGACGCGCACGCGCACGGTCGCTTCGCACACTGATTCCCGCGAATCGCGCCGCATGGAGACGTGATAGGTCTCCACCCGGAACGGCGGTTCGCGGTGCTTGAGCGTCTTGCCGATGAGCAGGGCGAGCGAGCCTTCCGCGGCTTCATATTCGTAGCCCTGGTTTTCCAGTTCCTTGACGCGATTGAGGATGGCCTTCAATTCCGGCGTGTCGTTCGTGATCTGGAAGCCGAGTTCCTGCGCCTTGATGACGATGTTGCTGCGGCCGGCGAGATCGCTGATGAGCACCGTGCGCCGGTTGCCGACGAGCGCGGGGTCAATGTGCTCGTAGCTGGTGGTGAGCTTTTGCACGGCGTTGACGTGCGCGCCGCCCTTGTGCGCGAACGCCGCGGAACCGACCCACGGCTGCCGCGGGCTGTGGCGCATGTTCGCAATTTCGTCCACGAACTGCGAAAGCTCCTTGAGCTTCGGCAGGGATTTCGCGGGCACACAGCTTTTTTTCAGCTTCAAGGCGATGCAGGGAATGACGCTGGTCAGATTGCAATTGCCGGTGCGCTCGCCGTAGCCGTTGATGGTGCCTTGCACGTGAACGGCGCCGGCGGCCAGCGACGCCAGCGCGTTCGCCACGCCCAGGCCAATGTCGTCGTGCGTGTGAATGCCGACCTTGCAGTTCAGTTTGCCGAGGGCCACTTTCGTGATGGCGGCGATTTCGTCCGGCAGACAGCCGCCGTTCGTGTCGCAGAGCACGATGAAATCCGCGCCGGCCTTTTCCGCGGCCTGCCAGGTGGCGACGGCATATTCGGGGTCAAGTTTGTAGCCGTCAAAACAATGCTCGGCGTCGTAAATGACAAATTTATCGTGGTCCTTCAGAAAGCGCACGGTGTCGCCGATCATGGCGAGATTTTCCTCCGGCGTGCAGCGCAGGACCTCCTTCACGTGCAGCATGGAGGTCTTGCCAAAGATCGTCACGACCGGCGTTTCGGCCTCGATGAGCAGCCGCACCTGGTCGTCCTGTTCGACGGGCACGCCCTTTTTGCGGGTGGAACCGAAGGCGGCGAGCCGCGCATTTTTGAATTTGCGGCGTCGGGCCTGCGCGTAGAACTCGATGTCCTTGGGATTGCTGCCCGGCCAGCCGCCCTCGATGTAGTGCACCCCGAATGCGTCCAGTTTCTCGGCGATGCGGAGTTTGTCCGCGACCGAGAAATTGATGCCTTCACCCTGCGAACCGTCGCGCAGGGTCGTGTCATAGATTTCGACCTGGGGTTTCATAAATGGCCCGTGAAAAAACGGCGGTCAATATCTCAGAATTTAACGGGACTGGCAAATCCCAAAACGGGGAATTAACGCAAAGACGCCAGGAGGCAAGGGTCGCAAAGAAAACCCCCGTTGGGATTCGTGGACGGTACTGAATTTGAATTACCGTTCCGCGCCGCTGGCTTTGGCGATGACCTGGCGATGGCCTGAAGCTGTCAAATGACTTTATCTTGTTT
>CAWACS010000022.1:0-27191 GCA_963780535.1 uncultured Verrucomicrobiae bacterium
CCGCTGGCCGACGGCATCCGCAATGGCCGCCAGCGCCGTTTGCAAATTGATAACGCTGATGCCGACACCCAGGACATTGACACGCTCAATCGCCATTAAAATCAAAAGTGTGTGCGCAGGATACGGGATGAAAGCCGAAACGCCAGCAAACTCCTCCCGGGCGAAATCAAGCCGCCTTGGAGAATTTGCTTTTGGGCCCGGCTTTTGATACAAGTCCAAACGCAGTTCATGGACCACAGAACACTCGAAATCATCAATTATCCCGGCTGAAGCAATTGTCATTGCTGATGAAAATCGCCCTTACCATTCTCAGCGAAAATCCGTTGCACAAGACCGGGCTGACGTCCCTCTACCATGAGCTTGTGTTACGCGGGCTAAAACTCTTTCCCGACGTATCCTGGTTGATTTTTGCCGGCCCCAACCAGGAATGGAACATCGTGGATTCGCGCGTTGAACTGGTGCGCGACTTCCCCGCCAACGATCAGCTTTACCGCCGCCTCCTCGCCGACCATTTTCAGGTGCCGGCCTCCGCCCGTGCGCACGGAGCCGACGTGCTGGTTACCGTGGGTTTTGTGCCCCTCCGCAAGTGCCTGCCCACGGCCATGCACGCGTTGTCACTGCACGCGTTGAACCGGCAGAACCAGTTGGGCTGGTTGCGCGGACTCTACCGGCGGGGGATGATGAAATTCAGCTGGCCGAAGGCCGATTTGATCTTCGTGAATTCACGTTGCACTGCCGACCAGGTATTGTCGCTTTATCCGGCCTTTCGGGATCGCCTGGTCGTCAGCCATGAAGGTTTGCAGCATGAAATTTTCAACCCCCTGGCCGCACCGGATGAACCGCGGGAACTCAGGGAAAAATTCGGGATTACGCCGGGGTATTTTCTCTGGCTCTCAAATTTCTATCCGTACAAACAGGCCGAACGGCTCATCGCCGGCTACGCCCGGCTCGAACCGGAAATGCGCCGGCAGCATCCACTCGTCATGGCGGGTGGCGACTGGTTCAACGGATTGGGCGCGGCGCAGGCGCAGGCAAAATCGCTGGGCGTCGAACCGGACGTCAAATTCCTGGGTTGGATTGACGACCGTTGGGTCGCCCCGCTGTACCGGCACGCCACCGGCTTCTGCCTCGCCAGCCGGGAGGAGACTTTTGGGCGTTGCGTGATCGAGGCCATGGCCTGCGGAACGCCTTGTGTCATCAACGATATCCCCATCATGCATGAGGTCGCCGAAGACCATGCGTTGGTCCTGGATTTTCAGGATGTTGAAGCCGTGGCGGATGCGTTGCGAAGGCTTTCCACCGATGCCACCCTGGTAAGGCGGCTCCGCGAGCAGGGGCTGGTCCGCGCCCGCCAGTTTACCTTTGAAAAACTGGCAACGGAACGCATCACCGCCATTCAGCGCCTCCTTTCGAGTCGGCGTCAACCGCACCCGTAAGCACCGCCGTTCCGCCCAAACTCATTGCGAAATCGCCGGCAATCCCTATCCTCAGCATATTGAAAATCGGCCTGCTTCAACTCAACTCGACCATCGGTGATTTTACCGCAAATCGCCGGAAAGTTCTCGCAGGTTACGAACAGGCCTGCGCCCGCGGTGCGGAATTGGTTCTCGCCCCGGAATTGTTTTTGTGCGGCTACCCGCCGCGCGATTTGTTGCTGCGCACGGATTTTGTGGACGCCAGCCTCGCCATCCTGGCTGAAACCGCCGGAGACATCGGCCGCGTCCCTCTTTGTGTCGGTTACGTGGACCAAAATCCCGAGCGGCCGGGGCGCGCGCTCCGGAATTCCGCCGCGGTCCTGCAAAATGGAAAGGTCCTCTGGCGCACTCACAAATGTCTGTTGCCGACCTACGACGTTTTTGACGAAGACCGCTATTTTGAACCTGCAAAAAACGTCACCCCGTTCGAGTGGAACGGACACAAGCTGGGCATCACCATCTGCGAGGACATTTGGAACGACCAGGATTTCTGGCCGGAGCGGCTGTACCGCCGCGATCCCGTCAAGGAACTCATCGCCCAGGGCGCCGAAGCCATCATCAATATTTCCGCGTCGCCGTGGCATGACGGCAAGGAACGCGTGCGACTGGAAATGCTCCAGCGCGTGGCGCGGGACGAAGGCGTGCCGCTGGCCTACGTAAACCTCGCCGGCGCCAATGACGAATTGATCTTCGATGGCCATAGCGTGGTGCTGAACAAACACGGCGAGCCGCTGGCCCTGGGCAGGGGATTTGCCGAAGACCTTGTGGTCGTGGACTGGGACAGCGGTTCGCCAACACCAAAAATCGACTGGCCGGCGCGGGAACAACAGTGGTTCGCCGCGCTTTCCCTGGGGATCCGGGATTATGTCGGCAAATGCGGTTTCAAATCGGCCATTATCGGACTTTCCGGTGGGATTGACTCCGCGCTCGTTGCCGCCCTGGCGGCGGACGCCCTGGGCCCGGACAAGGTCATGGGCGTCTCCCTGCCGGCGCGCTATTCGAGCGAGGGCAGCCTGAGTGACGCGGAGGCGCTCGCGAGAAACCTGGGTATTCGCTACGAGGTTTTGCCAATTGAGACAGTCTTCCAGTCGGTCGAAAAACAGTTATCAAAAGTTTTTGCCGGAACCCAACCCAACGAAGCCGAGGAAAATATTCAGTCGCGGCTGCGCGGTGTGACCTTGATGGCGTTGTCCAACAAGTTCGGTGCGCTGGTCCTGACCACCGGCAACAAATCCGAGATGGCGGTCGGTTATTGCACACTGTATGGCGACATGTGCGGCGCCCTGGCTCCGCTCGCGGATGTTTTCAAGATGGATGTTTACAGAATCTCACGTTGGGTAAATCGTGAGCGCGAAATTATTCCCGCGGCTTCCCTCACCAAACCGCCAAGCGCCGAGTTGCGTCCGAACCAAAAAGACCAGGACTCGTTGCCGCCCTACGAAGTCCTGGACCGGATCCTGGACGCGTATGTCGTGCAAAATTTAGGCAAGCCGGAAATCATCGCGCGCGGGTTTGACCCCGCAATCGTCAACGACGTCATCAACAAAATCACCTTCAGCGAATACAAACGCCGCCAGGCGGCGCCGGGCTTGAAGGTGTCGCCGCGCGCCTTTGGCATCGGGCGGCGCATTCCCATTGCACAAAAATTCCGGGCGACCGTTTGATGCTTGAATGTTAGAATGTTATATTCTGCCAATCCATCCGTCTGATGAAATTCTCCATCGTCACACCCAGTTTCCGCAGTTCCAAATGGCTCAAGCTTTGCATCGCCTCCGTGGCTGACCAGGCAGGCGTTGAGCTGGAACATATTGTTCAGGACTCCTGTTCGGATGACGGAACGCAGGATTGGCTCCCTCGCGACCCGCGCGTGCGGGCTTTTATCGAGAAGGACGCCGGGATGTACGATGCCGTCAACCGGGGTTTCCGGCGCGCCCAGGGCGATATTCTGGCTTACCTGAACTGTGATGAACAATATCTGCCCGGCGCGCTTAAAAGTGTGGAAGGCTTTTTTGAAGCAAATCCCCAGGTCGAAGTAGCCCTGGCGGGCACCATTGTTGTGGATGGGAACGGTCGTTACACTTGTCACCGGCACTCCCTGACGCCGAATCCCCGGCATATCTGGTTTCGATTTCCGGTACTGACCAGTTCGTTGTTCATTCGTCGACAGGTTTTTGAGAAGCGCGGTATCTGCTTCGATGCCCGCTGGCGTGATTTGGGTGATTTTCACTGGGTTTCAGCCCTGCTCAAAAACAATGTCCCCATGGCGGTTTGCGACCGTTTCACCTCGGTCTTTGTGGACAACGGAGAAAATATGAATCTCAAGCCAAACGCCATTCGGGAAAGACAGGAGACCCGGGCCATGATGCCGCCATGGATTCGATGGCTTAAACCCGTTTGGATTGCGCATCACCGTTTGCGCCGGCTCAGGGCCGGCCACTTTTCACTGGAACCCACCAGCTATTCCATTTATACGCTGCAAAGCCCGGAACGGCGTGTTCAATTTGACATCTCCCAGCCAACCGCGGTCTGGTGGGATCGCCTTTGATCCGGTCCGCCGCGGACGAGCTCGAATTCCCCTTGCACCCGCGCGCCGGTCGAAAATTGGATTGTCACGCCGGCGTCTGTCAGGCAGAGTCGGCGCTTCGATGCGAAGTAATTTGCAGTCGCGGGCGGTGAACTCATTGATGCTCAACTCGATCAGATATCTGGTATCATTCCCGAGGTTCATCTCTGAACGTAAAAAAAATTGATATGAAAACGGAAACGAACCGATTTGTGGAAAAGGATCCGCCGTTGCAAAAAGATGACCTGCTGGTCATCACCGGCGCGGGTGGATTCGTCGCGGGCAACCTGGTCCGTTACTTCAAAAAGAAGGGCTTCACCAACATCCGCGCGGTGGACAAAAAACCGCTTTACGAATGGTATCTGCACGTGCCCGGTGTCGAGAACCTCTGCCTGGACGTCAGCCATGAGGATAACTGCCGCCACGTCTGCGAAGGTGCGGTGGAAGTCTATAATCTCGCTGCCGACATGGGCGGCATGGGGTTCATCGAGCGGTTCCGCATCCAATGCCTGCGCTCCATCCTCATCAACACGCACATGGTCGAGGCCGCCTACCGCGCCGGCGTGCGCCGTTACTTTTTCTCCAGCTCAGCCTGCGCCTACAACACGCTGCTCCAGCAGGACCCGGGCGTTCGCGCCTTAAAGGAATCCGACGCTTACCCGGCGATGTGCGAACGCGGTTACGGCTGGGAAAAGCTGATTTCCGAAATGTTCTGCCAGGAATACTGGGTCGAACGCGGCATGAAAACCGCCATTGCCCGTTTCCACAATGTCTATGGCCCGCATGGAACCTGGGACGGCGGACGGGAAAAGGCCCCCGCCGCCATGTGCCGCAAGGTCATTGAGGCGATCGACTCCGGCAAGAAGGAGATCATGATCTGGGGCGATGGCCACCAGACGCGCAGTTTCATGTACATCGACGACTGCGTGAAGGGCATCGACAGGATCATGCACTGCGACGAACTGATTGCGACGCCGATCAATCTGGGCTCCAGCGAACTGGTTTCCATCAATGAACTGCTTTCCAAGGTTGAAAAAATCGCCGGCGTGAAACTCAAACGCCATTACGATTTGACCGCACCGCGCGGCGTGGCCGGCCGCAACAGTGACAACACATTTATCAAGCGGGTTCTGAACTGGGAGCCGGACACCACCCTGAACAAGGGACTGGCCGCCACCTACAAATGGATTAACGAGGAATATCAGAAGCGCAAGGCCGGCAAACGCGTGGGCATCGGCTGACGAAAACAGTGTCCCGCCGGCGGCCAGACCGCTCGCAGCAACTCTCTAATCGCCGGACGGTTTCAGCGCGGCGCGCTCGCACCGGGCGTATTTTTCGATGAGCCGGTCATAAACGCGCACGGCGTCCGGGTTCGGGCGGACTTCGCTGCCGGGAATCGGGGCCGTGAACCCGGCGGCCACGTCCTCCCATTGCGACTTTTCTCCGGTTTGAACCAGCCAGCCGTGTGCGGCCAGCAGGGCGGCGCCAAGCGCGGCGCTCTTGGAAATTTCAATGCGCACCACGCGGCAATTCATGACATCGGCCATCACCCGCAACAACGCCGGATCGTTCGACGCGCCGCCGGTGGCGTAAAGGCAATCGGGCGTGACGTTCATCCATTGCGCGTGCAGCCGCATGGCCAACATTTGAGCCTCCACCACCGCGCGGCAGTTGGCGGCGGCATCCTTGTCATCCAGGTCAAAGCGACGGATGCCGGGCCGGTTGACGCGCGGGACGATTTCCGCCTCGAACCAGGGCAATAAAATCCCGCCGTGATTGCCGGGCGGTTTGGTGGCCATCCATTCGCCGAATTCCTTCCAGTTTTTAATGCCGTAAGCGTCCCGGACCTTTTCGCGGGCCAGCGAACCATTCTTGAAACAAATCAAAGACATGTAACCGCCCGCGGGCGAGCCGAACACGTGGCCCTCGCCGTGTTCGCCGGTGCAACAGTTTTTCATCGGGCCGAAATAGGTGTCGCTGGTCCCCAGGCTGATGGCCACCCGGCCTTCCTGGATGAGACCCAGGCCGACGAGGCTGCACGGGTTGTCCCCCGACCAGACCAGCGCCCGCGCGGCCGGATTCAATCCGAATTTCTTCACCCAATAGGAGCTGACCGGCCCAATGATTTTTGACGAATCGGCCAGCGGTGGCAGCTTCTTTTCCAAACCCGGCGCCGTGGCCTTAAGCGCGCCGCCATGCCAGGCCTTCTGGTAAATGTCCATCAGGTTCATCCCCGCCCCGTCGCCATGATCAATCGGCGCGATTTTTCCGGCGACCAGTGACGCCATGAACGAACTGACGAGCGCGATGCCCGCGGTCCGGGCATAAGCTTCCGGCTCGGTTTTGTAAAACTTGCGGATTTGCGGTCCGGTGAACCGCTCAAACGCATCTGAGCCGGTCTGTTGTGCCGTCGCCTTGAGGCCGCCCAGTTCCCGGCGGATTTCGGCGCATTCCGGGGCAGTTGAGGAATCCATCCAAATGGGCGAGGTCGAACGGGAAAAAATTCCCTTCAGATTCTCCACCAGACTTTTTCCGGAATCCAGATTCGCCAGCGCCGCCACGGCGCGGTCATTGAAATAAACCGAGCCGTGCTGCTGGCCGCTGCCGCTGATGGCCAGAAGGTCACCCAGCGCCACGCCATCTTTTTTCATGGCGGCAAAGAGCAGATCCAGCGCCTCGGCCCACATCAGCGGCGGACTGTGTTTCACCAGCGGATCGGGATGGGGCAGCACGCCGTTTTGCGTGCCGTAATGCGGCAGGGCGTGATCGAAGTTCAACGATTTATCATAGACCACCTTGCGGCAGTCGTAATCGATGATCACCGCGCTCAGGCTTTGCGTGCTGGAATCGAGTCCGAGAAATAATTTTGCCATGAGATTTTGAAGTTTATGCGAAACAATAAAAACACCGGGTTGCCACCGTCAAGCAGGCGGCTACGGCGGTAGTGGTGCCTTTTGCGGTTTTTGGTGGGGCGAGCAGCCTGTCCCGCCCCGCGGTGATCCTCGCGAGCCGGCTCGTCAGCAGCCTCGCCCCGCATAAACGAACCAGCACCGCTTCGGCAATCGTCGTTGCGTCGGCGGGCTGGTCAATCACCACCACGCCTTTCAGTGGTGGTTTGAGAAGCCATTCAGTGTCCATAAGATTGGTGCGCACAGGATACATGATTGCCGGCGCAAATGAACCGGAAAATCCGCATCCGGAGCTTTTTCGCCGGCTTGACCCTGGCGGTCATGATGGATGCAACAATGAATTCGGGATTGCCTGTCCGTCACCCGTGGCTTAAGGGGAAGCCATGCACATTGCCTTCGAACACCTGGCCATTCCCGCTGTGAACCCGACTGCGTTGAAAAACTGGTATGAACGCGTGCTGGGCGCGCGTGAAATTTTTAACAACGGCCGGAATCCGCCGACGTGTCTGATTGCCCTGCCCCACGGCGGGTGGTTTGAGATTTATGCGGCTGCATCCGCCCTGGCCGAACGCGGGAATAACGAACTGGCCGGTTTTCGTCATGTCGCGTTGCGGGTGGACTCGATCGACGCAGCCAGGGCCGAACTGGAAAAACGCGGCGTTTCCTTTACGAAAGAAATCCGGCCGGCCGCGGGTGGCGGACGGGTGTTGTTCTTTGAAGATCTCGAAGGCAATTTACTGCATTTGGTCGAGCGCCCGGCGGATTCGCAACTCGGGACAGGTTGAGCCGGTTATTTTTGGGGCGCGCCCGAACCCAAGCCGACAAATTCGTGCGATGGCGCGAATGATTCACCTTGCCCGAAGCAGAAGCACCGGCACTTTAATGCTGTGGCGGACATGCCTGGACGTGGAACCAAGAAACACGTCGGCCAAAAAACGGTGTCCGTGAGTGCTCATCGCCACCAGGTCGCATCCCTTTTGACCGACCCACTTGACGATTTCCTTCGGTGGATCACCATAAGCCAGTTCCACCTCAGCGGGAATACCGGCGGATTGAAATTCCAACCGAACCTTGTTCAAATATGCGGTATCTTCGGTAACCTCGGGGCTGACCGCGTCCGGTCCAAAAATTCTTGCCGCCCAACCGTCCGCGACGTGCAGCAGCACAACGCGGCTCTGCGCGAGCTTCGCGAGCAGCTTGATGTGCTCGATAATGGCGCGGTCGGTTGGTGTGCCGTCCAACGTTACGAGAATGGTTTTATACATGGGTTAGCTTCTTTAGTTTATCCGCCGGTGATAACCTGCCAAGCCTGTTTCACGGCATCCGGCAGACCGTAAAAGTCGAAGGCCGTAATCAGCAACGCCGAACCCCACCCGGCTATGAGTAGAAACCAGCCTAGTCGCCATTGTCCCATCCGCTTGCGGGAACTGGCGAGGTGCAACAGGGGGAACATCGCAAACGGAAGCTGTAGTGCCAGCACCACCTGGCTCAGGACGATCAGATCGTTGATGTTATTGGCCCCGCGGATGCCGATATAGACAGCCGTGGGGATGATGGCCAACGAGCGGGTAATCAGCCGCCGCACCCACGGCTTGATTCTCCAGTGCATAAAGCCTTCCATCACCACCTGGCCGGCCAGCGTGCCGACAATGGTCGCGCTTTGCCCGCTGGCCAGCAGGGCGACGGCAAAAAGAACGCCCGCAGCAGCCGTGCCCATCAACGGCGCCAACGTCAGATTGGCCGCTTGGATCCAGTCCGTTGAATCGTTGAACTGGACCACCTGCCCACCGGCGGCGGTAACGCTGGTCTTGCCGTAAAAGACAATCGCGGCCAGCACCAGAATGGCGGCGTTGATCAGGAAAGCAACCGACAGGTTGGCGGTGACATCAATGGTGTTGAAGCGGATCGCCTTTCGGATGGATTTATCATCCTTCTGAAATTTGCGGCTCTGCACCAGGGCGGGGTGAAGATACAACACATGCGGCATGACCGTTGCGCCGATGATGCCGATGGCCACATAGACCATGCTAGCCGAACTCAACGTGGGCGTAATCATCGCCCGGCCCATTTCCAGAAAGCTGGGCTGCGTCTGCGGCAGGACGAAAATCTCAATGAAGTAGCAACCACCGATGGTCGCCACCAGCAGCAGCACTATGGCTTCGATCATCCGCATCCCGAACCGCTGCATCGACAGCAGCAACAGCACGTCGACGCCTGTGATTATCACTCCCCAAAAAATGGGGATGTGGAACAACATGTTCAGCGCCACCGCGCCGCCCAGGACTTCGGCCAAATCGCACGCGATGATCGCAAGTTCCGCCATGAGCCAGTTCGGCACGCGCGTCCACTTGGGATACCAATCATAGCAGCACTGGGCCAGGTCGCGCCCGGTCGCGATGCCGAGCCGCGCGGCGATAATCTGAAGGAAGATTGCCATCACGCTGGCCAGGCCGACCACCCAAAGCAGTCCGTATTTGAACTGGGCGCCTCCCTGGAGATCGGTTCCCCAGTTGCCCGGATCCATATAAGCCACGCTGACCAAAACCGCCGGGCCAAAGTAGGCAGTCATTTGCCGCCAGAAGCCGGCTTTATGGTCAGGCACTGTCACGCTGCTGTGCATTCCTTCCAGCGACATGGCGCCGGGACGCGAATCCACAGCGACAGCCGTTGGCGGGTGCGTATCCTCGGGGAGCAGTTTCGGGGTTTCATTTGGATCCGGATTCATAAAATCAAAATCAATAGCGCCAGGTCATTCCCACCCATGGATGCCAATCATCCGCCGAGGCCGTCACGCCGATATATACACCGCTGTCGAAAATGAGATTTTCATTGGCCTGATAAGTGAACCAGGTGTCGAACGTACCGACCCAATCGGATTTTTTTTCAGTGCTCACGCCACTGAAAAATTCCACGTGATATTCCAGCTTGCCGAAAACCGCGTGGCCGATGCTGATGGAATCATCAATCTCGGCGTGATAGCCGCTGCCAAGGTCGTCGCGGTCGCAACTGACCGTGGTTTGAAGACCCACGTCCCAGTTCGGAACGTTAAAGGCATAGGGAATGCCCACGCCACCTTCATACGCGCCGTTGCCGAGAGAGTCCTGCGCGGTGGGAAACTTCACAAATGGAATAATCCCCAGTGCGAAGAAACCGCTGTCATTGCCAATCAGGTTCACCTTGACGCGCGGGGTGATGTCACCGAAGCCGGACTGGTGTTCAACCCCGCCCGTGGTTTTGTCCTCGATGCGTTGCCATTGGCAAGGCGACAGCACCAGTTGGAAATCCACGTTGTTGAGCACACCGACTTTGACGTTCATAGGCGCAAGCTGATAATCCTCGGACTCAACTTTGCCGCGTTCCGAATTGGGTGCGTCGTAGGTGAAGTTCGCATAATCCAGTTCAAGCTGAAAGTGGCCCGCGTCCACGGTGAAGGGGCTGTCCGTCTTGTCGGGTCGGTCGGGACTAATCTCACGCAGGTATTTGTCCGGCGTCGGATTGAAAAGGTTGTAACCACTTTTATCCGGCGGAACACCGTTTGTTTCCTGCGCGTCCACACCGAGCACCGCGGCGCAAGCCGTTGAAGCTATGATGACTCTTTTTATTATATACAAAATAATGTAGCATAGATTACATTACGAATCCAAGCTGTTCAATAAAAATGTAGCTTCGGTTACAAATTAAAACCTCGACTAATGGAGCGGCCGGGGTTTCACTTCCGCGGTTATGCCGCGTTCCGCCCCCAAATCATCCCGTGCGACCCGCGCCGAGCCACCAGGCCCACTGGCGCCACAGGCCGAGTACTTCCGCCGTTCGCGCCGCGATCGCGCCACGGAGGTCGCGCAGGATTACGTCGAGGCCATCGCCGATTTGTCGGATTCGCTGGGTGAGGCGCGCGTGGTGGACCTGGCGCGCCGATTGGGCGTGACGCACGTGACCGTCAACCGAACCCTGTCCCGGCTGCAACAGGCCGGTTATGTGAACACCCGCCCGTACCGGTCGATTTTTCTGACCGACGCCGGGCGACGGCTGGCGGCGGAGTGCAAGCGACGGCATGAAACCGTCGTGGCCTTTTTGCGTTCGCTGGGCGTTCCGGAGAAGATTTCCGAGATGGACGCCGAGGGAATCGAACATCACGTCAGTCCTGAAACCCTTGCCGCCTTTGAGCGGCGCTTGAAGAGGCGCTGATGCGACCGCGGGACATCCAACCCATCGGTCACGAGCTGGCCATCAAATGGGAGAACGGCGGTGAAAGTTTCATCCCGCTGGAGTTGTTGCGGCGAAGCTGTCCCTGCGCCGGATGCCGGGGCGAAGCGGACCTGTTGGGGAACGTCTATAAGCATCCCGACCGGCCCTTGACCCCGACGGCCTTCCAATTGGTCGGGTTTGATGTCGTGGGCGGCTATGCCATCCAGCCGTTCTGGGGGGACGGACACGCAACGGGGATTTATTCCTTCGACTATTTGGAACGGGTGGCTGACGAAAATTCACCGGATTGAAAACGAAAAAGGCGCGCTCACCTGAGCGCGCCTTTGAAGGTTATTTTTTTCCCTTAAGGATTCATATTAACCGGGGCATTGGTCGTGGCCTCTCGCGACGTTGAAGACCCGGCCGCGTTACCAGGCACCGTTTGCCAACCGGTCGTTGATTGGTTGGCCACGTTGTAATAAGGATCCGTATCTTTCGGATTGCTCCAGTCGCGCGGCTTGGCGCTGTTCCACATGCTGATTGGATTCATCGGCGGTTTTGGCGCCAAGGGACTGGATTGCAGGAATTGAGATGACGTCGGCTGGTAGTCCGTGTCCTTGACAATCGTGGGGGTCAGGAAAATCAACAAATTGTCCTTGTCCAAACCTTTGTTTTCAGACCGAAACGCATATCCGAGGACGGGAATATCGCCCAAAACCGGTACCTTGGTGTAAATGTTTTTCGTGTTGTCCTTGATAAAGCCGCCCATGACGAGCGTGTTGGCGTTGGGAATGAGAACCTGGGTGGTCACCTTGCGGACATCGTATTCATCCGCCTGGTTTTCCACGCCCGCAACAATTTTTGTGACGGTGTCAAACACACTGGAGACTTCCGGTTGAACCGTCAGCCAGATGAAATCATTGGCGGAAATGCGCGGTGTGACATCCAGGATGGTTCCCAAATTGGTATAAGTCACTTGTGAACCGCCGGGCGATCCCTGGGTGCCTGCCGTGGTGGCAAAGATGGGAACGGCCCGCGTGACTTCAATATGCGCAGTTTCATTGTCCAGCGTCACCACGCGGGGCGTGGCGATGGTTTGTGCGTCGGAGTCCTGGTTCAGGAAGGACAGCACAGCTTTTACGCCGTCAGCATTAAGGAATGCCTCCGAGCCAAAGAAACCTTTTGCAGCTGTATCTCCAATAACCGCGGGGTTGCCGACTACTCCACTTATCAAACCGGGAAGAACATTACCATTTGTCCCAAGAGATGGCTGCACGAGATACTGTGAGGTATTACCAAACGTAACATTCTGCCCGCTCAAAGTGCCCGACCAATCAATGCCTTTGGTGGTGGTGGGCGAGCTGGAAACCTCCATCAGGCGGGTTTCAATCAAGACCTGGCGGGTGGGTTTGTCCAACTGCTCCACCAGCGTATCCACCGCATCCTGTTCGCTCTCGGTGGCAACCACCACGAGCTGACTGGTGCGCGTATCCGGCACCACCCGGCTCCGTTTGTCGGTCAACGCGCTCTCCACCGATATCTCCATATTGGAGACGCTGGAATATTTGAGTTGAATCACCCGGGTGACCAGCGGCGGCGGCGCATTTGGGTTTTTGATGCTGATGCGCGCAATTTTGGTCTTCGCGTCTTCAACCAGTTCGAGATTATAATTGTCCAGCACGGCCAGCAAAGCCTGGCGCGCAGACACATTCTCCCAGCGGACGGAAATCGTCGGTTCCGGCTTGATCTGCCCGTTTTGGTCGGGCTGGCCATAGCCGATTTTCGGGTCGAGCAAATAATTGATGTCGGCCAGGCGGGCCAGATTTTCGATGGCGGTGGTAATCGGAACATCCTGGAATTGAATGGGCAACACGGCCGGCGCCGCGACCGGTGCATTGGCGTCGGCACTGGCCGTTTCGTTGGTGTCTGCCGAACTCGTTGCCGATTCCGTGTTCGTCGCCACCGTGGCCGGTGCATTGGTGTCCGTCACACTGGTGATTTCGTTGCTGCTAGTCGTGGTTGTTGTAGTGACACTGGTTGTACTGGCAGACTGATCGGTGCCGACGGCCGGCGTCGTTGCCGCGTTGGTGTCAGTGACGGCGGGCTGAGCCGCGGGAGCGGACTCGCTCGTCGCGGGTTGGTTTGTCGCGACACTGTTAGTATCAGTTTGAGACAGAGCCCACCGTTGCGAGACAAGTCCCACAAGCAGCGTGGCCATTAGCAGTTTCGATTTCATAATTTATGTTTCTATCGGCTTTTCGTCCAACGGGCAGCTACCTAGCAGGTACCGAGCCAACCCCGACGGAACGCCAGGCTTTGGTTTTCAGGGAATGGCCAGACCGCCCGTCGTTCCCATCAGAAAATGGGGCTTTGCGCCAGACAGCTCCGAGCGAATACGATCGCCCGAACCGTGAGAATTGAAATGAACCATTGACCATGCTTTTACAAATGACGCGCCAGCCCGGGCTCAAGGCTGATTTGCATAAAAGAGTTCATGCCGCTGGCCTCCCACCTCAATCACGACCGAATTGGTTTTGACTTCAATACAAGTCAGATGAATGCGACCGACGGGCGTGGTGACATCGCCTTCATCACCAGCGGCGAATGTGTGATTATTGATAATCACCAGCCGTTGATCCAGCGACCCGGAAAAACCCTTCAAAACCAGCGAGGTCACGTCGGCCACCCGGGGATTGGCAGCGGCGACCGCCTCATAGGGCCGGGTGGAGTCGGGGAAAAATGGATCGCGCCCCGCATTGAAATCCGCGGGAATGGTAAACACGGAACGGGGTGTTTCGGTTTTGTCGGGTTGGGTTGACGGCTCGGCATTGGCCGCCAGCAAGGTCGCGCAGCCGATCGAAAATGAGGCCGCCAGCGTAGGCACGCGAAAATTTTCCAGGCGGCGCTTGGTTCGGTTTCTATTCATGAAGCGGTGGGTTGGACCAGGGCAATGACGTCCATTTTGAACGAAAGTCGTTCATTGCCGCCGGTCACATCGGCGGGTTGGAGTTCCAAATTGACGACCCGTATATGTGGAAACGCATTCTCGAAATCGGCGATGAATTTGCCCAGGTCATGGTAATAAGCCGTGCCGGTGACCGTAAACCTGACCTGTTTGAACGGAAACGACGGCAACAAATCCATCGTTTCAACATCAGGGTGGCCAATGTCCGGGATGTTCACCTGATACGACGACTTGAAAAGCCGCATGGTATTGTAGGTCCAGGAGTAAAGGTCGCCTGAGGCAATGTCGCTTTGGACGTTTGACAACGTTTGGGTTACACTGGCCAGGTCAGCGGTTACGGTGTTGGCACGTTTGATGGCGTTTTGAATGCCTGCGAGTTGTCTTTCGGCGGTGTCTTGACTCTCCGCAGCCTGTTTGAGCGCCGCATATCGGGGCTGGATCAAATCAAACCACATCAAGCCCAGTACGGCCAGAGCACAGACGGCCACCAGAACCAGCTGGTTGCGTTTTTCTTTGGATAGTCTTCTCATCGCGTGATGTCGGGGTATTTGCACTGCAGGGTAAACATTACGGACGGTTTGCCATCCGGACCGACCTGGGGTGGGGACAGATTGGTCAGACGAACCCCGTTCGTTTTGTCCAGTCCAGCCTGAAAGTACGGCTCTTGACTGATGATCGCTTTGAATTTGTTGACTTGATCACCCAGGCTGCCGCTGAAATCCCGCGCATCGAGTGACACCACAATGCTTTCGGTGACCGTGCCGGGACGCCCCGGCATGACCACCGTATCGTTGGTTACAGGAGCGCTGGCCTGCGTGGCGACATAAGTTTGACCCACCCGCAACCGCATCAATTGCACCCCGGACACAGTTGCATGTTGCAAGGCCTCCAGGAGATTACCCTGCAGAAAACGGCTGCTGGTTAATTTTTGCAGCGCCGCCAGGTTTTGTCTGGCTTCGGCAATTTTCCTCTGGCCAACCAACACCACCTGATACGCGTTGGTATGCGATTGGATATCCGCTTGCACCTGGGACAAATGCTGATTGGCCACCATGACTCTCAGTTGGAGCCAGCTCCACCACACGAGCATCAAGGCCACGACCAGTACCGCCCCAAAGATGACGCGCTTGATGGGATCGCGCCGGCGCAAGTCCTCGGCAGCTTGAGCTTCGGCCAGTAGATTGAGACGGATCGGCATAATCAGAAGGCGGCCATCGCGGCGCCGATGGCCACAGTTAATTGCGGCGCGACGTGTTCAATTTCAACAGCCTGCTGCCCCGGCAACGCCAGTTGCAGGGAAGCTGTCGGGTTCCAGGATTTGCATTCCGCGACCAATTCGCTGTGCAGCATTTGCACGATGAGTTCCGAACGGGCGGTACCGCCGCTGATATACACGTGTGACACCGGCCGGTCCTGCTGATGTTCAAAAAAATCAAGCGACGCCCGCAATTCGCGGCCCAACGGCAACACCTGCGCTTCCAATGTGGACTGAATTTCCGGGGCCATGCCGATTTTAATGCCTTCGGCTTCGGCGTAACTGATGCTCATCATTTCCGCCAATCCGCTTGTCAATTTATCGCCGCCAATCCCCACCACCCGGCTCAAAACCAATTCGCCCTGCTGCAGGATGCAGATCGAAGAATTTTTGAATCCAATGTCCACCAGGGCGACGGAGTCATTTACAAATGCTTCCGGCATGGCCAGCTCAAAGGCGTTCACCGGGCCGATCAGACCGGGCACGATGTGGTCGGCCACCAGGCCGGCATCCCGGATCGCAGTTTGAAGATCGCTCACCAATTCCTTTTTGGCGCCGGCCACCAATACTTTTAATTTGGGAATGGCGACCGCCTTGCCAGCGTCGGCCGGTTGGGACGACGCTTTGGGCGGAATGATATGACAATCGAAAACCCGATTGGGCAGATCCTGTTGCAAATAGCCGCGCGTATTGTTTTTCAACACCAGCCGCATCTCGTCCACCGGAATTTGCGGCAGTTCCACCGGCCGCACGATGGCGTCATTGACCCCGACGCACAACGTGACAAATTTGGTTTTGGCCCCCAAGGCTTCGTGGACGGCTTTCAGATGTTCCGCCAGCAATTCCGGGGAAAGAGTTTTTTCGAAAATCGGCGCGTCCAACAACACGTAACGAAGCAAGGCGAAGACCTCGCCGCGCCGCTCCAAAAGCACAGCCTTGGTCGTGCGGGTCCCCAAATCGACAGACATCATTTGGTTCCGCTTTTTTCCCGCGACCCCGTTCAGAAATGGCAAGCCCATTTGCATTGTTTAGTCGTCTTGTTTTAGTTGCGTGCAGCTTTCAAACAGTTGCTTCGCTGGTTCAGCAATCGCCGCGCCAGATTCGATTGCGCGGAAGAATTACGCCAAACTAATGCCGGTTTGTCCTGACCCAAGGCGCGCTGTCTTGGAAATGGCCGTAAATCGCCCCCGTCAGCGGCTGTGTGCAAAAAATCCCGGACGGAAAATGTTCACTCGCCTTACCCTTTTGAGGCCCGCCCAACCGAGTCGTGACCGGAATAACCTTCCTTGAACAGGAACCGGCCCCGGCGCCAGTCCGGGTGGAGAACTGTCCACGGCGGTAACAATTGGGAAAGGATTTCTACAAGCTCAAATGAGCGCCCTTTTTATAAAACGCGCGCTCCGCATCACGCGAATTTTTTCGCGCGCGATTTTATTTCATCGAGAAACGTCTGCTGCAAAGGGGTCAGGCGGCCCCGCCACAAAACGCCGATGACAATTTGCGGAAAACCGGCCAGCGGCAGCATCCGCACTTTGGGCGAGAGCGCCTTGCCCGGAATGGCCACCGACACGCCGATGCCCAATCCGTTGCCCACGTAGGCTTCGATCAAATCCGCCGAACTCGCCTCGATGCTCGGAAACCAGTCCACGGCGCGCCGCCGCAATTGTTCCTGAAATATTTTCGTGATGCTCTCCGCCGGGGGCAGGCAAATGAGCGGTTCGGCAATCCGGTCGCGCCGCCATAATTCTTCCGCGGATGCGATGTCGCTGTTCTTTTCCACCAGCAGCACCAGCGGCAACTCGATCAACTTGAGTGAATGAATTCCTGCAGGCGTCTTTTTTTCAATCAGTGTCACCACCAGATCCAGGGCTCCCTCCTCCAGCCACTGCGCCAACCCCACGGGATCACCCTCGCGCAAGGCCACGCGCATCCCGGGAAATTTCTTTCGAACACTCTGCAACAATCCGGGCAGATGCTCTCGCAACACGATCGGCGACGCTCCGATGCGGATGAGCCGCGCGCGGCCGCCGCGCAGGTCATCGGCGACCCGGTTGAGATTGCCGAAAAACGGCTGGATGAACTGAAACAAGTTTTCACCTTCCCGGGTCAACGCGAACGGCCGCCGATGGAACAGTATCACGCCGAGAAATTCCTCCAGTTGCAAAATTTGCGAACTGACCGCCGGTTGCTGGATGCCATAGGGAATATTCCGCACCGCCGGCATGATGCCGCCGTGTTTGGCTACGTAATAAAACAACTCCAGATGGTGAATATTCATTGATCCAGCCGATGTCGGCGCCAGTTTTATCAATTAACGCCCCGGACGCAAGGTGCGTTAAAAGGCTAACGTGAATAACAAGCCTGTCACCGCCGGCCGGGAAAGCGAATCCGGTGAAATCAGTTTTCCGCAGCCAACTGCGGGCGAAATCAACCGGACGCCGGGCTGGCCGCCTTCGGACCCTGTGCCCGGCAATCGAAATTAAACCCCGTCTTGAGAAAGCATCCCTATGAAAGCCATGGTCATGATCCCCTTGCACGTTGTCCTCACTGCCCTGGTCGCCGAGTTTGTGGCCGGGGTCGTCCATTGGTTTGAGGACGCCTACGTTCGCGAGGACACGCCACTCATCGGCAAGCTGATAGGGCGGCCCAACACCGTGCACCACCATTTCCCGCGCTCCCTGACCCGGCATAACTGGTGGCAAAGTTCCTGGGATCTGGCCCTGCTCGCGGCCCTGCTGGTCGCTGGCGCCTGGTTTTGTGGCTTGCTGACCTGGCCGGTCTGGCTGTTTGCCATTCTCGCCGCCAACGCGAATGAAATTCATAAATGGACGCATCGCACACGCAAGGAAAACGGACGTTTGATCTCGTTTCTCCAGGACATAAAAATTTTGCAAACCGCCAGACACCATGCCCTGCATCATACCGACCCGAAGAACAGCCATTATTGCACCATCACCAATGTTTTGAATCCGCTGCTGGACGGGATCCGTCTTTGGGATGGGCTGGAAGGGCTGCTGGCGCGGACGGTTGGTTTGCACCGCCGCGAAGACACTTCGGTTCATGGCCACGGTCCCGGCCCCGCCTGGCTTGAGAAATTCCGCCCTTCGTCGCCGATCCGAAATCTGCTCAAACCACAACGTGCCGGTCGGGTGCGGCCGTTCCCGTCTTCGATCCGGTTGCGGGGGAGCTGCCGGAGAACAATTCCAGGATGACTTGCAGCATGATGGCGGGGGTGCAGGAACTTTTGAGGAGGCGCTTGTTTGCGCGCTCCAACACATGATCGTCGGACGTATCCATGATCGAATTCGTGGAAAGAACAATGACCGGAACTGTTTTGTAGCGAGGATCCGTACAAATGAATCTAAGCAACTCCACGCCGTTCAGCCGCGGCAACACCAGATCGAGTACCAACAAATCGGGCAAAACTGGGTGAGAATCTTCATCGCTTCCACTCCGTCCAGGGCCGGTTCGACGTGAAAGCCCTCCTGTTGCAGACGATTTTTATACGCCATCAGCACAATGGCATTGTCTTCGACAAAAACAATGCTCTTGGTCTTTGCGGTTTCGGCGTTCATGCTTGGCTTATTTAGTGGCAATTCCTCTTCTCTACGGTCCTTGCCGCCCCCCAAAACAGCACCGGTTATGCCAATATCAGGGAACCACTTGTATGAGTAAGCTTTTCTCCCAATCATTTAACTGATTCAGAGAAAAAGGGTTCTGTGAAATTCTGATTCAACGGCTTGAAGCTGGAATGGTGCAAACACGGTTCACCTGACAAATCCAGGCGCTGCCACAGGATGTGCCAATCCCACCACCAGCCCCGTTATAGGGTGAATGATCAGTTCCTGGATCGTTTCCCGGCGCGCCAGACATGCCAGTAATTTTCGAGCCGGCCGCAAAATCGGGACGGTCTCTCCGCATAGCAACGCGCGCCAAGCGCCAATGCGGCGGTGCGCAATTCAGTTTGGCGTAATGCGATCAGCTCATTCAGCAACTTCAATGCTCCCGCACATTTGCGGGAGCAACGGCGGGCCACGAATTGCCTCAACATGACCAGATCATGATCGTCGCCCAGATACCGGCTCAGCGTTTTCATCTCCCCCGCGACGCACGCAGGCGTTCCGGCTGGATGGGGCCGAGCAAACGCAGGTGATACCCGAGGTCCTGCACATGTTTCCGCCATTGATGAAAATTTTTCGACGATGCCTCCTGAAGCACCATCGCCAGTGACTTTTGTCCGCGGCGATAACTTTCCTCCAAACCCGATCGAGAGCCGTCCACCCCTCCGCCTTGACCTTCAAATCCCCGGCCCGAAGGTTCAGCTTCCGCAACCGGCGGCCCACCACGGCCAAAGATTTGCCTTTCACGAATTCCCGGGTTTCCTCACGGCAGTTCCGGCGCAAACATTTTCTGATTTCGGAAAACGAACGCGCCGGGAGCCGGCCTTTGAAACGCGCCACCAGCCGTTCCAGCGTCCGGGGCCGGACATGCGCATCGCGCGGATCCTGGAGACGCTTTGCCACCGCGCGCAACATTTTTGTACATTTGCGATAAACGTCTCCCTCCATCCGGTCGTGAACGAGCTCGAGCGTCGCGCGGATTTTTTTAATCTCCTTGCGCACACGGTGAACCGCCGCCAGCCGGTCAGGTTTCTGCAGGCAATCCAGCGCCCTGCCAATCCGCTCGCGGCTCAAGCTCCGCGTCGCCCGGGTCGGTGATTCCTTTTTATTGAAATGAAACGCCATAACCGGCCGGGCTTTCCAGTGGTGGATTCGCACTCGACCCGAACCGCCCGCCCCGGGAATCGGTTCAAGGAATTTCGGACCGCGGCCTGATGGTAAGCGGCTTAATGCGCCATTGTTTCAAACAATATCCGGTCAAAGTTTTTCAATTCACAGTTTGGCGCGCAAAGGGCTAGTCTGGGCGCGTGACCGAAAGCCAGATGCCAGACACCGGACCCGGACCGCGGAGGCCAGGCCGCGGAGGCCGGACACTTTGCGCAGCTTCTGGCTGATGTTCGTCGTGGAATTCCAAAACGCTTTCACGAAACGTCCTCCGGCGGCTGGTTACCTTCCTGATCGTCGGCATGGGGTTGTCACTGGAAAAACGCGACTCGCTGGTGCCGCTGGTCGGCGCCGTGTTCGCGCTGCCGTTTGTCCTGTTTTCAATGGCCGGGGGATTCTTTGCCGACCGTTACAGCAAACCAATGTTGCCATCGCCGTCAAATGTGCCGAACTAGGCATTATGTCCGTGGCGTCGGTCGGCTTGTGGCTGACAATATTCCGCTGACGCTGCCGGGCATTTTTTTGATGAGCACCCACAGCGCGATTTTTGGTCCGACGAAATACGGGATGTTGCCGGAACTGTTGCCGGAAAAGAAATTGTCGTGGGGAAACGGCCTTTTCGGCCTGGGCACCTTTTCCGCGGCCATCACGGGAACGATTTTCGCCGGAATGCTTTCGGACATTTTTAACCAACGGCAGCTTCTTTCCGGCATCCTCCTTATCGTGCTGGCGGTCATCGGATTGTCCCTGTGCCTCGGCATCCGGCGGTTGCCCGCCGCCGACCCCCATAAAAAATTCCGGGCGAATTTTTTGGGCGATTTCCTTTCCCAATTCCGGGTGATCCGCCGGGATCGGGTTCTTATTTCTCGGCGTTGTCGGCAACACATTTCTCTCCTTTCTGGCGATGTTGCTGCAGTTGACCGTCGTTTTTTACGGCAAGGACATTTTCCATTTTGACGACCGGCACAGCGGCTATTTGCAGGGCGGAATGCTCGTCGGCGTCGGCGCGGGCAGTCTGGCGGCCGGATTTTTGTCCGGCGGAAAGATCGAATACGGATTGATTCCGCTGGGCATGGCCGGCCTGACCGCTTTTGCCGCGCTGCTTTCCCATGCGGGGTTCGGCGTCGCCGCCTTCGCGTGGAGCCTGGGCCTGCTCGGATTCTTCGGCGGCTTTTACAATGTGCCCGTCAACGCCATCATCCAACACCGCCCGGACGCCGACAACAAAGGCAAGGTCATCGCCTCCGCGGCGTTGTTGAGCGGGTCGGCATTTTACTCGCCTCGGGCGTCTATTATCTGCTCACGGTTCCGCTGCACCTGAAACCACCGCAAATTTTTCTCTTTGGCGCCGCGCTGTCGCTGGCGGGAGCCATTTACTGCGTCAGGCTGATGCCGGATTCGCTGTTGCGGTTTCTGTTGTGGTGCGCCACCCATTCACTGTACCGCATCCGCGTTTTGGGACGTGACCACATCCCTGAAAAAGGCGGCGCACTCTTCGTCTGCAACCACGCTTCGTTCGTGGACGCCCTGTTGCTGCTGGCCTCCACCGACCGGCAGGTGCGGATTATGATGTTCCGGGGACAGTACGAACTGCCGCACCTCAAACCCTTCGCCAAAATCCTGGGCATGATCCCGATTTCCTCCGGGCAACGCCCGCGCGAAATGATCAAATCACTGCAAACCGCCAGCGAGGCGATTCGGAACGGCGAGGTCGTCTGCATCTTTGCCGAGGGGCAAATCACCCGCATCGGCCAACTGCTGCCGTTCCGGCGAGGCTTCGAGCGCATTATGAAGGACGTGGCCGCGCCGATTATTCCGGTGGCCATCGACGGCGTGTGGGGCAGCATCTTCAGTTTTGAAAAAGGCCGTTTCCTTTGGAAACTGCCGCGGCGTTTTCCTTATCCCGTCACCATCAACTACGGCAAACCACTGCCGCCCGCGGCGACCCCCTTCCAGGTGCGCTCCACGGTGCAGGAACTCCTCGTTGAAGCCTGGCAGGCCCGCAAGGCGCGTAAGCGCCCCCTGCCCATCAGCTTCGTCAAAACGGCACGCAATCATCCATTCCGTTTCGCCATGGCGGATGCCCAAAATGCCCGGGTCAGCTTCGGCGCGGCGCTGGTGCGGTCCATCTTTCTCGCGCGGCGATTGCGGAAAATCTGGTCAGGCCAAAAGATGGTCGGTCTATTGCTGCCACCGTCAGTGCCCGGCGCCCTGGTCAATCACGCGGCCATGCTGCTCGGCAAGATCCCGGTGAATTTGAACTACACCGTGTCGGAGGAAACCCTGGCCTCGTGTATCCGGCAATGTGACATCAAAACCGTTGTCACCTCAAAGGCGTTGCTCGACAAGCTTAAGCTGAAGGTGCCCGGCAAAATTGTTTTACTGGAGGAAGCGGTGGCCAAACCCGGTTTCAGTGAAAAGCTTGCCGCCGCGCTGATTGCGGGGCTGGTGCCGGACCGTTTTTTGCAGCGGTTGCTGGGTGCGGAACGAAAAACCCGCTTGGACGATCCGGCCACCGTGATTTTCTCCAGCGGCAGCACCGGCAATCCGAAAGGTGTCATGCTGAGCCACTACAACATCGGTTCAAACGTCGAGCAACTTGAACAGATATTCGGTTTGAATCACCGGGATGGCCTCCTGGGCGTCCTGCCGTTTTTCCATTCTTTTGGATTCACCGGAACACTGTGCCTGCCGATGGTATTGGGCGTGGGCGTCGTGTATCATCCGAATCCGCTCGAGGCCCGGGCGATCGGCCCGCTGGTCCGCGAACACAGGCTCACCTTCCTGCTGGCCACCCCGACCTTTCTGCAACTCTATCTGCGCGGTTGTTCCGCGGAGGATTTCGGCAGCCTGCGCGTGGTGATGACCGGCGCGGAGAAGCTGCCCGACCGGCTGGCGCTGGCCTTCGAGGAACATTTCGGCCTCCGCCCGCTCGAAGGTTATGGCTGCACCGAATGCGCGCCGGCGGTGGCGGTGAACACGCACGATTTCCGCGCGGCGGGTTTCCGGCAGATTGGCGCCAAGCGGGGCAAAATCGGCCATCCCCTCCCCGGTGTCAGCGTGCGCATCGTCAACGCGGAAAATCCGTGGCAGGGGGAAAACCTGCCCGTGGGCCAGCCGGGGCTGATGCTGGTGCGCGGGCCGAACGTGATGCAAGGCTACCTCGGCCAGCCGGAAAAAACCGCCGAGGTATTGCGGGACGGGTGGTATTGCACCGGCGACATCGCGGCGATTGACGAGGACGGTTTCCTGCAAATCACCGACCGGCTGAGCCGGTTCAGCAAGATCGGCGGCGAAATGGTGCCGCACATCAAGGTCGAGGAAAAGTTGCACGAACTGGCCGGTTCGACCGAGCAAACCTTCGTCGTGGCCGGTGTGCCGGACGAAAAGAAAGGCGAGCGGCTGGTCGTGCTGCACCAGCTGACCGACGACCAACTGGCGCCCTGCCTGGAAAAACTGGCGCAATGTGATTTGCCGAATCTCTGGAAGCCGCGCGCCGATCAGTTTTTCCGGGTCGATGGCTTTCCGCTGCTTGGCACGGGCAAACTGGATTTGCGGAAGGCGAAGGAATTGGCGGAGAAGTTGGCCGCGCCGCAAACCGGATGAAATATACAGTTATTCACCCCCCCCGGACCGTTTGTTGAAAAGCATCCTTGACTCTCTCCGGGGGTGTGGGATAATCCCACCATGACAGTGATCGCTGACAACAAAAAACGCGTCACGCTGCCCACCCGGCCCGGCGAACGGTTCGATTTACAGGCCGTGGGGGAGGATCAATTTATCCTGATTCGGCTGAAGCCGGTCCAAGTCCGAAAGTCACGGGTTCGGTTCCGCAAAAAGGACGGCTTCACCGTGGGGAAGCTGGACCATCCCATCAACGAGGCAGCGGTGCGCAAGGCTTTGGCTGAATTCCCATGAAGCACTTGCTGGATGTCAATGTGCTGCTGGCCGCGATTTGGGAATCCCATCCCCTGCATGAACGGGCCTTTGCCGGCATCCGAAACAAGCGCATCGCCGTTTGCCCCTTGTCGGAACTCGGCTTCATCCGCATCAGCACCCATCCCAAAGCCAGCATCAATGTGCCCATGCCGAAAGCCCGCGCCGCATTGAAACTTTTTTTGGACGAACGGAAGGCACAGCGCGTGCCCGATGATTTGCCGGCACTGAATTCATCCCCGAAGAAATCCGATGAGGTGACGGATTTTTACCTGGCAGGCCTGGCGGCAAAACATCAGATGAAATTGGCAACGCTGGACGGCCATATTAAACACCCGGCCGTCGTGCTGGTGGATTAATCCCGAATTCCGAAGTTGCCGACGATGGCAGGGCGTACGAGGTTGCCCCGGAGTGCGCCTGTCCTCGGGCGCAGCGACTTGGCTATCTTCAAGCCGTGGAATATTTCCGAATCGCCTGTCCATCCCAGGTTGCTGCGGCCGGGACGGCCGCACTCCGCTAACGCGGAAATCCCACTTCGGAATTCGGGTTAATTGGAAAATCCGCCCCGGCGAACTCCGTGTCTGACTGATAGGAACCATTTCCCATTGCGGCACGGGCAAGCTGGATTTGTGGAAGGTTAAGGAATTGGCGGAGCGCTTTACCACGCCGCAAAGCGGTTGAGTTGATCCACCGCTGAATTCTCAGCCCGGCCGGCCCAGCCCGGCGACCAAGTCCTCCACCACCCAGTTGGTTCGCGCGGCCTGGAGCGCGTCCGCTGTTGCGCCGTGCAACCAGACGGCGTACCGGAGGGTTTTGCCGACATCGGCCTGCAACGCCGGTTGCGCGAGCAGTCCCGCAATGAAACCCGCCAGCACGTCGCCGCTGCCGCCCTGGGCCAGATGCGGATTGCCGGACGGATTCACAAAAATTTCACCCGTGCTCCGGCCAATGAGGGTCTGGTGGCCCTTCAGGACAACCCAGCAATCGCCAAAACGCTGTGAAATCTCACGCACGGCCTGCGGACGGTTGGCCTGTATTTGTTGCGCCGGCTTGCCCAGCATCCGTGCCGCTTCACCGGGGTGCGGCGTCACGACCCGAATCTCGCTCCTGGCCAGGGCGTGGGGCACGAGCCAGTCCAGCGCGCTGGCGTCCACCACCATCGGCAAAAATGAATCGCGCACCTGCCGCCGCCACAATCGGCGGGTCATGGTCTTCAATTCTTCAACGAACTCCGGCGCCGCCAGCCCCGGCCCAACCAGCACGGCGCTGATGGATTCCGGCAGTTGGGTTTCCGGTTTCCAAACATTCACCATCACCGCCTGCAATTGCGGCGCGACCACGTGAAAAATGGATTCCTGCGGATACAACGTGACGAGTCCGGGTTGCGCCCGTTGTGCGCCGCGCGCGGCCAGCACGGCGGCACCCTGATAACCGAAACTGCCCGCGATAATCCCCACGTGCCCGAACGAACCCTTGTGGCCTTCAACCTCCCGGCGCGGCGGAAAACCGGCAAAGTCGTCCGGCAGCGTCCAATTTAATTCACCCCGGTGCGGACAGGCAATCAAGCCGACGTCGGGAGCGACTTCCAGCCGGCCGACCAACGGCCAGGCACCAGGCGCGAGCAATCCGATTTTGGGCGCACCCACCGTCAGCGTGACCGCCGCTTCAATCGCCGCCCCCTGCGGCTGCCCGCTGTCCGCGTTCAAGCCGGACGGCACGTCCACGGCCAGGACCGGAATTTTCGATTCATTGACCTTCGTGATGAACTTTTGCCAGCCGTCGTCAAGCGCCCGGTCCAAGCCGATGCCAAACAAGCCGTCAATGATCAACGTAGGACAGGCGGGACGCCTGTCTCCATCTGAAACGAAGGAGTCAGAAACAGGCGGGACGCCCGTCCTATGTTGGAATTCGGCGAGCGCCGCGACCGGATCGGTCACGTTCAGTAAAAAAATTCTGCGGTCACTTAAAAATTCCCTGGCCGCCCGGGCGTCGTCGCCGTTATGGCCCTTGCCGGCGAGAATCAAAATGGCGTCGCCCGGCCGGGTCATTCCCAGGGCGGTCCGGGCGATTTTCTCGCCGACCTGGCGGATGACTTCAGCCTCGGTCTGGCCGGAAGCCCAGGTGGCGTTTTCCCATTCGCGCATCCGGGCAATGGTGACGACGGGAAGTGGCATGATATTTACGGTTTACGATTTACAATGGCTGATTGACGATTGTTTCAAAATACCGGCACGCTGGACAAATCGTAAATCGAAAACCAGGCATCGTAAATCGAATTGTCACCCAACCGTCACATGGTTGTCACAAATTTTGGAATTGTATGCCGGCCGCAATTCAAGGCATGATGCCTGACCAAAGGTGAAGCCTAAGATATTAGTGGTGGATGACGAGCCGGAAGCCGTCGAGCTTGTGGAATTCAACCTCAAGCAGGCCGGTTACACCGTGAGCACGGCGGCGGACGGCGCGGAGGCTTTGAAAAAGGCCCGCGCGCAGCCACCGGACCTGATCGTGCTCGACGTGATGCTCCCGGAAATGGACGGTTTCGAGATTTGCAAGACCTTGCGGCTTGAACCCGTCACCTCGCGCGTCCCCGTCATCATGCTCACGGCGAAGGCGGCGGAGATTGACCGCGTGCTGGGCCTCGAGCTCGGCGCCGACGATTATCTGACCAAGCCGTTCAGCCCGCGCGAACTGTTGCTGCGCATCAAAAAAATCCTGACGCGCGGCCAAAACGGGGAAAAGCCCCACGACCAGATGCGCTTCGGCGATTTGGCGATTGACCTGCCGCGGCACGTGGCCAGTTGGAAGGGCAAACCGATCGAGCTGACCGCCACCGAATTCAAACTGCTCGTCGTGCTCGCGCAACGCGCCGGGCGCGTCCAATCACGGGACCACCTGCTGCGCGACGTCTGGGAATACGACAGCCTTATTGACACGCGCACCGTGGACACCCACATGCGCCGTCTCCGCGAGAAGCTTGGCCCGGCCTCAAAGCATCTGGACACCGTTCGCGGCGTCGGTTATCGGTTTGTGGAATGAATGAAGCAGGCAGAAGGCAGAATAAAGAAACGGTCCCGCCGACTTTTATTCGTTCACCACTTGCTTCAGCCTTCAGCCTT
>CAWACS010000023.1:0-32581 GCA_963780535.1 uncultured Verrucomicrobiae bacterium
ACGTTGTTCGTGTAAGGCTCCTCTTTTTCCAGCGCGCCTAGCTCCGTCAGTTTTTCCACGGCAACTTTGCGCGCCTTGAAACGGTCCAGACCATTCAAGTCCTTTCCGGCTAGCTCGTTCATGTGGCCGTTCGGGTGCATGATGTCAATCTGCGCCAGCTTATGGCGCTGGCCGATCTCGAAGTCCGCCTTGTCATGCGCCGGCGTCACCTTGAGCACGCCGGTGCCGAACTCAAAATCCACGTGCTCATCGCCGATGATGGGGATGAGCTTCTGCTCGCGCGGGAATTCCGCCGGCAGTGGACGCACGACGTGCTTGCCGATGTATTTCGCGTAACGCGGATCCTTGGGGTTCACGGCCACGGCCGTGTCACCGGGGATGGTTTCCGGTCGCGTGGTGGCGATGGTCAGGAAAAAATTTTCGCTGGGGAGCGCGGGCGTCTCGCCCGCACCGATTGGCGTCCCGCCAATCGGAATTTCCGACTGCGAAGACGATTCCGGCGAGACGCCAGAATTTGCGACCGGGACGGTCGCGCTCCCCATTTCCACCTCAACCTTGAAATAATAGAGCGAGCCTTTCTGCTCTTTCATCACCACTTCCTCGTCGGACAACGCGGTTTGGCTGGCCGGACACCAGTTCACCATGCGTTTGCCGCGATAGATGAGGCCCTTTTTGTAAAGCTCAACGAACACCCTCTGGACGCAGCGCATGTAAGGTTCGTCCATGGTGAACCGTTCGCGCGTCCAGTCGCACGAGCAGCCGAGCTTTTTGAGCTGGCTGATGATGATGCCGCCGTATTTTTCCTTCCACGCCCAGACGCGCTTGATGAATTCGTCGCGTCCGAGGTCGCGCTTGGATTTTTTCTCCTCCTTGGAAAGCAGCCGGGCCACCACGCCTTCGGTGGCAATGCCGGCGTGGTCGGTGCCGGGCAGCCAGAGGACTTCCTTGCCGTCCATGCGCGCCTTGCGGGCGAGGATGTCCTGGATGGTATTGTTGAGGACGTGGCCCATGGTGAGCACGCCGGTGACGTTCGGCGGCGGGATGACAATGGAATACGCCGGGCGTTTGGGCGACACGCGGGCCGGGTCGGCGACGAAGCATTTCCGGTCGAGCCAGAACTGGTACCACTTGTCCTCAACGGACTGCGGTTCGTAGGCTTTGGAAATTTCAGACATGGTTTGAGACAGAATTAACAGAATCTACAGAATCATGCTCGGGCTCCGGTGAAAATCCAATTTTGTTAATTCTGCAAATTCTGTCTGAGTCATTTCCTCAACAATGCGTATTCCATGCTGTCCGCCAGCGCCTGCAGGCTGGCTTCGATGATGTTTTCGTTCACGCCGACGGTGCCCCACTCGTGTTGGCCGTCGCTGGACTGGATCAGCACGCGGGTTTTCGCCGCGGTGCCGGTGCCCGAATCGAGAATGCGCACCTTGTAATCCGTCAGCGTCACTTTTTTAAGCCGGGGAAACGATTTGCCCAGCGCGGCGCGCAGGGCGCCGTCGAGCGCGTTCACCGGGCCGTCGCCCTCCGCCACTTCGTGATGGACCTTTTTGCCGACGCGCACGCGCACGGTCGCTTCGCACACTGATTCCCGCGAATCGCGCCGCATGGAGACGTGATAGGTCTCCACCCGGAACGGCGGTTCGCGGTGCTTGAGCGTCTTGCCGATGAGCAGGGCGAGCGAGCCTTCCGCGGCTTCATATTCGTAGCCCTGGTTTTCCAGTTCCTTGACGCGATTGAGGATGGCCTTCAATTCCGGCGTGTCGTTCGTGATCTGGAAGCCGAGTTCCTGCGCCTTGATGACGATGTTGCTGCGGCCGGCGAGATCGCTGATGAGCACCGTGCGCCGGTTGCCGACGAGCGCGGGGTCAATGTGCTCGTAGCTGGTGGTGAGCTTTTGCACGGCGTTGACGTGCGCGCCGCCCTTGTGCGCGAACGCCGCGGAACCGACCCACGGCTGCCGCGGGCTGTGGCGCATGTTCGCAATTTCGTCCACGAACTGCGAAAGCTCCTTGAGCTTCGGCAGGGATTTCGCGGGCACACAGCTTTTTTTCAGCTTCAAGGCGATGCAGGGTATGACGCTGGTCAGATTGCAATTGCCGGTGCGCTCGCCGTAGCCGTTGATGGTGCCTTGCACGTGAACGGCGCCGGCGGCCAGCGACGCCAGCGCGTTCGCCACGCCCAGGCCAATGTCATCGTGCGTGTGAATGCCGACCTTGCAGTTCAGTTTGCCGAGGGCCACTTTCGTGATGGCGGCGATTTCGTCCGGTAGACAGCCACCGTTCGTGTCGCAGAGCACGATGAAATCCGCGCCGGCCTTTTCCGCGGCCTGCCAGGTGGCGACGGCATATTCGGGGTCAAGTTTGTAGCCGTCAAAACAATGCTCGGCGTCGTAAATGACAAATTTATCGTGGTCCTTCAGGAAGCGCACGGTGTCGCCGATCATGGCGAGATTTTCCTCGGGCGTGCAGCGCAGGACCTCCTTGACGTGCAGCATGGAGGTCTTGCCAAAGATCGTCACGACCGGCGTTTCGGCCTCGATGAGCAGCCGCACCTGGTCGTCCTGTTCGACGGGCACGCCCTTTTTGCGGGTGGAACCGAAGGCGGCGAGCCGCGCATTTTTGAATTTGCGGCGTCGGGCCTGTGCGTAGAACTCGATGTCCTTGGGATTGCTGCCCGGCCAGCCGCCCTCGATGTAGTGCACCCCGAATGCGTCCAGTTTCTCGGCGATGCGGAGTTTGTCCGCGACCGAGAAATTGATGCCTTCACCCTGCGAACCGTCGCGCAGGGTCGTGTCATAGATTTCGACCTGGGGTTTCATAAATGGCCCGTGAAAAAACGGCGGTCAATATCTCAGAATTTAACGGGACTGGCAAATCCCAAAACGGGGAATTAACGCAAAGACGCCAGGAGGCAAGGGTCGCAAAGAAAAACCCCGTTGGGATTCGTGGACGGTACTGAATTTGAATTACCGTTCCGCGCCGCTGGCTTTGGCGATGACCTGGCGATGGCCTGAAGCTGTCAAATGACTTTATCTTGTTTTTATTAATACTTTTTTGGCTATTTGCGCATAATTGGGTGACAAGTGGTTCGGTGGCGCGTAGTAGTTATCATCCAATATCCTATATCCGGTTTGGCATCATGAGTACGAAAATCAGTTTCGCCCTGCGCGAGCGGGACATTCCCACCCACTGGTACAATCTGCTGGCCGATTTTCCGGAGCCGCTGCCGCCACCACTGCACCCGGGCACCAAACAGCCGATTTCACCGGAGGCCCTGCGGGCCATTTTTCCCGACAACCTGATCCAGCAGGAGATGAGTCCGGAACGGTGGATTCCCATTCCCGACGAGGTCCGTGAAATCTACGCGCTCTGGCGGCCTTCGCCGCTGATCCGCGCGGTGCGGCTGGAAAAGGCGCTGCAAACGCCGGCCCACATTTATTACAAATACGAGGGCGTCAGCCCCGCCGGCAGCCACAAACCGAACACCGCGGTCGCCCAGGCCTATTACAACAAGGTCGCCGGCACCAAACGCCTCGCCACCGAGACCGGTGCGGGCCAGTGGGGTTCGTCACTCGCCTTTGCATGCAGCCAGTTTGGGCTGGAATGCAATGTGTACATGGTCAAGGTGAGCTACCAGCACAAGCCGTATCGCCGGATGCTGATGCACACCTGGGGCGCCACGGTGCACCCGAGTCCCAGCGACCAGACCGAGTACGGGCGCAAGACTGCTGCACGAAGACCCGGATTGCCCCGGCAGCCTCGGCATTGCCATCAGCGAAGCCATCGAGGACACGGTCAAGCATCCACACACCAAATACTCGCTGGGGAGCGTGCTCAATCATGTTTGCCTGCACCAGACGGTCATCGGCCAGGAAGCCATCAAGCAAATGGAACTCGCCGGCGAGGAGCCGGATTCCATCATCGCCTGCTGCGGCGGCGGCAGCAATTTCGCCGGCCTCGCGTTTCCGTTCATTCACCAAAAAATCACGCAGAAAAAGAAGTACCGCATCGTGGCCGTGGAACCGTCGGCTTGTCCGACCCTGACCAAGGGCGAATTGCGTTACGACTTCGGCGACACGGCGGAGATGACGCCGTTGCTGATGATGCACACGCTGGGCCACAAATTCATGCCGCCGTCCATTCACGCGGGCGGGTTGCGTTACCACGGCATGTCGCCGATGGTCAGCCACGCCATCAAGCTGGGCCTGGTGGAAGCCGAGGCGTATCACCAGACGAAAATTTTCGAGGCCGCGGTGCAGTTTGCGCGCACGGAAGGTATCGTGGCGGCGCCGGAATCCGCGCACGCGATTGCCGCGGTCATCCAGGAAGCCATCGCCGCCCGCGAAGCCGGCAAGAAGCGCGTGATCCTGTTCAACCTCTCCGGCAACGGCATGCTCGACCTGAGCGCGTATGAAACCTATCTGAGCGGCAAACTGCAGGATGCTTGAACCCGGGACGTTTACCTGGTTCCGGACCTGATGCGGCTTCCGATGGCCGATGACGGGGTTGCAAAACGTGCCGGGTCGGGCGAGTCTTGGCGATGGAAGTTCCCGGAAAAATCCAGTGCCCGTTTTGCGGGCAGGCGTTCGATCTGGTCGTGGACACCAGCGTGGCGAGCCAGCGGTTCACGACGGACTGCGAGGTGTGCTGCCGGCCGTTCGAAGTATTCGCCGAATGCGAGCCGGGCGAAATTCTGAGCTTGGACGCGGTGGCGGAATGAGGCAATCTCCGCGCGATGCACAATGCCGCCAACACGGTTCTCTGGATTTACATCATCCTGCTGCTCGTCGGCGGGCTGTTCGGGTTCTTCAAGGGAAAGAGCAGCATTTCCTTGGTCACGTCGGTCGTGTTTGCGGTGTTGCTGATCCTGACGACGTTGCGCGGGATTTTTGACCCGGCCTTTGCCAATATCCTGGCGAACGTGGTGTTGCTGGTGCTGCTGGTGGTATTCACCCTGCGGCTGGCGAAGACGAAAAAGTTCATGCCCAGCGGCTTGATGCTGGCCGTGACGATTCTGGCCCTGGCGTTGCGGAACCTGAATTGGGGTTGAGCCGGCGCCGGTGGGGAGCCGCAAATGGGGCCGGGAGCTTTCAATCCGCCGCGGCACACTCACATAATCTCCCGGAAATAGGTTGCGTGCGCGGAGGGCGGCCCGTAAGTTTCCCACCCTTTGGGCGCACCCATAGCTCAATTGGATAGAGCGTCTGACTACGGATCAGAAGGTTTCAGGTTCAACTCCTGATGGGTGCGCCAGCTCCCATTTCACTCCGTCACGGTTCGACCGGACGGCTGGCCGGCGCGGCGCGGCATTTTTTATTTCTGCAGGGTTTGGGTGGCCGGCGCGGCGGCCGCCCGGGCGCTGTCCTCGGAAATCTTGTTGCCCCAGCCGATGATCACGGTGGAGCCGATCAGAAACAGGAGCATCACCGCCACCAGCAATCGGGTCAGGGCCTTCGCGCCGCGCCACTCCTTGAAGAAAATTCCCCACAGCGTGCTGAAAATGATGATGCTCGCCATGTGCAGCGTCCAGCTGGAGAATTTGTAGTTGCCCATCTGGCTTTCGCCCATCTGGTAAAAAAAGAACTGGAAATACCAGAAGGTTCCGGCCAGCGCGCAGAAAAGCCAGTTGCCGAGCACGGGAATTTTCAGGTCGGTCGGCGTGCCGGCGGCGACGCTGTCCGACGGACCCGGTGCGCCGCTGCCCAATCCGCCGTGATGCGCATGCTCCTCGCGGACATGCGAGGCGAGGTACTGATAGCCGGTGCGGTTCTTGACGTTCAACAGCAGGCACCAGATGAAATTCGTGGTCAAGCCGCCCAGCAAAATCACCACGATCACCGGCAGGCCCACCCAATAGGGCCCGGTGCCATGGCGGGCGGAGATTTTGGTGATGGGATCGCCGAACTGGAAACCGTACGAGAAGCACGAACTCATGATCCCGGAAAAAGTCGCGATGGCCAGCCCTTTCCCCAGATTGAATTCCGCGATGGCCGGGGATTTGCCGTCATTGCCCAAGTCCCGCTCCTTGCGGACACCGGCGATGCCGCCAATGGCAATGCCGGCCAGGCACACCACGACCCCCAGGAAACAAATATTGCCGCCGTGCGTTTGCAGCAATCGGGCGGCGAATTCCCCTTTGACCATGGGCGGGACCAGCGTGCCGAACGCGGCGCAATAACCCAGTGCGACCGACATGCCGAGCGACATGCCGAGATATCGCATCGTCAGGCCAAAGGTCAAACCGCCGAGCCCCCATAATGTACCCATCAGATAGGTCATCCAAAAGGTGTAGGAGGAAGTTTCATGCAGCACGGCAAAGAGATCCTTTGACAATGCCAGCGCGCCCATCCAAGGGCAGATGAGCCAGCTGAACATCCCGCCCGCCAGCCAGAAGGTTTCCCACGACCATTTGCGGACGCCCTTGTAAGGCACGTAAAAACTGCCGGACGCCAGGCCGCCGAGCCAGTGGAAGACCACGCCTAATAAGGGATTCGGATTCATGCCGGACATTGGTTTGACTTGATTTTGGAACGCGGAAATGTGCCGCGCCCTTGCCGTTTCGACAAGACCTCCCTTTCGTAGGACTTCACTTCCGCCAGCCAGGCATGGCCGACGGGAACATCCTTCGATTCGCAATAAAAATCCCAGACCGCGCCGAAGGGCAGCGATTTGATTTCCTCCTGTATCACCAGGCGCGTGGTGTAATCGCCGGCGGCCTCGGCGGCCCGGAGTTTGTCCGTGGGCTCCAACAGCGCGAAGAGCAGGGCGCGCAGCATATTGCGCGCGCCGATGGTCCAGGCGGCCACCCGATTGATGCTGGCGTCGAAGTAATCCAGGCCGATATGCACGCGGCCAAGGAAATCGTTCGCCACAATCTCGCGGGCGATGGCCAGCAAATCGTCGTTCCAAATCACCACGTGGTCGCTGTCCCAGCGGACGCCGCGGCTGACGTGCAGCAGAATTTCCGGCAGATACTGCAGGACACTGGAAATTTTGTCCGCGATGCCTTCGGTCGGATGATAATGCCCGGCGTCCAGCGTCAGCAGTTTCTGCCGGCTTACGGCGTAGCCGAGATAAAATTCATGCGAACCGACGACATAACTTTCCGAGCCAATGCCGAACAGTTTCGGTTCAACGGCGTCGAGGTTCAGCTTCGGCGATATCGGTTGTTTGAATACGGCGTCGAGCGACCCGGCCAGGCGCACGCGCGGGCCGTGGCGGTCGGCGGGCGTGTCCTTCATGCCGTCGGGAATCCAGAGGTTGGTCACGCAGGGGTTGCCGAGCGTCCGGCCGATGGCCGCGCCGATGTCACGGCAGCGGAGGCAATGCTCGATCCAGAATTGCCGGATGGCCTGGTCGCGGTGTGACAGCGTGAAACCGTCGGCGGCCTTCGGATGCGAGAAACAGGTGGGGTTGAAATCCATGCCGATGCCGTTTTGCTTCGCCCAGGCAATCCAGTTTTGGAAATGGGCGGGTGTGATTTCGTCACGGTCCACCTTCCGGCCGCCGAATTCACCGTAGCACGCGTGCAGGTTCAGGCGGTGTTTGCCGGGGATGAGGGAAAAAGTTTTTTCCAAATCAGCGCGGAGTTCGTCCGGTGTGCGCGCCTTGCCGGGATAATTTCCGGTGGCGACCAGCCCGCCGCCCAGGCCCGCGCTGAAGTTTTCAAAACCGCCAACGTCATCGCCCTGCCAGCAATGCAATGAGAGCGGGATGGTGGCCAGGGTTTTCAAGGCGCCATGCACGTCCACGTCGAGTCCGGCATAACGTTCCCGCGCCAGCGTGAAGGCGGTGTGTGCATTTTTGGGCTTTGCGGCCGTGGGTTTCATGGATGTCAAATTGGGATCAAACGCCCGGGAAGTCAATCCGGTCCCGGGCAATGGCCTAACGCTCCCCGGGATTTGCCTTGTTTCATCGGCTGTGGCCAGACTCGCCAGCTGGAAGCAAGTGACGCCATCCTGTTCAACCTGAAGAGATCTCCCGCCTTGTTTGGCTTCATGCGGCCTGCCTCGACGGGAGCGCCGCCTGCAACCCGTCAAAGTGAATTGTGGAAATGTCCCGCCGTGTTACGGCTGTCGGATGCGCCCGGTGCGCGGGAAATTCTGTGGTCCGCATTGACATCACAGTTTTCAAGGGTAGTCTTTCTTGCTTTCCACATAAACGGTGCGTGTATACTTGAGTCGTGGCTGAAAAAGACGATTATCTGGCAGACGTGCTGGTGGACCTGGGTATTGTCAATGCCGACCAGGTCGCCAAAACGCGCCAGGAGGCCGAAGCTTCCGGGGTCGGCGTGGTGGACTTGTTGCTGGCCAACAAGCTCGTCCGCCCCGCGGACGTCACCCAGGCCAAGGCCGCGCAATTCGGCGCGGAAGTCATTCAACTCGGCGGCCTGCGGATCCCCGACAACGTCATTTCCATCATTCCCCGCCACATCGCCAAAAAATACCGCGTCGTCCCCGTTTTCAAAAGCGACGGCAAGGTCGCCGTGGCCATCGCCGACCCGTCCGACCTGAACACGATTGACACGCTCACGCACCTGCTCAACGCGGAGATTGAGTTGCGCGTGGCGTCGGAGTCGGACATCGAAGCCGCGTTGAACAAGTACTATGGCGGCACGGGTCAGACGGTGGTGGACAAGGCGATCCAGGAACTCACCGAAAGCGAAGTCGAGGTCCCCCAGGGCGCGCTGGATGACGACAGTGCGGTGGTGGACGCGGACGCGCCGCTCATCCGGCTGGTCAACCAGATCATCGTGGACGCCTTCAAGATGCGGGCGTCGGACATTCACCTGGAGCCGTTGAGCAAGCGTTTCCGGCTGCGTTTTCGCATTGACGGTGTGCTGCACGAGATGAAGGCCCCGCCCAAACGGTTGCAGGCGTCCATCATCACCCGGCTGAAAATCCAGTCGAACATGTCCATTTCCGAGCATCGCATTCCGCAGGACGGGCGCATCCAGAGCAAGGTGGGGACCAAGCTCATCGACCTGCGCGTGTCGTGCCTGCCGACGAACCATGGCGAAAGCATCGTCATGCGTATTCTGGACAAGGAAGGCCTGCGGCTCGGTCTGCCCGAACTGGGATTTTTCACGGACGACCAGCAGACGTTTGAGCGCATGATCGGCCTGCCCGACGGCATCCTCCTGGTGACCGGCCCGACCGGTTCCGGCAAAACCACCACCCTCTATTCCTGCCTGCACTTCATCAACCGGCCCGACCGCAAAATTATCACGGTCGAGGACCCGGTGGAATATATCCTGTCCGGCATCAATCAGGTGCAGGTCCATGAGGCGGTCGGCCTGACGTTTGCCGCCGCGCTGCGCTCGATCCTGCGCCAGGCGCCGAACGTGGTGATGATCGGTGAAATTCGCGACATGGAAACCGCGTCCATTGCCATCAACGCGTCGCTGACCGGTCACCTGGTTTTCTCCACGCTGCACACCAATGACGCGCCCAGCGCGGTCACGCGCCTGGTGGACATCGGTGTGAAACCGTTCCTGGTTGCCTCGTCCACGCGCTGTCTCATGGCGCAACGCCTCGTGCGCAAGGTCTGCCGCCAATGCGGGCAGCCCTACCAGGCCACGGAGCAGGAACTGCGCGCGTTGAACATCACGCCGGAAAGCCTGCAGACGGCGACGATGAAAAAGGGCCGCGGCTGCAGCAACTGTTCCAACACGGGCTGCCGCGGGCGCATGGGCATTTTTGAAATTTTCATCATCGATGACGAGGCGCGGAAATTGATTTACGACAAGGCCTCGTCGTCCGTGTTGCGTGCCCGCGCCCGGGAAATGGGCATGCGCACGCTGCGCGAGGACGGCATCCGCAAGGTGCTCGCCGGTTTGACGACGCCCGAGGAGGTCATCCGGGCCACCGTCGGCGACGAATCTTGACGGAAAGGAAGAATGAAGAATGAAGAATGAGGAAATAAAACCGGATCCAATCGGCCGGGCGGGTTTCCGCATTCCGCATTCCGCATTCTGCATTTGATTTTTTATGTCATACTCCATGTCCGATTTGTTGCAGTTGGTGGTGTCGGAAGGCGCCTCCGATTTGCACATCCGCGTGGGCACGCCGCCGACCATCCGGGTGCACGGCATCCTGCACCGCGTCGAAGGCCCGTCGCTCAAGCCGGAGGATGCCGAGGAATTGATGCGCAGCATCACGTCCGAGGAGCACATCCAAAGCACGCGCGAACACGGCGGCGCCGACTTTGGTTTTGCGTTCGGCGACGTCGCGCGGTTCCGGGTGAGTGTCTTCAAGGAGAAGGGCAACTTTGCCCTGGTGCTCCGGCAGATTCCCAACAAGCTGCTGACCCTCGAGCAAATCGGCGTCCCCCCCAGCACCAAGGAGCTGCTCTACAAGCCGCGCGGCCTCGTCCTGATCACCGGCCCGACCGGTTCCGGCAAAACCACCACGCTGGCCTCCATGCTCAACGTCATCAACGAGGAACGCGACGAGGCGCACATCATCACCATCGAAGACCCGATTGAGTATTATCATCACCACAAAAAGGCGCTGGTCACGCAGCGCGAAATCGGCGTGGACGTGCCGAACTTTGCCGAAGGCCTGCGCCGGGCGCTGCGCCAGGACCCGGACATCATTCTGGTGGGAGAAATGCGCGACCTGGAGACCATCGAGGCGGCCATCACGGCGGCGGAGACGGGGCATCTGGTCTTCGGCACGCTGCATACGACGGGCGCGGCCAAGACAATTGACCGCATCACCAATGCGTTTCCGACCAACCAGCAGGAAATGGTGCGCATCCAGCTTTCCACCGTGATGCAGGCGGTGATTTCGCAGTTGCTGATTCCCCGGGTTGACAAGCCGGGCCGCGTGGCGGTTTTTGAGGTCATGGTGAACACGCCCTCCATTGCCGCCCTCATCCGCGACAACAAAACGTTCCGCATCCAGTCGGACATCCAGACCGGCGCGAAATACGGCATGGTGACGCTGGATTCATTCCTGCTGGACAAATATCAGCAGGGCATGATTGCGCGCGAGGAAGTGATCACCAAGGCGCAGGACGCGGTGACGATGCAGCAAAAATTGCAGGAATTGGAGCTGGCCCAGTCCCTGGGCGCCGACCAGCCGGCGCACAAACCCAAGAAATGATGCTTGCCTAAAATGGCCGAAGAAATTTCCAGTCCGTTGCTGTCGCTCGTCAAAGAGCTGGGGCTGATTGACGACCTGCAGTACGAGGAGGTTGCCGCCGAATTCAAACGCGGCGGCGCGCCGGTCATCCAGTTGTTGCAGGATTTCGGCATCATGCAACTCGACGACGTGCTGCGGGTGATGGCGAATTATCTGGGCACCCGGGTGGTATCGCTGCGCGACGTCCAGTTCACCCCCGAATTGTTGCAGACCGTTCCGGCGAACGTCGCGCGCATGTACCAGTGCCTGCCGGTCGCCATGCAGGACGGCACGGTGCAGGTGGCCCTGGCCGATCCGCTGGACCCGGCGCGCTCCGACGAAATCAATTTCGCCGTCAAAAAGTCCGTGCAGATCGTGGTCGCCGACCCGGCCGAAATCGAGAAGGCGATTGAGCAGCACTACGCCCAGGAAACAGAGGGGGTCGCCGAAATTCTCAAGGAACTGGGCGCGGACGCCGACATCGCCCGCGAAGTGAGCGAAGCCGGTGAGGACGCGAAGGCCGCCGAAACCCTGGCCAACGAGGCGCCCATCGTGAAATTCGTGAATCTGGTGCTGTACCAGGCCATTCAGGATCGCGCGAGTGACATTCATTTCGAACCGTTTGAAACCGAATTCCGCATCCGCTACCGCGTGGACGGCGCGCTCTACGAAATGTCGCCGCCGCCCAAGCATCTGGCGCTGCCGGTGATCTCGCGCATCAAGGTCATGTCCGGCCTCAACATCTCCGAACGGCGCGTGCCGCAGGACGGGCGCATCAATTTCCCGATGGGCAACCGGCAGATCGACATGCGCGTGTCCACGCTGCCGACGCAGTTTGGCGAATCGGTGGTGTTGCGCGTGCTCGACCGCGGGGCGGTCAGCCTGGACATCGAAACGCTCGGCTTTCCCAAATACGTGCACGATTACGTGTCCGAGGCGATCCTGCGGCCCAACGGCATCATGATCGTCACCGGCCCCACCGGTTCGGGCAAAACCACGACGCTCTACTCGTGTCTGCGGCGCATCAACACCATGGATTCCAAACTGCTGACCGCCGAGGATCCCGTGGAATATGACATCGAGGGCATCATGCAGGTGGCCATCAACGACTCGGTGGGCATGACGTTCGGCAAGGCATTGCGGTCGTTTTTGCGCCAGGACCCGGACATCATCATGGTGGGGGAAATGCGCGATCTGGAGACCGCGCAGATTTCCATCCAGGCGTCGCTGACGGGCCATCTGGTGTTGAGCACGCTGCACACCAACGACGCGCCGGGCGCGGTGACGCGCCTGCTGGACATGGGCGTCGAACCGTTCCTGATTTCCTCGACGCTGATGGCGGTGCTGGCGCAACGGCTGGTGCGGACCACCTGCGCCAATTGCCGGACCCCGTTTGAACCCACCGAGGAACAACTGGCGTTGTTGAACCTGTCGCCCCACGACCTGGGCGACAAGGTTTTTCACTACGGCCGCGGCTGTTCCACCTGCAACGACACCGGTTACAAGGGACGCAAGGGCATCTTTGAGCTGCTCATCATCAGCGAGGCGATCCGCACGCTGATCAATGAGCGGTCGCCGACGGTGGTGTTGCGCCAGAAGGCCGTCGAGCTGGGGATGGTCACCCTGCGCGAAGACGGCTTGCGCAGCATTTTTGAAGGTGATACCACTATTGAGGAAATCGTCAAATACACATGATCAGTTCCCGGTTCCAGGTTCAAGGTTTCAGGTCCGGTCCACCGTGCTCGGCGGGGCCCGGCGGGTTGAACCTTGAACATCGAGCTTTGAACCTTGAACCAGCTTAGTTATGCCCAAATACAGTTATGTGGCGCTGGATGCGCACGGCAAGGAAACCAAGGGCACCATTGAAGTCGCCACTCAGAACGAGGCCATCGGCCGCGTCAAGGAGATGGGCTTCTTCCCGACCAAAATCGTCGAGGCGGAAAAACCCCAGGAAAAAACCAGCCGGAAGAAGGCCAAGGCGGGATCCCGGTCGTCCGGCAAAAAACGGGGCGCGCTCGACATCCAGATCAAGATCCCCGGCCTGAGCGGGCGGGTGAAACCCAAGGTGTTGACGACCTTTACCCGCCAGCTGGCGACCCTGGTGGACGCGGGCCTGCCGCTGCTGCGCGGTTTGCGCGTGCTCGAAAAACAGGAGCGCAACGCCACCCTCCGGGACATCCTGGGCCAGTTGGCGCTCGCCATCGAAGGCGGCAGCACCTTTTCCGAGGCGCTCGCGCAGCATCCCAAGGTTTTCAACCGCCTGTTTGTCAACATGGTCAAGGCCGGCGAACTGGGCGGCGTGCTGGAAGTGGTGTTGAAACGCCTGGCGGAATTTTCCGAAAAGGCGCAGAAGATCAAGGGCAAGGTCAAGGCCGCGATGTTTTATCCCGTGGCCGTGCTCATCGTGGCCATGGGCATCATGGTCCTGCTGTTGACGTTTGTGATCCCCCGGTTTCAAGGCGTCTTTTCAGGCATGAACATCACGATGCCGAAATTCACCCTCTTCGTGCTGGGGGTCAGCGCCGCCGTCAAGGATCACTTTTTTGTGACGGCCGCCTGTGTCGCGGCCGTGGTGGTGGTGTTTCTGTTGTGCATCCGGACCAAGATCGGCCGGCTGGCCTGGGACAAATTCAAACTCAAGGTCCCGGTCCTCGGACCGGTCGTCAGCAAGGTCGCCATCGCCCGTTTTACCCGCACCCTCGGCACCCTCGTCAGCAGCGGTGTCCCCATTTTGCAGGCGCTGACCATTGTCAAGGAAACCGCCGGCAATGTCATCATCGCCAACGCCGTCAACGGCGTCCATGAAAGCGTCAAGGAAGGCGAAACCATCACCGCGCCGTTGGAAGGTTCCGGCGTCTTCCCGCCCATGGTCGTCAGCATGGTGGATGTCGGCGAACAAACCGGCGCCCTCCCGGAAATGCTGCTGCGCATCGCCGACAACTACGACGAGGAGGTGGACAATGCCGTGTCCGCCATGACCTCCCTGCTCGAACCCATCATGATCATTTTTCTGGCCGTCCTCGTGGGCAGCATCGTCGTGGCCATGTTCCTGCCGTTGATCCAAATGATCAACACTCTGAGCGGCTCAGGCCCCGGAGGCGCCGGAGAATAGCTGTTATTTTGGTGTCAACCGAAGGCCAATCCGCTTCGGCTTCACAAAAACCGTTGACAAAGAATGGCATCCATGCGTAAATACAATGTAAACACATTGCATGGGCGTTTTATATACAATTAGCTCATTATGGAGTTTGATTGGAATAATCCGCCATTTGAAACGGTTGGTTCTTTGACTCAGTTGGAAATTGAAGAGTCCTTTGAGGATCCGTTTGCCATCCGGTTGTTGCCGGACACGCCGCGATTCGGCGTTCAGGCGCGCTTCTTCAACCTGGGCATGTCGGCGGGCGGCATCGGCATCTTCAGCGTGTACCGGACGAACGGGAAGCTGGCGCGCGTGTTGTTGGCGCGGCCGTTCGAGCCGGAGGAACGATTCTTTTACCAGCGAAAGATGGACCAGACACTGCGCTAAAATTTTGAATTTTGAGTGGTGAATTTTTAGTTAAGACGTTAATTCCCGGAAACTCAAAACTTAAGACTTAAAATTAAAAACTGTAAAAGTGCGAACATTTGCCAGTTGGGAAGAAGTCCCGCTCTTCGACACCGAAGACGCGGAGGCGGACTTCTGGGCGGAGAACCGCCCGGACCTGCGCCTGATGGAAACCGCGGTGGCCGGCAGCGCCGAATCCGCCGAGTCCGTGACCATCACGCTGCGCATGGATCCGCGGATGCTGGCGCGCATCAAACGCCTGGCGCGGGCGCGCTACCTGAATTACCAGAGCATGATCAAGCAATGGCTCAGCGAACGAATGGAACACGAGGTGCGTGAACGATGAAAACGAATACCGGTGACAAGTGGCCCGCCTTCGCCAGGCTTCGGCGCGGCAGGCAGGTGGCGCGTGGCGAGACGGATGAGACTTGTTCGTGTCACGTGTCACGTGTCACGTGTCACGTTTCAGCCTTCACCCTGATTGAACTGCTCGTGGTGATTGCCATCATCGCCGTGCTCGCCTCACTCATTCTGCCCGTGGCGGGCATGGTGAAACGGCATGCGTTCATTCAAACCGCCCAGGCCGAAATGGCGCAGATCGAGACCGCCATCGAACGTTACAAATCCGCCTACGGGTTTTATCCGCCGGACAGCACCGTCACGATGAGTAACACCCCCATCAACCAGCTTTATTATGAACTGGTGGGTACCACCAACATCGCCGCGCCTGCAGCCAATCCCGATTATCAAGTGCTGGGCGATCCCAATCAGCAACTCACCGGCGTTCAGGTGAGTAGTGTTTTCGGCGTGAGTGGCTTCATGAATTGCAACAAATCCGGCGGCGATGAGTCTGCGGCGCATGCCCAGGATTTTCTACCGGACCTGAAACCGAGACAGATTGCGGAAAATTTGACGAACAGCCTCGCGCCCACTGTGGGTTTCACTATGCTGGTCAGTTCCGCCGGCGGGCCGGATCCCTCATATCAGCCACTGGGCATACAGGACGTGAACCCCTGGCGTTACAATTCCTCCAGTCCCACCAATAATCCCGGTTCGTACGACTTGTATGTTCAGTTGCGGATTGCCGGGAAAACCTATCTCATCTGCAACTGGAGCAAGCAGGTCCAGCTCAACAACCCGTTGCCCTGACCGATTTATGCGCGCCATCACCCCATCCCGCCGTACCGCCCGTGTCGTGACCGTTGACTGGCGCGACCACGCCTGGCGGCCGCGCATTAAAACGCGGTGGGCTGGCGAAAGCATGGGCAGTGGTCCGATTGGGTGGGGCGAGGCTGCTGACGAGCCGGCCTTGGCACGTCAAAGCCTGGCGACGACGGCTCGCGAGGATCACCGCAAGGCGGGACAGGCAGCTCGCCCCGCCGAGAGTTGCAAAATTTACCTCCGGCACACAACACCTTGGCTGCATGCCGGCGGTTTGCTCACGAACCATCGCAGAATCCAATTTCCAACCCTATGAAAACCTTAATGATTATAAACTGTGACGAGTGGCCCGCCTTCGCCAAGCTTCGGCGCGGCAAGCAGGTGACCGGCCTTCGTCGAACTTCGGCCCGGCAGGCAGGTGGCGAGATGACACCGAAGGCGCGCGCTCCCTTTTCGCGTCACGCGTCACGTGTCACGCGTCACGCGTTGGCTTTCACCATCGTGGAACTGCTGACGGTCATTGCCATCATCGCCATCCTGGCGGCGTTGCTGTTGCCGGCCCTGTCGGTGGCCAAACAACACGCCCTGAAAACCCAGGCCCGGCTGCAAATCAGCGACATCGTCACCGCCGTCCAGAATTATGATTCGGCCTACAGCCGCATGCCGGTGCCGGCCACCGCCCAATCAACTGTCGCCACGAATGATTACACTTTTGGCGGCGTGCTTCAAACCCCCGGCGGCACCTGGCCCAGCCCCGCAAACTATTTCCCCAGCAACTGCGATGTGATCGCCATCCTGATGGACATCACCAACACGACCGTGACGTCGGCGAACGCCAATAGCCAGAAAAACCCGCAGCAGACCGTTTTCCTGAATGCCAAGATGGTGACCGACACCAATTTGCCGGGCGTGGGGCCGGACCTGGTCTATCGGGATCCGTGGAAGAATCCCTACGTCATCACCATGGACGTGAATGATGACAACCAGGCTGTGGATCCGTTTTACAGTTCGACCATCGTGTCGGCGAACGGTCTCAACGGGTTGGCCCTGCAATCCGGCGCTTACACCTACCACGGCAACGTGATGGTCTGGTCCGCCGGCCAGGACGGAAAAATTGATCCGGGCCTGCCGGCCAACCAGGGCGCCAACAAGGACAACGTTTTAAGCTGGCAATAAAAATATGAGTGACGTGTGGCAAGTGGCAGGTGACAGGACAACGGTGGCGGACGCGAAGCCGTCGTGTCACGCGTCACGTGTCACGTGTCACGTTCATCGGGCTTTTTCGCTCATCGAGATGCTCGTGGTAATGGCCATCATGGGCATCATGGCGGCGCTGGCCGTGCCGGCGCTCAAAAATTTCGGCCGCGCGGACGCCATGATTGCCGCCGACCAGCAGATGCTCAACGACGTCGCCCGCGCCCGCCAACTGGCCATCAGCCAGCGCACCACGGTCTATATGGTGTTCGTGCCGACAAATTTTTGGACGCAGCCTTGGACGAGTTCCACCTGGACCAACAGTCTGACCACCGACGAACTGACCGCCGCCGTCAATTTGTGCGACAAGCAACTGACCGGGTACACGTTTATAGCCTACGGTGCGTTGGGCGATCAGCCGGGACAACACCGGTGGCATTATCTTGCGCCGTGGCAACAATTGCCGGACGGCACATTTATCGCGCAGCAAAAATTCATGGGACTGCCTCAATCGTTCACCATTCCCGCCTACAATCCCAACGTTTCGATTTATGGCTTTGCCGAGACGAACACTATTCCGATTCCCGTGGAAACAAACACTGTCAATCTTCCCTCCCTGCCTTACATCGCCTTCAATTATCTGGGCCAACTGACGTTGGACGGGCAGACCGTGCTCGGCCGGCATGAATACATCCCGCTCGCGCGCGGCACTGTGGCCCCAGCCATTGACCCGGCGACCAGGGCGTTCCAGTTGAATCCGCCGCAAGTTTCCGAAAATCCGCCCGGCAACAGCACGAACATCTACAACCTTATTGACATTGATCCGCTGACCGGCCGCGCCACGCTGGAGGAGCCGAAGTTGCAATGACACTAAAAGTCTAAAGTCTAAAGTCTAAAGTCTAAATGCTAAATTCTAAAACAATGATTGCGCGTCGGGCGCGGAAAAAGGTTTTAGCCTTCAGCCTTCAGCCTTCAGCCTTTGCCTGTTCGGGTTTTACAATGGTTGAGATTGCCATCTGCCTGGCCATCATCGGCATCGCGCTGGTCGCCATCATCGGCGTGCTGCCCATCGGCATCAACGTCCAGCGGGACAACCGCGAGGAGACCCTGATTGACCAGGACGCCACCGTGTTCATCGAAAACATCCGCAACGGCGCGCGCGGCCAGGACGACCTGACCAATTACGTCTTTGCCATCACGATTTACCAAACGCCCTACAACAATCCAAATGGCCCAACTGTTCCCATCTCCTACACGAACGGGCCCGCAGGCTTTCTTACCAATGGCGCGAACATCATTGGACTTCTGAGTACGCCCGAATACATGGATTCGAATTCTAATTCCACCTATACTCTTTTCAACGGCGGTTACAGCAATTACGTCGTTGCCTACGTCCACTCGCTCAGCGGGCCGGCGGTCGAAAAGCCGCCGCAGGACAATGCCATCCTGGTTGGCGACTCGTTCAGCTACAAAATGATTTGCGAGAACGTCCCGGTGGCGGTTTATACCCCGCCTACTTGGCAAGCACAGGCATACAACGCTGGAGCCTATGTTTCTTACCTCGTCACGAAAAATAAAACGACTTACTGGACATATTGGCATGCGGCTGGGCCAACTGCGGCGGTAGATGAACCTACTTTCTCGCCAGTGTGGAGTGCATATTCCTATATTCCACAACTGACCGCCAATCTGCGGGAATTGCGGCTGACGTTTCTCTGGCCGCTGCTGCCCAATGGCAATGTCGGCAACGGCCGCCAGACGTTCCGCACGTCGGTCGCCGGGCAGATGGCGACCAATGTGGTTGGCGGACAGATTCTTTATTTCTTCCAGCCGCAATTTTTCACCAACGCGCCATGAACACCAAAGAAACAGTGACAGGTGACATGTGGCAGGTGACGAGTAGTCACATTAACCCCGAATTCCGAAGTTGCCGACGATGGCAGGGCGGACGAGGTTGCCCCGGAGTGCGCCCGTCCTCGGGCGCAGCAACTTGGCTATCTTCAAGCCGTGGAATATTTCCCAATCGCCTGTCCATCCCAGGTTGCTGCGGCCGGGACGGCCGCACTCCGCTAACGCGGAAATTTCACTTCGGAATTCGGGTTAACCGTTCATTGCCCGCCACCCGTCACCCGTCACCCGTCACTCGTGCCGGCTTCACGCTCGTCGAAATCCTGGTGACGATGGTGTTGCTGTCGCTCATCGTGCTGGCGTTGATGACGGTCTTCAACAGCACCCAGAAAGCCTTCCGCTCCAGTCTCACCCAGACCGATGTGCTCGAATCCGGCCGGCTGGCGATGGGCCTTATGGTTAGCGATTTGGAGGGAATGACGCCTTCAGATTCTGCTGTGGTGAATTTTTATTCTGCGGTGACAAATTATGCATCGCCGATTTCGCCGTTGTATCAGTCACTGGTTGGCGTCAGTAACCCAAACACGCAGCGAACTAACGTGCTGGAGAGCTTTTTCAGCCTGAGCCGCCAAAATATCAATGGCAGCCCGAACTGGGTGGGCACCGGTTATGTGGTGAGCACGAACTCGCCGGATGGCGCGCTCTATCCGCTTTACCGATTTTACACGAACGTAAGTGTAGTGGCCACGAATTCTCCCTTGACGCTCTACTATGCCTTCCTTCAGACGCCGCTCACTAATTCCCCGCCCTGGAGCCATTTGATGGATGGGGTGGTGGATTTACGCGTGCATGCGTACGACGCCAACGGCCGGTGGATCACTAATAGCATGACTGTGACTACCAACGCCAATTTTACCAATTGGGTAACGGTGTATCCGCCGTATGTTTTTGCCGCAAGTGAACCCTCGATTCTTTACATGTCCAGCAACACCGTGCCGGCGTCGGTGGAGGTGGAGCTGGGCGTGCTGGAAGACGCCGTGCTCCGGCGCGCCGAAGGTCTCAGCGGCGCGGCGCAGACGAATTATTTGTCCGAACACGCCGGGCAGGTGCATCTGTTCCGCCAGCGCGTCCTGATCCGCAACGTTGACCCGACCGCGTACCAATGAAACGTCCATTTACGATTTACGATTTACGATTTACGATTTGGAAAAAATCGGATAGGGCGGTCAGTCCCTTGACCGCCGCCAGCGGCGCGCAGCGGAGTGCACGCCCTGCCCTTCAGCCTTCAGCCTTCAGCCTTCAGCCTTCCCAAAAGGGCGTTGCCCTGATCATCACGGTGATTCTGCTGGCGGTGGTGACGTTCATGGCCCTGACGTTTCTGGCCATCAGCCGGCGCGAACGCGGCGCGGTGACCACCACCACGGACACCTACTCCGCGAAGCTGGCGGCCGACGACGCGCTGGCCAATGCCGAGGCGCAAATCGTCGCCAACATCCTCGCCACCACCAATCCCTACAACTTCGGATTGATGGTTTCGACGAACGATCCCTGGCCGACCAACATCGCCTACCCAGATCTCCTGACCAATCTATTGGTCAATCCCCGTCCGCCGGTGTTCATCCAGACCAATGCCAACCCGAACGCCCCGCTCGATTTCCGTTTTTACCTTGACCTGAACCGCAACGGCCAGGACGAGCCCAACGGTTTGGTGACGAATCTGGACAACACCGGTGCTGGTTTGGGCACCGCTAACATTCAGGTGGGCGATCCGGAATGGATTGGCGTGTTGCAGCATCCGGACCAGCCTTACGGGCCGAACAATTTGTTTGTGGCGCGCTACGCCTTCATCGCCGTGCCCATCGGCAACGCCTTGGATTTGAATTCAATTTACAATGATGCAGTGGGAATCAAACAAAATGTGAGCATGACTGGAGGAATCGATGAATTTCTGCGCAACCAGGGCGTCGGTTCCTGGGAAATCAATCTCGCGGCGTTTCTGACGGATTTGAATACCAATCAATGGGGCCTGATTGTAGGTTCGGGCGCTAATCCGCCGGCAGGCTCAGCAACGTGGTATCAGTACAATGAAGCCAATCCCACTCCGCCGGGTGTATTTGCCAATTCTGGCTACGCTTTTGAAGATGCGCTTTCGCTTCTGAGCTATCGCTACGATTACAATTACAACAACTCTTACAATCTCGCCTCAGTTCAAAATTTATTCAATGCCAATGGACAGGCGGCGTTCCAAAACAATATTGATGGATATAGTGACGGGCCGCTGATGACGAGTCCCTTCGGCATCAATGCCATCGGCCAGAGCGTGACTCTGCCTTGGTCTGGCGCGGACAACACCAATCAATTCTTTGATCTGCAGGAGTTATTCAATCCGAATGAATCTTCCATTGCGTTCACCAACCGTTTGCTTTCCGCTGGCGGAAATCCATCCACTCCGAACTCCACCTACAATCGGTACACCTATTACCGGCTGGCCGCGCAGATGGGCGTGGAATCCGCGCCGGAGCAGGACAAGCTCAACCTCAATTATCGCAATGAGACCAATGGCGTTATTGTGCCGGGCATGGAAACTAATTTTTATCCGTGGACGGCATTGGAATTTTTCACCAACGCTGCCGACAAGATGCTGCGCGAGTATTCGCAGGAATGGCAGGCGGAAAGTCCGTCAAACTTCGTGGCGACCTTCAATGTAACCAACTCGTTTGGCCTGACGAGCATTCCCGTGCTGGTGAGCAACCAATTTGTCTATACGCCCGCCGTCCAGCGCGTGCTCCAGCTCGCCGCCAACATTTACGACGCCACGACCAATAACACCGCCGTCCAGGGCACCAATTTCCCCTCCGTTTTCCGCCCGATTTTCTTTGTTACCAACGACACGGCGTCCGGCTACACCAATGTTTATATCAGCGGCTACGAACCGGTCGAAGCCCTCCTCAACGGCAACGAGCAGATCGGAGCCGTTTCGGGACTCAGCGATCCACAACTCAATCTGCCGGTGGACGTCACCGCTTTGGCTCCGACTTTTGGTTTCGGCACCTTCACAAATGTGAACGTCTATGGCGTGCCGTGGATTATCGGCGCGAAGAAGGGATTTCCGAACTTCAATGAATTTGCGATGGAAAGCGTCTTCCAACTGACCCGCAAGTTGCAGGTCACACGCCCCAACACCAATTCGCCGCTAAGCGACTATTCGTACAACCAGATGTTCAATCTCAGTCTCAGCAACCAGTTTGGCGTGGAGTGCTGGAATTCATACACCAACGATTTTCTCCGGTCGGTGGCCATTTACGTGACCTGTACCAATTCCAGTCTTTTGACCAATGACGAAGGGTTCAGCGAAAATATCAATTTCTCGATTTTTAATCCCTTTCCCATCACCAGCGCGGACAATAATGGCAATGGCTGGCCGGGGTACGAGCCCACGGTTAATCCTCTGATGGCCCCGCTCTCATTTCAAATCCCGCTGAATACGTACGTTGCCACCATTCCGACTTCAATGTATCGCTTTAATGTCGGGGGCAATGTGGAAGAACCGGGCCATATTGGACCTTATTTGACGACCAATTTGGATTTTCCTTTTGAAGCAGGTGTAAACATCAACGGTAACCAATATCCGCAGCCGCACTGGTGGTTGATGACCACCAACAACCTCCAGGTGATCATTTTGGACACCCAGACCGGTCCGCCTTACCACATTATTGACTACGTGCAATTGCGCGGCCCGGACAGCGCCCGCGATTTGACCTCCGAAATCATTACCAACTATGACACGACCACCGGCCCGGACGGGAGCGACCAGTGGAATACGAATTATCAAAACGGAATGCCCATTGGACTGATCAGTCAAATCGGCGTTTCCCTGGGAAGTTATAACGCCGGCCTTGGCAGTGCGGCTTGGAATAACATGGACACGACTTTGCGCAACGATGAAATCGACGGTTTCCTCGCCTTCTTCGGTTACAGTCCGCTGCCCAACACGCTCACGCCCGGTGCGCAGCAGAACATCAACACGGCTAGCGTGACCAACGCCATCCAGGCGCCCTACACGCCCACAGCCACGGTCGTCCAACATTTCTCCTGGCAGGCCAACGATCCGCTGGTCCATTACACCGCCGACGATTTGAACTGGCCCGGCGCCAATCGTCTTGATCAGTCGGCAGACGACCTGACCAATGAAGATTTGGGCAAACTGAATCAGCGTTACATGCCATGGGGTGGCAATCCGCTGCTGTCGGGCGCCGACCAGAATCCTTTTAACCTGGCGCTGAAAGACCCGCTGGTCTGGCAGTCGGATGATTGGAATTTCCCGACGTACAAAATGCCGACCGTGGGCTGGCTGGGCCGCGTCCACCGCGGCACGCCCTGGCAGACGGTCTATCTCAAGGCGTCGGATATCCTGCAACAGACGAACGCGGCGGGCGTCGTCATCGGCACCAACACCTGGGCGCAGTGGACGGGCGACGCGGCGCTGGCCTCGGGCCAAAACTATGATGCCGTCAACACCGCGCCCGCGCAGGACCGGTGGTTGTTCGACAATTTCACCACGGCGTTCAACGACAACGCCACGCGCGGGACGCTTTCGGTGAACGTGGGCGCGAGCAATCCCACCGATCTTCAAGCCGGGCTCGCCGCCTGGTCGGCTTTGCTCAGCGGGGTTGAAGTCCTTTCCAACAGCGCGAACGATGCGGTGGTTGCCTCGGTCATACAACACAACGGCTCTCTGGGGAATTTCACCTCATTTCCCATCAATCCCGCCGGGCCGGGCGGAATCGGTGCGGCCCTGGGGCAAATCGTGACCAACATCAATCAAACCCGCGCCGCCTTTGTAAACGCGGATGGATTGGCCGGCGTCTTCGAGCACGCCGGCGATGTCCTGAGCACGCCGCAGTTCACGGAACAATCCCCGTTCCTGAACGTGTTCACCAACGGGGTGGTGGACGGGGCTCAACTCGTAAACGGCATCAGCGACGAAATGTACGAGTGGCTGCCGCAGCAGATGATGTCGTTGCTGCGCGTCAGCGGCACGACGCAGTCGCCGGTGCGTTACGTCATTTACAGCTACGGCCAGGCGCTGAAACCCGCGCCGAACGGCATTTACACCGGCGGCGGCCCGTATTTCGGCATGGTGACAAATTACCAGGTGGTGGCGGAGGCCGCCACGCGCACGGTGCTGCGTTATGATGGCACGCGGGTGAACAGCGTCGTTCTGACCAACGTCGGCGCGGGCGTGACCAATTTGTTGGTTGTGCCGTCCATCACCAACAACCAGGTGGTGATTGAGCGGTTTAATCCGTTGCCGGCGAATTAACCGCCAAAACATGAACCGCCAAGACGCCAAGAACGCCAGGATGAAAAGAATCATTGAACTAAAAAAGCCTGCTTGGCGACCTTGGCGCCTTGGCGGTTAAACATTGGTATGAAAACATTCATTGAACCCGACAAAATAGCCGACGAGCTGGCTCATACTGTCATCGGCGCGGCGATAGAAGTACATCGGCATTTGGGGCCTGGTTTTCTGGAAAGCGTTTATGAGGAAGCGCTCTGTGTCGAACTGACCGACAAGCGGATTCCTTTCGAACGGCAGAAGGAAATCAACCTGCTTTACAAAGACCGGGAGATTGGAAGGCACCGGCTTGATTTGCTGGTGGGGAAGTCGCTGATTGTGGAGTTGAAAACCGTGGAAGCGCTGGCCGAAATTCATCAGGCGCAGTTGATTTCCTACCTCAAAGCCACGCGGCTGACGCTCGGCTTGTTGATAAATTTTAATGTTCCAATTTTGAAAAATGGGATTCAGAGGATAGTATATACCAGCGACAGTCATCAAACCGCCATGACGCAAAGTGCGCCAAGAGCAAAAATGATTTAAAAGTGTAAAAAGAGATTTGACGTAAAAAATTTAAGACCTTGGCGTCCCTGGCGCCTTGGCGGTTAAAAAAACGGTGCAAACCGCCATGACGCAAAGCACGCCAAGAGCAAGAATGATTTAATAAAAATGAACAATAAATTCTCCTTGGCGTCCCTGGCGCCTTGGCGGTTAAAAATATGAAACGTCATTCTTGGAAATGGCTTTTGTTGTGCCTGCTGTGCGGGGCGGGCGCGTGGTTCCTGTGGCACCATGGCCGATCAGCGGCGCAGAAACAGGCCGTCGCGCCCTCCGCGGTGGTGGCCGGTTCCGCTTCGGTCGCACCCGCGGTTTCCCAGCCGGGGGTCCTCAACACCAACCCGGCGCAAATCAGCCTCGCGGAATGGAACACGAACCGGTTCGCCGGGCGCCTCCGCAACACCACCCGACCGCTGGAGCAATTGGTGCATGACGACCGGGCGATCCTGCTGGAGAACGCGCTGATTGACACGCGCCAGCCGCTCGATTTTGTCTTCCCCAAGAACCTGCAACCGCCGGGCGACCCGGGCGCTTACATCGTCCAGGCCCGCGGACCGATTGACAACGCCTTCCGCGCGCTGCTGGCCCAGTCGGGCGCAACGGTGGTTTCCTACATTCCCAATAACGCCTATCTCGTCCGCGCCTCGTCGGGCGTGGCCGGCACGTTGGAGGCCAGTTCCCCGGTGCAGGCGGTCATTCCCTACGAGCCTTATTATAAAATCCAGTCAGCGCTGTTGTACCAGGCGGTCGGGCAGATGATTCTACCCGACGGCACCCCGTTGACTCTGGGTCTGTTCGCGGACGCCGCGCCGGCCACCATTTCACAGATTACAAAACTTGGCGGACAGATCATTGGGCAGGACCAATCGCCTTTCGGCCCCGTCGTGCGCGTCATCCCGCCAAAGAACTGGACGGCACTGGCGACCTTGTCCGGGGTTCAAATTGTGGAACCTTTCTACCAGCGCGCCACGGCCAACGACCTGGCGCGGGCGACCAATGGCGTGGCCGCCAACAGCCTCACGCCGACCAATTACATGAACCTGACCGGTTCCAATATCATTGTGGAGGTGAACGACACCGGCATTGACACCAATCATCCCGATTTAATGGCCAGCGCCGTGTACGGCCGCGTTATCGGCGTGATCGGTGATGCGCCGCAAAGTCTGGTGGATACCAACGGCCACGGCACGCACGTGGCGGGCATCATCGCCGGCGACGGTTTGGAATCTCCGACCGTGACCAACGCGCCGGGTTCGACCCTGGTGGGCGGCAAGGGATCGGCCGGCCAGTTTCGCGGCATGGCGCCGGGCGCCACGTTGTATTCAGTGGCTGGCATCGCCGGCGGTGCGGAAGTCAGTTCCAATTTCATTTCCGACCAGTATTTCCAGGAGGTGCCGGCGCTGACCAATGCGCTCATTTCCAACAACAGCTGGGTGTATGAGGGAAACAGCGGGTACGACCTGGCGGCGGCCAGTTATGACGCGGCGGTGCGCGACGCCCTGCCGGCGGTGACCGGTTCGCAGCCGGTGTTGTTTGTGTTTGCCGCCGGCAATGCCGGCAACGGCAGCGACAGCAGCGATTTCGGGGGCGGCACGCCCGATTCGATTGAATCGCCGGCCACGGCCAAGAACGTCATCACCGTCGGGGCCATCCAGGAGGACCGCAACATCACGAACGCCGTCACCAATGCCGAGGGCCAGGTCAGCACGCCGTGGCAGCCGGAAACCTCCACCAGCTACCGGGTGGCCGGCTTTTCGAGCCGCGGCAACGTCGGCATCGGCACGGAGGGCACGTACGGCCGTTACAAACCGGACGTCGTGGCGCCGGGCACCTTCATCATTTCCACCCGTTCCGAGCAATGGGACATCAACTCATATTTCTACCAAAGCCCGACGAACTACCAGGTGCAGACGTTTACCGGTGTCTCGCTTTCGCCGGGCGCGCTCTTTAAACGCCCGTTTCCCTTTGTTCCCACCAACGCGGTGCAGTTGTCCATCGACTACTTCCCGAACGGGAATTCGCCGTTTCTGTTTCCCAGTACACCCATCTACACCTTGATGGCCCTGTTTACCCAGACCGGCTGGCCCTACTCCAGTACGAGTTATTCAGTGCTGATTCCCCCCGGCCCTCCCACCCTCGCGCAGATTCTCAGCACGGAAGGTTTCCTTGGCGGTTTTAACTACGCCATCAGCAACAATACCTCCAGTCAGGTCATCTTCGATTTGCAGACCGACATCCTGACCACCAACGGCACCGGCAATTATTTTCTGGTGTTGAGCAACCTGGACAACTCCATCGGCACGCCCAACCCGGCCAGCACCGGGCCGGGGCCGTATTACCGGTATGAAACCGGCACGAGCATGGCCGCGCCGATGGTGTCGGGCATGCTGGCGTTGCTGCAGGAGTTTTACGTGAATGCCTATCGCACGAATCCCAGCCCGGCGCTGCTCAAAGCCATGGTCGTCAACGGCGCGCGCGCGGGGGGCTTTTACGATTACAATTCGCAAAGCTCGATCAATTACGAGGGCTGGGGCCTGATCAATCTGCCGAATTCACTGCCGCCCGGCATGACCAATCAATTGAATGCGGCTTGTTCGGATTTCATTCAGGACCAGAATCCGGCCAACGTGCCGGCCAGCGCGCTGGCCACCGGCGACAGCCAGACCTTTTTTGTCGCCACGACCAACGCGCAGCCGTTGCGCGTGACGCTGGCGTGGACGGATCCGCCCGGCGACCCCGCCGCCGCCATCAAGCTCGTGAACAACCTGGTGCTGGTCGTCACCAATCTCAGCAACCCCGCCAGCCCGGTCGTCTATTATGGCAACGATATTCCGGCCTCCAGCACCTTCAACTCCGCGCGGAACACCAACACCCCGCCGGTCTTTGATTCCATCAACAACATCCAAAATGTTTATCTGCCGACTGGCGCGGGCACGAATTTTTCCGTCACCGTCCTGGGTTACCGCGTCAACGTCAACGCCGTCACCGCCCAGACGAACAACGTGGTGCAGGATTACGCGCTGGTGATTTCCTGCGGCAACGGGCAGCTCCCCGGCGTAATGAAGGTTACAACCACGCCCGCTTCGTACGTGTCCAATCCCACCGGCGACCAGGATATCACGATTCTGTCTGCCACCAACAATAACAGCCCGCTGCTGAACCAGTTTGTGGGTGCGAGCAGCCCGCTGTTGGGCACCAACACGCTTCCGTTCACGGCCACGGCGCCGGAGGCTTTCGGGACGAACTGGCAGGTGACCGTGGGCCAGACCAACCAATGGCATTTCTACGTGGTCACGAACACTTTTGGCGGCACCAACTCCGCCTACACCAACGCGGCGTTCATCACGTTCATCCCTGACACGCTTTCCATTCCGCGCATGGGGGTCTTTGGTGGCTCGGTGGCCAATGCCACCCGGCCGGAGGCGGACATTGACCTGTACGTCAGCACCGACCCGACCCTGACGAATCTGAATCCGGTGGCCATATCCAACTGCGTCATCTTCGGCACGCAAGTGGGCGAATCCACCGGCCTCAATTTTACCAACGCCTCTCTTGGCCGTGGCGGCACGGAATTTGTCGTGGATACCAATTCCCAGGCGAACGAGGTCTATTACATCGGCGTGAAGTCGGAGGACCAGATGGCGTCGGAATACGGCTTCATCTCCATTTTCAGCCAGACGCCCTTCAGCCAGATGCAGAATGGCAACCAGGTCGTCAACGGCGTGCCCGTGCCGGTGAACATCCCCGACGGCTCGCCGGCCCACCCGGGCAACGGATACGTCTTTGGCCTGGCCATCTATCCGATTACCGTGGGACTCGTCACCGTCGGCGACACGATCCAGCACCAGAATTTCGGCGACCTGATCGGCACCCTCACTTTTAACGGCGGCCATCCCGACGTGTTGAACAACCACGATTCCCTTTACAACGTCACCGGGGTCTATACCAACAATTATGACGATAGCGGGAGCGGGACCGTTCCGGGTTCGCGCCCGTCCGACGGGCCGGGCAGTTTGAACAATTTCGCGGGCCAACAAGGCATGGGCGTGTGGATGCTGACGGAAGTGGATGATTCACTCACCCAGACGGGTCAGGTGCAGAACTTCAACATGACCATCCAGCCGCATCAGGACCTTAAGCAACCGGGTATCACCGTTTCCATTCCGCCGGGCAGTTGGTTTTACGATTTCATTGATGTGCCGCCGGGAGCAACAAATCTTACAATTTCCGTGACCAACTTTACCGTGCCCTCGGATGCGCTCAATCCCTTGCAACTCTTTGTTAAATTAGGTTCGCTGCCGACGACAAACAATTTCGATGAAATGACTTTGATCAATAACGGCACTCCTCCGGGCGGTTCCATTTCCATTGGTCCGCCTTTGACTTCAGGCCGTTACTGGGTCGGCGTCTTTAATCCGAGTAGCCAGTCAGCAACGAACGTTTTCATCATTGCGACGGTTGGTTTCGGGGTTGCCCCGGCAGAGACGATTTACAGTTCGAGCGGGCCGGTGCCGCTGCTGGACGACGCGGTCACGACCAACAACATCGTCGTGCCGGATGACCAGACCATTTCCTCGTTGGAAGTGGCGTTGCGGGTGCAACATCCGCGCGTGTCGGATCTGGTGTTCCATCTCATCAGCCCGGATGGCACGCGGGATTTGCTGGTGGAGAACCGCGGCGGCACGGACACCAACGGCATGGGCGAGACTTTGGTCCTGACCAATGTTCTTGTGCCACAGACCTTCACCGGCGGCGCGACGCCGCCGACCACCAACATCATTGACACCCCCACCAACAACGGGACGCTGAGCATCAGCTACAATTTTTACGTCCTGCCGGATGAAATGGCCATATTTTACACGAATGGGGTGACCAATTTTGATTCCGGCCTCATCAGCGGGAGCGGGGTGTTCAGCGTTGCCTACACCAACTCACCCCTCGTCATCGTCATGAACCCGTATGGTAACATCTCCGGGCCGGGCGATGCCTGGACGTACACCTTGGACGCGTTGCAAACGAACCAGTACACCTATCTGGTGCTGACCGAGGACACCAACAAGACCACCACGCCCATCAAGTTCGCCGTGCCGCCGTTGGGAACGACGAATTTTACGATTGAGACGAACGTCATTTTACCCGGCGTAACCAATATCACGACCAACACGGATTTGTTCTATCTGCCCGAGCAACCGCTGGATGTGTATGACGGACTGAACGCGGGCGGCACGTGGACGCTGGAAATCCAGGACGACCGCGTGGGGGCCACCAACAACGCGACGCTCCTGAGCTGGCAGTTGCGGTTCAATTACGTGACCACCGGCACCAGTCCCTCCGGCACTCCGCCCGGGACGACGGTCACCAACATCATTCCGCCCGGCGGCTTCATCTATTATCCGGTGAACGTGCCGACCAACGCGGACGCCGCCACGAACATCCTCATCTTTGCCAACGCGCCGTTGAACATGTGGTTCAATCAAATCACTTTCCCCGTCGGCACCAATCCGCCGGATACCGAGTTGCTGACCAACGTGACCAACGGCGCCTTCGTGCTGACCTTCGGCAGTACGCCCGTGTTGCTGCCCGGCCAGACGTATTACATCGGCTTGCAAAATACGAACACCGTCCCGGTGACGAACGCGTTCCAGGTGAATTTCCATCTCATTTCGGCTGACGGCATCTCGAGCGGCCCCACCGTCACGCTCACGAACAGCGGCGGGACCAACGGCATCCTGCTCACGTGGTTCGCCCTCACGAATTATCAATACCAAATCCAGTACACGACCACGCTGTCGCCGCCCGTTCCCTGGACCACCATCCCCGGCGTGGTGGTGACGAACCTGACCATTCCGGCGCCGGTGGGCGGCATCGGCGAGTTCCAGTATTTCGATGACGGCTCGCTGACCGGCGGGCTTGGCCAGCAGAAGTTCTACCGGCTCATTGCCTATCCGCCCGGCACGACCATTCCGGCATCGCTGATCATCAGCACGGTCACGGCGTCGCCCGGCGGCCTCCAGATCCAGTGGCACGGCTCGACGAATTATATTTACGACGTGCTCTGGACGACGAATCTGGCGTTGCCGACGGCCAGTTGGAACGTTCTGACCAACCTGGCCATGCCGGTGCCGCTCAATTACAGCGGCGGTGTGTTTACGTTCACGGACAACGGCACGCTGACGGGCGGGTCGGCCACCGCGAAATTCTTCCAGGTGCAGTTGTGGCCGTAGCCGTTATAAAAAGGCTGAATTGTGAAGGCTAAAGGCTGAAGGAACGACAGAAGGCGGATGACGGACGGTGCTCCCGGATGTGATCGGCGTAATCCGTGAAATCTGCGGCGAGAGCGGGTTCATTTTTAACCCGAAAACCAAGTTTAAATTTCTGCGTTAACGGAGTGCGGCCGTCCCGGCCGCAGCAACGTGGGATGAGTGAGCTGTTGGAAACTATTCGGTGGCTGAAAGGAAACCTGTTGCTGCGCCCGAGGACGGGCGCACTCCGGGGCAGCCTCAGCCAACCCGCCACCACCGGCAACTTCGGAATTCGGGTTTAACGTGGCGCGGATATTCTTGTCTGCAAGTCTGCGGGACTTTCTGGTCCCGCGTTTCTCCGCCAAAATCCCGCACTGCGGGACTGGAAAGCCTGCGCTACCTTATAATGGGAACGCTCCAGATCCCTCCGCTCTCAACCTTCAACCATTTACGAACTTGTTTTTGCTTTTGCCCGAATTTTCGGATATGCTTGCCGGTTAATTGAATTGAAAAATTCGTTGTGGCATTTTGCAAGTTTTGGTGGGGCGAGCGTCCTCGCGAGCCGTTGTCGCCAGGTTTTGACGCGTCAAGGCCGGCTCGTCAGTAGCCTCGCCCCACCGGGCTGCGCCACGACCGGAAATTCACAGGCATGAGCAAGACATCCATCCGGATCGGCGGCGCGCGTGAGCACAATCTCAAGAACCTCACACTCGACATCCCGCGCGACCGGCTGGTGGTCATCACCGGCCTGAGCGGCAGCGGCAAGTCGTCGCTGGCGTTCGACACCATCTACGCCGAGGGCCAGCGCAAATACGTCGAGAGCCTCTCCGCCTACGCCCGCCAGTTCCTCGACCAGATGCAAAAGCCGGACGTGGATTACATCGAGGGTTTGTCGCCGGCCATCGCCATCGAGCAGCGCAGTTCCGGGAGCAGCCCGCGCTCCATCATCGCCACCACCACGGAGATTTACGATCACTTGCGCCTCCTGTACGCGCACATTGGCCAGGCGCATTGCCCGGACACCGGCGTGCCCATCGTGAGCCAGAGCACCAGCGATATCGTGGACAAAATCCTCGCGTTGCCGCCCAAAACCCGGGTGATGCTGCTCGCGCCGGTGGTGCGCCGGCAGAAGGGCGAGTTCCGCGACGTGATCGAACGCCTGGCGCGCGAAGGCTTCGTGCGCGCCCGCGTGGACGGCCAGTTTGTCGAACTGGAGGCCGACACGCGCGTCAAACTGGACAAGAAGAAATTCCACAACCTCGAGGCGGTGGTGGACCGGCTGGTGATTGACGAAAAAATCCGCGTGCGGCTGGGCGATTCCGTGGAAACCGCGTTGCGCTGGGGCGACGGCGTGATGTTTGCTCTCCATCAAGCGCCAGAAGGTAGGGCGGGCTCTCCGCAGCCCGCCGCAGGTGGGGCGAGCAGCCTGTCCCGCCCTGCGGCGATCCCCGCGAGCCGGATCCAACGCGGTGAAATTTCTCAAAAGCGACTCGTCAGTAGCCTCGCCCCACCCAACGACGGCGCGCACGGAGTGACGCGCCCTACCAACAACGAGTGGGCGGAAA
>CAWACS010000024.1:0-49668 GCA_963780535.1 uncultured Verrucomicrobiae bacterium
AAACTTGCCGAATTCCCGGCAACGAATACGTTTGCAGTATGAATGAAAGCAATCTGAACGAAATCGAGGAGAAAATCCGCGAGGCAAAGTCCATCAGCGCGGACCGCAAACGCGAGTTGCTCCAGTTGCTCGGCACATTGAAATCCGAGATTGCCAAGCTGTCCCGGACGCACGACGAGCAGGCGCAGAGCATCGCCGGGTTCGCAGAACTCTCGGCCCATGAAGCCACGCGCCAGCAACAAAACCCGCAATCACTGCAACATTCGCTGGCGGGACTGCGGTCATCCGTCGAGGGTTTTGAGAAATCGCACCCGCAACTCGTCCGGATCGTCAACAGCATCAGCAACACGCTGTCGAACCTGGGGATTTGATCGTTCTCATCCTTCGTCGCTCGTCCTCGTCCTCGAATTCCTAAAACCGATTACGAGGACGACGACGAGAACGAGGACGATTGTTCAATCCTCCTTCGGCTCCAGCTTCGCAATGGCCGCCATGATTTCATTGGCGATTTCCTGGTAAATTTCCTTGAGCCGCGGCTTGGGACAATGCTTCGCCTCGGCGCGCCATTTCTCAAAATTCATCGGCCGGCCGTATTTCACGACAATCCGCCTGGGACGCGGAAATTTCACCTGCCGGCCATAAGCCTCGTAGGTGCCAAACACCCGCACCGGCACGACCGGCGCCATGGATTTGATCACCACCAGTCCGATGCCCGAACGCGCGGGCTGCAGCTGGCCGTCACGCGTCCGCGTGCCTTCGGGAAACAAAATGATGCCGCCGCCGGCGAGCAGCCGGTCGAGAATCGCCTTCAATCCCGCGGCGCCGCCGCCGTCGCGGTCCACCGGCACGGCGTTCCACGAACGCAGAAGCGCGCCGATGCCCGGAAATCGAAACAGACTTTCGCGGGCGAGATAATTGATGCCGCGGCTCAAGCCCGCGCCCACCAGCGGCGGATCGAGAAAGCTCGCGTGGTTGGAGGCCAGAATGACCGCACCGGTTTCAGGCACGCGCTCCGGATTGAAGACCCGCCAGCGAAAATACGTCGCATACCATGCGCGGAAAAAAAGCCAGCCGAGGCGATAGGAGAAATTCATTTTTCGGCCAGCCGTTTCCTGACCTCCGCGATGATGAGGCCGCTGGTCTGCTCGGAGGTCAGGTTCGAATTATTGATGACCTTCGCCCCCAGCGGAACCATCAGCGGGGCGACGGCGCGCTGGCTGTCGCGCTGGTCGCGCATGGCCAGGTTTTCCCGGACGCCGTCGGCGGCCCGGCGGCGCGACCGTTCCTCCAGTTGGGCGTCCAGGTAAAATTTGAAATCCGTTTCCGGGAAAACGTTCGTGCCGATGTCGCGGCCTTCCATGACGAGATTGCCAAACTGCAGGCATTCGCGCTGGCGTTTGACCATCCACTCGCGCGCTTTCGGCACGGCGGCGACATGCGGCACGGCGGCGCTGACTTCGGCGGTGCGGATTTCCTTCTCGGGAAAATAGCCGTCCACCAACAATCGGGCGGCGCGCAGGCCGCCGGTTTCCACACAATGCAGGGTGGCCTTCCACTTGCGGCACGCGGCGGCAACGGCTTTGGCGTCCTGCACGTCCATCCGATGCTTCAGGCAATACCACGCCAGCGTGCGATACATCGCGCCCGTGTCCACATAAACACAGCCCAGCGCCTGGGCGACCAGTTTGGCATTCGTGCTCTTGCCGCTGGCGCTGGTGCCGTCAATGGCAATGACAATTGGTTGTTTCATTCAAATCCAGTCGTACCGGCAGTCTAAGACCGCCTCCAATTTCTGACCACGCTCACAGAGCGCCTTGCAATCAATCCGCAAACAAATCTTAACTGCCAGCTTCGTGTCCCGTCTTCGCATCCAGAATCGTCGCCCCCAGGCCATCCGGCGGCGGGACGGCCAGTTTCTGGAAGAAATCCGGGAACGTTTTCTTCACACAGGCCGGATTCCTGATTTTGATGCCCGGCACTTTCAATCCCAGAATCGCAAAACACATCGCCATGCGATGGTCATTGTAGGTTTCGATCTCCGCGCCGTGCAGCGGCGAGGATAAACCGTCAGCGTGTCGTCCTCCTCGACGACTTTCGCGCCGCATCTGGTCAATTCCGTGTGCAGGGCGGAGACCCGGTCGCATTCCTGCACGCGGAGGTGGCCGAGATCGGTGAATTTCACCGGATGATCCGCCAACGGCGCCGTCACCATCAGCGTCATGATGCTGTCGCCCAGATCGGTTTTCCGGGAAACCGTTTCGGGAAGAATCCGGTAATTCAAAAAATTTGTATCAATTTGAAAACCCGCGCCCAGAATCGGCCAGCGCGCCACGGTGACGGGGTGCGGTTCATTTTGAGCCGGATCGGAGGCCAGCCAGCCGGCGGCCAGGAAATAACTGCCGCTGGAAGAATCGGGATCAACGGGATAGATGCCACCCCTCATTCCGCGTTCCGGATGCCGGCTGTGTTTTCGACTCCAGTAAAAATACGAGCACATTTCGCGCGTCATGTAGACATACGGCGATTCCTCCACGTTTTCGCCGACAATCTCGACCTGCCAGCCGGCCGACCATCGAGCACATCAGCAACGCGCTGGCAAACTGCGAACTCTGCTCGATGCTCACCTGGCATTTACCAGGGCGCGGACCCGTCCATGAATGACGGCGGGCAGCTTGTCGTTCGGCGAATCCACGCGGTAACCGAGCTGGCGCAGCGCTTGAAACAGCCCCGCCTGCGGACGCTCGTGCATCCGCGGCACGCCGCTCAAACGATAAACGCCATTCCCCAGGCAAACGAACGCCGCCAGAAACCGCGCCGCGGTTCCGGCGTTGCCCACAAACAGTTCCAGCGGTTTATCCGCCGTCCCGCCGTCGGAATTTTCCCGCCAAGGCCACCCACCGTGATGGTGCGGTTGCAAAATTCCTCCGGGTCGGGCACGACATTCACCATGAAGCCAAGCTTCTGCAGGCCGTCGACCATGATTTGCGTGTCTTCACTCCAAAGGGCGCTCTCCAGCGTGACCCCGCCGTCCGACAGCGCGGCCAGGATAAGCGCGCGGTTGGTGATGCTCTTCGAGCCGGGCACGGTGACTTCCGCGTGCACCGGTTTATCGAGCGGCACGATTTCAATGAGGTCGGGCAGTGGCATACAAGAGACGAGGATAGAGGATAGAGGATGGAGAATAGAAGATGGAAATTGCCGCGGCGCGGCCAGCTTTGGGATTTTCCATCATCCATCTCCTTCAATCTTCCATCCTTCGCTTTCTTACTCCGGCGACGGCGAGGCGCAACGCGCGCACCAATCGTCGCGGCGGGTTTTGGCCGTTTCAAAAAATCTCATGATGGCTTTCGCATCGGCCCCGGCGAGAATCGTTTGAATTCTTCAAATCGGAAACAAACCCTTCCAACGCCCGTCTGAGATTTTTACGGTTTGCCAGCGCGATGTCGCGCCACATTTCCGGTGAGCCGGACGCGATGCGCGTCGTGTCTCGAAAACCATTGGCGCAAAGTGCCGCTTGTTGCTTTGGACTTGCGGGATTCAGAATGTAACTGGCCAGCGTCGCCGCCAGCACATGCGGCAGATGGCTGGACCGGCTGACGAGCGAATCGTGTTGTTCGGGCGCCAGCCGCAACGTTCGCGCGCCCAGCGACTTCCAAAATTGCTCCACTTGGCGAACCGCCGCCGGGTTTGATTTTCCAGTCGGTGTAACGACGCAAGCAGCGTTCACGAACAAATCCGCACTGGCGGCGCCCACGCCGGTTTTTTCCGCCCCGGCCATGGGATGGCTGCCAACAAAATGCGCGCCGGCCCTGGCGACGAGCGATTCCAGTTCACGCACGACACTGGCTTTCACACTGCCCAAGTCCGTGACAATCGCACCGCGCTTCAACGCCGGGAGCATTTGCCGGACGCGTGAACGCATTTGCGCCAGCGGCATGCACAGAATCACCAGATCAGCGTTCCAAACAGCGGCAAGCAAATCGGTGGTGGCAAAATCCATCGCGCCCGCCTTTTCGCAATCCTTCAGGCTGGCAGTGCGCCGGACGAAACCGCGACTCCGCCGGACGAAACGAGTTTCCGGCGTTTCACGGCCAGTCCGATGGAACCGCCGAGCAGGCCCACGCCGATGATGGTGATTTTCCGAAGACGCACGCACAGAGAATAAGGATGCGGGATGCCGGATGGAAGATGGAAATTGCACTGTCCGGACAACCTAATGGATCCAAAACGAAATTTGGACGACGTAATCCAGGCTCTACTTCGGTTGCACCGAGTATTCCACCATCACTGTGGCCGTGTAAATCAGCTCACCAAAGGATGAAACCGATTCCTCGGCGACGTCCGAACCTGATGCAGAGACAAGCGTCACACCGTACGCTTCGCCTCTGGAAAGTCCATAGTTTGCCGGGACCGCCTCTCCCCTCCTTACCTCACCCTGACCAAATCTGAGCGGCACCAATTTCAAGCTGAATTTTTCCTCGTAGATTTTCTTTCGGTCGTTGGCGTTGTCGCACGCCTTGGCAATGGCGTTTTGTTTCTGCAATTCCTTATCCGCGTATTCAAATTCCACGCCGTCAAACTGCACCTCAGCCCACTTGTCCACCGCACCGGCCGCGTTTTTGAAATTCTTTTTCTTCCTCCCCGAAAATTCGAATAACGTTTTCAAACCAAAGGTTTTGGCCCTTTTCCCTAAAAATTCCGATTTTGGGGGAAAAGAAAAATTTCGGGGTTTAAAACCCCCCCCCGGAATGCCCAGACTCTTCAGGTAATCGGCCACCTTGCCACGCAGTTCGAGATTCGTACGCAGTGCTTCCTGCAACGATTTGCTTTCAGTCACGACTTTGAGGCTCAATACTGCCCAATGCGCGGGCACACGAACTTCAGCTTCTCCCGCAACCGCAACTGTTTTGGGAATGCCGTTGATGAATTGGGCGAGTTCGGGGGCGGTGCCTTTGATTTCGGGTTCGGCTGAAACCTGGAACCCAATGAGAAAAAACAATCCGATGATTGCAAGCTGGCGCATAATTTGCCTTTCGTTTGAAGTCGTTGTCCGGAACGCGGCCTTCACCGCATCTTTACAAAGCCTGGCAAGAAATGCCGGGGCTTTAAAGTCAAAAAACGGTCAATCAGGCCGCGCCACTCCGCCTAAAAGCGGAACTCCGAACCAGCCAACGCCGATTGGTAACAGGCGTCCATCACCCGTTGCGTTTGCAGCGCCCACATCGGCCATTCTTCATTCAATTTGCCGGAAAAAACCTGGTTGGCGAAATTGCGGAACATGACGGTGTTTTGCGCCGTCGCGTGGCCAAGCTCGGCTAGATCGGAACCTGGCGCGGCGCCTGGGGCCCGGGGACGCGATTTCCGTCCGGTTGACTTCAAAGGTCGGTTCACGGCTGTTGAACGGGTGGACAAAATCCGGCACCCGCAGCCAGCCATCCCGGCCGCTGACAAAAGCCCATTGCTGAAAGGCGGTCAGAAACGAAGAGTAAAATCCGGCCAAAACGCCGCCGTCAAAAAATAGTTCGGCGGAAAATTCGGTGGGTGTGGCAGACGGCCACCCGCCGGCCCGGATTGCGAAAGAACCCGGGCCGTGACCGTATGCGGCAGTTGCCATTTCAGCGCCCAAAGCGTGAACCGGATGCAATACCAGCCCAGATCGCCAAGGCAGCCAGTCGGTTCGAGCCGGCCGTCCACGCGGATGTTATTGTCGGAAAACCCGCCGGCGCCGAGAAAACTGAACGCCGACGAAATCCGCCGCAGCGGGCCGACGCTTTTGCCATCGTGGAAAACCTCGCGAACCCGTGGCAGACGCGGGTTGTGCATGAACATCACGCCATCCATGAATTGTACGCGGTTTTTGCGGCAGACGTCCGTCATCTCCTGAACATCGGTGAAACTGACGCCGCACGGCTTTTCACAAACAACGTGCTTGCCGGCGGCCGCCGCGCGTAAAACCCATTCCTTGCGCAGTCCCGTCGGTAGCGGAATGTAAACGGCGTCCACGTCCTTCGACGCGAGCAGTTCCTCATAACTGCCGAACGCGGCAGGTTCGGCGGCGAACGGAAATTCGCCCTGGCATTTGCGGATGTATTCGCGGCTGTGCCCCGCGTCGCGACTGGCGACGGCGGTAACGACGGCGTTCCCGGAATTGAAGATGGCCTTCCAGTTTTGGCGGCCGATGTTGGCCGTGCTCAATATTCCGATCCGTAGTTTTGGCATAGAGTTTCAAGATGTAACGTCGAGCCTGTGGCTCGAATCAATCGGCGCGCAGCGCCGACTCTACATCGCCGCTTCCCGCACCCGTTCCAAAATCACGTCGGCCAGATGCGGCTCACTGCCGATGGCCGGCGAATACCAGACCAGTTTTCCGTTTTTTTCAGTCGGATTACGCCAGACCGGCTGACCCGCGGCGAGTCGCTGCTCAACGGCAGGTTTCGCTTCACCCAGCAAAACCGGATGTCTTCCTGCGTGTGCAAACCGTCGCTGATGAAAAACGGCACCACGACCAGATTTTTCGTCTGTGCGAGCCGGTAGCATTCGGGAATGCGAGGGGTTTCTTCAAGGAAAATCGCGTGAACACCGGCGTAAAGATTCATCGCGCGAATCAACGTCACCTGCCGGTCAATCGGCTGGCGCGAATTTTCATTCTTCTCCGTGCCGTGGCCGGCAATGAACAATGTGATTTCACCCGGCTTGGGAGCGCGCGGAAATGGAAATTTCTCCACAAATTTCCCGGGCACGGACAAAATCACGCCGGTCATGCTGTCGTGCGAACCGACGGGACGGCAATAGTACAGTGACGAGTGACGAGTGACGAGTGACGAGTGGCCGGAAGCAAAGCCAAGCTCGCGGGGAATCTCTTCTTCGTGAAATAGCCTTCGCTGATAAAGAGCGGCGCGATGAAAACGCGCGGCGCGGTAATGTCCGCCAATACCCTTTTGATTTGCGGTTCCTGTTTCCAGAACGCCTCGCGGACTTCGGCAAAAATCTTCCGGCGGCGCAATTCCGCCGCGTGTTGATGGACGGGCGCGGCGGAACCGGCGTTTTGCTCCGTGCCGTGGCCCAGCACCACGAGCGCGGCATCGGTGAATTGATCGCGGTCCACGCGACAGGGTTAGCCCAGGAACGGGCCCTCTGCAAGCAGGCCGTCGCCAAAAGTGTTTTTTTGATTGAAACCTTTTTTCGGTTTGAACATCTTAAGTTCAAATTGTCCTGGAAATAAGCAAAACCATGAAAATCAAGACTTGGATCAAACTCACCTCTGTCCTGGCCGTTCCGCTGGGATTGGCCCTGGCCGCGGCCGCCGATGATGATGCCGTGCCGGGCACGCTGCCACCTGCCGCCACCAAACAGGGCGTGACGTACGCGGGCGACATCAAACCGATTTTGGACAACTCGTGCGTCAAGTGCCACAGCGGCGACAAACCCCGGGGCCATTTGAAACTCGACAGCCTCGACGGCGCGCTCAAGGGCGGCAAGGATGGCAAGGTCATCGTCGCCGGGAACAGCCCCAAAAGCATGCTCATCCAGGCGGTCGCACATTTGAGCAAGGACGATGACGATTGGATGCCGCCACTGCACAATCGGGCGAACATCGGCCCGCTCACGCCGGAACAAATCGGTCTGCTGCGCGCGTGGATTGATCAGGGCGTAAAATGAGTGACACGTGCCGGGTGACGAGTGACAACCAAGGCGCAGTCCCGTCGGGATTGCGCCTTTTTTATTTGCGGCCGGCGTAATCAACCGCACCCGCAATCCATCCGCCGGAACTGAACGATTGCCTCGCTTGAATCATGGACTTACTATCCTGCTGCAACTTTAACAACCCAACCATGAAACCTGACCTCGACAAGATTGACGACGCGGTACTGGCGTTGCTGTTCCTCACCAGTTTCACCGAAGGCCGACACGAATTTGCCGTCACGCGGGCATGGAAAGGACACGATTGGGACGCGCTTGACCGGCTCCACCAGAAAGGCCTCCTTGCCGACCCGAAAAATAAAAACAAGTCCGTCGTGTTCACCCATGAAGGCCATCAGCGCGCGGAAGAATTGTTTCGGCAAATGTTTTGCGAATAATACCGTCGGCAAGTCATGTCTGCTGCCACAAAGACAAAGCGTATCAAAAGCCGCCGGTGTGCACGGTGGACGCAGGCCGAACTCAATCAACTCGGCAAAAAGCCCGACTCCGTCCTCGCGCGCCGTTTCGGCCGCACGATCAAGGCCGTCGCCTCCATGCGGGAGCAAAAGCGTCTCCTGTTTCGAATTCCAAGTCCCCATTGGAATGCCCATGAAATACAGATGCTGGGCAAATGGTCAGATTGTGAATTGGCCCGACGATTCGGTCGCCCCCGCAATAATGTGCGTCACCAGCGCGTTACGCTCCGCATTCGTCCTTTTATTCCGCGCGCGCCGTTCAAGGAATGGACTCGCACCGAAGAAAAGCTGCTCGGCAAACTACGGGACGAGGAAATTGCCCGCCGGTTCCGCCGCACATTGGAATCTGTTAAAGTTCACCGGGGAAAACTCGGCCTGACCAAACCCGATTCACGACATCGGCGTTGGCATCCTGGTGAAGACCGATTGCTCGGAAAGTTCCCGGATGCAGAAGTCGTGAGGCGAACGGGGCACCCTATCGGTTCCGTCAGTGTCCGGCGCAGTCAGTTGGGTTTGCGCGACCCAAGCAGGCGGGTCTTTTGGACATCATCCGAAGACCGGTTGTTGGGCAAGACGCCGGATCAAATCGTCGCCCGACGTCTCAACCGCACATTAAGCGGTGTCAAAAATCGTCGCAAGAAGCTGAAAATCCCCGCGTGGCGGCCAGCGGCGCGCGTGGATCGGCCAGGGCGCAAAATAAGTGGCACGTGACGGGTGACGGTGGCGGGAATCCCAAACCTCAACGCTGGTTTGCTAATGGACATGTCTAGTTTAGAATCCCTTGGACGGGGGGCAATCCCAAACCAACGGCGGGTTGATTGCGTGGCTCGGTTCACATCCACCTGCAAGCTTTTTCCCGTCCGCTCGCCACGCAATCAACCCGCCGCAAATTTAGCCACCCCCTTCCGAGAACTGCTCACTAATGCTTTCTCGCCACCTGCCACGTGTCACTTGTTACTTCAATGGCGCGCGTTTCTGCACACGCAATTCCTGCTGCTGGCGCAGCCATTCGTTTTGTTCCGCTTCCGGCACCCCCGACTGGCTGATCTTTTGGGTGAGCGCGGCGATCTGCCGGTCCAAAAACTGGTTCCGCAATTTCAACACGACATCGCCGAGCTGCTGCCCGGGATTGGGAATCTTGCGGTCCCCGGCCACGGCTTCGGTGATGAGGCCCTGCATTTCGGGCAATTCGCATTCGCCCAGAAACGCACCGAGGCTCTTCCAGATTTCATTCGTCTGCGCGGCAAGCCGTTGCGTGAGAATTTTCCGCACGAGCGGATGGGAAATCCAGTTCACATCCAGGTGCAACGCCGCCCAAGGAACCAAATCGTCGTGCAACAGCAACAGTTTCAGCAGATGAAATTCATGCAGTGAAGGGCGGTTCAAAGTTTCAGGTTCAACGGGCAAGGGTGGATCGTTCGGTTCCGCATCCTGAACCCGGGGCTTTGAATTTTGAACTTTTTTGAATTCCGCCCGCACCGCCTCCGGCGAAACCCCGAGCCGCAGCGCGGTTTTCTGCGCATATTTGTCAATCCACACCGAGTTGGCCGTTTTGTGGATGGCCCCGGCCATGTCGCGCAAAATGGCATTCCGGCCTTTGTCGCTGTCTGGATCATGGTGCGCGCACAGCCGGTTCAAATAGTAATCAAAAAATCCCCCGGCATTTTCAATGAGTTTGCGGAAGGCTTCACCACCGTTGGCTTTGATGAAACTGTCCGGATCGTGCGGCGCGGGCACGATCGCAACCCGCACGGCCAGGCCGGACGCGAGCAGATGGTCGAGCGAACGCACGGCGGCGTTCTGGCCGGCTTCGTCCGAATCAAAACAGAGCACGACTTCGTCCGCGTACCGTTTGAGGATGCGCGCGTGCTGGTCGGTAAAGGCGGTGCCCTGCGGCGCGACGACGTTTTGCACGCCACCCATGAAGCAGGCGATCAAATCAAGCTGGCCTTCGCAGACCACCGCAAATCCGGCGTCGAGCAGCGCGCGTTTCGATTTGTCGAGGCCGAAGAAAACCTTGCTCTTGGTGAAAATCGGCGTTTCCGGCGAATTGACGTATTTGGCGGTTTTTTCGTCGCCGGACAAGATCCGGCCGCTGAAACCAATCACCCGGCCCTGCTCGTCGCAGATGGGAAAGATGAGCCGCCCGCGGAAACGGTCATAGTAATGCCGGAAGCCAGACGCCGGAGGCCGGAGATCCGATTTTGTACTTTCGCCTCCCGGCTTCTGACTTCCGGCTTCTGACTTCTGGATAATGAGCCCGGCCTTTTCGACCAGCGGCAGGTCGTGGTCCTTGCTTTTGGCCCAATTGACCGTGTCATCCCAGGCATCCGGAGCGGCGCCAAGGCGGAAGAGCTTTACCGCGTCGGCGGACACACCGCGTTGGGTCAGATAATCGCGGGCCATCTGTCCGGCAGCCTCGTTGAGCAGGCAATTCTGCCAGCGTTGGGCGATTTGCTCGTGAATCTGGAGCAATTGGTCCTTGAGATGACGGGACTGCTGTTCGGCGGGGTTTTGATCGAATTCGAGCGGGATCTTGGCGCGGTCGGCCAGGCGGCGCACGGCATCGACGAAACCGATGTTTTCGTATTCCTTGACGAAGGTGAACACGTCGCCGCCTTTGTGGCAGCCGAAACAGTGAAAGATCTGCCGGTGCGGATTGACGTTGAAGCTGGGGGTTTTCTCCTTGTGAAAGGGGCAGAGCGCGACAAAGTTCGCCCCCGCCTTTTTCAACGGCAGATACGAGCCAATGACATCCACAATGTCACTGGCCGCGCGAATGCGTTCAAGGATTGCAGGAGATATGGTGCCAGCCATGCTGGTTTAGTGCCGGTCTCCGCCCGCCCGCCACGGCCGGTTATTGAACCGGCTCATCCGGTTCGGGTTTGGCGCCGCTCGACGCGGTCGGTTCAATCAGCAACACGCCAAGATATTGCCTGAGGTAAGGCCCGATGAAAGATTTTTCAAACACCTGACTCTGGACGGTGTATAAATCGGGGAAAAAATGCGCGCCATACCAGCGTTCCTGATAGTTGTTGCTGTCCTGGATTTGCGCCGCCGTGTAGTGGCGCGCGTTCAAAAGGGCCAGGGCAAAAATCACCATGCAGGCGTACCGAACCAGACCGGAAGGCATGCCAAGATAGTACTCGGCGTTGCCAAACAGGTTGCTCCCGAATAATTTCAAACCCACCGTGCGTTTGATGATTGAAAAGAAAAAAAACACGACGGCCGCCAGAATGGCGTACGCCAGGAGATTGCCGGTTAACGGATCCAGCTTCACCATTTTGGCGATCAACTGGGCACCCATGGCGTAGAACAAGCCGCTGACCAAAATCACGGCGAGCCACTGAAACAACGGCAGGATTTCCTTCGACATGCCGTTTTTACGGCCACGAAAGAGACCAAATCCGAGGATCAGCACGACCACTACGTCGAACCAGTTTACCGGCAATTTGTCGGACGTCAGTGATTGTATGACATTGGCAAACATAGAGTGAAATCAGCGTCTTCGACCACCTGTTCCAGCACAATTCGTTCCAGTTCAGGGCGGATTCGAGGAGAGCCAGAACTGTATGTCCGCGGCCTGGGAGTTGCGCGGATCCAATTGCAACACCCTCAAATACTGCGCCCGCGCCCGCGGCACGTCATGGAGTTGCTGCGCGTAAAGGTTGCCGAGCGCGAGATGGGCGCGGACATCATCCGGATTCGCGGCGAGCAATTTTTTCAACTCATTCGCGGCGTCGGGCACATAACCGGCCGCCTTCAGGGCCAGGGCAAAATTGTAACGCGCGTCGGACGAATCCGGCCGGATGGCCAGGGCCATTTCATAGGCGGGCAGCGCCTGGTCGAAATTCCGCAAACGGTAGGCCATCACGCCGGAATTATATTGCGCCTCGAACCAACCCGGATCCAAGCCCGCCGCCGCGCGATACGAATTCAGCGCATCCAGATACTGCCGGTCCCGTTCATATTGTTGCGCCTGCGCAAACGCGCGTCCGGCCGCCTGCCGGTCGCCCGATCCGGGCCGGGCCGGCGAAAGATACAAATATTGCGGGAATGCCGGCGGCGCGGGCTGAACCATGCGAAACGGTTTTGACGGGGTGTGCATGGGTGTGCCGAACGCCGTGAGATTGCCGGCTTCAGGCTTCGCCGCCGGCGGCACTGGATTGCTGTTTGAGTTTGATGGCGGCAAGGACGCCACCTTCGGCTCCGGCGACACGCCGCGAAACCAGTTCATTGGATTGAGCGGGTTCAGTGCCCGTGGTTTCCCGGTGTCTGGTTTCGGCGGCGTCCCCGCGGCCACGTACGAATTCTCTTCCGCCGCAGACGAATTTTGCGTTCCGTCAGCGGCGGACGACGATTGGGCCCCGGTGTTTTCGAACGGTGAATGGGCGGTCGATGGAGTCCCGAGACTGGTCGCCGTCCGCTGCGTACGTTGCGGGTTCGACGGCGCCGAAGCGGCGATGCCAGTCATTTGTTGCTCCAAATCATTGGCGAGGGTGTTCACCTGGTCCCAATCCGCCCGATGCGGGGTCAACGCCAGATACGCGCGGTAATCTTGGAGGGCCAGCGTGTTGTCGCGCAGATACTGCCGGGCCATCGTCGCCAGATTCAACAGGGCCGGCGCATAATCCGGCTGCGCCCGGTTGGCGGCGGCGAAATACTGGACCGCTTCGCGCGGACGCCCCCGCTGCATCTGGGCGAGGCCCAGACCATTCCACGCTTCGGCGTTGTTGGTATCAATGGCCAGCGCGATGCTGAAACTTTTTTCCGCCGACGCGAGGTCACGGAGGCGCAGCTGGGCAACGCCCATTTTGGTCCAGCCCTCCGGCGCTTTGCTGCGGCGGAGCACATAGGCGGTGAACTCGGTCTTCGCCACGTCCGGCTTGTTTTGTTCCAGCCACAAACAGCCGAGATTGTAATGCGCCTCCACCAGATCGCGATCCAGGGCCAGGGCGCGTTGATACGCCAGCGCGGCGTCGGCCGGTTGACCGGCGTGCTGGTACGCCACACCTAGATAATTCCAGGCCTGCGCATTCGTGGACATCAGCGACGTCGCCAATTTCAGTTTCTCCACCGCGTCGGAATAATCGCCGCGAACGAGAAGCTTTTCGCCTTTCATCAATGCGCGCGGCCCCGGCGGCCCGCAGCCGGTGATAAAAACAGCGAGCGTCAGAAAAACGGCTACGCCGCACCGGGTTATGTTTTTTGTGGCCAGCATCGGTGTTGGTGGTAGCATCCACGCCTTGACGTGTCAAGAAACGCACTGGCCCAGTTCATTCGTGTCTTTTGCCCGCTGATGGCGGCAGGTACCCTCGGGTTTGCCTGCCGGCAGGTTCAAGCCGCGGATTTATCGTTGCGGCAGGCCGGCGGCGCGTCCGCGCGTGTGCTCATCGTCGAAAACCCGGACGCCACCTATCGGTACCAGCCGGATGGCGCGGCGGTCCAGGCCATGGTGGATCGCGGCCTGACCAATGTCACCGGCCAGCCGGCCGTCGTCGCCGCCTGGCGCAGCCTGGTCTCGACGCAGGACGTTGTCGGCATCAAGGTTTATTCCACCGCCGGGCCGATCAATGGCACCCGCCCCGCCGTCGTTGCGGCAGTGATTCACGGATTGCTGGACGCGGGCCTGCCGCCGGAACACATCATCATCTGGGACCGGAACAGCGGTGATTTGCGGGCCGCTGGATTTTTCAAACTCGCCGCCCGACTCGGCGTGCGCGCCGCCGGGAGCGCCGAAGCGGGTTACGACCCGACCAACTATTATCTGCCCGACACCCCCATCATCGGCCAGCTCGTCTGGGGTGATTTTGAATTTGGGCAAAAAGGGCCGGAGGTTGGCAAAAAATCCTTCGTCTCGAAGCTGGTCACCCGTCATATCACCAAAATCATCAGCATTGCCCCGTTGTTGAACCAGGATTCCGCCGGCGTTTGCGGCCATCTTTACGGCCTGTCCATGGGCAGTGTGGACAATACCCTGCGCTTTCAGGGCGATCCCGGACGGCTGGCCGTGGCCGTGCCGGAAATTTACGCGCTGCCGGTGCTCGGCGACCGCGTCGTCCTCGACATTACCGACGCTCTGATTGGCCAGTACGCGGGCGGTTCAAAGGGATTATTGCAATATTCGACGGTCTTGAATCAACTTTGGTTCAGCCGCGATCCGGTCGCGCTCGACACACTCGCCATCAAGGAGCTTGACCGCGAGCGCCAGCTCATTGGCGCACCGGGGTTCACCCCCAACCCGGATCTTTATGCCAACGCCACCCTGCTCCAGTTGGGGGTGAACGACCCCGCCCGGATTCGGGTGGAGAAAATTCACTGAAAAACCGGGCGGAAACCGCCCGGCTCAGCCGGTCGCCGGCTCGCTTTGCCGTGCGCGCCGTTCCTTTTCAATCGCCTCCTTTTTCTGGCGCAGGCAGTTCGGGCAGATGCCGTGCGTCGTCGGCGTGTCAAAACCCTGCTCCATGAACTCCTCCAGCGGCATCCATTCGCCCTTGTAATCAATGCGCCGGCACCAGGAGCAGACGCGCAGGAAGTCTTCCAGCTGCCGTACCTGCTTCAGCAAGCGGCGCGTCGAATTGTTCACCAACAGCCAGACGGCCAAAAACAGCAACATCTCCAGCGTGGGCCGGCGGTAAAGGACCACGAAGGGATGACCGGAGAATATCAACGAAGGCAATTGCAGCAACTCATCCAGAAAACAAAGTACGATGACCGCCAGAAAACCAATGTTTTGATAAACCACGATCCTTGCCAACTGCGAATTTTTTACCATAACGACAACGCCATCCTCACAACTTGCGGCAGGCCGACAGTCATTTTCTCAAACGACCTTATGTTTGTTCCCTTTACTTTATCGTCCGGGCTACAACCACCGCCAGTTTGTCGGACCAGTCAGAGGAACCGCATAAATTGTGCCGCCCGCTTTTTTCGTCGTCTGACAAACTCAAACTCCGCGCGCACCATCAAGCCATTCCGCCAACGCCACAACATTCTGACAGTTCGTGTGAAGGAAAGTTCAATTCGACATTCAAAAGAACCAAAATTCGACTCCGGACGCGGTGACCATTGGCCCCGATCCCGGCTTTACTTTGAAATATCCCTCCAACGAAAACCTTTCGTCTGGCTGCGCCGCTTCATCTGCTTTCGCGCGTGGCCATTTTGCCGACAGAACGCACCGTTGCCCTCCAGGGTGGGGTCCGACGTAGTTTTCAGTGTCTGCCGGCACAGGCAAACGAGATGGGCCGGCGTTTCCACATTCATCCAGACTCAAAACGCGGAATTGGGCTGCCTGTCGGTTGCCAGGTTGAAGCGCAAAGGTTTCAATTTCGTGCCGGTGGAGGAGACGGATTGCCTTGTGGCCGATTGGATCGGTGCAACCTGACCCAATAGCCGGCCTCAACTTTTTCGTTAATATCAACTTCCCGTCATTCGGGCGTCCTTGATTATGCTGCCGGGCTTTCACTCAGAGGGTCGGCACCGAAATCAGCTCCAGCCGGAAGGTTTTGATGGCATTCAGCATGAATTGGATGGCCACCGACGCCAGCAACAAGCCCATGATGCGGGTGGCGACGCTCATCGCAATCGGGTTCAACCATCGGGTGCCCCGGGCCGCAATTCGTAAAACCAGATAGCTCACCAGCGAGACCATCAGGATGCACCCGTAAAGCGCGATGTGTTGCGGGACATTGCGTGCCCCGTTTTGGAGCAGGATCGTGGTGGAAATCGCTCCCGGTCCGGCCAGCATGGGAATGGCCAGCGGGGTCACGGCGATGTCCATTTTTTCCATGCCGGCTTTCGTTTCCTCATGGGTTTCCTGGACGCGCGAGCGTTGGGCACGCAACATGTCCAGCGCCACCAGCAGCAGCACGATGCTCGCGGCAATTTGGAAGGCCGGCATGGTGATGCCCATGACCTTGAAAATCAATGGTCCGGCCACGGAAAAAGCCAGCAGGACGCCCGCCGTCACGCAACACGCCAGCCGCGCCGTACGGATGCGTTGTTCCGGGGTGTCATTCGGTGTCATCGCCAGAAACGCCGGCACGGTGGCCAGCGGATCGACAATCACAAACAGCGAACCGAGCGCCAGCAGGATGTATTCGGACAAACTCACGTGATGCAATTAGGGACAGATTCAAGCGAAAGTCAAACGAGGAAAACCAATTCCCCATTGCGTTCCTGCCGCGCTCATTTCCAACGCTCTCTTCGGCGTCAACCCCGATGCCAGACAGATTGCCATCGAGTCCGCAAAGAGCCACAGGGTTTGGTTATTGATTCTCACGATGACCCGGCTAAGCAGGGCAACTAAATAAGTGTCTTTGCGGCTCCTCTGCGATCAACGGCCATGATTGTGTGGCGTTTGTAGTCAAACCATGCCTGACATTTTCACCAAGGCGAAACGGTCGGAGGTTATGTCGCGAATCCGCGGCAAAGATACACAACCGGAACTGCGTGTGCGGAAATACTTGTACGCAGCAGGTTGCCGCTACCGCCTTCACGATTCAAGGCTGCCGGGAAAACCTGACATTGTCTTCGCGAGCAGACGGATTTGTTTGTTCGTTCATGGTTGTTTCTGGCACGGCTGTCAGAAATGCCCTGACGGACGGCGTAAACCAAAATCGAACCGTGCTTACTGGCTGCCGAAAATTCGCCGCACCAAACGCCGCGACAGGCTTAATGTACGTCGGTTGCGCAGCGCAGGTTGGAAAGTGCTTATTATTTGGGAATGTGAGGTCTCAAAGACTCATAAATTGGAGCGGCTTCGGCGTACGCTTCAGGCCGCGTGCGAGCCGTCGCAGAAGGGCTTGTTGTTCGACGCACCGCAGCGACACAGCGTCACCCGGTTCCGAACCTCATAGGCTTTGCCATCAGCGGAAATCACCGGGATGCCCCCGCGCACCCAGATCGGACCGCTGACCTTCTTTTCCGTGTCCTCGATCAACGCGAGTGATGGTTCAAATTTCGGCTCGATGGGTTTGCCCGTCTTTTTATCCCACACCACCAGCCGGCCGGCCGGACAATGCGCGGCCTCATACTCCGCCACTCGCCGGGCTTCGGGGTCATCTGAGGCTGGAACCAGATTCCAAATCCGCCCTTTCGGGTCACAGAAGCGGGCGAAGGCACAAAGGCTGTCCGCGTCGGTGAGCCGCAGGGTCGGCCCATCAATCGTCTCCGCCTGTTTCAGGTAAGGGTCACGGCTGGCGGTTTCGGTCCCGTCGAACTTGACCTTCCGGTGGCTGCCATCACAGAACGGCTTGGTGTCGGACTGACCGCAACGGCAAAGCGCATATTGCGGCGACGACGGATGCTGCTTGCCCTCCCGGTAATCGAGGGAATCGCCCTCGGCATTGGTGACAATCCATTGCTCGCTGAGCAGCAGGCCGCCGGTCACAAGGTAGGGACCATCCCTGGTGATTTCAATTTTCGCGTTCGGCTGTTCATTTTTTTTCATAACCGGTTGTGGATGCGGGTTGCCAGAACAAGGCTTGGATCAGTGGCGGCCAAACTGAATGATAAGACCTCCAGCGATGATGACCAGAAGCCCAATCCAGGTCGAAGCCGGAATTGATTCCCTGAAGATGTAGCGACCGAACAAAACGCTGACCAGGGCGAAGAAGGCGATATAAACGCCGAGCAGCTTTGAAAAAGCCCACGACCTCATGGAGTTGACGACCAGCCCGTAAGAGCCGAGGACAACGAAGCCCGCGAGGATAAAAAGCAGGCCGCCACCGCGCAACCCGCGCCGGATGGCTGCATCGCCGCCGACCTCGAGCAAAGCGGCGACAACAAAGATGAGCCAAGGAAGAAACGTCATAATTGCAAATCTCGCCCAAACACGAGAACTCAGCCACGCCGGGCTGGTGATGTCAATCCAGACTTGTGGGGAGACTTCAATTTACACGCGAAGAGCGCGAAGGAAACGAAGGATGGCTGCCCATCAGAAACACCTTCACAAGCATCGCGGCCTTCGTGCGACACCGCATGATCAAAGCTGAAGGATTTTATGAAATCAGCGGCCGACCCACAACACATCGAGGTTGCCGGGACCAGCGCGAAAACCGCCAAAGCGCCGCCGTTCACCGGCGGGCGCGTTTGTCTCGGGCGCCGGGGCCGGCGGGGCTGCGGTCGCGGCTGCCGCCGCTTGCGGGAGACGCTCGGTGCAGATCAAAACAATCCGGTTGTTTTTCGTGTCGAGCGATGAGGTCTTGCAACCCTGCTTGGTTTGCACGGTTTGTTCCACCGCAAAGCTCGTGGGGCTGCTTTCCTTGATGATGGTCAGCGTGCCGTTACGCTGTGAGCTCCATGCTTCCATCGTGGCGGGATTGAACCCGCCGCCGTCCGTGCCGCCGTCGAGGGGCAACGTGGTCAGCACCTTGCCGTCGTCGGCATTCAACACGACACAGACGTTGGGATTCGCGCACATGGCGAACAGGATGCGATTCTTCACATCCAGACCGAGGCCGCCCGGTTCGCCGGCACCGGTGCCGAGGTCGTACTTGGTAATGAGTTTCATGGTCTTCAAATCCACGACGGCGATTTTCTTCTCGTTCTCAACATCCGCATACAGTTTTCCCTGCCCGTCGCTTTGGGCCTGCTCCATCGCGCCGCCGACATCAATCGTGCCGGTCACGGTGCCATCCTTGGGATCAATCATCGTGATGCTGGGGTCTTCATGGCTGAAGATAAAAACTTTGTCCGTGAACGGCTCGAGCAGGATGCCGTCGGGCCGGCCTTGAACGTCAATGTCCTTGATTTTCTGCATCGTCTCGGTGTCGAACATGCCGATCTGGCGGCCGCTGCAGAAACCGTGATGTGTGGCGCTGTCAATGACCACGCCGTGACCGCCGATGTTGGTGATGGCGCCGATGTATTTGTGCGTGTCCAGGTCGAACACGAATGTATTTCCGCCGCGCGGCACATAAACGCGCCGGCCATCGTTGTCGGCATAAACATAATCAATGCCGCCGTTGCCCATGAGCTGGGTGGTGTCGAGCACCTTGTAAGGGGTGTCGGTTTGGGCGAGAACGTTGCCGGCCAGCAGGCCGATTCCCGCCATGGACAGAATAAAATGTTTCATAGAATAAATGTGATGTTGAGCGCCAGTGTTCGGTTACAAGTTATTTCAGCCCGGCCCGTATTAATCAATGGCTTTTTGAATTATGACAAAGAATTAATCCAAGCCGGCCACGGGACGGCGTTGGCGCCTAATCAACCGGCGGGCGACACGATCTGGCAGGGAATCACTGCGTCTTCATCGAACGTGTAAACGGCACACAACCGGTGGTAACCGTCGGCGATGACCACATTGCCATTGGCTGAATCCCTTACCAGGAGGAGCGGCGACACGGCGCTGCCGGACTCTATTTTGACCACGTCCTTTTTGACATGAGAATTGCTGGCTCCAAGCAACGGTAACCGGGAGGCCCTGAAAATATCCTTGGCCTTGAACTCGGACATCGGTGCCTTTTTTAATTTATTCACCAGGCTGGCGGCCGTCTTGGCATCATTGATCAGCGTCAAATACGACAGGGCGGCTGGGTAGTCGTGATCCTCAGGTTTGCTCAACCATTTGATTTTGATTTTTGAGGACATATTGTCAGTCACCGTTGCCGCGTACGATAGAACTGGCTTGGCGTTCCCGACGCAAGCGGCAAGGTGACGATATTGGATGCACCTGCCAACCACGGAGTATTGGTGGTGTCCAACCAGTCGTTGGGGCCACCATTCAACGGGCTGACCTGCTGCAACACGAAACCCGGTCCCGGGCTGACCCAACTGACCATGAGGTTGGTGTCGGAGAGGTTCGCCGCCAATTGCGGAGCCAAGGGTGGTTGAAAGGCGTTTGTGGGCGTGGCCACCAGGGTCCCGTCCTCGTTGATGGTCGCACTGTCCGGCAGGGTCGTGGCGTTCACGTTGTTCGTGAAACGCAAATTTGGATAATCGGAAGCCCAGAGATCGGCAATAACGTCGTTCGTCAGCGGCATGTAATTCGTCAAGGGCGGACCGAAATAGTTGCCGATGACATTCACGTCGGTGGCGTTGTGAAGCGAAATCGGGGCGCGCCTCCACTCGAGAAAGGCGTTGTACAGAATCCGGATGCCGGAAATTTCCAGGCCGTTGGTGACGTAATCCGAGTTGATGTCGGCCTTGTGGAATTCCACCAGTGCGAAGGCCGGCTCCTGCATGGGAATGTTGTTGCTCAGGGCTTCCTCGGAATAACTGCAATCGGACAGCACGTTGTCCATGATGACCACGTTGGTTGGCACAAAAAGATTGAGGAAGGTCGGGGTCAAGGCCGGATAGGCGCCGATAGCGCTCAGTTCCATGCCGCTGATAACGTTGTGCGCGATGAGCGTGTTGTCCGCGCGACAGTAAATCCCGTGCTGCCGGCTGTTGCTGAACTGGTTGTCCAAATACACCGCCGACGTGTTGAGGGTCTGGTCCACCAGCAGGGTGTTGGTGTCGTACGTGCCGGTCACGACATTCGAAATCGCGTGGTTGAAGGTGATGTCCGGCAGGTTGACAGCCGTGATGGTGGCACGATCGAAGACGTCCCCGTTGGTCGCATTGAAAAAAAGCACCGTGTCGCCCACCTGGGCCTCATACGGAATCAGGTTGGTCGGGATGGCGGTGTCCTCGCCATTCTGATACACGGCAAAAATGTTGGTCGGCTGGACGGGCACGTTGGTGACGATGAACGGGCTGAGGTTGGGATTGGCGGTGTCGTCGCTCAAGGCGGTAAAATTGCACCCTTGCACCCAGGGCCCAATGCGCGGATTAACAAAATAACCACCGTCGGCGTTGGAAGTCCTCAGACGGGGCGCGGTGGCGCCCGGCGGCGGCGGGCCGAGTTGGATTTGGTCGCCAACTTCACTCACCAACGGCGAATACCGTCCCGAATAACTGACACCCGCGCCGGCGTAATTGGTGTTGTTCAGAAAGGTGACTTGCCAGGACTCGAAGACATTGAAAACCGGCGAGCCGTTCCAGCGCGAAATCATGTTCCAATAATCGCCCGGCTGGATGGATTTCGCCTGGGCGGTGAAAGACAGATAAACCTTGAATGCACCATTGCTGTTTGTCTGGACCACGTTGGTATAAAGGTAAGCCGCGTAGCTGGCATCCGCGCCGCGGCCAGGATGGGTCGGGTCCATCACCGTGCCCCAGAGACGTGCAGTGCTGAGCGCGCTCGCATCGGTGTAATTGGCATTCGTCGGCGCCGGATAGTTGGTGTCAACCTGGAATTCGATCGCCAGTTCCCTCGGTGTATTGGTGTAGAAATTATGCGTCACGATTCCCTGCGTGTACGGCAGCGGGTTGTAATCCACCGTGAACCCTTCCACGATGACATTGGAACAGTTGTTGACCCCGAGGAATCCAATGCGCGGATTGGTGATCAGGATTTTGCAGCCGTTGCCATTCACGACCACATTGGTGGCCTGCGACAAAACAAGCGGAACGTACGGGTTCAGCGAGCCGTTGGTCACAATGTAGGTCGCGCCCGCATTGAAGCGGATTTCCGTCGGCGTGGGCCAATTGCTGACCGCATTGAACGCGCTCTGGATGAGCGGCACATCGTTGGTGCCGGTCGGCGCACCGACAAAATTGGTCTGCTGAACCGGTAACGGCAACGCCAGCATCGGCGGTGGACGCGGAATCCAATCTACCGTGGCCGCCGTCACCCATCGCGCGGTCGCCGTCGTCAGGTTCGTGGACATTTGGAAAATCAAATAGCGCGGCGCGACGGAACCGGCCGAATTCGTCACCGGCCACTGGTTAAAAATCAGGTTCGTCACGCCGCCACTGACGGTCCCCACGCTGGCCGTGGCATGGTACGCGTCGTAGGTCAGGAAAAACTGTATGGGATTGCCGGTGTTGGTGAACGCATTGGGCACACTCACCGGATTGTTGAGCGCGGCGCCGCCGTAGAGCGTGATCGTCCCGGTCCCGAACACCTGGATCCACGGACCGCTGCCGCTGGCGGGAGCTGCCAGGAACTGGTTGCTGCTGGCAAACCCCATGCCGATCCACTCGTTGAATCCCGTCGGCAATTGCATCACCGCCGACACCGTCATCGAGCCGTGCGGCCCGATCGGAATGAGTTGAACACCCGCTGTCGCCCCGGCGCTGGGAGCCGCGTTGTACAAATGCCCGTTCCCATCCAATGCCAGTTGCGAAGGCGCCGCACCCGACTGCCAGCCGTTCCCCTCGACATCAATCCACGGAACGCTGTTGGTGATGTAACCTGCCGGTTGCGCGAAAAAATCCTGGAACACCACCTCCGCTGACGCATTCACGGCGGCGATCCCGGCCAGAGCAACCGTCAGAAGTGCCCGGCCCAAGTGACGACAGATTGCCTGTCGGAACAGTAGCCAGAAAAGGGAATGCGCACCATGCACCCGTCTAATTTAGCAGCGCTGGCGGCGGATGCAACTGAGTACCGGGCGGTACCATCCCGACGGCAATCAATTTTTCAGAGCACTTAACTCAGCTTCGGCGCTCGTATATTCCATGAAATGGCCCCGGCGTATTCTTTAGCTGCGTATTTTGTGTTGCCACGTTCGACATAAATTTTCACCGCACCGCCTTTGAAGAGTCCTTAGCAACCAGGGATGTTGCCGTATATACTCATCGTACTCCGCAACGGCTCCAGTGTAATCTCCTAGCTGATACTTATCACGCGCCAGTTGAATGTAGAGTTCGGCAATTTCAGGGTTTTCGTCCGGGTCCCCGTTTCGATGGCCTTGGCATAATTGGTCACTGCTCCGGTATAGTCATGAGCATTCTCCTGTTGCACACCTTTCATCATATAGGCTGCGACTCGGTATAGGATGAACAAACAACCCCAGTAACGCCAGAAACAGGATGAAAACCGAAATTTCGGAACTCGATTTCATCTGCAAAATAAATGTCCGACCAGCGTTGCAGCGCAAGCTATCATTAGCCAAACAAGATAATGGGAACCGTGGGATATCAGAGCAGGTCTTGTCCCAACCGATCGCATCGAGTCCCCGAATCGGTGTCAACCGCTCTGGCCTCCGCATCGCTGCGTTTACTCCTTCTCGAACACCAAACCTTCATTCCTCGTCGTAACTTGATCCGGTCGCCGGCTCGAAGCCACCGTCGAGCAGCTTCGTGGCCAGCGGATTGAGCAATGGCTCCTGAATCACGCGTTTCAGCGGACACGCACAAAATTGCGGGTCGAACTCTCCTTCGCCAGCAGCTTCCTCGCGGCGGCGTCCACATCGAGCGTCAGATTCTGTTGCGCGAGGCGTTGCCTAGCCGTTCAAGCTGGATGTCCACGATTTCCGACAATTCCTCCTCGTCGAGGCTCTCGAAAATAATCACGTCGTCCACGCGTACGAATCCGGCCGGAAATGCGATACAACTCAGACATGACTTCTTTTTCCAAATCCAGTCTTCCTTCGGCCTTTCGCCTGGGCCTTTGGCCTTCGCAAAATATTCCTGAATATTTTACGATCCCAGGTTGCTCGTCATGATGACAATGGTGTTCTTGAAATCCACCGTCCGCCCCTGCCCGTCTGTCAACCGCCCGTCGTCGAGCACCTGCAACAGAACGTTGAACACATCGTGATGCGCCTTCTCAATTTCGTCGAACAGCACGACCGAATACGGCCGCCGCCGCACCGCTTCGCTCAATTGCCCGCCTTCCTCATAGCCGATATAGCCCGGCGGCGCGCCGATGAGCCGCGAGACGGTGTGCTTCTCCATGTATTTGCTCATGTCGATGCGAATCATGGCATTCTCGTCATCGAACAGAAATTCCGCCAGCGCGCGCGCGGTCTCGGTCTTGCCCACACCGGTCGGGCCGAGAAAAATGAACGAGCCGATGGGCCGGTTCGGGTCCTGCAACCCGCTCCGGGCGCGGCGCACGGCGTCGGACACAGCCTTGATGGCTTCCTTCTGCCCGATGACGCGTTGCGCGAGCCGTTCCTCCATCTTCACCAGCTTCTGCCGTTCGCCCTCGAGCATCCGCGCGACCGGAATGTGCGTCCAGGACGCGACGACCTTGGCGATGTCCTCGTCGGTCACTTCCTGACGGAGCAAGGACGTGCGCGTGGCCTGCGCGGACTGCTTTTCAATGGTGGCCAGCTTTTTCTCAAAATCGGGAATCTTGCCATACTGGATTTCCGCCAACTTCGTCAAATCCCCGCGCCGTTGCGCCTGTTCGAGTTCAAGCTTCGCCTGTTCGAGCTGCGATTGCACCACGCTGACGGCGTTGACGGACGCCTTTTCATTCTGCCATTGGGCGGTGAGCGCCCTGGATTTCTCCTTGAGATCGGCAAGCTCCTTGTCGAGCCGCTTGAGCCGTTCCTTGCTCGCGGGATCTTTTTCCTTGGCCAGCGACGTCCGCTCGATTTCCAGTTGCAAAATCTGCCGGTCAAGCTGGTCCAGTTCCGTCGGCTTGGAATCCAGCTCCATCTTGATGCGCGACGCCGCCTCGTCCACCAGGTCAATCGCCTTGTCGGGCAAAAACCGGTCGGTGATGTAGCGATGCGACAGCGTCGCCGCCGCCACGAGCGCCGAATCCTGGATGCGCACGCCGTGATGGACTTCATAGCGCTCCTTCAGCCCGCGCAGAATCGCGATGGTTGCCTCCACCGTCGGCTCCTCCACCTTGACCGGCTGGAAGCGGCGTTCCAGCGCCGGGTCCTTTTCGATGTATTTGCGGTATTCGTCGAGCGTCGTCGCACCCACACAGCGCAATTCGCCGCGGGCGAGTTGCGGTTTCATAATGTTCGCCGCGTCGGTCGCGCCTTCCGCCGCCCCGGCACCGACCAGCGTGTGCAGTTCGTCAATGAACAGGATGATTTTACCTTCGCTGGCGACGATTTCCTTGAGAAAGGCCTTGAGCCGGTCCTCGAATTCGCCGCGGTATTTCGCGCCGGCAATCATCGCGCTCAAATCCATCGCCACCAGCCGCTTGTTTTTGAGTGATTCGGGCACGTCACCGCTCACGATGCGCCGGGCCAGGCCTTCGGCAATGGCCGTCTTGCCCACGCCGGGTTCGCCGATGAGCACCGGATTGTTCTTTGTCCGGCGCGTGAGCACCTGCATGACCCGGCGGATTTCCTCGTCGCGGCCAATGACCGGGTTGATCTTGCCCTGTTTCGCGAGCGCGGTGAGGTCGCGGCCATATTTGTCGAGCGCCTGGAATTTGGCTTCGGGGTTCTCATCCGTCACACGCTGGTTGCCGCGCAACTCGGCGAGCGCTTTCAAAACCACGTCCCGTTTGAGACCGTGTTTGGCAAAAATCTTTTTCAACGACGAACCGCCGCTGTCCAGCAAACCGAGCAGCAGATGTTCGGTGCTGACGTAATCGTCCTTGAGCTGGGTGGCTTCGGATTGCGCGGCGTCGAGCGCCTTGCGCAAATCATTGCCGGCGTAAGCTTCGCCCGCGCCCTGAACCTTGTGGCGGCGGGCGAGTTCGCCGTCCAAATCCGGCATCAGGCGGGCGACCGGCACACCAATGCGTTCGAGCAGATCGGGGATGAGGCTTTCGGCCTGGCCGATGAGCGCGAGCGCCAGATGCTCGCCGTCAATTTCCTGATGCGAATGGTCGCGCGCCAGGCGTTGGGCTTCCGCCAGGGCCTCCTGCGATTTTTGTGTCAGTTTCTCCGGTTGCATAAACTGGCGGCACTGAATTTAGCGCAAACACGCCGGGACGCAAAGACGCGAAATGAATGCAAATTTTTGACACGGATTTCACGAATCAACACGGATTGTCCATTGCAAGAAAGGTAGGGCGGGCAGTCTTCCGCCCGCCGCCCGTTCGAACGCGAAACCCGGCGCGCACGGAGTGACACGCCCTGCCTTCGCGTCTTTGCGCCTTTGCGTTAATCCGGTTTTCGATTAATTTGCGCGCATGAAATATCGTGAATTGGGCCGCACCGGCTGGAAGATTTCGGAAATCAGCTTTGGCGCGTGGGCCATCGGCGGCACCTGGGGCAAGGTGGACGACCAGGAATCGCTGGCGGCATGCACGCTGCGCTCGACGGCGGCGTGAATTTCTTCGACACGGCGGACGTCTATGGCGACGGCCACAGCGAACGGCTGCTGGCGAAGTTGAAAAAGGAGCGGCGGGACAAGTTTTACATCGCCACCAAGGCCGGCCGGCGGTTGAACCCCCACACGGTCGAAGGTTACAACCGCCGCAACCTGACGGCCTTTGTCGAGCGCAGTTTGAGGAATCTGCGGACCGATGCGATTGACCTGCTGCAACTGCACAGCGCGCCCACGGCGGTCTATTACCTGCCGGAGGTGTTCGGCGTGCTTGATGACTTGGTGCAGGCCGGCAAAATCCATCATTACGGCGTGAGCGTGGAAAAGGTCGAGGAGGCGTTGAAAGCCATCGAATTCCCCGGCGTGCAATCGGTACAAATCATTTTTAACATATTCCGCCAACGGCCCGCGGAGCTGTTTCCCGGAGGCACGGCGCCGCCGGGTGGGCATTCTGGCGCGCCTGCCGCTGGCGTCGGGCCTGTTGTCCGGCAAGCTGACCCGCACCAGCACTTTCGCGCGGGACGATCACCGAATTTCAACCGCCACGGCGAGGCCTTTGACCGCGGTGAAACCTTTTCCGGTGTGGATTATGAAACGGGGCTGGGGCTGGTTGAACAGTTGCGCCCCCTGGCCCGGGCGGACATGACGATGCCGCAACTGGCCTTGCGCTGGATTTGAAATTTCCCGCCGTGACGTGTGCGATCCCGGGCGCGAAAGCCCGGTGCAAGTGCAGGAAAACGTCGCCGCCTCGGACCGGCACGCTGTCCCGGGCCGGATGAAAAAAATCCAGGCGCTTTACGACCGGCGGGTGCGTCCATCCGTGCATCATTATTGGTAGAACGCCAAATCTGGAATATGTCTTGCTGGGAGCAAGCCATGCAGCAGCAGGAAGTTCCGGCAAATCGGCCGGCAAAAGTACGGGCGAGCTTGGAGAGCGGTGGCAAACCCGCAGGAAAATCATCGGTTTATCAGCCATCGGCCTGATTTTTATCGTTATGCCGTCTGCGTTCTTTATCCCTGTGAAATCTCATCTCCATTTTTCAAACCGGCGGACTGCTCCTGCTGTGTGTCTCATTCTAATCATGAGAAGGCCGAGCGCATCGCTGGACCGGAAATGGACCCGCTTTTTCGACGCGAGAAACGCGCGCGGCGGGGAGCATGGCGGAGGAAAAAATCGGCGCCCTGCTCGATGGCCTGGCGGAGAATTACGCGGTGCGGCACGATGTGAATACCGGCCAGGGCCACATCGATCACCTGTGTTCCGCCGGGACGGCGCGGTGTTCCTGATTGAAACCCAATCGCATTCCGGCTGGATTACCCGGCACGACCGCCAACTGCGCCGGAACGGGCAGCCCTTGGAAAGGGATTTCATCCAGCAAACCCACAATAACCTTTCCTGGCTGAAAAAATTCCTGAAAACGCGCGCCGGCTTTGAACCGTGGTCTATGTTGCAATGGTTTTCACCGACGCCCACGTGGAAAACAGATCTTAACTTGGACAACGTTGACTATTTTCAACGCGAGCCAACTGACCCGCTGGCTGGCAACGGGCGTGTGGTAATCCGCGGGCTTCCTGTTCCTTTTAGCCATAAGTGGAACATCTGAAAAACGAACTGGCCGGCCGGCTTCACCTCGCCTTGCCTGCCCGCCGCTTTTGGGCGCGCCTGGAACACCACGGACACGCGCTTTTGCTTCCGGAATGGTACCGCCACCGCCGCCGATCATCAGCCGTCACCAACGCCCAACGATGCCGGAGCCGGGGTTGCATGATTCTTGCCACCATTCTGCTGGTGTTGTGCTGATCAGTTTGTTGGGAATTTCGCCCAGCTGATTTCAAAGCGTTGACCTTCAAGGGCGGCCTAGGAACTGAATTACGTGAGTGGGTCCCAACCTGGAAGCAAGCCTGCTCAAGGACAACTATCATCCATAAAATTGCCGTGGTCAGGGGGGATGCATTATCAGTGGTCAGACGGTGGACCAGGCCGGCAAAACCTGATCGATGTGATCCAGGCGCAACTGGATCGCGCCAAGGATGACCATCGGGTCAAGGCCCTGCACCCAAAGTACATTCCCCCGGCGGCGAAGTGCTGGCCTCGGACGAAATTTACCGCAAGATCAGGATTTTCAGAAGCATTCCTGCAAACCTGTCGTTTGTTCCAATGGCAGCCTGGCCGCTGGGGGGGTCATTATATTTCGACGCCTGCCGCTGCATTGTGGCCACCGACTGACCATCACCGGGAGCAACTACGTGATTTTGCACATGTGGAATTACGGGACTATGACAAGATCGGCGTGCAACGGAGTTCTTCAAGAGCGGCAATTTCAAGTATATGCTCAGTGGTGAACTGAATACCAATAAAATCTCGCCGGAAGAACGTGTCATGGTGCAGGGTTTGATGAACGAGACGTACAAAAAATTCAAGGGCGAGGTGGCCGCGGGGCGGAATGCGGCAGAAAGAAATCAAAAGGACGGGTGTCTGGTGGTGCTAGATTGGACCAATTACGCCGATGGTCTGGTGTTGTCAGGCACCCAGGCCTATCAGCACGGTTTTGTGGATGAAATCGGCCATTTTCAGGGCGCGGTGGACTGCGGCAGCATTCGCCGGCATCCGGACGAATTTAATCGAATACCGCGAACCTACGATTTCTCCAGCTTTTTCCATTTGCTGGGGCAGTCTGACCGGACCCACACCATCAAAGTGGATTTTGGCATGGACCTGCCCAAACTGCAGGCCGGCGAATTATTTCCTTTCACCCACCTTCATCGACTGATTGAACGAAGCCCTGCTCATCGTCGCGGACAGCGAGCGCGACGCGAATATGCTTTACGCCGTCGCGCACGTCGGTGCCCGATACGTTCATCTATCTACACCCCGGCGGGCGCCCGCTGATGGTGATGAGCGATCTGGAAATTGACCGCGCCCGGGCCCAGGCGCCGCATTGCCGTGTCCTGTCCCTGACCGCCTGTCAAAGAAAATTGCGCGCCGACGACGGCATCAAAACGGCCAGCCTTCCCCAGGTCGTCCGCCTGATTCTGCGCGAGCAAAAAAATCCGGGGCGTGGGGGGGCGTGACGATTTTACCTTTTGCCTGGCAATAATTCGGAAAAAACTCGGAATCAAACTGAAACCACGCCGCGAGTTCTTCCCACGCCGCGAAATCAAGTCCGCCGATGAAGTCAAAAAAATCTCCGCCGCGCTCGCCGATGGCCGAGGTCGGCATGGCCGAAGGCATGGAGGTTTTGCGCCGGGCCAAAATCAATCGTGACCGCAAGCTCCAGTTCATGACGGTATCCCATTCATTTTCCAGCGCCTCCGGGCCGTGATTGACTGCGCGATTTTGCAGGCGAATGGCCTGGCGGCGAACACCATCGTCGCCGGCGGCAAACAGGGCTGCGACCCGCACGAACGCGGCCACGGTCCGCTCTGTGGGGACGAACGATCATCATTGAGACTTCCCCGTGCTCGGAAGAACTCGGCCACCTTCGTGATAACACCACCCGCACTGTCGTGCGTGGAGCACGCCAGCGAGGGCGTGCGAAAACTGTATGACACGGTCCTGCAGGGACAGAAAATCGGGTTCGGAAAAATCCGCGCCAAAGTGAAGACGGCGGACGTGCATCAGGCCGTGCAACACTTTTTTGTCCAGCAAGGCTACAAGACCGGACGGCGGAATGAAAAAATGCAAAGATGCTTCCATGGCACGGGCCACTGGGACCTGGCCTGGAAATCCACGAAACACCCCGGGTGAGCATGAGTTCCACGGAAATATTAAGGCCCGGTCACGTCGTCACAGTTTTCAACCCGGACTCTCACGATCCCAGTCTCCCGGGCGGCGGCGTGCGACTGGAAGACGTGGCGCTCGTCGCGACCAATGGCTCGGTATTCCCCACCCGGGTTCCAGTCGGTCAAAAATTTCAGATCTGTGCCAGTGCGACTGGCTCACTTGGGCCACGCTGGCGCAAAATAATCTTCCAACCCGAGCCACATCCTCTAAATTCCCAGAAAATCGGACTGGCACACCGCCAGCTGGGTTGAAAAAGAGCAGCCGCCGTGAGTTGTCAATGGATTGCTTTACGTTGTTTAATTGGTTTAATCCGGTATATTGGGCGTTCCTGATCCCGGCCCTGTTCCTCGGCATCTGGGCGCAAATGAAATTATCCATGCCTATGGCAAGTACAGCCAGGTGCCGTGGATTCGGGCCTGACCGGCGCGGAGGCCGCGCGCGAAATCCTTGACCGCGCCGGCCTCACTAGCGTACCGGTGGCGGAAATCCCCGGCCAATTGAGCGACCATTACGATCCGACAAAGCGGGCGCACTTTCTTTCGTCCGATAATTTTCACGGTCAGACGGTCGCGGCGGTGGGCGTAGCGGCGCATGAGGCCGGTCATGCCCTCCAGCATCAGGCGGCTGACGGATTGTTCAATTTCCGCATGGCGATTGTCCAGATCACCCAGTTCCGAGCATGGTTGACATGGGCATTTTTTTCTTCTTATTTTTCTGGGCCCGTGAAGGTGGTGTTACCCATCATCATTGTGATTTTCCGCAGTAATCGACCTGTTCCCGCTCGTCACGTTGCCGTGGAAGACGACGTGAGCCGCCGCGCGAAGGAACAATTGTTCCGGCTCGGCCTCGTACCTGAGCACGACGGCGGGCGCTGAGCAAGGTGTTGGACGCGGCCGCGTCACTGATGTGGCGGCACCGGTGTCGGCGATATTCAATTTGCTCTATTACATCAACCTGGCGATAACAGCCGGAATTAATTTTACGGTTAATTTTCTTGCGGACGGATGTCCGGGCCGTAAGGTCTTGTGCGCTTTTATGGCATTAAAGAAGCAAAAACGCCGAGCGGCCAAAAGTAAAATCAAACGGCGCAAGAAGATTCTCCCCCCGCACGCGCGGCCAACCAGGTCGTCTGCCCGCCATTCCGTCCCGGCGCGCTGCCGGCCACCCCCGGCGACACCACCCAGTTCATTCAAAGGGAAGTGTCGCGCTATTACGCGGACACCGCCATTAAACTTTACCTGCGCGAAATCGGGCAGGTGAAATTGCTTACGCCCCAGGAGGAAATCGAACTGGCCGCGCGCATCAAAAAGGGCGACAAAAAGGCGCGCGAAGAGATGATCAAGGCGAACCTGCGTCTCGTCGTCAAAATCGCGCGCGATTATGATGGCATCGGCCTGCCGTTCCTCCATTGATCAGCGAAGCAAGATCGGTCGGATGAAGGCCGTCGAACGATTTGACCGAAAAAAGGGCGGAAACTGTCCACCAAAGCCTCGGTGGATTAAACAGTCCATCAAGCGCGCGCTCGCCAATAATCAAAAACGATCCCGCGGCCGGTCCATCCGGCGGACAAGATTTCCAAAATGCCGGGTCGGGATGAAGTTGCAGGAGGAACTCGGCGGGGAACCCACCGATTAAGAACTGGCCGATGAACTCGGCATGACCGCCCTGCGGGTGCGGCAGATGCGGTGGCGTCCGTCCGCCCGGCGTCGCTGGACGCCCCGATTGGCGATGATGATTCGAATAATTTTTCCGACCTGGTGGAGGATGAAAATGCCATCACCCCCTACCAGGACCTGGAAGAAAGAACGCCACCCGCATGTTCCAGGACATGGAAGCACCTCGATCCGCGCGAAGCGACGATTCTGCGTTATCGTTTCGGCCTGGATGGCGGCTCGGAACGGACCCTGGAAGAAGTCGGTGAAAAATTTGGTGTGACCCGCGAACGCGTCCGGCAGATTCAAAATCTGGCGCTTAAAAAACTTCGCCGCATGATTGAAAAACTGGAAAGTTCCAAAGAAAAGAGAGAGTGACCCATGCCGCCTCCACCCGCCACCCCCAGGAAATCACGGCCGCCATCCGCAACGTCCCGGATTTTCCAAAGCCGCGCATCCAGTTCAAGGACATCACGCCCGTGCTGGCCGACCCGCGTTGTTCGCGGGCGCGATTGACCTGCTTACGGAAAAATTCAAACCCGGTTCCGTGGACATGGTGGTGGGCATTGACGCGCGCGGGTTCATTTTTGCCGCCGCCGCCGCCCTGAAACTGCGCGCCGGATTTGTGCCCGTCGCAAAAAAGGCAAGCTGCCCTACCAGACCCACGAACAGGATTACGCGCTCGAATACGGTTCGGCGACCGTCGCCATGCACGTGGACGCGCTCCAGCCGGGCGCGCGCGTGCTGCTGATTGACGATTTGCTGGCCACCGGCGGCACCGCTTCCGCCGCCGCCGCCCTGCTCAACAAATTCGGCGCAGAAATCCTCGAAGCCGCCTTCCTTATTGAATTGAAATTCCTCGACGGCCGCGGGAAATTGAAGGACCTGTCGGTGCGTTCCATCGTCGTCTATTGATGGGCCCGGTTCGAAAAATTCAGTTGACAGGAGCTCATTATCAATCAACTTATCCGCATCCGTTGATACAACGGTCTCATGCAGAGTGGCTGAGGGACTGGCCCGATGAAGCCACGGCAACCGGCTCCGAATGCGTTCGGGGCGGCCAGGTGCCAATTCCAGCCCCGACGGGTGTCGGGGGAAAATGAGAAGCGTGCGCAGCTTTTGTCAGCCCCTTCTCACCATGAGCCGGGGCTTTTTGTTGTCCGGGACCGGTCGGGACCGCCGCCAGATGCGGCGCTCTGCCGGAGGCGCCGCTACGGAAAAGGTTATGAGTGAACATCACGGTTATATGAAGGCGCTGAAGTGCCGCGAATGCGGGCGGGAATATCCGCTCACGGCCAATCACGTCTGCGAGTTCGACTTCGGCCCGCTGGAAGTCGTTTACGATTACGACCGCATCCAAAAGTCGCTGACCCGGGCGGCAGTGCAAACGCGGCCGCAAACGATGTGGCGTTATCGCGAATTGTTGCCGGTGGCGAACGACCCGACCGTGGGCCTGCAAGTCGGTTTCACGCCACTGGTCAAGGCCGACCGGCTGGCGAAGAAGCTTGGCATCCGCGAATTGTGGATCAAGAACGATACGGTGAACTACCCCACCCTGTCATTCAAAGACCGCGTGGTGAGCGTGGCGTTGAGTCGCTCGAAGGAACTCGGTTTCGATACGGTGGCCTGCGCCTCGACCGGCAATCTGGCAAATTCCGTTGCGGCCAATGCCGCCAGCGCCGGACTCAAATCCTATGTGTTCATTCCCTACGATTTGGAACAGGGCAAAATTCTGAACTCGCTGATTTACGGTGCGAGAGTCATAGGCATCAAGGGCCATTACGATGAGGTGAACCGGCTGTGCGCGGAGATTGCGGGCAAATTCGGCTGGGCCTTCGTGAACGTGAACATGAGGCCGTATTACGCCGAAGGTTCCAAGAGCATGGCGTACGAAATCGCCGAACAATACGGCTGGCGCATCCCGCGACACACCGTCGTGCCGATGGCGTCCGGTTCGCTGCTAACGAAGATCCAGAAAGGGTATCAGGAATTCATCAAGCTCGGCCTGGTGTCGGAGACGAAATACGCCGTTCATGGCGCGCAGGCAACCGGCTGTTCGCCGATTTCCGTGGCGCAAAAGGCCGGGCTCGATTTCTTCAAACCGGTCAAGCCGAACACGATTGCCAAGTCGCTGGCGATTGGCACGCCCGCAGACGGTTTCTACGCCCTGCGCGTGATGCGGGACACCGGTGCGGCGGCGGAAGACGTGACGGATGATGAGATACGCGACGCGATTAAACTGCTGGCAGAAACGGAAGGTATTTTTGCCGAAACCGCCGGCGGCGTGACGGTGGGCGTGGCCAGGAAACTGATTGCGTCAGGCAAAATTCCGCGGGATGATTGTGCCGTTCTCTGTGTGACCGGCAACGGCCTGAAGACGCTCGACGCCGTGGATGGTTACTTGGGCAAGCCGCGTGAAATCAAACCCAGCCTGCGCGAGTTCGAAGCATTGCTGGCCAGTGGAGATAAAGTAAACGTTTAATTTTATGCCAAAAAAAGTCCGAATCCCAACCCCGCTCCGCAAGTTGACGAACAACGAGGAGCTGGTCGAAGTCAACGCCGCCACCATTGGCGAGGCGATTACCGAATTGCAATCGCGCTATCCCGGCATTCAGGAACGGCTGGTGGATGAAAAAGGCGAGGTGCGCCGTTTCGTGAACGTGTATGTGAACGAGGAAGACATCCGCTTCCTGAAAAACAAGCTGACGCCGCTAAAAGACGGCGACGAAATCGGCATCATTCCGGCTATCGCCGGGGGGTAATTAGTTAAAGCGTTAAATGGTTACAATCGGTTCAATCATTAATCCTCATTCGAACTATTCAACCAAATCACCATTTAACAAACCAAATCAAATGGCCAGCCAAGAAAAAAATCTGACGGCAACAAAATCGACCTCCCCCACACAAAGACGTTTGTGGTTGATGTATCCGCCCAGGCTCATCAAGAAGCCGTTCATCTGGGAGGTCGGCCACAAATTCAAGGTCGTTACCAACATCCGCCAGGCGAGCGTGACCGACGAAATCGGGATCGTTTGCCTGGAACTGGACGGTGCGCGCAGCGAGGTGGGCGCGGCGATTAAATGGCTGGAGAAAAACGGCGTGAACGTCGAGCCGGTGGAAATCAATGTGATTGAAAGCTAGCTCCGCCGAACAATTTTTCGCAATTTTGTGACCTGGCCATTCCTGGCGGGCCGGTCGTTGAGTCATGGAAGCCGGGCGCGATAAAATCCCGGCTGGCGGCTCATCCTATTGGAATTTGTTGCGGTGTTTGGCAACCAGACCATCCCAAGCCGTTTGAATCGGATTGGTATTACCAGCAGTCTGCTTCCTGAAGAAAGCCCCGCATTTTAGAGAGGCCAAGCGGCAGCAAAAGCAGAAAGCCAAAACTCGCAACCCCTGGCTCAGGAAACCACAACCGCTAGTGGATCAGGAACCACCATCAACTGATCCTGGGAGGCCGCGCCGTTGGAGCCATCCTCGTTGGGAGCCCACAGATTTAAAACCACCACGCCATAAGCCCCATTCGCGGCATTGTTGATGGTCCCGCCCAATGCTGGAACCGCAGCGTTGTAAAAGGCTGTCCCGTTGTCACCGTTGTCTGTCAGACTGGGCACAGTTTCTCCGGGTGGAACTTCACCTTGGAGATACCAAATCGCCAGTTGCAAATCGCCAGCCGCCAGCGGTGCGGGCTCCGCCATAAGCATAGTTATAAAAATCCGCTCAATGCGCCCGAGGCGAACTGGCTATAGAGCCAGGCGGTACCCATCGTGATCGGGGAAAATTTCACCGAGGGGAACCGCCCGCCATTAAACATGATGTCGTAGCTAATCGTGACGTTATAGGCCGATTGACAGGGATTAAATTCCTCCCCTGTTTCAATGCAGTACGTCTGAAAATATGGAGCCGTCGAATTTGCTGTCGTAGGCGGTGTAACCAGCCAGCGTGGGATTAACGGAGTGGAGCAGGGCCGCATCAGGCACGGCCCTGAATTCACCGCCGTAAATATTATCACTGTAATTGTTTATATCCTGATAGAGCGTGACCTGCATCTGCGCCTGAACCGCAGGCACCGCCAGGACACCCGCCAAGCCAACCAGCATACAAAATCTTTTCATAGTCTTCCTTCAAATTAACTGGAACTTCAACCAACTAGAAACTGCTGCCGTCGAACCAGTTTGCCATTTGTACAGTTTTTAGGCGGCTCTGTCAACACTTTTAGGCAATCGGATGCCATTTTTTACAAAAGATCGCGTTCGAATAATTCAGTTTGCCGGTCCAGCAGCTGGGATTTTTCAGCAATTAACTTGCTCTTTTCCTCAATCAGCTTGGCCTGCTGAATCATCAAACGCTTCTGTTCTTCAATGAGCTCCTTCTGATTGGCGATCAAATCCAAATGGGCCTGCATCAGGGCTTGATTCGCGGCTCCGTTCGAAGGCGATTGAGCATCAATCGCGGAAGCCGGCGAATGGCCGTTGGTGTGACCATTGGTATGACCGTTGCGGGGTAGAACTTCGGCTGTATAGCCGCTTGAAGAAAGCTTCATCACGGTGTCCGTGTAAAATCGGTGATAATCAAAAATCTTCCGGCGGCGGACACCCTGGCGGTGGGTCGATCCATTTCGAGCCATTGCGACCTTTGGCCGTTCAGCCGGCTTGGCCGCCACCGCTGTCAACCCGTTGCCCGCCAGCGCCGACACCGGTGCAATCGCAGCATGGTGTACAAATGTGTGTCCGTGTCCGTTGCCATTGCCAACTCCAGCGCCATTACCCGCCAAGCCCGTGGCAAGCACGGGTTGCGCCTTGCGGCGCCGCTGGCCAACCCCCCAGACCAGCATGACACTGCCTCCGGCGAGAACACCGGCAAAAACATACCATCCCCAAACGCCCGCGCTTTTGCCTGACGGGGCGGCGTCATTAGTTTGGGCAGTTGAAGAATCCTCGTCACCCTCGATGAGATCCGCCAGCCCGATCCGGAAATCTGGTCACCGGCTTGGTAATCCGCGTAACGCTGTCCCGCCTTGAATGAAATATTTTTCATCAATCCCCTCAATGAATCCAAATCCAAAGCCGCCCCGGCCTGATACGCTTCCACCACGGTGGCGTCCAAGATTCCTTGCCGACCCAGCAGACGCATGGTGTGATTGACCACCTGCCCTGACTGGGTTTTGGCCAAAACCGCCCATTCCAAGACGTGCGTATTTGCATCAAACGCCGGTGCCAGCGCCCAATTCACAGAGGTAATCAGAGGCAGATTGTGTATGCGCCGGGCTTCATTTTGATTTTGAGCACGATCAGAAATGGCCTGCAAAATGGCCTTCGTGTCCATTCCGGTTTTGGCCGCATCCTTCAAATAGCCAATGTCCCGGTATTCAAGCACGGCCCACCACTGTCCGGACTCCGGGGCCAGAATGCCCACCAACCCCGTGGGAACCGGATTATTCATTCGTGTAAGAAGCAGGGCGGCCCCGGTGGCGTCTGTAAAACGATAGCCTTTGGGAATTGTTATATCAGCCAGCGCGCCCAAACTGGCATCGGCCGGCCCCGAAGTCCACTGGACCTGTGCCTGATCCGATGAAATTAGCGACAAGGATAGCGGTTGATCTGCTTTACAACACTGAAACAAAAGAACGGTGTAAACTGACAACAGCCAAACCGCGGGTTTTACTAATGCCTTGCTCAATGGGGGGGTTAAGGAAGTGTACATAATCCTCTTATTGGCTAATAAACAACTATTACGACATTACTATATCAATGGCTATCTGCCCAGATTTATGACAATACCTGTACAGGAAAAAGACGCCCAAGTCAAATTATATTTGGCTGGAATTTTCAATTAACCCATTTGAATAAAGCCAGTAATTGCACGTTTTCCGGCGTAATCATTATGAAAAAAACGGGATCCTTAATCGGGGAGTTTGCCTTCAAATTTTTCTTTGGCCCGACAGAAACCCGGGACGTTTTATTGCTGGCCAACCTGTTTGCACGGGGCCTGGATTTCCCGGATGGCCCGTGCACAATCCAGCCGGCGCTTGCGCCTTCGCGTGTGAGTTACTAATGTCCTCGTGGCCGCGCCCGTAGCTCAGTTGGATAGAGCACCTGCCTTCTAAGGCGAAAATGGGCGTTAGCTATGATTAGCAATGCTAGATTACATCAATGTTTTCAATGGTTTTAACGCTTTTGCCTTTCACTCCCTTTAGCTAATTTTTGCCATAAAAATGGCTGTCAGTATAGAAAAGCAGTATAGAAAAGTCCTGTAACTGGGTGGACAAATCCGTATGCGCAATTCCGCTCCGCCCGCTGCTGGCCCGATGGCACAGATAAATGTTGTGTCTCAGAGTCGGAAGCTTGCCACGGCGACGTGCTTCCGAGTAGGTTTTCGAGCATGTTCGATTTCGTCGAGATGATTCGCCAGCACGAGGGCAAGACTCTCGAATTCAAGCGCGACCTTTCCTCGCCGGAAAAGGTCATGCGCACACTGGTCGCTTTTGCGAATGGCGCGGGCGGGAGATTGCTTATCGGCGTCGAAGACGGCTCCCGCAAAGTCATCGGCGTGCCCGAACCGGCCAAAATCGAGGAACAACTGGCAAATTTCATCTCCGACCGGATTGAACCACGGATTCTGCCGGAAATTCACGTCATTCTATGGCGAAGGAAGCACGTGCTGGCGGTCGAAGTTTTTCCCAGCCCAAGCGGCCGCATTACCTCAAGACGCCGGGTTTTCCCGCCGGCGTTTATGTGCGCGTCGGCTCAACGAACCGTCAGGCCGACGCTGCCGCCGTGGCCGAGCTTCAGCGGGTGGTGCGCGGACGTTCGTTTGACGAAGAGCCCATGCCGGAATTGAACTCGGAAGCTATCGACTTCCGAGCCGCTTCCGAGTGCTTTGCTCCGATGCGCCAATTGACGCGGCGCGAACTGCATTCGCTTCAACTCACCACGCATCATCAAGGCCGGGAAGTTCCCACGGTGGGTGGCGTGTTGTTGTTTGGGATAAATCGGCTGAAACATTTCCCCGACGCTTATCTGCGCGCCGGTTGCTTCAGAGGCGAGGAGAAAGCGTAATCATTGATTCCGCGAACATCATTGACTTTCCGGTGCTCGTCGTGGATAGGGCGCTTCAATTCATTCAACGCAACACCCGCCACGCGCTCGAAATCAAGTCTGTTCGTCATCGTGAAGTCGGGGAATTTCCGGTCGTGGCCCTGCGCGAGGCCATTATCAACGCCCTGGTCCATGCCGACTACGCCCAACGCGGCTCGCCGCTGCGGCTGGCGGTGTTCAGTGATCGCATTGAGGTCGAAAATCCTGGCAACCTTCCGCCGGGCCTGACCGTAGAAGATATTCGTCGCGGCGTTTCCAAATTGCGCAAACTGGCGTCATCGGCCGCGTCTTCCACGAGTTGAAACTGATTGAGCAATGGGGCAGCGGCATCCAACGAATGATCAATGCTTGTCGGCAGGAGCGACTGCCCGAACCCGAATTCGAGGAAATTGGCAGCGGTTTTCGCGTCACTTTTCGCCGGCAGCCGACAGCGGCCCCGCCGGAGCGGGACGAACTGGACCGCGCGATTTTGGAATTCTTGCGTCGCAGGCCGGGCGCATCCACCAGTCTTGTCGCCGCCCATATCCGACGAACGCCACGCGCCACCAGTTCCCGTTCCGACCTGTTACTGGTGGAACAGGGTCAGATTGTGCCCGTTGGCAGCAGCGCCGGGCGCCAAAGACCCGCGCAAGGGTTATCACTTGGTGGCGGAATCCTGACTGAAATGACGGACCCGAAACAGCTACGCCAGCGGCGCGTTCGAAAAATGGCGGGCCAGCCGTCGCTGGTTTGATCTTCGCGTGACGTTTGACCAGGTGGAAAGGCTTCGCAGGATTTGTCTGGAGCCAGCCGGGTTCCAAAACCCTTGTCGCCGCTGGTCGGGTTGGCTGCCGGGTGCGGACCAGTTGACTTGGGAATTGGAACGCGACGGCCAGCGCGATCCGGCGGTGTCGTCGCATCACCGCAATTCCATTCGTGCGGTGATGAATCGCTGGTTGAAACTTTTCCCGGCCAATCGTGGCACCTTTACCGCCTTTTGGTCCCAACCCCAGCCCGGCGCGGATAAGCCGCTTTGCAAACAGGAACCGCCTTTTGGCCCGGACGAATCGGCCTATGGCTGGTTGGAGGACAATCTGGTTGCGATGGCCGAGGCGTTGCGTTTTCAATTCTCGCCGCTGGGACGGGTCATGGATGAAATGGACGCCGTGGCGCGCACGGAGTATGAGCACTACGTGCACAAGCTGGCGCGCAAGGAACAAAAACGCGCCGAAGCAGAGAACCAGCGGCGCGAGGCGATGGCGCGTTTGGCCGCGGAACATCGCCGCCGCGAAGAGCGCCGGGCAGAAGCGCAGACACGGACGGAAATGAAAAAATCCGCCCAAGCCATATCGGGTTCCAAATCTCAAATTCCAAATTTGAATTTCTCCCCGGTGGCCGTCCGCAAGGATCGCCCGCTGCTGCCGCCGGTTCCGGTTCGTTTCGAAACGCCGCCGCTCGCGTTTCAGGAGACGGCGTTTCCGCTGATGGATTTGCGCGGGTTTTCCTTCGCGAACGTGCGGCCTTATGGTGGGTTTCCAACCAGTCGGACGACTTGCTGTGCCTCCCGCATTGCCGCATCGAACGGCTCGAATACCAGACCCGCGCCGCGTTGCGCGTGCTCGGCCCATTGCGCGGGCGCGCGCTGCTTTCCGATGAAGTGGGCCTGGGCAACACCTCGAAGCGGGCCTGGTCATCAAGGAGTTGCTCACGCGCGGCATGGTAAAAGTCCTTGTGCTCACCGTGCCATCTCTGGTGGATCAATGGGAGGAGGAATTGAGCGACAAGTTCGGCCTGACCGCCGCCACCACCAACGCCGCCGCCGCGCGAGGTGATCCGCAAAAATTCTGGCGCGACAACGCCGGCATCGTCGCCAGCCTGCACACGCTCAAACAACCGGCGCAATTGCAAGTCGCACGACAGGTTCCATGGGACATCCTGGTGGTGGACGAGGCGCACTACCTGCGGAACCGCGAGTCGCAAGCCTGGAGGCCGTCAAGGTCCTGCCGCGCCAGTTTCTGCTCCTGCTCACCGCCACGCCGGTCAAAATTCGCTCGATGAACTTTACAACCTCATCACGCTGCTCCAGCCCGGACAGTTGCCACCGCCCAAGGAATTTCGCGCCCGCTTTCTCGACCCAAACGTCCGCGCCAGCCGCGCCAGCCGGAGGAACTGCGCGGCTGCTCGGCCAAGTGATGATCCGCAACACCCGCGCCAACGCGGGACTTAAACTGCCGCCGCGCCACGCAGAAACCGTTTTGTTCGAGCCGGACGCAGCGGAGCAGACCTTCTGGCAAAAGTGGAAGGGCGAACTCCGCGAGCGGCTTTCGCGGCTCAATGCCAGTCAGGCGAGTCTTCGGGGGACGGCTGCTGTTGCAAACGGCTGGCAGCAGCCCGGCAGCGTGGCGCGCTGCGCTCGAAAAATTTCCGGACGCCGACGCCTCCCGTGCCTGGCGCGAAGAATCGCCGCTCGAAACGAGTTGGCGGCAAAAATGCGAACTCATTCCACCGCTGACGCGCGGCGAGGGCGGCGCGGTCATCTTCACGCAATTCCTGGAAACCCAATCGGCGCTGGCGGATTTTCTGCGCGGCAAGGGTGTGGAGGCTTTTCTCATCAACGGTTCAACACCTGCGCCCGAACGGCAGCCGATCACGGAGGAATTCCGCAAACGCGGCGGCGCGCTGCTGCTCACGCACAGCGGCACGGAGGGCCGCAACCTGCAATTTTCCCATCAACTGGTGAACTTCGATCTGCCGTGGAATCCGATGGAAATCGAGCAGCGCATCGGCCGTTTGCACCGACTCGGCCAACAACCCCCGGTGCGCATCCAGAATTTTGTCCAGGCCGGCACGTTGCAGGAACACCTGCTTCAGATTCTCCAGGAAAAGCTGAATCTATTTGAACTCGTCGTCGGCGAAACCGGACTGGTGCTGGGCGAACGTTTCAGCGGCGATGAATTCGCCGGGGAAATTTTCCGCCGATGGCGCGAAAGCGAAGGGCGCGTGGCGAGGCGCTGGCCGGGCTGGGCGACGAAGGCCGCTGGCGCGACAGCGTACGGGAGGTGAAGCAATTGGATGAAACCACTTTGCGAAGGATTACGAATCGCTGTGAAAATTTATGAAATGGACCGACGACAATCTCGACATTTTGCAAAACCTGGAATTCAGCGTCGTGGAAGTCTGGCGCGCGAATCGGGAGATGAGCGATTACAGCGCGTTGCGCGCCTACGAATCGGCATTCCAGCTTTATGGGCAGAGGCGCGTGGTCGCACACCGAGACCCCACGGTTTGAGCGGCCTCGACGCCACGGCGTTCGAGGCGGTAAAAGCCATATGCGGGTTCCGGTTGGGGCGGAACGGGTGCCCGGTGGACGCGCCCGAAGGCATCCCGCCGGTCCCGCTGGAAAAACTCGTGGATTGCCTGCGGGAACCGGCCAAATCCGTTGAGCGCCACACCCGAATGGGCGGAAGACAAGGCTATCTGACTTTCGTTGATCGTTTCCTGCCATGAAATTGGACCGCGCCAGATACGACCCCGGCGAGTTGCTGAATTTTACGAACAAGGTCTTTCCGCGCTCGGCGCGCTTTGCGAACGCACTTGGCACAACCGCATCGAAGTCGTGGCTGAAGGCCGCGCCGCCAAGCTCTGGAATCCGAACGGAACCCTGCACGAAGTCGAATTGCGATTTGCGTCCGCCGATGCCATCGCCGCGCCGACGCGGCCCTCGAAGTGTTTCCCGGCTGTCCGCTGACGTTCCGACTGCCGAGGCGTTGCGGGACGCGCCGTTGCCGCTGGAACGATTTGTTTTGCCGGACGCCGCGCGGTCGTCCGCCCCGCCCGATACCGCCGTCGCCGAAAAACTCTGGCGCGCCCAATTCCCCGACACCCGGCGCTGGCAACTGGCCGCGCCGTTTCAGCCGGATTTTCATTTCAGCCTCGTGGCGCCGGTGCGTTGCGAGATTCAGGCCATTGACCAGCACTGGTCGCTGCATCGCGTGGCTGTGTCGCTGCCGGGCGGTGAATTGGACGACAACCTCGCACGCGAAATCAGTTTTCAGCAGGCCGGCAGTCAAGCCGTCGCTGAAATCGCCTGGCTGGCGCCCGAGCCGGCGGCGTGGAGCGGATTGCTGCAACGGGCGCTGGAACGCGAACTGGCGGAGGAACTGGCGCGGGTCCGGGCGCGTCAGGAGGGCAGCCTGCGCCGGGAATTGGAGCGGATTGACGATTATTTTGAGAATTACGAACACGAGTTGAGCGCGCGGGCCGGTCGCAGTTCAAGCGAGAATTCAAAATTGAAGGCGGCTGATCGCCTCGCCGCCGCGAAGGGCGAGCACACCCGCAGGCGCGCGGATCAATTGGCGAGGCACGAAATCCGCGTCCATCTGCACGTGGACGCGCTGCTGTTGGTCGCCGAAGGGGCTTGGCGTGCGCAATTGCACATGGAATCCGCGCAACGTGCCCAGACCATCGAGGCTCGGTTTGTCCCGCGCTCGCGCCGATGGATATTTGGGGACCAAAAAGATTGACAGAGCGCCACGCGACAACTGTTCGACAAAATATCATCTGGTCTCGGTTTAGGCGTCATAGCCTCAATTTGCTTTCAGGAGTTTCAGCAATTCGGCGCGCGGGACCAGCAGCTTACCGCGCAAGGCCCGGCACACTTTGAGTTTACCACGCTGGATGAGCCGGTAAACGCTAAAATAATTCACGCCCAGCATGTCGGCGGATTCCTGGATTGATAAGCCAGCCGCTCGGTGGGCGTGGTGGCGGTTTGATTTTCGGTTTTGGGGATGGTTTCCATACGTCTCCTTTCAACGGGGTGTTACAGTTACGACAAATGAGTCAAAGAAGCTGGCTGCGGCACCAGGCCGCGTTTGGGATTGTGGATGTGCTGAAGAATTGAGTCACCAATCGGCTTGGCTGAATCGAGCTTGGGATACAAATCGTCCCTGAACACGCCCAGAACGGCGGCCAGCCAGGTGACTTGGAAATCGTGGACATAAACCGCGCAGTCTTCGATCTTGGAAACGCCGCTACGGGAGATGTCCCAGCCGGATCGCTGCAAGCGGGCGGCCAGCCGCGCCTGTGACCAGCCGAGCTGGTTGCGAACCCTCTTGACCTGTCGCCCCACGATGTTCAACGTCATCTTCATTTTCCAACCGGCTATTTTATCAGCCAGCACCACCCCACCGTTAGCGAGTAAGTGGGGTAGTAGGTGCCTAGTAGGCGCGTGTTAAGCCGAGTTCTGGCGCTGTAGCCTTCCTCCATGCCATTCCGCTGACAAAAACATGTTCATCCCGGTCTGTTCATACTAAAAACAGCGACAATGGAGTTGCGAGGCTTGCAAGAAATGCAGGTCGGCAAGGACTTCATTCTGTCGTCTAGTTTCGTTCATCGCGCCTTTGTAACGGAAAAATCGGCGGCGGTTGTTTCAAAATGAAACAATCTTCGGGCAGCTTCCTGCGCGAGCGTGGCGTTTTTCTGTCGTCGGCACATTGCGTTTGCTCGTTTGGCCACAGCTTCAAACCAAGCCGTGGCGTTGAATCCCGAGGCGGAACGGAATCCATGCCTTGGGATTATATTTACGGGGGTCATCAAGCTGATCGCAAACCGGCGGTCATGCTCTCGCCAATAATCCTCAATTGAGGGAGAAAACAGGCAATGTTGCCTGACCCATTATGGGATGAAGGGCATTATCGCATCGGCTTTCGCCGACCTAGCCAAGGGTAAGCCTCAATTGAGGGGCGCTTTCGCTTTTCAGGTAGGTTCGTCGGCGGAGGCGTAATGGGCTGACAGCTTCGACGCCCCCATGACCTGCCGCGCCAAAGTGGTCTTTCCCGCTTGGCGCGGACCGGCCAATACTTGAAGGAAACGGCGCTTTTCCTTCAGGCGTTTCAACAATTCGTCATGGAGCGTATATCGGGTCACGCAATTTACTCAATAATGTGAGTAAATTTACTCAGCGCGTGAGGTTCAGTCAAGACTCTTTGACTGCCCGCCCTACAAGAGGCGATGTGGTTGCGGGGCTGACCCAAATTCAGTCAGCCTCCAACGATGACAGTAACCATTTCAAATTCTGAACCACGCCGACGGGCGAGTGGCTCCGCAAACTCGATAATCGTTGTATAATCCAAACCATCCATAAACTCAAGGGGCAGTCGGCGTTGGCTCCAGCGCGGAGGCATCTCACTGGTTGGAATTTGGAAACAGTTTGTTCCGTTCATCATTCATTTTTTGATTCAAGTCCTGGATTGCTTTATGAGTTGAGTCCGGAGTGGCCTCTGTCGGAGTAGCGTCTATCGGAGCAGCGTCTGTCGAAACGTTCGCGCTATCCGGTATCATCGGAACTTCACGCGCTTCCCCTGCTCCACGTCCTTTCAACCCGGTTTCAGGCTCCCCATGCACTGCGATTATTCCGCGCTTGAAGTCGCAGTCAGCCCAAGTGATATGCTTCGCTTCAGTGATGCGGAATCCGCCAAAAGCAAGAAACCGAACCAATTCCGCACACGGCTTGGAATGTCCACTGCCGCCACTTTCAATCTCCTTCACAAATTTCTCAAACTGGTCAGGTTCGGGCAAATAAAGGCGTTTTGAGGTTTCCCGGAGCCGCTTCATTTCCTTCGCTTTGGCAGGATTATCCCGACGCGCCCCGGCTTCAATCCCAATCTCAAAAATGGCCCGGAGAATTCCCAAAGTGTGATTGAAGCCGGTCGGGCTATATTTCGAGGCGAAGCGACTCCGCCACTCGACACATTCGGCTTTGATGATGTCCTTGATAAGTTTGTTTTTGACTTTCGGCCAAGACTTCCACAGAGCGTCAAGACGCTGTTCGTGATATGCTTTCGTTTTCGGCTTGTAATCCGGCGAGGCTTTGACCCGTTCCAAGTAAATCTTGGCGGCAGCCTCGAAGGTGATGCGAGGATCGCTGCCGGAACCCAACAGAGCTTGCTCGTCTTTGACCTCTTTGATTTTGTCCGGCAAGCGCTGCGCGGCGATGCTCAACACATCCGTCTTCAAGCCTCTCCAAATGAGCTTGCCGTTATGTCGAAATCGGGCAAAATATTTCCCTGATGAAGCATTGCGGACCAGATTGGCATACTTTTCTTTGGCCCGACAGAAACCCGGGACGTTTTATTGCTGGCCAACCTGTTTGCACGGGGCCTGGATTTCCCGGATGGCCCGTGCACAATCCAGCCGGCGCTTGCGCCTTCGCGTGTGAGTTACTAATGTCCTCGTGGCCGCGCCCGTAGCTCAGTTGGATAGAGCACCTGCCTTCTAAGCAGGTGGTCCCGCGTTCGAATCGCGGCGGGCGCACCAGTTCCCATCCTGGGTGGGCGATTCAAGTCTGCCCGAAATCACGTCAGTCGCCCTTTGCCTGATTCGCGGCGTCGCGCCAGCGCCCAAGGCTCCGCGCCACTTCGCCAATCCATTCGTTTCCCGGCTGCGCGTAGGGTCGGAAGGTTTCGAGGTATCCTTCCCGATCGTTGTAGAAAAGAGCCCGGTGCAACCCAAGGGTGGCGGCGTCCGGAGTGTCAATCAGGCTGGCGGAATCGCTCGCGCTCATCTGGAAGAGCACGCGCATTTCAAATTCGCTCAAGGTCTTTCGCCCCAAAAAACGGGTCATGTTGTTGTAGGTATCACAGGCAGCGATCACATGAAAACCGCGGGCCGGCCCTTCGCTGATGAGATTAAGCAGCACGGCAGCGGGATTGGCGGCGGCCGCGGCATCCGCGGACGAAAAGCTGAATTCGTCTTCCTGCCGGAGCTTTTTAAAATTCTGCAACCCTTGAACCAGAATGAAGGTTTCCGGTGTTTTTGCCGGTTCCTCGCCCGCGCGCTGTTTCAGTTCATCCGCCAGACGGCTCATGGTCTCGTCAAGATTGCCGTTGCCGATCCGCCGTACCTCCTGCGGCACGGCCCGGAGAACCTGTTGCAAAAATTCGTGCTGCGGCAAACCGGGCGGGGTGCTGTCGATCACGATGAAGCGCGCGCCTCCCCTTGGATATTGCGCCGCGAGCGAAATGAGGGCCACCGACAGCAGTGTCAGCGTGCGCTCATCACTCTGTCCCACGATGAGCAGGTTGCTGCCGCTCTGTCTCTGGAAAACGGCCTCGGTCGGGCCCTTGATGGAATTGGGTGCGCCGAGCCAGACACGCACCTGAGCCTCCGGTTTGACCGCCGGAGATGCCAGCGCCGCGCTCAACAGCAGGTTTTCCGACACATCCGCCGGGGCGTTCCCCTCAAAAACAATTGGCCCTGGATACCGGCCTTTGTCGGCACGTTCGCGGATTTTTGCCAGATAACCGTCGCGCTCATGATCGGGCAGCCATACGGTCTGGAAGGGGCTGTTGCCTTCAATCGAGCCGGCCGTGTCATTGTAAATACCTTCCCCGGGGCGCGAAAGCAGGCGGGGCGCGGGATTATCCTGATCCATGATCAGGTAGGCATCGGCTTCGTTGCACTGAAGCGCGATGCGGATGACCATCTGGCCGATGGTGGCGCGCGCCAGGGTATAGGCGCCGCCCAAGGTCTGGGAACCGAGCAACACGTGAATGCCAAACGCGCGGCCCTGGCGGATGATGCGATCCAGCAAAACGGCTGCTCCCTGGGAAACCCGGTCTTCCTCCACAAAAAACTCCTGAAACTCGTCAATCATCAACAGGGACCGGGGCATGGGTTCGGTCCCGCCCGCCCGTTTGTAACCGGCGAGATCCTGGACGCCGAGTTTGCGGAATAAATCACCGCGGCGACGCAGCTCCGCATCCACCCGTTCGAGCACACTCAGGCCAAAGGCACGGTCGCTCTCGATGGCAACGACCCGGGCGTGCGGCAACCGGCGGGTGGCATAACATTTGAATTCCACGCCTTTTTTGAAGTCCACCAGATAAAACTCAACCTGCTCGGGGCTGCACCACAAGGCCAGGTTGGTGATGATGACGTGAAACAGGGTGGACTTGCCTGAACCCGTCTTGCCGGCAATCAAGCCGTGCTGGCGCGTCGCCTTGCCAATGGCAAGGTATTGCAGTTTGGTGGCCCCGGAGCGGCCAATGGGCACGCGGAGTTCATCGGCGGTGTCTTCCCGCCAAAAATCGGCATCCGCCGGCGCAACCTGCCGAAAAGGCACCTCGACCCGGCTGGAATCCTTGCCGCTCTGTCCCAGCTGATGGAGAAAATGCGTGGCGGTTTCCGGCGGTGGCGGTGGGTTCAGAAACAATTTTGCCCCCGGCGCGCGCCAGGCGGACAATCGAAATCCCTTTTCCGTGTGCGTCAGGCAGACGCTGTTTTTCCGAAGCTCGTCGGGAACAAATTCCAGCGGCGGGGCCTGCCGCTGGTCCCACTGAATCAGCGTGTAAACGCCGCAGCGCGCGCCGCTGGCGGCAATGTTTCGGAGCCGCCGCGCGGCGGTGTCGCTGAAGTTCACCGGAAACGAGGCAATGACGAGAAAATGATATTTTTCAGCAACGGCGCCGGCCTCGGCATTGTATTCGGAGATGGTCGCATACTCATTGCGCAGGTACATCTGGATGACCTTTTCCATGTGCTCGTTCAGTTCCGCGAGCTTTTCCTCGAACTGCGCGGCCTGCGTCCAGATCCGGCTGTTGATGTAACTTTCCTCGTAATCGGCCAGATGCATCAGGGCGGCAAAACTCTGACCCAGACCGACCGGGTCGAAAATGGTGAAGGTCACCTTGCCCGGCGGCGTGGTGGACAGCAGACGGAAAATGATGTTGTTGATGGCGGCCACAGCCTCGCCGCCGCCGGTTTTTCCGGTTTCAAAAAGGATCGAGCCCTGATGCGGACAAACCAGGGTCAGGGGAACGGCGAAGTCAGCCGGCCCGGGCAGCGACAGGCGTGGATCTTTCGGCAGCTTTTCGGCAAAGGTTTCCAGGGCCACTTCCAGGCGGCCAAACCGGGCGGCGTTTTTGAATTCGGCCGGCGGCGTCCATTGCTTCCAAAACGGCGCCTCCCATTCGGGGAAAAGTTGTTCCGCGGCGGCTTGGGCTTCCTGGAGGGCCGCATACAGCGGCGTGATTTTGTTTTTCCATTCCGACGCCAGCGCCTGCCACCAAGCCTGATGCTGGCTTTGCAGATCGGCCGCTTTCCGGGCGTGAACGTCAGTCAGCCGGCTCGCCTGTTCTCCGGCTTCCGCCTGCAGACCGGCCATGGCCTCCCGGTGCCGGCGTTCCATCCGCTCAATTCCGGCACGGAGATACTGCTCGTTCTTTTGCCCGGCCCGCAGCGCCTTTTGATCCACCTCCATTGGCCGCTCGCCGCGGACATTGACGATTTGTTTCACCGTCCGTTTCCACTCCAGATTCAAATTGCGGATCGCGGCATCAAATTCGGCGTAAACCCGGTTCTGCTCGCGCTGATAATGCTCGGCGCTTTTTTGCCCGGAATCATCGAGCAACCGGCGCGCCAGGCCCAGTTGCCCGGCAATGACGACGGCGGCGGGCGCGGCGACGCGGCGGCCTTGAAAGTAAAAGACCAAAATCACCAGCAGCCCGAACCCGGCCGGGCCGGTCTCCGACCACGAAACCGTATTCCGCCCGAAATGCTGAAGCACGGGAACGGCCGTGACCGCGCCCAACAGCAACAAAACCACCAGCGAAACGGGAAGGAACCGGAACATCTGCGGGAGCAAATGTTTTCGGAACCGGTCCAACTCTTCACGGGCCTGGGATTCCAGACGTTGAAATTCCTCGAATGACCGGTTTGCGTCCTGCGAAATGTCGGCGTCCGGCTGCGGCTGACGGCGATGGAGCAACCTTCGGAATTTGCCGTAGCCGCGAAACACCCGGCGGGCGCTCTTTTCCAAACGGGCGAAGGCTGCATTGCTCTTCGCCCATTGTTTCTGAAAGCCTTCAAAAGCCGCAACCGCACTGGCCAGGTCGGCATCCCTCCGGCGTTCGGCTTCCGCCGAGTTACTGCGGATTTTTTGTTTGAGTTCCCCTTCCCGCTCACTGCCCTCCTCCGAC
>CAWACS010000025.1:0-76294 GCA_963780535.1 uncultured Verrucomicrobiae bacterium
GTCTGAAATCGCATTGCACTTACGTGAAGCCAAACGAATGTCTGAACGCGCTCTCCCCTGCGGCGGTTTTTGAGTTCGCACGCAAAAAAATTCAAGGTTGAGCAGGCTTGCGCTTTGGCCGGTTCGCATTAGGCTCGCTCGACCGGTGAGCCCTTCAACCCCAGCGACCCCGTCAGGAACCACTTCTCCCGGAAATCCACCGCCGCCGCGGTCGGTATTTGTCACCACACACTGGTCCGTGGTGCTGACGGCGGGACGCAGTGACACGACCCGCGCCCGGGCCGCGCTCGAAAATCTTTGCCAGGCTTACTGGCATCCGCTCTACGCCTACGTGCGGCGGCGCGGTTATTCGCCCGAAGACGCCCAGGACCTTACGCAGGAATTTTTCGCCCGGTTGCTGGAACGTAACGCCGTGGCCACGGTTGCGCCTGAGAAAGGCCGGTTCCGTTCCTTCCTCTTGGCCAGCATGAACCACTTTCTCGCCGACGAATGGGACAAGGCGCGTGCCCAGAAACGCGGTGGCGGAAAAGTGATTTCCCTCGACCTGCAAAGCGCCGAGACGCGGCTGGGCGAAATCCCGGTGGAAAAGCACACACCGGAAAAGGCGTTTGAACATCGCTGGGCCATCACGCTGCTCGAACAGGTTTACCAACGCCTGGCCGGGGAATATCGTTCGGAGGGCAAAGCGGCGCTGTTCGAAACATTGCGGGTCACGTTGGCCGGTAAAAGTAACGCCGCACCCTACGCCGAACTGGCCCGGCAATTGGAGATGAGCGAGGGCGCGGTGAAAGTGGCCGTGCACCGGCTGCGCCAGCGTTATCGCGCTCTCCTGCGCGACACCATCGCCGACACCGTGTCGGGTCCGGACGAAGTCGAGGACGAACTGCGCTATCTGTTCCGCACCTTGGCTGGTGGATAAAAGGCAAAAGTGGCTTATCGCAGCCATTTTTCGGGCTTCTTTCGGCATTCAGACTTCGATTTTCAGATGCATCCGCTGTAACCTTTGACGGGCAATTCCTTTGTAAGTGGTGAATGAACAGTCTTAACGTGAAAACCCTTGATTCAGGAGAACGATTATGACGCCACAACCTTTGTTTGCCGCATTCTTCGGCGCATGGAGGATTTTTTGGAGCGTGGTCCCTTTTGTTCTGCTGCCGCTGTTGGTAATCGCCACGATCGGCGCAATTCTTTACTTCCTGTCCCGACGCCGCCAGACTCCTCCGCCCCATCCGCCAGCGGTGCCAACACCCCCAGCACCCGCCGAAACCGCCCGAGCACCCCGGAGCAATTGTCCCCATTGCGGGAAACCGGTGCCACCCACGACATTGGGCGGGATTTGCCCCGAATGCATGTTGAAGGCCGGATTCGCCACCCAAACCGAGGGACCGCATGGAACCAAGGTGCTTCAGCCACCACCCGCACCCGCCGAAATCGCCGCGCTGTTCCCGCAATTGGAAATCCTCGAATGCCTCGGCCGGGGTGGCATGGGCGTCGTTTACAAGGCACGACAACCGCGTTTGAACCGCTTCGTCGCACTCAAAATCCTGGCGCGGGACAAGGAACAGGATGCGAAGTTCGCCGAGCGGTTCACGCGCGAAGCCCAGGCCCTGGCACAGTTGAACCATCCTAACATCGTCACCGTCCATGATTTCGGCGAGGTGGCTGGGCATTGTTATCTGGTGATGGAATTCGTGGACGGCCTGAACCTGCGACAGTTGCTGCAAACCAGGAAAATGAAACCGGAACAGGCGCTGACGATTGTGCCGAAGATTTGCGAGGCGCTCCAATACGCCCACGAACAAGGCATCGTCCACCGCGACATCAAGCCTGAGAACATCCTGTTGGACAAATCGGGCCGGGTAAAAATTGCGGACTTCGGCATCGCCAAGATGATGGGCGACGAGGCAGGCCAACAAACGCTCACGGGCGCCAGGGAGGCCGTGGGCACACCGCATTACATGGCGCCGGAGCAGATTGAGAAACCGCTGACCGTGGACCATCGCGCGGACATTTATTCCCTCGGCGTCGTGTTCTATGAAATGCTCACCGGCGAACTGCCGTTGGGAAAATTCCAGCCACCATCGGCGAAAGTGCAAATTGACGTGCGCCTGGACGAAGTGGTCCTACACGCGTTGGAAAAGGAGCCGGAGCGCCGTTACCAGCAGGCGAGCCAGGTGAAAACCGCGGTGGAAACGATTGTGACGACGCCCTCTGGTGGCGGTTCCGCCAACCAGGATGCGGCGGTTCCATCGGAAAGTGGAGCGAAGATAACGGGTGCGCAAATCGAGGCGGCCCGCAAACGCCTTAAAATTCCAGCCCGTGGATTGATTGCTGCTGCCGGGTTTCAACTGCTCTTCGCCTTCGGAGTGCTAATCTTTGCCGTTCCGGCGGTGGCCCGCGAAAATAACAACCTGGTCGCCTTCGCCGTGATTGGTTTCACCGCCGTCGGTTTTCTGATTCCAACCGCGGTGGTTTTGACCGGTGCGATCAACATGCTGAACTTGCGCCGGTACACGGTGACGGTGGTGGCGAGCGTGATTGCGGCGGTTGCCGGTCCCGGTGCGATTCTCGGTCTGCCATTTGGAATCTGGGCGTGCGTGGAACTGTTCCGCCCCGAGGTGCGGGCAGCCTTCTCGGCAATTCGGCCGCCGACGGGTTCGAAAACAACGCCGGACTCTGCAAAAATGGATTATGCGCGCGCTCAGGTCAAAGGCCCGGCCATTGGATTGGTGGTTACCGGCGCACTCAACTGGGTGGTCTTCACGCTGTTCCTCATTGTTTCCTACCTGAAACATGCCGGCTCGATGGCGCCGGCCCCGATGGTATACACGCCCGTTGCGCTTTTATTGGTTTGTCTCCTGGCGATGGCTCTCAGCGGTTTCATCATTTACGGCGCTTTGAAAATAATGCGGTTGGAGCGATGGAACTCGGGCATCGCCGGTGGCATCCTTGCCATGATTGTCGCGCCGGCCAATATCATCGGTCTGCCGATTGGGATCTGGACGCTGGTGGCGTTGAATCGCCGCGAAGTACGCGAAGCGTTCACGGCGAATGGTTCTCACCCAAAACCCATGGATGCCCGTGCCGGAGTCATGGGATTTCCGCGCTTTTCACTTTCGTCCGCCATCGGCGCGGCATGGATACCTTTTTTCCCGGCGGCCTTTCTTTCCATCACCTTCGGCCAGGATCCGTTTCCGCAAGGCTATGGCAGTTTGCCAAGGGTGCTGCTCTTGTTGGGGCTGGCCGCGCCGTTGATCACAACCATTCTTGGCTGGCTCGCCGTCGCGCAAATCCGCCGGTCGGAGGGAGGGCTTCGCGGATTGGAAGTGGCGGTGTTCGATGGACTGCTCTTTTCCTTGCTCGGATTGGATGTGTTGATCGGCATCTTCTGGTTGGTCCTCGCAAAAACCACCGCAAACTGGAGAGGGCTCAACGGTTCCCTGTTTGTCAACCTTTGGGAATTGGCCCTCTGGGCATTGCTCCTGATTGTAACCTGTGCCGCGGTCGATTTCCTGATTGTCCGCCGTATCTGGCGCCGGGTAAGCCAGCCATTCACTGGCGCGGATACGTCAACTCAAACCCGCTGGACGAGAACCATTTTGCCGGCCTTGACGTGCGGTATCCTGACGCTGGGCGCCATCAGCTTTACCACGGCGTCGCTGGTCCTGTGCGCCCGGAATGTGGATAACGTCGATCGGCCGTTTGTGGATGACCCGCAGGTAATCGGCCAGTGGGCCAGCGCCGATTTCGTCTCAACGCCGGAAGAATTCAAACCCGGGGCGCAAACGTGGAAGGGTGATTTACAAGTATTCCAAAAGTTCACCGTGTATCCCGGCGGCAGGACGAGTTATCCCTGGCTGGTCTGGACCAGGGGCATTTTCATCAACCAAGGCGAAAAAACGGCTGCCCGCTACGAAATCCGGAACTTTGACAGAACCAATTACCTGTTCGTGGAATGGAAAAATGGCGACTACATTCTCTTCCATTCGAGGCCGTGGTATTTTGTGCTGCGAGAGAACGGAGAAGCAGACCAAGACTTTCACATCGGCCAGGCCTGGTTCCCCCAGGGCGATTCGATTGAAATCACGTCGGTTGAGCGCACCGCCGACCAGATGGTCGTCAAAGGCCATTACAATCTCGTCAGCCATGACAACGCATTGCTTGCCCTTTACATCACCACCGGGAACAGCGGCCCTACTCCAACAGACCCAAAACAAGAGAAGCAAGTTTCCAAAGGCCGCGGTGATTTTGAATTGATTCATTCCGCCATGCCTCCCAGCGACTCCTTCTGGCACCCCGGTCTGCCGCACATTGATATGTATGGCACCGACAGCCATGCCTTTGCCAGCCTCTATTTCGGCACCCAGGCTGAAGCGCTGGAAGAAAGCAAAGCAAGCTGGATTACAAATACTCCGCCCGACGTGACCGTCCAATTGGAAGACGCCGCCGTTTCAGCCGCGCAAAAATGGCTCGCGCTCATCGACCGTGACAATTATTCCGAAAGCTGGAGTGAAGCTTCGGCTATTTTCCAGGGCGGAGTTACCGAAGCGGCCTGGGAAAATTCCATGAACACGTTCCGCAAGCCACTCGGCGCTTTGATTTCGCGTGAAGTCAAATCCGCACAACTGATGACAGAATTGCCCGGCGCGCCGGACGGGCAATACGTTGTCATGCAATTTACAACTTCATTCGCCAATAAAAAAACCACAATTGAAACCGTCACGTTCGTGCTGGAAAAAGATGGACAGTGGAAATCTGCCGGTTATTTCATCAAATGATTCGATCAACCCTAATATCAACCAACGAATGAATATGAAAGGCCCACTGCTCGTCGCGTTTGTCATCGTCATCATCCTCCTGGCCATCTGGGACGGCGTCTGGAAATTGATTGCCCTGTGGAAAAGCGCACGCCACGACCAATTGGCGTGGTTCATCTGCCTCGCCATCTTCAACACCGTCGGCATTTTGCCCATCGCTTACATCCTGTTTTTTCAGAAGAACGGGACGCAAAGCCCGGCATCCCAATCATGAAACACTACCGCGCGCCCTGGAGTTCAACCTTGAAGACCGTTTCCGTCCTGGCGACGGTGCTGTTGCTCGGAGTTTGTGGTCTGGGCGCATACTTGGCACGGCAACACCTGCCGCCGGCCCTGCTCTGGATTTCCCTTTTGCCCGGGCCGATCATTCTGCTCGGTTGCGCCTGTTTCACCATTCGCGGTTACACCATCGCGCCGGACGCCATTTTGGTGCATCGGTTGTTTTGGGCCACGCGACTGCCGCGCGCCGGATTGAAGTCGGCACGTTTTGAACCCGATGTCATGCGTGCCAGCATCCGTACTTGCGGCAACGGTGGGCTGTTCTCGTTCTCCGGCTTTTATCGCAACAAAGTTTTGGGTTCCTACCGCGCGTTTGTGACCGACCCGCACCAGACCGTGGTGCTTGCCTACGCCGACCGCACGGCGGTATTGTCGCCAAGGTCACCGGAGGAATTCGTCCGGGAATTGACAGCCGTTTGACCCTCACAAAGGGCAAAACCGCCCCGCGCTTGACTTGTGTTCAAATCGGCTCATTTATTGCGCACGTGAAAACGGCCACTGTCTCTTTCTTCTTCGCGCTCGCGCTGCTGGGAATTGCCACAGCCCAAAACGTCATTGTGCCGGCAAATCATATCGCATTGTTCAACGGCAAGGATTTTTCCGGCTGGACGTTTTGCATGAAAGACAGCGCCGACCCAGGCCAGACCTGGTGCGTCACCAACGGCGTCATTCATTGTACCGGTAAGCCAATTGGCTATTTGCGGACGAAGCAAGCTTACAACAATTACGTTGTTACCGTCGAGTGGCGCTTCGTGAAAATCGCGCCCAAGGCCGACAACACCGGCGTGCTCGTGCATATCCAACCGCCCGACAAGGTCTGGCCGATGTGCATCCAGAATCAGGGCAAATCCGGCCGACAGGGTGATTTGTTCGTAATGATGGGAGCCGAATGCAAGGAACATAAAGGCCTGGACGCCAACTCGCCGGTTCCGATGCGCGGCCCATCGGCTGAGAAACCCGTCGGCGAATGGGACACCAACGTGACGGTTTGCGCCGGCAACGATGTCAAAGCCATCATCAACGGCAAGTTCATGAACGAAATCACCGACTGCACCATTTCGTCGGGCTTCATCGGCATCCAAAGCGAAGGCGGCGACATCGAAATCCGCAAGGTTTCCCTGGAGCCGCTGAAATGAGTTTTTGTAGCGGCGGTCTGCGACCACCGCAATGCCCGCGGAGCGCCGCTACAAATAGCGTCACCCGCCTTGTTCCACTGGACGCAATCGCACCAGCGTCGCGCCCCAGCCGCCAAATTGCGGATGATCCAGCGTGAAGGAAACAACTTCCGGATGTTTCGAGAGAATCGCGTGCACGGTCCGGCGCAGATTGCCGATGCCTTTGCCGTGGATGATGCGCACCTGCAGGATGCCGCGAGCCTGACACGCCGCCAGATAGTCCGGCACCAGGTCCTTCACCTCGCCCGGCTTGAACGTGTGCAAATCCAGCACTCCGTCAATCGGCAGTTCAATCGGTTCCTCAGCCATGTGGCTTTTGTAGCGGCGACTCGAAAGAGCGCCGCCAATTCTTTTTTAAATGCGGCTTTCTGCCGAAAGCCGCTACGCCAGTTTGCCCTTTACCCACGCTCTCGCCTGGCGCGGGGTTTTCAATTCGTCCTGTAATTGTTTCTCGCGGATTTCGTCCAGCAACGCGCCCAACGCCGGACCGGGTTTCAGGCCCAGTTTGATTAAATCCGCACCCGTAAGCAGCGGCGGACGGATCGTTGGTTTCTTCTTCAATTCCTCCGCCTGCGCCAGCAGAAATTCGTAATGGTCCAGATTACCATGCGAGCCGAGGCAATCGAGCCGGTGCAATTCGAGTTCCAGCGGAAAGGTGTCGCGCAGCAACAACCGCCGCAACGTCGCCTTCCGCATCTGTTTCACGTCCTTGAATTGCATGTGTTGCCGCACACACGCCACGATTTCCTCGATTTGTTTTTTCGGAAACCGCAATCGCTGCAAAATCCGTTCCGCCATCGCCGCGCCGACTTTTTCATGGCCGTAAAAATGAATTGCGCCGGTCGCGGGGTCGCGCTCGGCCGTGGCCGGCTTGGCAATGTCATGCAAAATCACCGCCCACGGCAATGAAGGGGGCGAATCCGGCGGCAGTTTTTCGAGCATCAATCGGATGTGCTCAAACACGGTGCCTTCCGGGTGATAATCCGGCGATTGCTGGCACAGGAGCGTGGCAATCAATTCGGGCAAAATGCCGGGCAACAACCGGCTGTCACGCAGCAATACCAGCCCGCGCGCGGCTGGTGCCGGGAGCCCCGGCATCCTGCCGGCGTTTTGCAAATTCGCGAACTCCGAAACTCGCCGGCAAGATGCCGGCGCTCCCGGTGGCGGCGCGAACAGCTTGATCAGTTCATCGCGAACCCGTTCCGCACTGATGAGTTCGATCTTCGGCGCCAGTTTTTTGACGGCGGCAAACGTTTGCGGTTCGATTTCAAAACCCAGTTGCGTGGCAAACCGGATCGCGCGCAACAGGCGTAAATGGTCCTCCGCAAACCGCTCCTCCGGCAGGCCGATGGTGCGGATGATTTTCGCGCGCAAATCCTGTTCGCCACCGACCCAGTCGTGAAGCTTTTCGGCAATCGGATCGAAAAAAAGCCCATTGACCGTGAAATCGCGCCGCTGCGCATCCGCTTCGGCACTGCTGAAAACGACCTTCCCGGGCCGCCGGCCATCCTGGTAATCCGTCTCGGCACGAAAGGTGGCGACCTGAAATTGCTGTTTGCCCTCGACGACAATCATCACCCCGAATTTCCGTCCGACAGCGCGGGTGCGCTTGAACAGTTTTTCAATTTGTTCCGGGCGCGCGTCCGTGGCGATGTCGTAATCCTGCGGTTCGCGGCCGAGCAGAACATCACGCACGCAACCGCCGACCCAGAACGCGGCGAAGCCGGCCGTTTGCAGGCGGCGGACAATTTCAGTGGCAGTCTCGCGTGGCAGGGCGGATGTCATTTACGATTTACGATTTACGATTTACGCGCAAATGGCGAGTCCAGTTATGGTAGCAGCAGACGTCAGTCTGCTCTGACATTTGATTTGCAGCGAAATTTGAGCCGACTCACGTCGGCGGCTACGATTAGTCGTTTCCCCAAATGGCTTTGACGTGCGCGATGCCGGATTTGACGGCTTCGACCGGCAGTGCCGGGTTGAGTTCAAATACCCGGATGTGCCCCGGTTTTACGAACGGCTTGAGTGCGGCATAATCAATCATGCCGGTGCCGGGCGCGGAGTGGTCGCGGTCGGGAAATTGCACGTCATGGACGTGAAAGCCAACCAGGCGCGCCGCGAGCGATTCCAGATGTTGCCACGTGCCGGATGAGACCAAGGTTTTCCTTGATCTGCGCGTGGCCGACGTCGTGCCAGTAGGCCACGTTCGGACTGGGAAATTCGCTGAAGAATGACACGAAATCGCTTTCGAGCGGAATTTCCTCCAGCGCCTGGCGGTTTTCGCAGCCGAGTTTCAGGCCGCGCTTTTCGGCTTCGGGCAGAAGTTTGCGGAGCGTTTCGTACATGTGTGCCACAAATTTTCCCTTGGCAATCTCGCGTTTGGCCAGGGCTTCGGCGCGGAGTTTTTCAAACTGGGGCGTCGGTTTCCCGTCGCGTTCGAGCAGGTCGCACAACCGGCCGGTATAATCCTTCAGTTCCATGCTGCCAAGGTGCAGGACGACGGCCGGCGCCTGGACGCGTTCGGCGAAATCAAACGTCTTGAGCGTATGACGAATGGCCAGGTCGCGTTCGTAGTCCTTTTCGGCGGAAAACTCGTACAGGTTCGGCGCGGCATGAGTCACGCCCATCGGCAGCGGACAGAAATTGTGGAGGCTGGAAATTTTGATTTCGCCGGCGCCCACCGCGGCCAGGATGCCCGGCATGAGGCTGATGGAGACCCCGTGGCTGAGCTCGGCGTATTCAAAGCCCAGCTCGCGGATTTCGCGCAACATGGCGCGGCCGTCGGTGTGACGGTGGGAATTCCAGCAGGTGGAAAATGAATACATAAAAATGCCGGGCGCATCCTAAAGGGACGCGCCCGGCTTGGGAAATCGCAAATTACCGGTTACAGGTCCGCGTAACGCGCGGTGAGCATCGCGGAAAACCGCGCGGCCTTTTCCTTGCGGCGGCGCTTTTCACTCGGCTTTTCGAAATGCCGGTGATTGCGCACGACCTTCAAAGTGCCTTCCCGGTCCACTTTTTTCTTCAGCCGGCGCAACGCCCGATCCACTGACTCGCCTTTTTTTAATTTAATTTCGGTCAACGCAACTCACTTCCTTTCTCTGCAGGATGCAAAATGGGAGCGCACTATAGTTTGTTCGCACCGATTGTCAATGCGCAAAACGTCGCGCGAAGGGCGCGAAGAAGGCAAGGGTGAAATCACCTTCGCGGCCTTCGCGCGACACCTTGCTTTTGTCCGCCAGAAAATTATTCTGCCCGCATGAACAAAGAACCAAAGGCGGTCAAACCCGCCGAGGTGGAACTGCAGAAACGCATCCGGGAACTCATCGCTTTCAAGGGCGGCGGCTACAACCAGGATGAAGTCGCCGATATCCTCGAAAATGCGCTGAAACTGTTGACCGACGTGAAGAACACCGGCGACGTGCGCGTGATCCGGACGGCCTTGCGGGAATTGCGTTACTCGTTCCGGCTGTTCGCGCCGTATGCGCACATTCGCAAGGTCACGATTTTTGGCTCGGCACGGACCAGGCCGAGCGAATTGGAATATCAACAGGCGGTTGAGTTCGGGCGCAAAATTGTGAAGGCCGGGTTCATGGTCATCACTGGCGCCGGCCCCGGCATCATGCAAGCGGGACACGAAGGCGCCGGGCCGGAAAACAGTTTCGGCGTCAACATCCGCCTGCCGTGGGAACAATCCGCCAATCCCGTCATCGCCGAGGACAAAAAACTCATCACCTTCAAATACTTTTTCACGCGGAAATTGATTTTCATCCGGCACTCGGACGCCATCGTGCTGTTTCCCGGCGGCTTCGGCACGCTCGACGAGGGTTACGAGGTGCTCACGCTCATGCAAACCGGCAAAAGCCAGCTCATGCCGCTGGTGCTCATGGACCGCCCCGGCGGCACCTACTGGAAGACGTGGGACCGGAACGTCCGCGAACATTTGTTGCGCGACAAACTGATTTCAGCCGAAGACCTGAACCTTTACCAAATCACCGACAACGCGGATGCCGCCGTGAAAATCATCACGCGCTTTTACCGGAATTTTCATTCGAGCCGATTCGTAAAGGATTTGCTCGTCATCCGGCTCAAAACCGCGCCGTCGGCCACCACGATCGCCTCCTTGAACAAGAACTTTGCTGACATCATCAATGGTGCGCCCATCATGCCCATCAAGCCGACACCGGAAGAAATCGAGGATCAGGACCATCTGGGCGTGGTGCGCATCGCGTTCGGGTTCAACCGCCGCGATTACGGCCGTCTGCGGCAATTGATTGATGTGTTGAACGGGGCGTAAACAAATGTTACCAGTAAGAAATAAAATTTCGCAAGGATCGTGAAATCGTCAGCAATTCGACTCCCTCTCCGCCAACGGAGTTGGGGGAGAGGGCCGGAGGAGAGATGGCGCGTTTTAAATCGGCTTCGGTGGAGGCTGAATCAGATTGCTGACCTTCGGCGGGGCAAAACGGTGGTTTTGCACTTTTCGCATCACGACCACACAGCCAGTCCTCCGATGCAAGGCATTCCAGATTTCCAAAAGGATGACTTCGCGGTTCGCCCGCCACTGATGGTTCCAAAAGCGCAATTCTTCAATGCCTTTCGACACCAGGAATTTTTCACGCTGCTCATCACGCCGGCGTTGCTCCGGCAGCCCATGTTGGAACCCATCCAACTCAATTGATAACTTTGCAGCCGGACAATAGAAATCGAGAATGTACTCTCCCAACGGATGCTGCCGGCGGAATTTGAATCCCGCAAAACGACCGGCCCGCAAGGCGCGCCACAATTCCTTTTCCTCATCCGTTTGTTCGTGGCGCAGGCGGCGGGCATTGCCGGTGAGATTCATGGGTCCAGCGTAAATGATATATTTTGGAGCGACAAAATCAAAAGCACCGCCTCTCCCCGGCCCTCTCCTCCGCTCCGCGGAGGAGAGGGAGGAAACTTCCTGACCGCCACGGTTCAGGAAGTTCGAACACAAAATGTCATCTTGTAAAATGCAGAATTTTAACCCTTCAGTCGCCTCGGTGTTTTCGTTTGCCCGCACTCGACAGCCCGCCCTTCCGTTGTTAGCGTTCGGCCATGAATTTTCTGGTCACCGGCGGCGCGGGCTTCATCGGCTCGCACGTTTGCGAACGGCTGCTGCGCGATGGCCACGCCGTCTGGGCCCTGGATGACCTGAATTCGTTTTACAGCCCGGCGGTCAAGGAAAAAAATCTCAAGGAAATCTCGGCCCTCGGCAAACCATTCACCTTCGTTTCCAAGAACTTGTCCGACGTGAAGGCCCTGGAAAATTTATTCGCGCAGGTCCGGTTCGATCAGGTCATCCATCTCGCGGCCCGCGCCGGCGTCCGGCCCAGCCTGGATGAACCGGAATTTTTCCAGCAGGTCAATGTCGAGGGCACGGTCAATGTGCTGGAAGCGGCAAGGCGGCATGGCGTAAAAAAGGCCCTGCTGGCCTCGTCTTCCTCGGTTTACGGCGTGAACACCAAGGTGCCTTTCTCGGAAAGCGACCCGGTGTTCTCGGTCATCTCGCCGTACGCCGCCAGCAAGCTGGCCTGCGAAGCCCTCGGCCACGTGTACCATTACGTTTATGGCATGGACGTGGTGATGCTCCGGTTCTTCACGGTTTACGGCCCGCGCCAGCGGCCGGACCTTGCGATCCACAAATTCGCCAAGCTCATCCATGAAGGCAAACCCATCCCGGTTTTTGGCGACGGCTCCACGGAACGCGATTACACGTACATCAGCGACATCGTGGACGGCGTCTTCGCCTGCACGCAGAAGAAATTCGCCTATGAAATCTTCAATCTCGGCGGCTCGCAAACCGTCAAATTGAGCCGCCTCATCGAGCTGCTGGAAACCGCGTTCGGCAAAAAGGCCATGCTTGACCGCAGCCCGCGCAACCAGGTGACGTACCCCGCACGTTTGCGGATATTGCCAAGGCGCGGGCGTTGCTGGGCTATCAGCCTCCCCCTGCAACCCGGCGACGTGCCCCGCACATATGCGGACCTGGCCAAGGCCCGGGCGTTGCTGGGCTACCAGCCGCATGTCAAAATCGAGGAAGGCATTCCGCAATTTGTGAGTTGGTTTCGCCAAAATCAGTGATAGACTGTCCCCGCCATGAGTTCACCGACGCCATTTAATCGCCCGGCCCTGACCGAGGCGCTGGACGCCTGGAAACAACTGCTCACCGCGCGCGGTTTCGCCACCGACCTGCGCTGGATTTTCGAGGAAAATCTATGCTTTGAAAAAGCGCGCGGCGGCAAGGACGGTTTGCACCTCGGCTTTCAGACCAAATTCACGCCGCCGCCCGAGGACGCGCTGGACATCGCGTTCGACCACTTTTGCGAGGCGGACAAGCGCATCGTGCTTTACCGGCTTGGGGAAAACGCCGGGAAATCCATTTGCGTCCTGTTGTCCGACCCGTGGTTTGAAAACAAGGGCGAAGCCGACGGCTTTTTGCGCCGGGACGAATGGCGGGTGTCGTTTCATCCCGGCCCCAAGGAGGAGATCGAGGAAATCGTCGACCTGGGCCGCTGGCTGCGCCGGGTCAAACACGGCCGCGCCTTTCACGACCTGGACTTTTCCATGACACTGGCGGCTATTGACGAAATCAAAATCCATGGCCGCGTGCTCATGCCCTACGAACGCTTCGCCTCGACGATGCTCAACCGTCTGCGCCGTTTTTTGGGGCAACCGGCTTAACGGACCGATACGTAGGACAGGCGTCTCGCCTGTCTCAAATTTAAAAAACTCCCGCTTGAGCCGTATTGTGAACCACGGGCCCGCCGCGTACTGGCCGGTGGCGGGTTTGCTGAAAGATGGAGACAGGCGCGACGCCTGTCCTACAGCATCATTCCGGGCCCGGCATTCCTACCGCTTTCGCGGTGCAGACATCTCCGCAGGCGGCGCATTGGTGTTTGCCTGGTTTTCCTTTTTGAACGCGGAGCGCAGCAGCCAGTGATGCTTCAATCCCTGGACAAAATCGTCGGCATCTCCAACCGTTTTGGAAATGACCCCCAGCATGTTCGTGTTGGCCTGGACCTGCGCGTTGAGGTTGCTGGTGATGCCGGCCAGTTGCAGGAGAATCGTCGTCAGATGGGTATCGGTGTTGGCGAGCAGTGTGTTGGCGTTGGTCAGGGCGCCCTGCAACTGCTCATTTCCATTGGTGCCCAGCGCCCAAACCAGCGGGCCGCCCGGCGCGCGCAGTTGTGCACTGGCGATGGCGAGATTTGTGATCACCGGCTGCGTCTCGATGATGGTCGTGTTCAGGTTCAACGTCGCGCTGGCCGCGTTGTCCAGCACCGCGGCGAGTTTGTTCGTCAGCGCCAGCACATTCGGCAAGGCCTGCTGCACCTGCAGGACCATCGCCTGCAACTGGTCGGAGACCGGCGGTGTTTCCACGGCGCGCAGCCACGCGGTGTCATCACCCGGCTTGAAAATTTTGTAATGACGCACCCGGCCATCCCACGACGCCATAATGCGATTGCGATTGACGGTGTTGTCGTAAACGTAAAGCGAATCAGATTCAGGCTTCAATTCCGCGATACGCTCCAGATTGGTTGCATCCAGCATCGTAAAGGCGCCAAAGACCAGATTGGAACCGGCATCGAGAACATCCTGTGAGAGCTGCCATTTGCCGGGCTCTTCCATCACCAGCTCTTTCAATTCGTCAAGGGTCTTCACCGAGACCGGCTGCGTGACGACGACAGCATATCCGTTCGTCGCGCGGGTGACTTCCAATTGCCGCTGATTGAGAAATCCGGCGGCGTTGATTTTCACGTACGACCCGCCGGTCCAGATGTAGCGGAAAAAGGGGTCGCGGATTTCAAACACCACTTCGACGTTGTGCGGGTCGCGCGGCTGCATCGGGCGGACGCTGTCGATCTGCCCGACCGGAAAACCCATCATGTAAACCGGGTCGCCCACCGCCAAACCGGCCGAACTTTGAATGTAGGTGTGAAACTTCGCCTTGATGACGAACCAGCCCTTCCGCTCCGCCGTGTGGTAGAGGTAATAAACGAAGCCGAACAGCAGCAGCGCCGCCGCCAGAAAAACAAACCAACCCACGGCGCGTTCCATACGGCTCAGGCGCGTGCGCAGTTGCGGGGTCAGGTCTTGCAAGGCCATGGTTTTAAAGTTGGTTGCGCCAGATTATTTCCATTTCAACCGCGCGCTGTTTGTTTTTTCTTAATCATAATCTTAATCCTCATCTCCGACGGATTGGGATTATGACGACCGATTAAGATTAAGAGATCAATTCAGCCGGTGCCGCCAGCAATTCTTTCACCACCGGGTCGTTTGCGGATTCCACCTCGTCCCAGCCGCCCAAGGGAAAGAATTTTTTATCGCGCAGCACCGCAAATTTCCGGCTCGCGTTCCGCCAGGGACGCAAATCGTCCGTCGTCGTGACCACCGTCAGCGGCCGTCCGCCGCACCAATCGTGTCCGCGCCACAATTGGTCAAGGAACCGCAGCCACCATTGCCGGTGCCGCGCGCCGAGACCGGCCAGCGGATTGTCCAGCAACAGCACTTCCGGTCGAAGCATCAGTGCCCGCGCCAGCGCCGCGCGCTGGCGCCAGTTGCCGCTCACCTTGGCCGGGGTGACCTCGGCCAGCGGCGTCAATTCCAGCAGCGCCAGCAGCGCCGCCACCTCGCGTGCCGCCTCATCCGGCGGCGAATCACGATGGTATTGCAGCGGCAGCGCCACGTTCTCCCGGATCGTCAACTGATTGAACAACTGCCCGCCTTCAAACACAAATCCCACCCGCAACCGCTCCGTCAGTTTCGTTTCGTCGAACCAGCGCATTTCCGTCCCGAACAGCTTGCAGTCGCCCTGCACCGGCGCCAACAATCCGGCGCTCAACAACAGGAAATCGCTCTTGCCGGAATGTTGCTGCCCGGCGACGGCCCAGAATTCCCCCGGCGCCACCGACCAGTTCACGTCTTCCAGCACGATGAAGCCGATGTCGCGCATGGCGCCGACACTTACGTCGCGCATTTCAATGACCGCCGTTTTTTCCGGTTCGCTCATGTAACGAGGTAAAGCAGGATAAACAGCGCGTCAATCAACACGCACACGATGACGCCCTGCGATACCGCGCGCACGGCCACCCGCGAGACGTCCTCCAGCCGCAGCGGTCGCGCCAGGCCGTGATAACACGTCACAATGGCAATGAAGAATCCGAAGGCGAGGGTTTTCAGCGCCAGGAATGCAAAGTCCAGCCAGCTCAGCGCCCCGGCGATTTGCTTGAAATAATCGCCCGGCGTCAGCGGCACGTCCTGCAAAAACGCGAACAAATATCCGCTTACCAGCGCGCCGATGATCAGATACACCGTCAGCGAAAAAACGCCCACGGCCATGCCGATGACGCGCGGCACAATCAGGTAATGCACCGGGTCAATGCCCAGCGCCTCCAGGGCCTCCACCTCGCCCAGCGCCCGTGCCGTGCCCAGTTCAATCACATGCGCCGTGCCCACGCGCGCCAGCACCAGCATCGCCGCCAGCAATGGTCCCAGTTCGCGCACCACCACAATCACCATGGTCGTGCCGAGATAATCCGTTGCGCCGAATTTTGCCAAAGCGGAAACCGTCTGGCCGATGACGAGAAATCCCAACGCCAGCGCCACAAAGATGAACATCGGCAGCATGGCCACGCCCGCGCGGGCGATTTCCTGCCGGATGCGCGGACGAACGACACTTCGCGCCGTCCGGGATTTCCGCAGCATGACGCCGAGCGTGATGAGGGCGAACGCCGCCAGTCCCTGCAAGGTGAGCAGGAACCGGAACAGCTTGAGTCCCAACAAATCCGTGTAGGCTTTCGGCAATTGCGCCTGGCGAATCAATTGCGTGTTCGCCAGTTCAAACGCCTTGGCCAGATTTTCCCGCATAAGCCCAGCGTAGGACTTGTGCCCCTGCCAGGTCAAAATAGTTTTTTCAAGTCATCAGGCACAGGGTGCATCTTGACACAGTCCTTAAGATTTAGAGAATTTAGGGGATAACGGTTCCTCGACCGGCAAAACACAAACCATGCAAGCCGTGTCATCTAATGAAACCCATATCCAAAGTATCCAAACCGTTTCCCCGTCTGGCTGACATTGAACGGGAAGTGATGGCGGAAGCCCGCGAGTGGGGACGCCAACGACTCCAGGAACGCCTGCAAGAACTCGCCCAAGAAAGCGGCGAAGTTTTTCCCCCTCCGGCAACGGCGGCGAAGGCCTCTGAAGCTGCGCAGCGAGTTGGGTGAAGTAAAACTGACCGTTGATTACGGCCAGGACCCGCTGAGCGGCCAATGGGGTTGTCCGCTGCTTGGGGCATGGGAGTTAGGGCCGCATCAAAAGATTACCCCGGCCTACGCCCAGAAGCTCTGCTTTACCGTAACGGCCACCGGTTCCTATGAGGAGGCCGCGCAGGTGGCCAGCACCTGGGCTCCAGAGATTGATGATTCGACCTTGCACGCGCTGGTGCAGCGGGTCGGCCAGCACGCCCAGGAACAGGCGCAGCGCCGGTATGAGCTTGCGCCGCAGGAACGCAGGCCTCAAGAGCCTGCCAGTCCGCTGGCCGTATTGATGGCCGACGGTTGCCAAATCCGCTATCGGGGTGCCGGTTGGGGCAAGCACAAAACCCAGCAAGAGCGCGTAGAATGGCATGAATTGAAGCTGGGTGTCTTTTACCGACACGAAGCCTCCGGCCACAGCGAAGGCGGTCGTGGCCTCTTGATGGACAAGATCGTTGTCAGTTGGCAGGAAGGGGCATTGGAACTGGGGCGGCGACTGAACTGGGAAGCTTTGAGGGAAGGGCTGGGCCGTGCCCAGCAGATGCTCTTCTTGGGAGACGGAGCCGACTGGGTGTGGAATCTCAAGCAGGATCGGTGGAAGGACGCAGTGGAACTTCTGGATTTTTACCACGGCAGCGAACACCTCTGGGATTTGGGTCGGGCGTTAAAGGGCCAAAGGGAGCCGGCACTCTCCCATTGGGTGCAACCCCTGCGACACCAACTGCGACACGGTAAGGAGAAACAAGTCTTGCGTCAGATTGCCAATCTTCAGAAACGGCGGGGGCAAACCGGAAAGGTGATCCGGCGCGAACAAGGCTACTTTCAGAACCACTCCGGTCGCATGAACTACCAAGCAATCGCCAACCGAGGCTGGCCAATCGGGTCCGGGGCCGTCGAGTCAGCCTGCCGCCAAAAACAATGCCGCTTCAAACGCTGCGGCCAGTTCTGGACCCGAAACGGCCTTCGTAACCTCTGTGCCCTCGATGAAGCCCGTCGAAATCACCACTGGGATGAACTTTGGACCTCCAATTAAGGACAGTGTCAAGATGCACCCTCAGGCACAGGGTATGTCTGAACGCACATCGAATTGAAATAACTCCCTCGCCCCGCCCAAGCGGGAGAGGGTTGGGCGAGGGGATTCGCTTTTGCCGTTTTTCATCCTTCTTTCTCGTTTTGTTTCTTTGCGTCTTTGCGTCTTTGCGCTAAAAAATAGCGCATGTTCGCCTCGCTGCTTTCAGGTTTGCTGAACATTGATTATCTGATTCACAACATCTGGCTGTTGTTGGTTTTTGCCTTCCAAATCTGGATGTTCGTTGACGCAATTCGGCGACAGGAATGGATTTGGGCGGTTTTCATTTTTATCGGCTGGGGAATTACGGCGTTACTTTATTTCTTCCTCGTCTATCGGGCGACACCATCCGCAACGCGTGGATTTGAACTGCCCGGCGCGCAAAGCCGCAAACGCATCAAGGAACTTCAGGCGCAAATCCATCACCTCGACAACGCTTACCACTATTTCCAACTGGGTGACGTTTATTTTCAACGCGGCCAACTGGCCGAAGCGGAAAAATGTTACCGCGCCGCGCTCGAACGGGATGCCACCGACCTTGACGCCCGCGCGCATCTGGGCCAATGCCTCGTCCGCCTGAATCGTCCAGCCGAGGCGCGGCCGTTGCTCGAAAGCGTCATGCTTGAAAAGCCCGAGCACGATTACGGCCACACGATGATGGCGCTGGCGGAAACGCTGACCGCGCTGGGTGAAACCGACCACGCGCTTCAGTATTGGCAGCATATCACCCAGAACCATTCCTACCCGCGTGCCAAGGTGCAATTGGCCGAGCTTTATTTGGCGAGGAATCAGCCGGAGCTGGCGCGGGCGGAATTGAAGGACGTCGTCAGCGACGACCAGCATGCACCGGCCTTCCAGCGCAAACGCGACCGCGTCTGGGTCCGGCGCGCGAAAAGTTTGATGGGGAAATTGTAGGACAGGCGTCGCGCCTGTCTCCGTCTTCAACCGTCACGCCATACCCGGAAATCTATGTTTTCGATCAGGAAATGCCCGCCTCAAGGCGGCAAATCCGGAATCAGAGACAGGCGCGATGCCTGTCCTACGCTACCCGCTTTTGCCTTTCTCGCATGTGACAATTTCCCCATTATGCGCGAGTGTCTAATTTAATCGCCATTGTCGGCCGCCCCAACGTCGGCAAGTCCGCCCTGTTCAACCGCATCGTCGGACGGCGCATCGCCATCGTGCACGATCAGCCCGGCGTCACGCGCGACCGTATCAGCGCCGAGGCCGAATGGCAGGGACACGCCTTCACGCTCGTGGACACCGGCGGCATCGGTCTGTCGCGTGGCGAAAAAGCCAACGACGCCATCACCAAGGCCGCGCTGGAACAGGTGGCACTGGCCATTGAATCGGCGAACGCCATCCTCCTGGTCGTCAACGTGCAGGAAGGCGTGGTGCCGCTCGATCGCGAGGTGGCCGAACGGCTGCGTCGCAGCGGAAAACCCATTCTGGTGGCCGCCAACAAGGTGGATACGAGCCGCGCGGAAAAGGACGCCGACGAATTTGCCGGGCTGGGTTTCGAGAAAATCTTCCCCGTCAGCGCCATTCACGGCGAGGGCATCCATGAACTGATGGAAGCGGCGATCGCCCACCTGCCCCCGTCGAGAGTCGAGAGTCGAGAGTCGAGAGCAGGTGTGCCCGATGATGGAGCACAGGCTCTCGACCCTCGACCCTCGGCCATCGGCCCTTTGAAGCTTGCGATCATCGGAAGGCCGAACGTCGGCAAGTCGTCCATTATCAATGCCTTGACACAATCGGAACGCGTCATCGTCTCGCCGATTCCCGGCACGACGCGCGATGCGATTGACGTGCCGTTCGAGGTCGAAACGGACGGTGTGCGGCAAACGTATGTGTTGATTGACACGGCCGGCATGAGAAAGGCGCGGCGCGTGGACAATTCAATTGAATTTTTCAGCGTCCAGCGCGCGGAAGATTCCATTGCGCGTTGCGACATCGCCATCCTGGTTTTGGACGCGGACATGGGCATCACCGAACAGGACAAAAAAATTGCCGATGTCATCGTGGAAAACCGCAAGGCCTGCATCATCGCGGTCAATAAATGGGATTTGTTCGAGCAAAATGTCCGTCAGGCCCGCGAACAGGAAATTGTCCGGCGCAACCAGAAAGAACGGCGGGAAGGACAGGAAAAGGAAATGTCCACGCTCGGCGAATTCGGCGCCTGGGTGCAGAAAAAGTTGTTCTTTCTCGACTATGCGCCCGTGATTTTCACCTCGGCCAAATCCGGTTTTCACCTCGAACGCCTGCTCGAAGCCATCCGCTACGTGAGCGCGCAGTTGCAACAAAAGATTCCGACGGCCATCCTGAACCGCACCTTGCGCGACGCCGTCGAGCGCCGTCAGCCGGTCAGTGTGATGGGACATCGTTTGAAATTTTTCTATGCCACGCAGGTCCGGCAGGCGCCGCCGACGTTTCTGCTGTTTGTGAACCGCGACGAACTGTTGTCCGATCAATACAAAAAATATCTGACCAGCCAGATGCGGCGCGCCTTCGGCTACGAGGGTTGTCCCATCGTATTGGCGCCCAAAGCACGGCCCAAAACCATCGAGCCGGTGCGGAAATTCAAGCCGGGACACAATCAATCAACGGAAAAGATTGACACCCACCGGAAGGCGCGGCACGAAAGATATTCCCGCGCCCGCGGGAATAAGTCGCGCTGATTAAATTTCCGGGGCTGTGGCTTGACAACCATGGCGTCAAGGGTGGAATTTATCGTTATGAGGTTGGTAATCGTTTCAAACCGGTTGCCTTTCACAGTGTCGTTCCAAGAAGGATCGCCGCAATTCAAGCCCAGTGCCGGAGGGTTGACCACCGGATTGTGGAGCTACCTGGAACGCAAGGCACTGGATGGCACGGAGCGCCCGGATTTCCTCTGGATGGGCTGGCCCGGCGCCAGTGTTCCGCCGGAACATGAGACGGCGGTGAGGACCCATGCCGGACAGTTCAAGTCCAGACCGGTTTATCTGCCGGAAGAAAGCATGGATCGGTTTTATCTTGGCTTCTGCAACAAGACCATCTGGCCGCTGTTCCATTATTTCCCGGTGCTGACGCATTATGAGGAGGAGAACTGGCAGGAATACCGCAACGTGAACCGCGCTTTTGCCGAGGCGGTGGTGAATGCGTTGCAGCCGGATGATGTTCTTTGGATTCACGATTATCACCTGATGCTGCTGCCAAAACTGGTGCGTGACAAATTTCCAGAAATGCCCATCGGCTTCTTCCTGCACATCCCGTTTCCCTCGTGGGAGGTTTTCCGGATGCTGCCGCGGCCATGGCGCGAGGAGATCATTGAGGGTCTGCTCGGCTCCAGCCTGATTGGTTTTCACACGCACGACTACGTGCGGGATTTTCTGACCTCGGTGTTGCGCACCGCCGGCTATGAACACCAGCTCGGCAACCTGACGCTGCGCGACCGCGTGGTGGAGGTGGACACGTTTCCGATGGGCGTGGAGTTTGACCGCTTTGCGGAAGCCGCGAAATCAGGGGCGGCCGAAACCCGCGTGGCGGAATTGCGGATGAAGTGCATGGGGCAGAAGGTCATTTTTTCCGTGGACCGGCTGGATTACACCAAGGGCCTCATCAACCGGCTGCGCGGTTACGAAACGTTTCTAAAAAATAATCCGCAATGGCACGGCAAGGTGGTGTTCATCATTTCCGTCGCGCCGTCCCGGATCGGCGTGGACAGCTATCAGGCGATGAAGTTGGAATTGGAGCAGACGGTTGGCCGTATCATCGGCGATTTTGGCAACGTGCACTGGACCCCGCTGGTCTATCAGTTCCGCCATTTGACGTTCGATGAAATCGTGCCGCTCCACCGTTTGTGCGACGTGGCCTTGATCACGCCGTTGCGCGACGGCATGAATCTGGTGGCCAAGGAATTCATCGCGTCGCGCCCCGACCAGACGGGCGTCTTGATCCTGAGTGAAATGGCCGGCGCGGCAAAAGAAATGGGCGAGGCGCTCATCATCAATCCATTTCACCGGGAAGATTTTGCGAAGGCGCTGGAACAGGCGCTGACCATGCCGGTCGAGGAACAAATCCGGCGCAACCAGTTGTTGCAGGAGCGGCTGCGCCGTTACAACGTCACCCGATGGGCGGATGATTTCGTGCAGGCCCTGCTATCCACGCAGAAAACCGAAGCCGCCCGGCGCGTCCGCTCATTGACCGGCAAGGCCCAGACTGCGCTGATCCAGCAATACCGTTCGGCGGCGCGCCGCGCCCTGTTGCTGGATTACGACGGCACGCTGGTGCCGTTTGCCGAGGAACCGAAGCTTGCCCAGCCGGATGCGGAACTTTTGGAGCTGCTCAACCTGGTGGCGGCAGACCCCGCCAACGCAGTGTGCATCGTCAGCGGACGCCCGCGCCACACGCTGGAGAAATGGTTCGGCAAGCTCCCCATTTCACTCATCGCCGAGCACGGCGTCTGGCTGCGCGACCAGGGCGAAGACTGGCGGATGTTGAAGTCCATGACCTCCGACTGGAAGGAGCGCGTGCGGCCGATTCTTCAGCTTTACGTTGACCGTTTGCCCGGCGCGCTGCTGGAGGAAAAGGAATTTTCGCTCGCGTGGCACCACCGGCGCGCCGACCCGGAACAGGCTTCGCTTCGCGCAAAGGAACTGCTCGACGACCTTGCCGGCTACACGCGCAACATTGACGTGCAGGTCTTTGAAGGCAACAAGGTCATTGAGATTCGCAACGCCGGAGTCAACAAGGGTTCGGCGGGAATGGAATGGCTGTCCAGCCGGCCGCCGGATTTCATTCTTTGTATCGGCGACGACTGGACGGACGAGGATTTGTTTCGCGCGCTGCCGCCCAGCGCCTGCTCCGTGCGCGTTGGCGTCGCCACGACGGCGGCGCGCTTTTTTCTTGTCACCACCGCCGCCGTGCGGCGAATGCTGCGGGAGTTATCCAGCCCACAGCCGTCCCCAGAGCCGGCATGAAACATGAAGCCGGCATTCCAAATTCTTCGCGGCGCATCCGCCGCCTGCCTTTTGGCGGCCGTTGCGGCGTTTTCCCAAACCGTGCCCGTCGCGGACAATTTGTGGCGGCTGGTGGCGCAGGAAGACACCGATGGCGACCAGAAAATCACCATTCACGACCACACCACGCCGTTTGTCATCCGCGACCAGAACGGCGCGGCGGCGCGCACACTCACCAATTTTTACCAAAAGTCCGTGCTGTTGCAGGAACTCAAGCGCGCGGACGACCAACATGAAAAGGAGACGACCATGGACAATCTGCAACTCGACGAATCCGCCGTGGATCGCACGCACCGGTTCATCAAAGATTACTTTTGGGCCGCGCTGACACGGCGCATTGACGCGCCGCATCTGGATCAGGTCGTCCGCGATCCCAAAATGGCGGCGAAATATGATTATCTTTATGTGCCCGCCGCCGACGAGGTCGCGATCAAATATTTTCAGTCAATCGGAAATTCCAGCTTCGCCAAAAACCGTTCGCCCGAACTGAAAGTCGTGCTGCTGCCGCCGCCGGACAAAATCACCGGCGAATTCGTCCGCAACCTTGACGGCGCGCATGGGCTTTTGTCGCTCGCGCTGGAGACGAACGCGGATGGGAAAATTTCCGGCGCGCCTTACGTCGTGCCCGGCGGACGCTTCAACGAGCTTTATGGCTGGGACAGCTATTTCATCGTGCTCGGACTCTTGCAGGATCACCGCAATGACCTGGCGCGCGGCATGGCGGACAATCTTCTCTACGAAGTGCAATACTACGGGAAAATTCCCAATGCCAACCGCACCTATTATCTCACGCGCTCACAGCCGCCGTTCCTGACGAGCATCATCCGCGCGGTCTATGATTCGGGGACGGTGGACAAAAACTGGCTGGCCTACGCGCTGAAAATTGCGGCCAGCGAATATCAAAATGTCTGGCTCGGCAAAGACCGGCTGGTGAAAATCGGCCAATTTGAGTTGAGCCGTTACTACGACAGCGGCAACGGCCCCTGCCCGGAAGTCGAACCCGGTCATTACGACGAAAAAATCCAGCCATGGCTGGCGCAGGTCAAACCGGAAAACCCCGACGTGCCGCTGACGCCATTCCGTTTTCTAAACGAATACCTTTATGCCGGCAAATATGCCGATTTGAAGGCCGACGGCATGACGCTCGACCAATTTTTCAAGCACGACCGCGCCGTGCGCGAGTCCGGCCACGACACCACGCACCGTTTTGATGACCGCACGGAGGATTTCGTTTCCGTGGACTTGAACTCGTTGCTCTACAAATACGAGGTGGATTTTGCCGAACTGCTGGAAAATGAATTCGGCGGCAAGCTGTTGAGCCTCGGCAAGGATTACGGCGACGCGGCCTTCTGGCGGCAACGCGCCGCCGCCCGCAAGAAGGCGATGCTGGCGTTGCTATGGGACGAACAGCGTGGTTATTTTTTTGATTACGATTTCGCCAACCACCGGCGCTCCACTTACATCAGCGCCACCGGCCTGTGGCCGCTTTGGGCAAAAATGCCCGACGCGAACAATCCGAAAGAAATGGAAGATGTCCGGCGGACGGCCGCTTTCGCCCGCGAAAAACTGGAGCAGCCTGCCGGCCTCGCGGCCACGGCCAGGGAATCGGTCGCCTCCGCGCGCCATCACGATGCGCGGCAATGGGATTATCCCTACGGCTGGGCGCCACATCAGATGCTCGCATGGCGGGGATTGAAAAATTACGGCCTCGATGCCGACGCCGGGCGGCTGGCCTACCGCTGGCTTTACACCATCGCGAAAAATGCGCACGACTACAACGGCGTGATTCCTGAAAAATACAACGTCGTCACCGGCTCGCATGACGTGTTTGTCGAATATGGCAACGTCGGGACGAAATTTGCCTACATTGCCACGGAGGGCTTCGGCTGGATGAATGCGTCCTTCGAGGTGGGAATGAATTATCTGACACCATCGCAGTTGGTGGACTTGCACGTGCTAAAACCGCCCCTGCGGAATGATTGAGTCCCAACGGCACAAAGCGCGTCGGGATTATCCCCAAAATTCACAAATTTCTTGTTCACAGGGGCGAATAAGTTGCGGTTTAGGCAATGGAGATGCGGGATTTTCCCGGTTTTGCGCGGGGAATATCGTTCGTGTAACTTTTTTGAAAATTTTCCTTGTCACCACAATAGGTAGGGTATAAGGTCGCACTGTTGCCCACTAAATGGGGTTTTGTCGGAAGTGAGCAGGTTGGCAAAACCTCACAAAGCAGGCTGGAAAGTTGATTTTCCCGACCGTTCTTCTGTTCTGAGGCGGTCGGGTGATTTGTCTGAAAGCGAAATTTCAACCATCTTGAAAAAGGAAAACCATGATTGACGCACGGGAAGAGGTTATGGCACCAGCATCGCATAAAAGCCGACGCCGCACCGCACCGCTGGCCGCGGTGCGTAATGTTAAAAATAAAGGCATGAGCACGGCGAAAAAAACATTGCGCGTCGAGCGTATTTTCAGCGATGCGAAGGTCAAGCCGTTCGACCAGGTCGAATGGGACCGCCGCACCGCGGAAATCACCGATGACGCCGGCAAGGTGATTTTCAAGCAGGAAAACGTCGAGGTGCCGAAGACCTGGTCGCTGCTGGCGACCAAGGTCGTCGTCTCCAAATATTTTTATGGCGAGCAACACACTTCCGAGCGTGAAACTTCGGTGCGGCAACTCATCCATCGCATCTCCCGGACCATTGCGGACTGGGGCGTGAAGGACGGTTATTTCAGCAAGGCCGACGGGGAGGTTTTCTACGACGAGTTGACCTGGCTTTGCCTGAACCAGTACGGCGCGTTCAATTCGCCGGTGTGGTTCAACGTCGGATTGTATCATCAATACGGCGTGGGCAAAAATTCCGGCAAGGGCAACTGGTTTTACAACCGCAAGACGCAACAGGCGGAACGCGCGACGACCCAGTACGAATATCCGCAAGGCAGCGCCTGCTTCATTCAATCGGTCGAGGACAACATGGAAGACATCATGCGCCTCGCCCACAGCGAAGCCATGCTCTTCAAGTACGGTTCCGGCACCGGCACGGACCTTTCCCCGCTCCGTTCCGCCCGCGAAAAGCTCAGCGGCGGCGGCCGGCCCAGCGGCCCGATGAGTTTTCTGAAGGTTTACGACCAGGTTGCCAACGTCGTGAAATCCGGCGGCAAAACCCGGCGCGCCGCCAAGATGAACACCTTGCGCGACTGGCACGGCGACATCGAGGAATTCATTGACGCCAAGCAAAAAGAGGAAAAGAAGGCCTGGGCGCTCATCGAACAGGGCTACGACGGCTCCTACAACGGCGACGCCTACGGCAGCGTGATGTACCAGAACGAGAACCTGTCCGTGCGCGCCAGTGATGAATTCATGCACGCCGCGCTCGCAGGCAAGGAATGGCAGACGCGCGCCGTCACCACCGCCAAGCCGCTGGAAAAAAAGGATGCCGCCAAACTGCTGTACAAAATCGCCGAAGGCACCTGGATTTGCGGTGACCCTGGCATGCAATACGATGGCGCGATCCAGAATTGGCACACCTGCAAGGGCACCGAGCCGATCCATTCCACCAATCCGTGCAGCGAATACGTCTTCCTCAACAACACCGCCTGCAATCTGGCATCGCTCAATTTGATGAAGTTCAAGCGGGAAGACGGCACCTTTGACGTCGAACGGTTCAAAGCCGCCGTGCGCATCTACATCACCGCGCAGGAAATCATCGTGGACAATGCGAGTTACCCGACCAAGGACATTGCCGAAAATTCACATATTTTCCGCACGCTCGGCCTGGGTTACGCCAATCTCGGCTCGCTGTGCATGAGCTACGGCCTGCCATATGACAGCGATGAGGGCCGCGCCCTCGCCGGCGCGATCACGGCGATCATGACCGGCCATGCCTATGAGCAAAGCGCGGAGATCGCCGCGGGCATCGGTCCGTTTCCGGGCTACCGGGACGCCCGTTGCGCGCACGTTTCCAAGCCGCTCAAGCCGGACAACATCGCATCCACGCTCGGCGTCATTCAGTTGCACCGGGACGCCGTGGAAGAGATCCATCCAAGCGAGGAATTCGGCTATCTCAAGGACGAAGCGCGCAAGACGTGGGAAAGCGCGCTGGCCAAGGGCCGGCAGCATGGCTACCGCAACGCCCAGGTCACCGTGCTGGCGCCGACCGGCACCATCGCGTTCCTGATGGATTGCGACACGACGGGCGTTGAACCCGACATTGCGCTCGTCAAATACAAGCTCCTGGCCGGCGGCGGCATGTTAAAGATTGTCAACCGCGGAGTGCCGGATGCGCTGCGCCGGCTTGGCTATGGTGAGGTGGAAAACAAGCACATCATCGCCCACATCGAAAAATTCGACACGATTGAAGATGTTGAAGAGAATGGCAAAGCGGTGCGCAGCGGGTTAAAGCCGGAGCACCTGCCGGTCTTTGACTGCGCGTTCAAACCCTTCAAGGGCAAACGCAGCATTCATTATCTGGCGCACCTGAAGATGATGGCCGCCGCGCAGCCGTTCATCAGCGGCGCCATCTCCAAGACCGTCAACATGCCGAGGGAATGCACGGTGGAGGAAATTCGCGACACCTACGTCCAGGCGTGGAAAATGGGGCTCAAATGTGTGGCCATTTATCGCGACGGCTCGAAGCGTTCGCAGCCGCTGAACACCCAAAAGACCAATGACGGCGGCGAAAAAGTCTCCCCCGAGGCCGTACCGCTGGTATCCCGCATCAAGGAACTTGAAACTGAAATGGCCGGATTGCGCGCCGAATCCGGGAAACCGCTTCGCCGCCGCCTGCCGGAAACGCGCACAGCGGTGACTCACAAATTCGACATCGCCGGCCATGAAGGTTATCTCACCGTCGGATTGTTCGGGAACCACCAGCCCGGCGAACTGTTCATCACCATGGCCAAGGAAGGCTCGACCATCGGCGGGTTGATGGATGCCATCGGCACATTGACCAGCATGGCGCTGCAATACGGTGTGCCGCTCGAAGCGCTCGTGAAGAAATTTGCCCACCAGCGGTTCGAGCCGAGCGGTTTCACCAAAAACCCGGAAATCCGCAACGCGGCCTCCATCACGGACTATGTGTTCCGCTGGATGGCGCTGCAATTCATCCCCAGTTATCGCGAAAACCTCCTGGCGGCGCGCACCCAGCCCGAACTGGCCATGCCGGGGTTGTTGGAAGAGGAAAAAAAAAAGGTAAACCGGCCGGTGCCTGAGTTGCCGATTGCGGAAGACACCGATGTCATTGAAGTCAAAACCAGCAATGGCAATGGAAACGGGAGCGGTCCCCACGCGCCCGCCGGGCGTACCGTCAAAAGTTTAAGCGATTCCGTCGCGCACTTCCAACAGGATGCGCCGACGTGTCCGAACTGCGGTCACGTGGCCGTGCGCAACGGCGCGTGTTACAAGTGCCTGAATTGCGGTGAAAGTCTCGGCTGCTCTTGAGGAACCGGGCGGTAGCACCCGGCCGGAGAATTTGCCGTTTCTCCGGCCTTTTCATTTCCCGTTACCTGATTATTCTGCACCCATGAGCGAGACCACTTCCTTCATCCGCGAGGATCCCTGGCGCATCTTCCGCATCATGGCCGAGTTTGTGGATTCCTTCCAGACACTTTCACAGGTCGGCCCCGCGGTCACCATTTTCGGCTCCGCGCGGACGCGCCCGAACGACAAATATTACCGCGCGGCAGCGGCGATTGCCAAAGGCCTGGCGCAGCACAACCTCGCCGTCATCACCGGCGGCGGTCCGGGCATCATGGAAGCCGCGAACAAGGGGGCGGCCCAGGGCGGCGGCAAATCCATCGGCCTCAACATCGAGTTGCCCCACGAGCAAAGCGGCAATCGCTTCACCAATCTGCCGATGCATTTTCATTATTTCTTCGCGCGCAAGGTCTGCTTCGCCAAATACAGTCTCGGCTTCGTCTTCATGCCCGGCGGGTTCGGCACGCTCGATGAATTCTTTGAAATCGTCACACTCGTGCAGACGGAGCGCATCCCGCAATTCCCCCTCATCCTGTTCGGGCGCAACCATTGGAGCGGCCTGCTGCGCTGGTTGAAGGCGGAATTGCAGGATCGAAATAAATTCATCGGTCCCGGCGACCTCGATCTCGTCACCGTGACGGACGATCCCCGGGAAGCCGTTGATATCATCCTGGACTACGAACGCCGCGTCGGCCAGCCCGGCGTGCTGCCCAAGGCATTCGCCTGACCCCTCGCGCCCGGATTTATGGATGATTGGATTCATGGATTGGTGAAAGGGCGTAACCGCGCCGGCAGCCATTTATCCACTTATCCATCAATCCAATCATCCATTCACCCGGTCACCCGATGCGCCCGCTGATCCAGGAAATCACCACGGCGCACACGCCTGAATCGTTCGTCAACGCATTGCCCGGCGGGCCGGGAATGGTTCTGCTGCGAAGCTCGTCTTTTGACTCACCGCAGGCGCGCTACTCGCTGGTGGCGGCAAATCCGTTTCTCACCTTTCGTTCCTTCGGTTCGCGCTGTGAAATCACCAGACGCCCGACCCCAGACGCCCGACCCCAGACGCAATTCGGCAACCCGTGGCAAATTTTGGACGCACTCATGGCGCGGTTTGAATTGCTGGACGAAATCGACCTGCCGTTTCCGCTGGGCGGCTGCTTTGGTTATTGGGGTTACGATCTGAAGAATTTCACGGAACCGAAACTCCCGCGCCACGCGGTGAACGACCTGGAACTGCCCGATTGCCACGTCGGCTTCTACGACAGCCTGGTTGTGTTTGACCACCGTCTCGGCAAAGTTTGCGTCGTTTCCACCGGGCTTGATGCCGACGGCTCGCGGAGCGAAAGGCGGGCATCGGAGCAAATGGAAACGTGGTGGGCACTCTTGTCTGCCAACGGTCATGGCAGGGCGGGCAGTCCTCTGCCCGCCGCCGGCCAATCGCTGGCCAGCCAGCGGTGCGCGCGGAGTGACGCGCCCCACCTTCAATCCAATTTATCCCGCGCCGAATTTCTCGACCGCGTCGAACGCGCCCAGCGCTACATCCGCGCCGGCGACATTTATCAAGTCAATCTTTCGCAACGACTCACCGCGCCCGGTCATTTGCCCGGCTGGGAACTATTCCAACGATTGAGCTCTGTTTCACCTGCTCCTTTTTCAGCGTTCTTCGACTTCGGCGATTTCCAGACCGCGTCGTCGTCCCCGGAATTGTTTTTGCGCCTGAGCGGTTCACACATCGTTACCCGGCCCATCAAAGGTACGCGCCCGCGCGACGCCGAGCCGACCCGCGACGCGCAACTCGCCTACCAACTTCAAACCAGCGCCAAGGAACTCGCGGAACTGATCATGATCACCGATTTGCTCCGCAACGATCTCGGCCGGGTTTGCGAGTTTGGTTCCGTGCAAGTCCCGGAACTGGCCAAGCTGGAAAAATTCGCGCAGGTGCAGCACTTGGTTTCAACCGTCGAGGGGCGGTTGCGGCCGGACGTAACCCACTTTGCCGCGCTGGCCTCATGTTTTCCCGGAGGCAGCATCACCGGCGCGCCGAAATTTCGCGCCATGGAAATCATCGATGAACTGGAGTCCATCGCGCGCGGGCCTTACTGCGGCTGTCACGGCTACCTCGGGTTCAACCGTGAAAGCCAGTTGAGCATCACCATCCGCACGGCTATTTGCAAGGACGGCCTCGCGCATTTCAACGTCGGCGCGGGCATTGTGGCCGATTCAATTCCTGAAGCGGAATATGAAGAGACGCTCGCGAAAGCCGCAGGTTTTCTGGCGGCGGTGAATTGCAGGGACCGAAATGAGGAGCCTCTGCCTAATTTATGATTGATGATTTGCGATTCATGATTTTTCCCGTTTCGGGCGCGCGGCCGGAGCGATCATCAATCGTAAATGGAGTATTTTTCCACTCGCGGAACGACCCGGTTTCGGATATTGGGAGACGCATTAGGAACGCATGATCACCTTTCTCAACGGCCGGTTTGTGCCCGAAGCGCAGGCGCTCATTCCAGTCAACGACCGTGGTTTCATGTATGGCGACGGGCTTTTCGAGACCGTGCGCGTCGTGAACGGCCGGCCGTTCCGCCTGGCGCAGCATCTGGAACGCATGACGCGCGGCGCGGATTTCCTGAAGATCAAACCGCCGTTTGCGCCGAGGGAATTGCAACAGTTCGCGGAACAACTCATCGAACAAAATCAAATGCCGGAGGCGGTTTTGCGCGTGACGCTGACCCGCGGACCGGGCGAGCGCGGGTACACGCCGAACGCGGAAGGCAGACCAACGGTCGTCATGACGTTGCATGCCGCACCCGCCCCGGAAAATCCAATTCATTGGAGTTTGATCACGTCGGCATTCCGGGTGCCGGCCGCCGATCCGTTGTCGTCCTTCAAGACCCTGAACAAGCTCACGCACGTCATGGCGCGCGCCGAGGCGGTGGCCAGCGGCGCGGACGAAGCGCTGTTGATCAATACGAACGGTGAAGTGGCGGAAACCGCCAGCGGCAATTTGTTCTGGGTCTATAACGACAAGATTTGCACGACGCCGACGGGCCGCGGCGTGCTGCCGGGCATCACGCGCGCGGTGGTGCTGGAAATCTGCCAGGCCCTGGGCTTGCCGACCAACAAACGGGTCATCAAGCCCGAGGCGCTGAGAAATTCCGAGGGCATCTTCGTCACGCAAAGCGCGCTGGGGATTGTTCCGGTGGCGACGTTCAACGGCGAGCCGATCGCGCCCTCGCCGCTGGTGGACCACATTTTCTCCGCGTATCGCGAATCGCTGGCCAAGCCCTAGGCGCCCAACCACGACACCGACCGCCCTCCGCTCGAATTCCTTCAGCCAATAACAGCCGAAGCGCGGGATCGCCAGTCGTTTAATAATCCTCATTAGTCACCATCAAATCGCCTGGATGCCCTTGAAATCAGCCGTGTTGCCGGCGTAGGTTGGCTTGGGAAACAGCGAAGCCGATGGGAAAGGCGCCGCCGGCTTGAAACCGTGGAGGCAGTTTATGGTCGAAATGCAAGTCCAACGGGTACAGAAAGCCCGGCGCGAACCGGGAGCGAGGGCGTCCGCAATCCTGCACACCCTTTTCAAGAAAACCGGAGGTCGTTATGATTGAAACTCGCAGCGTTGATCCCTGTCTGTCGTTCATCAGCAGCCAGTTGCAGTCCGCCGGCGAAGCGGGAGCGCGCGCAGAAAACGGGGTCCGGCGGGCGGTGACCCTTTCCCGGCAGACGGGTTGCGGAGCGCTGGTGGTTGCTGAAAAGCTGGCGCATTATTTGCAACTACATTCCAAGCGCACCGCTGCCTGGACTGTCTTTGACCGCAATCTCATGGACAAGGTCCTCGAGGACCATAATCTGCCCGCTTATCTGGCCAGGTTCCTGCCCGAGGACCGCATCTCGCAGCTTGAGGATTTCCTGGACGAAATGTTTGAGGTGCATCCTCCAGTGCGCACCATCGTCCACCAAACCGCCGAAACGCTGCTCAAGCTGGCCGCGCTGGGCAATGTGATTCTCATCGGCCGCGGGGGCAACGTGGTGACGTCCAGATTGCCGGACGTGTTGCACGTGCGGCTGGTGGCTCCGCTCGAGAAACGCATCGAACACGCCCATAAATGCTACAACATGACCAGGGCTGACGCGCGCCAGTTCTGCCTCACGGAAGACCGGGGCCGCGCCCGCTATCTGAAGAAATATTTTAACGCCGACATCAACGATCCGCTCCTCTATCACATGGTCATCAACACCGGGGAGATGAATTATGATGCCGCGGCCAAAATTATTGGAGAAGCGGTTTTGAATCCGGACTGATGGAATCGCTTCCGGCCCATTAAAGCCCGCCTTGTCCGGTTTTTGAGTTCAGTCTTGGGTTGGCGCGGCGATTATGGCTTAATCCCGGCGTGTCTTACGACACCCGGCATCATTCAAACCCTGTACGGCGCGGAAAAAACGGCGGCTGGTTGTGGCTGCTCGTGGTGGGCGTCCTAATCCTGCCGGCCTGGCTCTGGTGGCGGCATGAACATCCCGGGAAAATTGTCCGGCCCGCATCCGCCGCCGCCGCGAAGCGGGCACAACCGCTGGTTTTGACACGCCAATCGCCAGGCGATTTTCCGCGACCGGTTCGCGACGTGCTGGAAGCGCAAATCGCGCTGGCGCGCCGGGCGATTTCGCCGGGTTCCATTGACAGCGCGCCCGGTTCCCAGACCCGCGAGGCCCTTGCGGTCTTTCAACAAATTCAAAATCTGCCCGTGACCGGCCGGCTGGACACCAACACCTGTGCCCAGCTCACGCTCGGCGCACCGCTGTTGACGGCCTACACCGTCACGACGAATGATCTGGCGCGTCTCCAGCCCATCGGAAAAACATGGCTGGCCAAATCACAGCAAACCGCGCTGGACTTTGAAACGGAGCTCGAATTGGTGGCCGAAAGGAGCCATTCGAACCCCAAGTTGATTCAGCGGCTCAACCCGGGGATCAATTGGACGAACGTCGCGCCGGGCACGGTCTTGAAAATTCCCGACGTGAATTATCCCACGCCGACGGACAAGGCCGCATTTGTAATCATCCACCTTGACGAAAAATTCCTGGAGGCGTTTGGGTCGGAAACCAACCTGCTGGCGCACTTTCCGTGCAGCATCGCGGCGCGCGTTGAGAAACGGCCGGTGGGCGAATTGCACGTCGTCGTCATCGCGCCGAACCCGAATTATACCGTGGACCCTGAACTCTTCCCCGAATCGCCCGAATTGGAGGCCATCGGCCACAAGCTGATTTTGCCGCCCGGACCGAACAACCCCGTCGGCGTGGCCTGGATCGGCCTGGACAAAACCGGTTATGGCATTCATGGCACGCCGATCCCCGAACAAATCGGACGCACGGAATCGCACGGCTGCTTCCGGCTGGCGAATTGGGACGCCGCGTACCTGATGCAACTGGCGTGGACGGGCATGCCGGTATTAGTGGAACCGTAACGGGGAAATGAACTTGCTCCGGTCAAAGGCTTGGGTTAAGAATCCGCCTTCAGACCTGACGGTGGGGCGCGCCGGGCCGGGATGGGATTGATCAAACAACAAACAAGCATGGATCGAATCTCGGGCGGCCACACACCAGAACATCGCCACAGGCTGGGGTGACCATGCAGAACTCTTCCAAAAAGCAGGAGGTTCCGGGGAAAAATCCGGAACCGCCACAACTCATCGATGACCGTTTCAAATTGATCGCCCGCGCGACGAATGACGTGTTTTGGGACTGGAACCTGGAAACGGACGCGGTGTGGCGCAGTGAAGGTGCCAGCGAAACCTTTGGCTATCCGCCGGACGAGCTGGCTTCGGACATCAATTTCTGGTTCAACCGCATTCATCCGGAAGACCTTAGCCGGGTGCGGGAAAGCATCCGGGCGATAATCGACAGCGGCCAGGAATCCTGGCGGGAAGAATACCGCTTCCGGTGCAAGGACGAGGTGTATGCCGCCGTACTGGATCGCGGTTACGTGGTTCGCAACGCCGAGGGCAAGCCCGTGCGCATGGTCGGCGCATTGATGAACATTTCCCAACATAAGGAGATGGAAACCAAATGGCTGGAAGAGCGCAACCTGCTGCGCGCCCTGGTGGACAACCTGCCGAACTGCATCTACACCAAGGATATGGCCGCGCGAAAAACATTGTCCAACGCCGCCGAGGTCCGGGCTTTGGGTTGTAATAGCGAAGCCGAGGTCCTGGGCAAAACCGATTTCGATTTTTACCCCAAGGAAATCGCCGAACAACTTTTTAAAGACGACCTGGAGGTCTTGAAAGGGCACTCCCAAATCAATCGTGAGGAAAAGCTCGTCAACGCCAAGGGGGCTGTCTTTTGGACCATCACCACCAAGGTTCCCCGGCGTGACGCCGCCGGCAACATCATCGGCCTGATCGGCGGCGGACATGACATCACCAAACAAAAGGAAGCGGAACTCAAGCTGACGGCCGAGCGCAACTTGTTGCGCACAGTCATTGATAACCTGCCTGATTGCATTTACGCAAAAGACCGGGAGGCGCGCAAGGTCATGGCCAACCTGGGCGATGTGAAAAACATGGGCCGCATGACCGACGCCGAGGTCCTGGGAAAGACCGACTTTGAACTCTTCCCGCATGACATTGCCGCGGCATTTTTCGCCGATGATGAAGCCGTGATGAAAACCGGAGAACCGGTCGTCAATCGTGAAGAAAAAGTGGTGAGGCCGGACGGCGAAGTCCGCTGGCTGCTGACGACAAAGGTTCCATGGCATGACGCCAACGGCAACATCATCGGTCTGGTTGGCATCGGCCGCGACATCACCGACAAGAAACATCTGGAGGAACAGTTCCTGCGCGCCCAGCGGCTGGAAAGCATCGGCCGTCTGGCCACCGGCATCGCCCACGACCTGAACAACATCCTGGCGCCTATTCTGATTTCCACCACGTTGCTGCGGCAAAAGATTCAAGACGATGAAGGTTTGGAAATGCTGACCCGGCTCGAGGCCAGCGCCAAACGCGGAGCCAACATCGTCAGACAGGTGCTGGGGTTTGGCCGCGGTCTGGAAGGCCAGCGGATGCCGGTGAACTCCCAACTGCTCATCAAAGACATCATCCATATCACCACCGAAACCTTCAGCAAATCCATCCAGGTTGAAACCACCGTTGCCCCGGATGCCGGGTTTGTTTCCGGCGACATGACGCAATTGCACCAGGTTCTGCTTAACCTTTGCGTCAATGCGCGTGACTCCATGCCCCAAGGCGGCAAATTAACGTTGCGGGTGCGTAACTTCGTCGCCGACGCCCACTTTGTCAGCCTTAATCCGGAGGCCAAACCGGCGGCGTATGTGCTGTTTGAGGTCACGGACTCGGGTCATGGCATTCCGCCGAAGGTCCGTGACCGGATTTTTGAACCCTTCTTCACCACCAAGGAACTGGGCAAGGGCACCGGCCTGGGCCTGTCCACCACCCTGTCCATCGTCAAAAGCCATGGCGGTTTCATCCTCGTGGACAGCGAATCTGGAAAAGGCACCACGTTTCAAGTCTATCTGCCAGCAATGTCCAAGGCCGACCTGGATAAGGCCCGGCTCAAAGCGAGCCGTTGATCCTGCCAGGGTTTCACGCCGGCGCCGGCCGCGTTTAAGAACGCTGGCTGGCCGGCCGATTTCAAAGCCGTTGGGCGATTCCAAAATGGCGGTCAAATTATCATTGCCCGGAGGCGGGCTTTGACCTAATGGTTAGGCAACCTGAACAAAGGAAAAACATGCCTGTTATATTGATTTTTGTCGTCATCGTGCTGGTGGTGGCGCTGGGCCTCGCCGGCTTGGTCATCGGCGGTTACAATAAACTCGTCACCCTGCGCAACCGGTTCAAGAACGCCTACGCGCAGATTGACGTGCAGCTCAAGCGCCGCTACGACCTGATTCCCAATCTCGTCGAGACCGCCAAGGGGTACATCAAACACGAACGCGAGACACTCGAAGCCGTCACCCAGGCGCGTAACATCGCTTATGCCGCCGCGAAGGCCGCCGCCGCCAATCCCGGCGACGCCAGCGCCATGAAAACCCTCGGTTCCGCCGAAACCGGCCTCGGCGGCACGCTCAGCCGGCTGATGATGGTTTCCGAAGCCTATCCCGATCTGAAGGCGAACCAGAACATGATGCAGCTCACCGAGGAGTTGACCTCCACGGAAAATAAAATCTCCTTCGCCCGGCAGGCCTACAACGACTCGGTCATGACCTACAACACCGACCGGGAGGTTTTCCCCAGCAACCTCATTGCCGGCATGTTCAACTTCGGCCCGGCGGAACTGTTCGTCATCGACAAGCCGGAGCAAAAGGACGCGCCGAAGGTCTCGTTTTCGTAAATCGCGGGAGGGACGGCGGACCGCCGTCCCCAATTAATTCCCGGGACGGCAAAAGGCCGCCCCTCCCCAAATGGATTTTTTCGCGCAGCAGGACAAGACTCGCCGCAAAACCAAGCTGCTTGTTTTTTATTTTGCGCTCGCCGTCGCGGCCCTCATTGTCGCCGTCTATTTCGCATCGCTCGTCATTTTTACTGGCGCGCAATCGCACTACCATCGTTACGGCGAGGAACCGCCATTCGCGTTGTGGAACCCGCAACTGTTCCTGGGCGTGGCCGCCGGCGTGCTGGCGGTCATCCTCATCGGCAGCGGCTATAAAACCGTGGCGCTGGCTCAGGGCGGCAGTGTGGTATCGGAAATGATGGGCGGCCGGCTCGTCAACCCGAACACGACTGATCCCGACGAACGCAAACTGCGCAATGTCGTCGAGGAAATGGCCATCGCCTCCGGCGTGCCCGTGCCCCAGGTCTATGTCATGGACACGGAGGACGGCATCAATGCCTTCGCGGCTGGTCACAAACCCGGGGACGCCACCATCACCGTCACCCGCGGCTGCATGAAATTGCTTTCGCGCGATGAATTGCAGGGCGTTATCGGCCACGAATTCAGCCATATTCTGAATGGGGACATGCGGCTCAACCTCCGGCTCATGGGCATCATCTTCGGCATTCTTTGCCTCGCCATTATCGGCCGGGTTCTCCTGCAAACCGCGCGCGGCGGCGGACGCGGGCGGGGACAAAATCCCCTGCCGCTGCTCGGTTTGTTGCTGCTGGTCATCGGCTACATCGGCGTCTTTTTTGGGCGCCTCATCCAGGCCGCCGTCAGCCGCCAGCGCGAATTTCTGGCCGACGCCTCGTCCGTTCAGTTCACGCGCAATCCGGGAGGCATCACCGGCGCGCTGAAAAAAATCGGCGGCCTGGGGGAAACGGGCTCGCGCCTGAGCCACGCCCATGCCGAGGAATTGTCCCACATGTTTTTCGGAAATGGCGTCAGCGAACCGTTCATTGGCCTGCTGGAAACCCATCCGCCGCTCACGGACCGCATCCGGGTTTTCGACCCGAATTTTGATGGAAAATTTGCCTACCTTCGCTACGACGGGCGCGACCGGCCGCCGGAACAAGTTCCATCACCCAAACGCCCGCCCCTGCCCAATCTGTTCGGCACCGTGCTCGGCGGCGCCATTCTTGCCTCCGGTGACACCGAAAAACCGCCGGTCATCCGATCGCATTCCGTCCTGCCGAATCTGGGCAATCCGACGCCGCTGCATCTGCGTTACGCCGAGCAATTGCGCGATTCGCTGCCCGACAGCGTCAAAGCGGCTGCGCGCGTGCCCCTGGACGCCGTTGCGCTGATTTACGCCATGTTGCTGAGTCCGGACGAACCGGTGCGCGCAACACAGTTGGCCGGGCTGGCCCAGCGGGTGGACCCGGCGATTCAACAAAAGACCGCCACGCTGTTTCCCGATGTCACCTCGGCCGCCGCGCACGCGCATTTGCCCATGATCAACCTCGCCCTGGGCGCGTTGCGGCATTTGACCACCGACCAGTTCACGCAATTCTCGCAGACACTCCAATGGCTCATCGAAAGCCACGGCCGGGTGGAATTGTTCGAGTTTGTTCTCCAAAAAATTGTGCTGCATCACCTCGGCCCGCAATTCGGCCAGGGCGGGCGCACCGTGGTGCAATATTATTCCATCAAGCCGCTGGTGCCGGATTGCGCCGTGCTGCTTTCGGCGCTGGCCTACGTCAGCAGCAATGACACCGCGGAAATTCAAAAGGCTTTTGGGACCGGCATGCCCTATTTGCGCGCGCCAGACGAGACCGATCTGGTATTGCTCCCACGCAAACAATGCGACGTAAACCAGATGGACCCCGCGCTCAACCGCCTTGCCCAAGCCGTGCCGACGATCAAGAAGAACCTGCTCGAAGCCTGCATTCACACCGTCGGCGCCGATGGCGTCATTTTGGAAGCGGAAGCCGAACTGCTCCGGGCCATTGCCGACACGCTCGATTGCCCGATGCCGCCTTTTATTGCCGGGGAAAACCCGTAGCCGCGTTTGTCAAAACGCGGACAAACCATCCGGGAGGACCATGCCTTCACAGGCACGGCGGCAACTCATTCGCGGACCGTCGCGCCGAGATTCTGTTTGAACTGCGCCACGAGTTTTTCATGCGCCACGTTCACCTCGGCGTCGGTCAAGGTCTTTTCCGGCGAGCGATAGGTAAAGGTGTAGGCCATGCTCTTCTGCCCTTGCGGCACGTTCTGGCCGCGGAACACATCGAACAACTCGATTGCCTCCAGGTTGGCCGGTTTCGCCTGTTTCACAACTTGCAGCACGGCGTCGTGGGTCGTTGCCTCCGGCACGAGCATGGCCACGTCGCGACGGATCGTCGGGAACTGCGGCAACGGCTTGAACGATTTGGCCGGGTTCCGCCGCGCCAGCAGCAAATCGAGATTCAGTTCCGCCAGCCACACGGCGTCGCGCAAATCGTATCGCTTCGCAAGCGCCGGGGTGAGCTGGCCGAATTCGCCCAGCATCTGCTTGCCCAGCTGAATCATGGCCGATTCAAGGAACCATTCCGACGGATCGGAACGCCGGTTGAAGGTCATTCCGCGCAAACCGAATTGGTCAAAAAACTCCTCCAGCACCCCCTTCAAATCATGGGCGTCAAACTTTGCATCGCGGCCCTCACCGCTCCAGAATGGTGGCTGGCGCCGGCCCGTCAACGCGATCGCCACCCGGCGTTCCTCACGTGACTTTCCGTTCCCCTGCGCAAATACCCGCCCGATCTCAAACAACGCCACGTCGTAATTTTTGCGACTAAGGTTGTGCTGCACCGAATGAATCAATCCAGGCAGCAGGCTCGGCCGGAGGACATCCATGTCCGAACTCAACGGATTCGCCAGGGCTACAATTTCCACACTCGACACTCGACACTCGACACTCGACACCAGAGTTTGTCCCTGCGCCTCATTCAATCCCAGCCCGCTCAGGATCCGCCGCGCTTCGGCTATCTGGTCATGGACCGAATCGAACGCATTGGCGCCGATCGCGCCGCGTGGCGGGGTGGCGGGAATTTTTTCGACACCGTGCAACCGGGCAACCTCCTCAATCAGATCCACCTCGCGTTTGAGGTCCACCCGGAATGTCGGAATTTGAATTGTGATCGGCTCCGGCGGACCGCCCGATCCGACCGGACGCGCCTTGCGATTCACGGCCTTCAAACCGAGCTGACCGAGGTAAAACTCACATTCCTCCGGTTTGAGCTGGATGCCCAGCAGTTCATTCACCTTGTGATGTCGGAGGGTAATTTGCTTTGGCTCAACCGGTTTTGGATAAACGTCCACAACGCCGTCGACCGGCTGGCCGCCGGCCGTTTCCAGAATCAACTGCGCGCAACGCTGGCTGGCCCAGTCGCAGATGCCGATGTCCGCGCCGCGCTCGAACCGGTAGCTGGACTCGCTGCGCAGACCGAGCGCCTTGCTTGTGCGCCGGATGTTGGTCGGTGAGAAATAGGCGCTCTCGATAAGCACATCCGTGGTCTGCCCGTTGATTTCCGTGTTCTGACCGCCCATGACGCCGGCCAATGCGATGCCCTTTTGCCCGTCGGCGATCAACAGCATTTCGTTCGTGAGCGTGCGTTCGAGGTTATCGAGCGTCTTGAATTTTTCGCCGGCAGCGGCCCGGCGAACGATGATCGTAGGACGGGCATCCTGCCTGTCTCCATCTTTTTCGTTTGAAGTTTGAGACCGGCGCGACGCCTGTCCTACGAGATGATAATCAAACGCGTGCAACGGCTGGCCGGTTTCCAGCATGACGTAATTGGTCACGTCCACGATATTGTTGATGCTCCGAAATCCCACTTTCTCCAGCGTCGAGCGCAGCCAGTCGGGGCTGGGCCCAACCTTCACGCCCTTGACGACGCGCGCCGTGTAACGCGGGCAAAGTTCGGCGTCTTCGATGCGCACGGATACGAGGTCTTCACAGCGCAGGTCAGGTGTCGCGCCTGACTCTAATTTGTTTTTTCCAGTTTGAGACAGGCGGGACGCCTGGCCTGCGGTAACGTCGGGCATCTTCAGTTTGTTGCCCGTCACCGCCGCGATTTCGCGGGCGATGACGATGACGCTGTTCCAGTCCGGCCGGTTGGGCGTGATTTCCAAATCGTAAATCACGTCACCACCCGCGCGGCCAAGATATTCGGCAAACGGTTTTCCGATGGGAGCGTCCTGGGGGAGAATCAGCAGCCCGTCCACGTTATCGGGCAGGCCGAGTTCCTGCGGCGAACACATCATGCCCTGGCTGGTGATGCCGAAAACCTTCCGTTCCTTGATGACGAACGGTTCTTTTTCACCGGGTTTCAGCGGCAGCGCGAAGTTCGGCAGGATGAGCGGGACTTTGTCGCCGACATTGTGGTTCTGCGCGCCACAGATGATCATGCGCTCGCCCTTGCCATCGTTGACCTTGCAGACCGTCAGCTTGTCCGAGCCGGGCACCTTGTCCTTGGTGAGGATTTGGGCGATGACGATGCCTTCAAACTCGCCGCCCAATTTATGGACACCCTCGGCTTCGAGACCGAGCATGGTGAGCCGTTCGGTCAATTCCTCGGGAGACCAGTCGAAATCAACGTATTGTCTGAGCCAGTTGAACGTGACTTTCATCGGGACGGCCACGTTAAACAGGTTGCCCCGGCCAGTCAATGCCCTGAGTTCCGGCCAAAACCGGCAACCGGTTCGGCGCCTGGATTTCGCAATCCGGTCGGATGAACTCGCTGGAATTATCCGGGAAATCTGCGATATTGGTTGCGCCGTTTTGTCCTGATGTATTTTGAGATGTCGCACCAAGTCGTATGAAGTTGGAAGGAGTCATAAAATTTCACGTCGAGCATGAGACGGAGGCTGGCTGCGGGGAATCGGAAATCGTGGAATTGACGAAATGGAGAAAAGAACTGCGGACGGCAGGTCTGGTCGGACAGGATTTGGCCCGATACGGAGGTTTGGGGTTCGGCAATTTGTCAAAACGGCTGGACGACGGAACTTTTTTGATCACCGCCAGCCAGACCGGCCATTGGGAGACATTAACCCCGGACGGATACGCCCGAATCACGGACTTCGACCCCGGCCAGAACCTCGTCCGGTCAAAAGGAATGAATCATCCCTCTTCGGAAACAATGACGCATCTTGCCGCCTACGGTTCAAATCCGCGCGTCCAATTTGTGTTTCACGCCCACAGTCCGGAAATCTGGAACGCCAGGGATGACCTGGACCTTCCCGTCACCGACCCGGGCATTGAATGTGGCACCGTGGAGATGTTTTACGAGGTGCAGCGGCTGCTCCAAAACCGCGACAATTACTTGAAAGGCATTCTGGCGATGGGCGGCCACACGGACGGAATCCTGGCTTGGGGAGAATCCGCGAATGCAGCGGGCATCAGTCTCCTGTTTCTCCTGTCCCGGGCCACCCGCGCCATTCCACGGTGACCAGCCGTAACCGACGTATCGCTAGAGCCAGTTGAAGGCACTTTCATTTCGTTCGGATTACGCCTCTTTTTTTGCGAGCCAGAATTCTTTCACCTTCTCGAACTTCCCGATGCGTTTGTTAATTTTGACAATTTCACGCGGGTAAAATTGGAGAACATTGTCACAAAATTCCAACATCCAGGAGCGGCGCGTTTTTGTGGAATCAATTTCAATATGCTTGGAGTTCGCAATTTGAATCTGCCCCGCACCCAGCGCGCCAAGTGTCAGACAGCTCCATTTCAAATGCTCGATTGGAACAAAGTGAACTTTGCTCACATTCACTTTCGTGCCAGTGACGCTATATTTCACCATCAACATGACAAAGAAATTGGTGTCATCTTCGTAAAAGCGCGCCAACCGATCCACCGAAGTCAGGTTTGGCATGTTGAACGCCGTTTCTTCGCGGTGAGTCTTCACGTCCACAACGTAATAATTCGCGAGTTTGTCTTTGAATGCTAAATCAGCCATCGCACGTCTTGCAAAACTGGCTGAATACTCGCCACCATGCTCGCCGAGCATTTCTTCAAAATTGTCCTCAATGATAGATTGCACGGCGTCGCCAGCCGCACGGGTGCTTTCAGCAGTGTCAGCGGAGAGAAAATCGGCCCGCTCATTTAGCAAACGCAGAACTTTCTTCTCGATTGTTTTGTATGCGCCCGAAGTAAAGATGGGGGATTTCATTTCCTTTGCTTCGCGTGGACCTTGTACGGGGCAGAACTTTCAAATAAAGCCGGTTGAAGCGATAAATCTGTTTTCCCTTCTCGCGTTTGCATATTCAAAGTATTTCGCTCCCAAAAAACGCCGCCCGAATATCCTTGAATGCTTTTGTCGAACTCCGCCAATTCGATACGCTTGGCGGCCCAACAAGCATAAGTCTCATTCAACTCGATGCCCAAAAAGCGCCGCCCGAGTTTTTTAGCCACTACTGGGACAGTTCCTGATCCAAGAAACGGGTCAAAAACAAAATCACCTTCGCGCGAACTGGCAAGGATCAATTTGGCAACCAGTTTTTCCGGCTTTTGCGTCGGATGGTCGGTGTTTTCCGGCATTGACCAAAACGGCACGGTCAAATCCGTCCAAAGATTCGATGGATGCGTTAGTCGAAAGTCGCCCTCATGCGTTTCTTCCCAATCTTTTGGGGAACCGTTTTCTTTGTAAGGCGCGATGACCTTGCGTTTGAGTTTTACAGTCTCAACGTCGAAATAAAAATCGTCTGACACCGTGCAAAACCAGATGTCTTCACTCGCGTTTTTCCAATTTGCCTTTGCACCGCGTCCTTTTTCGCGCTCCCAGGTTATCCGATTTCGAACAATGACGTGGCGTTCCAACACACGATGCAATGCCGCCGAGGATTTCCAGTCGCCACAAACGTAAATTGTCGCAGTGCGCCTGAGCACGGGAAGCATTTTTAGAAACCAACTTTCAAACCAACTTTCATATTCCGCCAGCGTCATTTCTTGAAAAGTCTCAGTGCCAAATTTTTTCGTCAGGTTGTAGGGTGGATCGAGGATTAATAAATCAACAAAATCTTTGGGCAATTCGGAACAAACCGCAAAAGTGTCACCATGGATGACCTGATTGGATAATTTGTGCGCGTCCGCCGGCACTGGTGAACGTAAAAGTTGACTTGCATAGGAAACCGCTTCTAACTCCGATAATTCCAATGTGCGATTGCGAGGCGCTCGTTGTTTTGTGGTCATATGCATTGATGAAACTAAATCACTTCTTCGCCGTTTCCGCGAGTCATTTCATAAACACGTTTCTCTTTGGTCTGCCTCCACCAATTAAAACTGTTTCAAAAACCGCACGTCGTTTTCGTAAAAGAGGCGGATGTCATTGATGCCGTAGCGAATCATGGCGATGCGCTCGATCCCGAAGCCAAAGGCCCAGCCGGTCCAGATTTCCGGGTCGTAACCGACGTTCTCGAACACCTGCGGATGCACCATGCCGCAGCCGGCAATTTCCAGCCATTCCTTGCCCAGTTTTTTCACCAGCGCATTGCTGAAATCAATCTCGAAGCTCGGCTCGGTGTAGCTGAAGTAATGCGGGCGGAACCGGATTTTGGTCTCTTCGCCGAGCAGTTCCTTGAAGACAAATTCGACCGTGCCCTTGAGGTCGCCCACGGTGACGTTTTTGTCCACGTAAAGCCCTTCGATCTGCTGAAAGGTCGGGTTGTGCGTGGCGTCGGCATTATCACGGCGGTAAACGCGACCGGGAACGATGATGCGAATCGGCGGCGGCTGTTTCTCCATGACGCGGATTTGCACGGAACTGGTGTGGGTTCGAAGCAGTAGGGCAGGCGTCGCGCCTGCCTCTGACTTTTTGTCTTCTGAAGTTTGAGACAGGCGCGACGCCTGTCCTACGCCGAGATAGAACGTATCCTGGCTATCGCGAGCTGGATGGTCGGCGGGCGTGTTCAGCGCGTCGAAGCAGTAATACTCGTCCTCAATTTCCGGGCCGTCAGCGACGACAAAACCGATTTTGCGGAAGCTGCGAACGATGTCCTCGGTGACCTGCGTCAGCGGATGGAGTTTGCCGAGCGCGCGGCGGCGTCCGGGCGCGCTGAAATCGGTTGGCTCCTTCGGCAACGCGGCTGCCAGCTCCAGTTCATCGCGACGTTCAGCCAGCGCGGCTTCAAGCCCGGCCTTGGCGGCGTTGATGAGCTTGCCCGCGGCAGGCTTTTCCTCCTTCGACAGCGTGCCGAGCTGTTTCATCAGCGCGGTAAATTTGCCATGCGGCCCAATCCACGCGCCCTTGGTTTGTTCGAGCGCGGCGAGATCCGGCGCGGCTTTCAACTCAGCCAGCGCGGCTTGCTTGAGGGGTTCAATGTCATCCAGCAAGGACATGCCTGGATGTTAGCCGCAAAAAGGCGCAAAAGTCACAAAAGAAATTTGGGGAACAGGTTTGTGCGGCTGGACCTTTCGATGGCCATTAAAAAGGGCGGCCATCGCTGGCCACCCGGTCGAAACTGGAAATTGCGAACGGCTACGCCTTCGCCAAAGTCGCGGCGGGCTTGCTCTTCAGTGCGGCCTTGGCGACGTTCACCAACTCGGCAAAGGCGGCGCTGTCCTGCGCCGCGATGTCCGCAAGCACCTTGCGGTCAAGCGCGCATTGGGCCGCCTTGAGTCCTTCCATGAACCGGCTGTAGGTGAGACCGGCGGCGCGGGCGGCGGCGTTGATGCGGATCTGCCAGAGATAGCGGAACGTGCGCTTCTTGACGCGGCGATCGCGATAGGCGTACTGGCGGCCATGGTCCACCGCGTCGGACGCGTAGCGGTAAAGTTTCGAGCGGCGCATCCGGAAGCCTTTGGCGGCGCGGATCATCCGGGTGCGGCGTTTGCGGGAGGCGGGAGCGTTGGTAACTCGCATAAAATCTCGGGGCTGGGTTCCGGCGTCTTGGGTCTGGGGTGTTAACGGCTGAAGGGCAGATTTTGCGTGATACGATAAGCGTCGGTGGCATCCACACCGGTCAAACCGCGCAATGAACGGCGGCGTTTGGGATTTTTGGATTGCGCCAGATGGCGCCGGCCCGCGCTGGAGCGCATAACCTTTCCACCGGCCGTAATCTTGAAACGCTTGGCCACGGACTTTCTGGTCTTAATGCCTTTGGGTCGTCGCATAAAATCTTTATTGCAAAAGAGCGCAGACTATACGTGCTGCTGGTGGTGGTGGCAAGCGATTTTTGAGAACAAATTGAGCCGGGTTGCTTGCCAGAGGAGGAAGCGTCACTTATTTTCGCCGCAATGAAATATCGTCGTTTTGGACGGACGGAACTGGCCATGCCGGTGTTTTCCTGCGGCGGCATGCGGTATCAATTCAAATGGGAGGACGTGGAACCCGGGGCCGTCCCGCGCGAAAGCCAGGCAAACCTTGAAGCGATCATTCACCGCGCCCTGGAACTCGGCATCAACCATATCGAAACCGCGCGCGGTTATGGCACCTCGGAAATGCAACTCGGCAACGTGCTGCCCAAATTGCCGCGCGACAAGATTATCGTCCAAACTAAGGTCAAACCCTGCGCCACGCAGAAGGAATTTCTCGAGATTTTTGAGACCTCGATGAAATACCTGAAGCTGGACCACGTGGATTTTTTGTCGTTGCACGGCATCAACAACCGCGAGTTGCTGAACTGGTCGCTCCGGAAAAACGGTTCCCTGGCCGCCGCCCGGCAATTGCAAAAGGAGGGCCGCGCCCGGTTCATCGGTTTTTCCACGCACGCGACCACGGACGTCATCCTGGAAGCCGTCAACAGCAGCGAGTTCGATTACCTGAACGTCCACTGGTATTTTGTAAATGATTTGAACTGGCCGGCGGTGGCGGCGGCGCAACGGCAGGACATGGGGGTATTCATCATCAGCCCGAACGACAAGGGTGGGAAACTGTACGAGCCGCCCCCAAAGCTGGCCGGGCTGTGTGCGCCGCTGACCCCGATGCAATTCAACGACCTTTACTGCCTGGCGCGGAAGGAAGTCCACACGCTCAGTTGCGGGGCGGCCAGACCGGCGGATTTCGATGAGCACAACCGGGCGCTGGACTTTTATGGTAAAATCCCAGAAACGATTGGGCCGATCGAAAAGCGGCTGCGCGCGGAAATGGAACGTGTGCTCGGCGCGGACTGGTGTGCGCGGTGGTTCGAGGGATTGCCCAATTTCGGGGATGTTCCTGGTGAGATCAACGTCTCGGAAATTTTACGGCTTTGGACGTATGCGAAATCGCTCGATCTGGTGGCGTGGGGGAAGATGCGCTACAACCTGCTGGGCCAGGCGGACCATTGGTTTCCGGGCCAGAATGCGGCAAAGCTCGGGGAGTTGGACCTGCAAAACGCAATTCCTCACAGCCCGTTTGCCGGACGGATTCCGGAAATTCTGGAGGACGCCCACCGGATGCTGTTCGAGAAACCGGTGAAACGGCTCAGCGCCGGCTGAACCTCTTCAACTACGGATTATTGGTGCTGATCGTCAGCGGCGGCACGACCGAGGCGGCCGGGGTCAGGTCAATGGGGGCGCCCGCGTTGAGCTGGGCCAGGACCGCGGCGGTCAAATCGTTTAGACCGTCATCGTACAACAGAACCGGCGTTTGATTAAGTGATTGTGCCGCGAGGTCCATGACCATGGTGTAGCCGGCGGCTTTGGCCTTGGTCGTCACGACCGTGGTGATTTCCTGGATGATATCGGTGCGCATCCGCTGGGTTTGCGCCGCCAGGGTGGCTTGCGCCTGGCGTTCAAATTGCACGACGGCCGTTTGCGAATTTTGAATCTCGGTGTACTTGTCGGCCGCGGCCTGTTTGCGCTTGTCGCGTTCATCGGCGGAAATGGCCTGGTCATTGGCGGAATCCAGTAACTTTTGATAGGCGTCCCGATCCTTCTGCAAATTATCCAGAAAGCCGCGGTCCTCCTTGTCGAGCTCGGCCTTGCGGTCATTGAGCGCGGTCTCGGCCTGCTTGGTCTTCCAGTAACCGTCAAACAGCTTGCGCATGTCCACCGTGGCGATTTTCTGCTGCGCCAGGGCCGAACCGCTCAAAAAAGTCATCAATAAAACCGCCGGCAAAATGATTCGCAAAATGTTTCTCATGGGAATAGGAAAACAGAATTTCCCAGGGACGCCAACTGAAAACTGGCGGGTTCCAACCCCGGCCCGGCAAATCGTGGCTAGGGCATTTGTAACAGGTAAAACTGTTGGGAAGTGTTGGTGAACGGCGTGTTGGTGAAAATGAACTGGCCCTGGCTGCCGAAATTGTTGGTCGCGACGGGCGTCCACAGGGCCACCGGCGTCGCCAGGTTGGTCGAGGTCAGCACAACATAGTTGCCGCTGTTGGTGCCGCCAACACCGCTCAGGATGAAACCGCCGTTGGTGCCGGCCGTAATGCCCCCGAAAAGTGGCGCCGTCAGCACCGTCAGGACCGCGGGTGGCGCACTGGTGACCGACCCGACACTGTTGGTGACGATGACCGTATAGCCTCCGTCATCGCCCGTCTGCGCGTTGGTTATCGTCAGGATTGTATTGGTTACGGCACTGATGCGACCCCCAGCCACCAGATTTGCTCCATTCAATTGCCAGCTATAACTTAACGGCGCTTTGCCGACGGCGGAAACCACCAAAGTCACCGTGGATCCCAGCCCCACGGTCTGGTTTGTCGGCGGCACGACAATTGTCGGGAAAGACACCACCGTCAGAACCGCATTGGAACTGGCCACCGAGCCCCCGACATTGTAGACAATGACCGAGTAGTTCCCGTCGTCATTTGTCTGCGCGTTATTGATCCGCAGCGTGGCGTTGGTGGCTCCACTAAGGCGGCCTCCATTCACCAGGTTTGTCCCATTGCTTAGCCATTGGAAAAAGTAAGGCGGCAACGGCGCCGGACCATTAACGGAGAACGCCACGTTTGAACTGATTGCAACCGTCTGGCTGGTCGGTTGTGTCGTAATCGTTGGCGGGTTATTTGTCACCGTCAAGAGGGCGGGTGGAGTACTGGTCACCGATCCCGCAAAATTGGTAACGATGACTTGATAGTTTCCGCTGTCATTCGACTCTACGGTGCTGATGGTCAAGGTGGCGTTGGTCGCACCAATGATGTGCGTTCCTCCAATCAGGTAATTTGTGCCTCCATTCACCAGGTTCGTCCCGTCCAACTGCCACTGGTAACTCAATGGCGGCGTGCCGTTGGTTGTAGTAACCGTAAAGGTTACAGCCGTTCCCGCTCCCACGGTCTGATTCGTTGGCGGGGTGGCGATCCCCGGCAGTACCACCGTCCAACCGATTTTGGCCAGGAACGCGTCGCTGGGGCCCTGAAGGGAAGACTGATATGGGAAGAAGGTTGGAAAGTTTGCCGAGGCGGTCAGGCCGGTAATGTACACATTGGTCTGCGAGTCCACCGCGATGCCGTAACCGTAGTCATTGCCGGAACCACCCAGATATCCCGAATAAAGAACGGCAGTGGCATTGGTATTGAAGGCAATGACAAAGACGTCGCTGCCGCCGGCATTCGTCGTACCTAGCAGACCTGGCGTGTTAATGGCCGGAAAATTAGTGCTGGTAGAGGCGCCGACCACATACACGTTGCCGGAGGGGTCCAGGGTCACACCATAACCGACATCACCGCCAAAGTTGGTTCCGCCAAAAACGGCAGAATAACCGATCGCCGCATTCGAGCCACTCCACGTGATTTGCGTCAGAAAGGCATTGGTGATGAGCGGAGAAACAAAGGCTGCGTTGTTGCTCAGGCCATTATACAAATTGGTAATTCCGGTGACCGTATCCGGGAAATTGGTGGAAACCGTCCAGCCGGTCACGTACGCGTTGCCCGCGCCATCCACCGCAATGTGATTGGCAACGTCGTTGTTCGTTCCCCCCAGGAAAGTGGAATAGTCCAAGTTGGTGCAGGAAGGCGCAAATTTGGCAACAAACACGTCGTCGGCCGAAGTCAGGTTCGACGAGCCATTCAGCAAAGAGCCGTTAAAGAAATTGGTGATTATCACCTGATTGGTTCCGCTGAAGTTCGTCTGGATCAACTGTTGAAATATGGCATTGGTGGTTGGGAAATTCGTCGAGGCGGAGAAGCCGGTCACATAAACGTTATTGGAGATGTCAACGGCTATGCTCTCACCTTGATCAAAGTTGGTGCCGCCGAGGTAGGAAGAATAAATCAAATTCGTGCCCCCGGCGCCGATTTCGGTCACAAACGCATTGGCGTTGAAATAGATCGTATTGATACAGGCCAGATGGTTTTGGAATGCGTTCGGGGTTGTCGGAAAATTGGTCGAATAACTGAAACCGGTGACATAGGCGTTGTTCGCCGCATCCAGGGCAATACCGAAGGCCGCGTCAGCACTTTCGCCACCAAGATAGGTTGAATAGACGAGATTGGAACCGCTCGGGTTCAATTCTGCCACAAAGGCATCAGCGGCATAAAGCCCAACGTGCGAGTTAAAAGGGCCGCCGATGTTGGTGTAAATGCCATTCCGGATGGGGAAATTTGCCGACTCCGTGGCGCCAGCGACGTAGGCGTCGCCAGCGTTATCCACGACCAGTCCGTAGGCGGCGTCATCGCTGCTGCCACCAAGGTAGGTGAGGTAAATCAGATTGGTACCGGAACCATCAAACTTGGCTATGAACGCGTCCCCCACCTGTGAGCCACCTTGATAATTTGTCTGAAACGCGCCCGTCGTGGAAAAAGGCGCCGGATTGGTTGCCGACATCTGTTTGGACAAGGTCTGCCCGGCGATATAAATAAAACCGTTTGTGTCCAGGGCAATGGACCAGGCGTTGTCACTGGAATTACCGCCAAAGTAGGTCGAGAAACTCAAAACGGGATCAATCACCAACGGCAATTGGTGATCATACTTTCCGATGGCGAAGGCAACGGTGTTTCTGTTTATGACCCGATAGCCGCCATCAACGGCCTGGCGCATGCCCAGCCACCGTCTGATAAATGACCGGCGCCGGCTGGCGAATTTCGTCCCGGCCCAGCGCCAGAATCAATTCACCCTGCCCGCCGATCGAAATCTTGTCCACCCCGGCAAAATGAATTTTGATCACGTCCGGATCGGTGCCCGGCGCGAGAGTGAAATCGTATTCGAGTTGCCGCTGGTTGCCGTAATAAACCAGGTTGACACCGGGATAAAGCTGTTCGACCCGCACCCGGGCAAACGTCGGCACGCCGGTACGCCAGGCCGCCGGGTCGTTGCCCATCAGGTAATTGACCTTGCCGGGCAGTTCGCTGTCGCCGGCCATCTGTGCCCCGGGGTTGGAACCGGCAAAGTTCATCCGCACCTCCGCCGGTTTGACGCCGTTTTTGCCCAAGGTGATCTGGACCTCGGCCGGCAAAAGCGAAAATTGGTAATTGCATCCACGGGTGATGAACCGGGCCGGGCCGTTCGCCGGGGCGGGGCCGGCTTCAAAATAAAGCGGCAGGTTGCCGAGCGCCGCCAGGGATTGCGACCGGACCGCCGGCGCCAATAAATTGAACATCCCGGCGCAAATCAATCCGACCAGGATTGGTTTGAACGACAAAATCTTTTTCATACCACGGTTCATCTTAAAATTCGCGCGAGTAGCCAAATCCGAATTGAAACTTGCCGGCGCCGCTGTTGTATTGGTCATGGTTGAATGGGTATGCCATAATACAACTGCAAGGGACCAAGATGGGGAATGTCCAAAAGCAGGCCAAGGCCATAATCATCATTAATGCTTCCCGAGAAGGAATAAGGCTGCGCGCTGACGGCCCCGACATCATAGAAGAAGTCCAGGCGCAGGTTGACTCCGTTATCCTTTTGAATGATCGGAATGTAGTAATCCAAGGAACCAAACCAGTAGCTGTCGCCGCCAATCGGCTCACTGGGCAACTTGCGGTTCGGTTATATCAAATGGCTGGCGCGGCGCGATATTGCGATATTTGAACCCACGCAGGTTATAGAGGCCGCCAAGGTAATAACGGTCATAAAACGGCACATCCTGGTTGCCCATGCCATCCGCGACACCAGCGCGTCCGGTCAGTTCGATGACATGGCCTTTGAACAAACCGGGAAAATACCACGCGGACTTGAGTTCCAGTTTGTAATAGGTGCTGTCGCCGGTCACAAATTCCGGGTCGAATTCCGTCCGCTGACCGCCGTTGGGCAGTTGGTTGCTGTTCCGGGTGTCATAAGCCAGCGAGGCCGTGAAATGATGAAACAAATGATCGCCGGTCTGCTCCAGAATGGCTCCGGGCACATTGGGTGGAACAGCTGGAAGTGGGAAAACTCCCGGCTCCCAATCATGCCAGCCGCTGTTCAAATCAATGCCCACGTCCTCGATGGTGTAACCGAGGCTGCCGATGAAAAAGTCGCTCCACAGGGCGCGCGTCAGGCTGACGCTCACACCGGTGCGGGTTTCATTGAAAATATTGTTGGGACTTTCAAAGTCCCATTGATGCCGGTACAGGTCCACGTCCAGCCGGAGTTTGCGGTTCAGAAACCACGGTTCGCTGAACAGGAGTTCGTAGTCCTGGCGCTGGCTGCCCAGTTGGATGAACAGTCGCGCCCGCTGGCCGCCGCCCGTGAAGGTGGGCGGGTGGAACAGATCGAAGTTGTCCTGTTCAATTTCGGCGAAACCCACGAGGGAATCCACCGAACTGAATCCGGCGCCGAGCGTGATTTTGCCGGTGTTTTGTTCCTGGACGTTCACCACCAGGTTTTCACGCCCGGCAATCGGCGGATCGGTCGGCTCCGGTTGCATGCGGACGCTGCTGAAATATTGCAGGCCGTCCAACCGTTCCTTGCTGATATTCACGCGCACCATGTCGAAGACCTCGCCCGGCGAAATGGCCAGCTCGCGACGGATGACCTTGTCCTTGGTCTTGATATTGCCGTGGATGTCAATCCGCTCGACGTAGAACTTGTTGCCTTCGTCGATTTGAAATTCCAGATCCATCGTGCCGGTGTCCACGTTCGGGATGCGCACCACCTGGAGGCTGGGACCCTGCTGCACGTTGATATAGCCCTTGCCGCCATAAAAATCCTGGACGGCCTGCAAATCCTTGTCGAGTCCGTCGGGGGTGAAAATATCGCCCACGTCCATCGGCAACCCATGCGGGCCGATCTTGCCCCGGGCGCGCTCAAGGCTGTGCACCTGCCGCAGTCCCTGGTAAACCTCCGGGTCACTGAAAATCTTGTTGCCGGTAAATTTGACCGAGCCGACCTTGTACTGTCTGCCTTCAAAAATGTAGAAACGGATGTCCATCGTGTTGGGCGTCGGATACACGAGTTCGGCATCCTTGATCTCAAAATCGAGGTAACCATGGCTGCGGTAATATTCCACCAGCGCGTCCTGGTCATCCTCAAACTGGTCCTGCTTGAACACCCCGTTGCCGGTCAGCCAGGAAAACATCCAATGCCGCCGGGTCTTGATCTGCTTGCGCAATTCCCGCTGGGAAAACGCCGCCGCGCCGACAAATTCAATTTTGACAATTTTAACCTTCGGGGCCTCGGTAATTTGAAACGTCGCCGTGCCGCGCCCGGCGTTTTCATCCACGTCCACCACGTATTTGACCTGCGTGCCGGCACAGCCGTATTTCTCGTAAAGCTTCTGAATCTCCTGACAGTCGGTGAACAGCTTTTGTTCGTCCAGGGGCTGGCCGACCTTGGCGGTGATTTTTTTTCGGATTTTGGAAGTGCTCAGTTTTTTGTTGCCCGTGATGATGATGTCGCTCAGGCGCGGCCGGACCTGGACGATGTACGTCACCACCACACCGCCATCGCCGGCCTGATCCAGGCCCACGCGAATGTTGTAAAACTGGCCCGTGGTGTAGAGATTGCGAATGTCCGACTCGGTGGTGCCGGCCGTATAAAAGTCGCCGGCCTTGAGGCGGATGTTGGAGCGGACAAACTGCTCGCTGACGGACTCGGGTCCGACGTATTTGATGTCCACGCGGTCCACTTTGAGCCCGGCGGTTTGCGACCACACGACCGGTGCGCAGCCCAACAAGAGGCAAATCCCGAAAAGGCGAAAAAACAATTTCATCGTCTACCGGTCCACCGGCACATCTTCGTCGCTGACTTTGGCTGCGCTTTCAAATCGCGTATAAGGCCTCAGGAATGTCAGATTGATATCGCCCGTCGGGCCGTTTCGTTGTTTGGCAATCAGCAAATTCACCGGTATAGCGTCCTGCTGTTCCTGTTCGTCAGATGCGCTGCTTTCGTCGTCACCGGATTTACCAGGCTTGTAAAGCAGACCAACCACGTCCGCATCTTGCTCAATCGCACCCGATTCGCGTAGGTCCGAAAGCATCGGTTTTGAGCCACGCTCGCGTTTTTCCGGCTCACGATTCAATTGACTCAAAACAAGAACAGGCACCTGCAACTCTTTGGCCAATGCCTTGACGCCGCTTGAAATGTCAGCAATTTCCTGCTGCCGGTTTTCTTGCGCTCGGCGACCAGTAGAATTCAACAGTTGCATATAGTCAATCACGAAAAGCTTGATACTGTGCTGTTGTGACAGCCGTCTTGCCCGCGCCCGGAGCTGCAAAATCGAAAGCCCTGCCGTATCGTCAATGAATAACTTCGCATTCGCCAGCCGACCTGCCGCGTTTGTCAACTTCGGAAAATCTGATTCGCTCATAAAGCCTCCACGAATGTTTCCCAAATTCAATCGTGCAATCGAACACAACATTCGCAACACGAGCGATTCCGCCGTCATTTCCAAACTAAAAACGGCCACCGGTAATTTTTGCTCCAGCACGGCGTGCTCCACGATATTCATGGCAAGCGACGTTTTTCCGGTAGAGGGTCTCCCCGCGATGACGATCATTTCACCGCTGTGCAACCCGTCCGTCTTCTGATCCAAATCTTTGAAACCCGTGCCAACACCACCTAATTCGCCTTTGCGGTTAAAATAATTTTCAATCAAGCCGACGGCGTCATTCACAACTTGCTTGATCGCCTTTGACTTCCCTTGATCCCTCTCTTCATTAATTCGCAGAACTTCTGTCTCAACCTGATCGAGCAATTGATCTACCTCCCCCTCGTAACTATAAACGCGGCCGACGACATCCGTACAGGTCTGAATCATACGTCGCAACAGATATTTCTCCCGGACGATATCGAGATAATATGAGAGGTTCGCTGCGCTCGGCACGGCGTCCTGAAGTTGCGACAAATACGTGATGCCACCCACTTGTTCCAGCAGTTGCTTGTCCTTCAACCGTTGCTGCAAGGTTATAATGTCAATTGGAATTCGATTGTCATACATTTCAAACAACTCGGCTTGAATCGTCTGATGCCGCAAGTCATAATGAACTTCAACCCCGATACCTTTCAGTTTTTCAATGACTTCGCCGATGCAATCGTTTGGCGAAAGCAATTGGCAACCGAGAACTCCCTGTTCCATGTCCAGGGCGTGCGGCGGCAAACGGTCAATCGTGGATTGCGGATTGTGGATCACGGGTTTGCGACGCGGTGCTTTTTTTAAATCCGCCGTTGCCCCGGCGGTCTCAGAAACAGAATCAATCATTCCCCCACCTGCTACCAAAAAAGCAGAATGAATCCAACCGAGAAACAAAAGATAATATTACCAACCACCTGTGAAGAAACTACCGTTTTGATGTGAATAAGCACCAGAGGATTTTCCGTCTGAAGAGAAGGGCGGGATGGGGAGGCTCAATTTAGCGCTACTTTACAAATCACCATTTCTTCGGCGTTGTTTAATCACTTCCGTCATTATCCGATAATTTTCTTCCTTGCGCGTCGGCTTTTTCAGCCTAGCAACCGGCGGACAAAAGGCATTATAGCAGTTTTTGATGAGGGAAAGAACCGTCTTTCCATCGAAGGATTCAATATGCGTTCCCTTCCGGCTCGCCATTTCTAGGCAAACACCATAAACAACGGAGTCGGTTGAAAGTTTATCAACCTTCATTGTCAGAATTCCATCTGTCGGCAAGTGTAGCCTTGTCATTGCCCTTTTCTCTCTGACAATCGCCATCAGCAGAAAGGATAGAGGCTGATTGACGAACTGATCCTGACCCAAGGCGACACAGCGGCAGAGCTCTGTGATCATTGATTGAAAATCCGGATCGGAGATTTCACAGACCTTAATTTGAGCGTAGTTAGTCATTTGGACAGGAGACTGCTAATCTGCATCCACGACAAGCGGGAATTCTAAACATCCGTTCGCATTCCATTCACAAAGCTATTCGCCGGGAGAAATTCGCCCGGAAAAATTGACTCGCTACTGAATGCAATTAGAATCCCCGTTTGTTGCACACATGAAACGCAAACCGTCCGTGCTCGTCGTTTTCCTGACGGTCTTTATTGACCTCATCGGCTTCGGGATCGTCGTGCCGCTGGTGCCGATCTACAGCCGGCACTACGGCGCAGGCGGCTTCGTCATCGGCGCCATCATTGCGTCGTTTTCCGCCATGCAGTTTCTCTTCGCGCCGGTGCTGGGCCGGTGGTCCGATCGCATCGGCCGCCGCCCTGTCATGCTCCTCAGCACGGCCGGCGCGGCGCTGTCGTATGTGCTGTTTGCCATCGGGTCGGGCTTTGAAAATCACGCCATCGCGCTGTGGGCGTTGCTGGTCTCGCGGGTTTTCGCCGGCATTTGCGGCGCCAACATCACCGTGGCCCAGGCCTACATCGCCGACATCACGCCGCCGGAAAACCGTTCAAAGCGGATGGCGTTGATCGGCGTGGCGTTCGGATTGGGATTTGTTTTCGGCCCGGCCATCAGCGGCGTGGCGCTAATCCTTTTCGGCGCCACCGGCCCTGGCTGGACGGCGGCCGCCCTGTGCGCGGCCAATTTCCTCCTGGCCTGCTTCATCCTGACTGAAAGCCTTCAACCGTCTTCCGGTCATGCCAGCAACCGGCCGCGGTTGAAACAATGGGGGCACACGCTGGCCCAGCCGAAAATCGGCCTGCTGATCCTGATTTTTTTCCTGGCCACGTTTGCCTTCAGTTGCTTCGAAAGCACCCTGCCGTTACTGGTGAACGACAATTTCAACCTGGGCATCACCGTGGACGAAACGAAACCGGCCACGACCGTCATTTCCCTTTTTATCTTTTGTGGGATCATCGGAGTATTCATTCAAGGCGGCGCGATCGGCCGGCTTGTGAAACTGTTCGGCGAACCGAAGCTGATTGCCTTGAGCCTCGCGTTGACGGGCGTGAGCCTGGCACTCTTGCCGTTCATCAAAGGCGAAGGCCAGTTAAAGTGGCTGGCGGTCTTGCGCCTGGCCGATTGGCCGTGGATTAAAATGCTTTTGGCGCTGGCGCTGCTGGCCGTGGGCTCCAGCCTGACGCGTGCGCCGGTGTTCGGCTTGCTCTCCAACCTTACGCCCGCGAATGAACAGGGCGCCACCATCGGCGTCGCCCAAAGCGCCGGCGCCCTGGCGCGCATCGTCGGCCCGCTGTTCGCCGCAACGCTTTATGTGCGCGTTCCCGCACTGCCTTACGTGGCGTGCGGAGCCATTTCTGTTTTTGCCGGAGTGCTGGCCATCCAGCAACTAGGTAAGGGCTTCGTCATGGCAGGAGAGAAAATTAAAGAAGCGGCGGATTGATCGCGTCACACCGGTTTTTGCGCCAATCCGCCGCCGTCCGTTCACTCAAACGGAATTCATTGCTGGTCCGGCGGCGGGCCGGATGGGTTGCCGTTGTCGCCCGGGGGCAGGCCGCCCTGGCCAGGATTGGCATCTCTTTCACGCGGCGGCCCCATGGGCGGACGCGGTCCGATGAATTCATCCGGCGTCAACTGTCCGTCACCATTTTTGTCCAAGGTTTTGAGTTCAGCCGGTGCGTTGGCGATTTCGTTTGCGTCAATCACCCCGTCACCGTTGACGTCCAGTGCCTTGACAATCGCCGGCAGCGGCGGACGCGGAGCGTCCTTGGGCGCGTCGGCCGGCAACGGCGGCAGATACTCCTCGGGCGTCAGCTTGCCGTCGCCATTCTTGTCCAGCGTCAATAATTCAGCGCTGGCGTTGGCAATTTCGTTGGAATCAATCACCCCGTCGTGATTGACGTCCAGCGCCGTAATCAGCGGCAGGGGAGGCGGACGATGCCGTGGCCCGCCTCCGCCCGGTCCGCCTTCCGGGGGCGGGCCGCCGGCGTCCTGGGCGTTGACGACGAAGGCCGACGCGCCGAGCGCCAGCAGGGTCAGCATGGTTTTCATTGTGGTTTTGGTTTTCATGTTATGGTCGCTTTCTATTTACCGGTGTGAACTTTTCTTTGACGCAATCTACACGAACGCACCTTAAGCGAACATGAAGCCGGAAATTTTTTCGTTCCGCGCCTTCATCTTCCCTTAAGGTGGCACCTGCGAGAGTGACGGCGGATGGCGGTTGTGTTAAACCAGCCGCGACCACGGCCGACATGAGAATCCTGATTGTTGAAGACGAACCTGATTTGCTCCGCAGCCTGGCCCAGGCGTTGCGCGAGGAGGGTTACGCCGTGGACACTGCCAATAATGGCGAGGACGGCCTCTTCAAGGCGGAAAATTTCGACTACGACGCCGTCGTGCTGGACGTGATGCTGCCCAAACTCGATGGCTGGGAAATCCTCAAACGTCTCCGTAAATCCAAAAAGACGCCAGTGCTGATGCTGACCGCGCGCGACCAGACGCGGGATCGGGTCAAGGGGCTCGACACCGGCGCGGACGATTACATGGTCAAGCCGTTTGATTTACCGGAGTTGTCTGCCCGGTTGCGCGCCCTCATCCGCCGCAGCGCGAATCTGACCACCAACCTCATTGAAATCGGCGATGTGAAAATTGACACCGCGGCGCGCAAGGTGTTCCGGGCCGAAAAACCCGTCGAGCTGACCGCACGCGAATACGCGCTACTGGAATTTCTCGCGTTGCACCGGGGCGAAGTGGTCACGCGCACGCAGCTTTACGAACATCTGTTTGATGAAAACGACAGCACCCTTTCCAACCTGCTGGACGTTCATGTCTCCAATCTCCGCAAAAAACTGGGCGCGGAATTCATCGTCACCCGCCGCGGCCACGGCTATTGCATCGAATGAAGATTTTCAAATCCATCAAGTGGCGGTTGCAGCTCTGGTACGGGCTCATTCTGGTACTGGTACTGGCTGGCTTCGGTTTCACGGCCTATCAACTCGAGTGGGGACGGCAGATGCGCCAAATTGATGAAGAATTACAACACCGTTTTGGTGTCATAGCCAATGCCCTTCGTCCGCCGCCCCGAGGACCGGATTTCGGTGGGCACCCTTTCGGGTCTCCGCCGCCAGACCAATACCCGGATGAGGCGCCCCCCCCGCACCATGCGGGACCGCCGGTCGAATTCCATCTGCCGCCGTTATCCACCCATCTGTTTGATACAAATGATTCAACTGGGTTTTATTTTGTTATCGAGTCAAGAGACGGCAGGGAAATCGCACGGGGTGGCAATGTGCCAAAATCTGCCAGTGCAAGACTCACCAGGGTTTACAAATCGTTTCAGAAAGCGGGTTTCATATCACCGGAACCGGCTACAAACCCTCCTGCACCGCCACCGGCTATAACATTAACTGAAGTTGTAATCATGACCCACTCGGCTGCCAATCCTCTCAACCCACCACCGGGACAAACGTCTTTGGATTTTCGGGAAATTGTTCAAATCTTGCCGTCGGGGGACAGTATTTTGGTCGGCTGTCCCATCTCACCGCAATTGACAGAACTTCACCACACGGCCTTCAAACTCGCTGCCGTTGGCGCTGGCATTCTCCTGCTGGGTCTCGCCGGCGGCGGGTGGCTGGTCGGGCGTGCGCTCCGGCCCATTGATGGCATCAGCGCCGCCGCCGTGAAAATTTCCGCCGGCGATTTATCACAGCGCATCAACGTGGCTGAGACCGAAAGCGAACTGGGCAAACTGGCCGCGGTCTTGAATTCCACCTTCGCCCGGCTCGAGGCCGCCTTCGCGCAGCAACAGCAATTCACCGCCGACGCCGCCCACGAACTGCGCACGCCCGTTTCTGTGATGCTCACGCAAACGCAGACCGCCTTGACCCGCGAGCGCACCGCCGCCGAATACCGGGAAACGATCGAGGCCTGCCAGCGGGCGTCCCAGCGGATGCGCCGGTTGATGGAATCGCTGCTGGAACTGGCGCGGCTGGACGCAGGCCAGGAATCCCTGAAGCGGGTGCGCTTTGATTTTTCAAAAACGGTTGCTGATGCCGTTGAATTGGTCCGTCCGCTGGCCGAAGAACGCGGCGTGAAGATTCTCCCCGAGCTGGGGTCGCTGGAAATCACCGGTGATTCCGAGCGGCTGGCACAGGTCATCGCCAACCTGCTGGCCAACGCCATCCAGTACAACCCATCCGGCGGCGAAGTGCGCTTGAAATTGGAATCACAACCCGGACTGGCGGTGCTGACCGTTGCCGATACGGGACCGGGAATTTCCAACGAAGATTTGCCCCACGTGTTTGAACGATTCTATCGCGGAGACAAATCGCGTACCGCCTCTCATGGCAACGCCGGGCTGGGGCTGGCTATTTCAGAGGCCATTGTCGAAGCTCACAGCGGCACGATTGAAGTGGCCAGCCAAACCGGGACGGGAACGACTTTTACCGTGCGGTTGCCGGCGGGAGTTTGACTCAAGGTAGGGCGGCGCTGCTGCGCCGCCTGATTTTCCGCAGTCTCTGGAGGTAAGATTGCGGCAGAGCGGCAGCTCTGCCCTACCTGAAAATTCAACGCAGGAACAGTTCCGCTGCAGCATCGGCGAAGCGCAGTCCCTGCCGCGTGAGATGAAAGCCTTCCGGCGAAATGTCCGCCCAACCGCGACCGGCCAGTTGGTTCATGTCCGCCGCCCATTCCCGGCGCAAATTGAAGCCGGTCGTGCGCTGGAATTCCGCAAACGGCCAGCCGGCCACCAGGCGCAAACCGAACGCGGCAGTTTCGCCGGCGCGTTTGAGCGGCGGCAGTTCCTCGCGGGATTCGATGGCGCGTTTTCCTTTTTCCAACTGCTCGCAGTAAAGCTGCGTGTTCGCCCAGTTTTTCGTCCGCACACCGCGCACATACCCGGTCGCGCTCGGCCCCAGCCCGTAAAATGAACCGCCTCGCCAGTAGTTGACGTTGTGCCGGCAGGCGAAATCGGGGAGTTCGGAGTTCGGAGTTCGGAGTTCGGAGCGATGGCGCGCAAAATTGGCAATTTCGTACTGATGAAAACCGGCGGCGGTCGCACGCTCGATCATTTCCTCATACATCGCACAGGCCAGGTCCTCATCCACGTCGAATTCGCCGGCCTGCAGTTGCGCAAACAGCGGGGTGTCGTCCTCGTAAATGACTTCGTAACTGGACAGGTGTTCGCTGCCCAGGGCCAGGACCTCGTCCAGGGTGGCCCGCCAGACCTCCAGCGTCTGGCCGGGAATTGCAAACATCAGGTCGAGGTTCAGGTTGTCGAAACCGGCCTGGCGGAGAAGGTCGAATGATTTGAAGACCATCGCGCGCGAATGAATCCGGCCCAACCGGTCGAGCAAGGCCTCGTTGAGTGACTGGACGCCCATGGAAACGCGGTTGACGCCAAAATCACGAAACAATTTTGCCTTGTCAGCCGAGACGGTGGCGGGGTTGCATTCGACGGTGAACTCCTCCGCGCCGAGCAGGTTCAAGCGTTCCATGGCCTGGAGGATTTGTTGCCACTGGCGGAGGTTGAGCAGTGACGGCGTGCCGCCACCGAAGAAAATCGTTTTGGGCCTGAGATCGTCCGCGACGATTTCCATTTCACGGATCAAAGCGGCAACGTAACGGTTGATGAGTTCGCCGCTGGACGGTTCGGAGTAAAATGCGCAATACGCGCATTTTTGCGCGCAAAACGGCACATGAAAATAAAGACCGGCAATTCGCGTTTCCTTTGAATCCGCCATGAAGACAGTTTACCCCCTTCCAACCACCGCTGGCGAATCTAAATCCCCGGGGCCGCTCAATTTTAAATTCCGACAACGGCAGTATCGTAGTTACTGCTGGTGCACGCGCTGAACGTTTTGGGCTTTCAACCCTTTGTCACTGACGACGACATCAAACAAGACATCATCTCCCTCGTTTAGCGTTTTGAATCCCGTGCCCACAATGGACGAATGGTGAACAAACACGTCCTGCCCGGAACTTTGGGCGATAAACCCAAACCCTTTTTTATTATCGAACCACTTGACTTTGCCACTGGCCATAATCTCTCCTGACTTCCGAGGCACTTTGAAGCGAAAAAGACACGACTGAAACCAGCCGTGCCTACAGTCACTAGTCAAATCCACTCATGCCTGTTTGCGTGACAATAGGAAGTTATTGCCCCGGCGTCAAGCACAAGTTTTTAACACGATTTTAACATTTGCCACCCCGGCCGGTTCACTCCAACTGCAATGCCTGATCGAGCAGCTGGGGGAGGTAATTGATGATGGCCGCTTCACTGACCGCCAGCGTGGCCCCGGCCTTTTGCGCCGCCGCCTGCCATTCCGCCGCCGGTTCGCCCGCAAAAGCAATAACGGGGATGTGCCGGGTGGCGGCATCCGCCTTCAATGCAGCAATGACGCGGCAAACCTCCTCGCGGCCGGCCAGGTCCGCGATCACCAGCAGCGGGGTGGTGCTGCGCGCGCATTGAAGCAGCGACGCCAGGTCATTGACCGCCTGGACGCGATAGTTCAAGTCCTGCAGCCGGTTTACCAACTGGCTGCCAGGCATCAACTTCTCGTAAAAAACGAGCGCGAGCGGCTGCGTCATGCGGTCAACGTGCGCCATGGCCGGATAAATAGCAAAGTTGTTTTGGCGCGGCAACCCTGTCGCTCACGGTAAATCGGTTTGTCCCATCAAGTAGCGGTCACACTCGCGCGCCGCCCCACGGCCTTCATTGAACGCCCACACCACCAGGCTTTGGCCGCGGCGGCAATCACCGGCGGCAAACACTCCTTTGACATTCGTGGTGTATTTCTCAAATTCGGCCTTGGCGTTGCTGCGCGCATCACATTCAATCCCAAGCGCTTGTAATAACGGCTGTTCCGGGCCCAGAAAGCCCATCGCCAGCAGGACCAGTTGCGCCGGCAAAAGCCTTTCCGTGCCGGGCACGTTTTTCGGCACAAACTGGCCCTTCTCGTTCCGTTCCCATTGCACCTGCACGGTGTGAACGGCTTTGACGTGGCCGCTGGCATCGCCCTCAAACTTCGCTGCCGTGGTGAGGTAAACACGCGGGTCGGCGCCGAATTTCGCCGCCGCTTCCTCCTGACCATAATCCAGCCGGTAAACCTTCGGCCATTCCGGCCAGGGATTGTCTTTGGCACGGTCCCCCGGCGGTTTGGGCAAGATCTCGATCTGGACCAGGCTGTTGCAACTGTGACGCACCGCCGTGCCCACACAGTCCGTTCCCGTATCGCCACCGCCAATGACAATGACGTCCTTGCCCGTCGCGGAAATGAAGCTGCCATTTTTCCGGCCATCCAGAAGGCTCCTGGTGTTCGCGGTGAGAAAATCCATGGCAAAATGAACACCCTTGAGCTGGCGGCCTTCGACCGGCAAATCGCGCGGTTTGGTCGCGCCGGTCGCCAGAATCGCGGCGTCAAATTCCTTCAACAACTTTTCCGCCGGATAATTCGCCCCGACCTCGGTATTGCAAACAAATATGACGCCCTCGGCCTCCAGCTGTTTGATGCGGCGCAGGACGACCTGTTCCTTGTCAAGTTTCATGTTCGGAATGCCATACATGAGCAGGCCGCCGGGGCGGTCGGCGCGTTCAAAAATGGTGACGAGATGGCCGGCCTGGTTGAGTTGCGCCGCGGCACACAGCCCCGCCGGGCCGGAACCGATGACCGCGACTTTCTTGCCGGTACGAACCTTGGGCGGTTCCGCCACGATCCAGCCATTTTCCCAGCCGTGATCGGCGATGGTACATTCGATATTTTTGATCGTGACCGGCGGGTTGTTGATGCCCAGCACGCAGGAACCTTCGCAGGGGGCCGGACAGACGCGCCCGGTGAAATCGGGGAAGTTGTTGGTCTTGTGCAGGCGTTCGAGCGCTTCCTTCCACAGACCGCGATAGACCAGGTCGTTCCATTCGGGAATCAGATTGTGAATGGGGCAGCCGGTCGCCATGCCGCCGAGCAGCGAACCGGTGTGGCAGAAGGGGATGCCGCAATCCATGCAGCGCGCGCCCTGTTCGCGCAGCTTTTTCTCCTCCATGTGGAAGTGAAATTCCTTCCAATCCGCGACACGTTCGACCGGCGGACGGTCCGCCGGCAGTTCGCGCAGATACTCGATGAATCCTGTAGGTTTGCCCAAGTTATGCTCCTATCAAATTAATTTCGTTCAGGTTGTCCGCAGATTGCGCCGATTCACGCAGATTAAACACAATCCGTTTATATTCCAAACTCGGCGCGCCGAAGTTAAACAGCAATCCACGATGCAGGTGGACGGCCTTCAATTCGTTGATTAACTGCGCCTCGTCAGCGCCCGTCAATTGATTAATGGCTTTGAGTTCAATCACGATTTCCCCGAAACAAACGAAATCTGCCCGGTAGCCGCACTGTAATCGTTGACCTTTATATTCAACTGGCACAGCGACTTCCCGTTCGAACGGGATGTTACGCTTCGTCATTTCGATTGCCAACGCCTCTTGATAAACGACTTCAAGAAATCCATGGCCCAAGTGACGATGTACTTCCATCGCCGCACCAATGATCCCGTAGGTTTGCGGGTCTTTGTTCACTTCAGATAAATCTGCGTCATCTGCGCAATCTGCGGATTGACTAGCCGCCGCCGACGCGCGCAACGTCGCGAATGTTTTCCTCGAACGCGGCCATGATGGCCTGGTCGCCGCTCAACCCCTGGTCCTTGACCTTCTTCAGGGCCTGCAGCACGCGCTTGTAATCCTTCGGCATCACTTTCACAAATTTCGGCACGAGGCTTTTCCAGTCCTTCAGCACCCTGGCCGCCCGTTCGCTGTTCGTGTAGGTCTGGTGGCGCTGGATCAGTTTCCAGACCTCCTCGATTTCATCAACGTCCTCGAGTTTTTCCAGCCCCACCAATTCCGGGTTGCACCGGGTCGCAAAATCACCCGCTTCATCCAGCACATAGGCGACGCCCCCGGACATGCCTGCCGCGAAATTGCGCCCGGTCCGGCCCAGCACCACCACGCGCCCGCCGGTCATGTATTCACAACCGTGGTCGCCAATGGCTTCCACCACCGCGTTGACGCCGGAGTTGCGCACGCCGAACCGTTCGCCCGCCATGCCCCGCACGAACACTTCACCGTTCGTCGCGCCATACAGCGCCACGTTGCCGATGATGATGTTCTCCTCGGCGACAAAGGTCGAGCCCTTGGGCGGATAAACGATGATTTTGCCGCCGCTCAAACCCTTGCCAAAATAATCGTTGGCGTCGCCCTCGAGTTCGATCGTCATCCCGCGCGGCATGAACGCGCCCAGACTCTGGCCGGCGCTGCCGGTGAACTTCAGATGAATCGTGTCTTCCGGCAGGCCATTGGGGCCGTGTTCCTTCGTCACCTCGCTGCCCACGATCGTGCCGACGACGCGGTTGACGTTCCGGATGGGCAGATCGGCGCGAACGCGCTCGCCGCGTTCGATGGCCGGCTCGCAAATTTTGAGCAGTTTCACCACGTCCAGTGATTTTTCCAAACCATGGTCCTGGTCAATCTGCCGGTAACGGCCGACTTCGGGCCCGACTTCCGGCTGGTGCAAAATCGGCGTCAGGTCGAGCCCCTTTGCCTTCCAATGCTCGATGGCCTTCCAGGGAATCAACTTGTCCGTACGGCCGATCATTTCGTTGAGCGTGCGAAAACCCAGTTGGGCCATGATTTCGCGCAACTCCTCGGCCACGAAGCGCATGAAATTCTCGACATGATCGGGGTCGCCGGTAAAGCGCGCCCGCAGGCGGGGGTCTTGTGTGGCCACGCCGACCGGGCAGGTGTTCAAATGGCAGACGCGCATCATGATGCAGCCCAGCACCACCAGCGGCGCGGTGGCAAAGCCGAATTCCTCCGCGCCCAGCAAGGCGGCCACGGCCACGTCGCGGCCGGTCTTCAACTGGCCGTCCGTCTCGACGTAAATGCGGCTGCGCAAATTATTCAGCACGAGCGTCTGGTGCGTCTCGGCGAGACCGAGTTCCCACGGCGCCCCGGCGTGTTTGATGGACGACAACGGCGACGCGCCGGTGCCACCGTCGTGACCGGAAATCAAAACCACGTCCGCATGCGCCTTCGCCACGCCGGCGGCAATGGTGCCCACGCCGACCTCCGCGACCAGCTTGACACTCACCCGCGCACCGCGGTTGGAATTCTTCAAATCGTGAATCAACTCCGCCAGGTCTTCAATGGAGTAAATGTCGTGGTGCGGCGGCGGCGAAATGAGACCGACGCCCGGGGTGGTAAACCGCGTCTTGGCGACCCAGGGATAAACCTTCTTGCCCGGCAATTCGCCGCCTTCGCCCGGCTTGGCGCCCTGGGCCATCTTGATCTGCAACTCACGCGCGTTGACGAGGTAATGGCTCGTCACGCCGAACCGGCCCGACGCCACCTGTTTGATGGCCGAATTTTTTGAATCGCCATTTGGCAACGGAAGGTAGCGGTCAGGATCCTCGCCGCCTTCGCCGGTATTCGACTTGCCGCCCAAACGGTTCATGGCGATGGCAAGCGCCTCGTGCGCTTCCTTCGAAATCGAACCGTAACTCATCGCGCCGGTCTTGAACCGCTTCACGATTTCTCCGACCGGTTCGATTTGCTCGATCGGAATCGGATTGGCAGCGAATTTGAAATCCAGCAGGCCGCGCAGCGTGCACAAGTGCGCCGCCTGCTGGTTGATCAGTTCGGCGTATTCCTTGAAAATTTTGTAACTGCCGAGCCGGCAGGCGATTTGCAATTTGTGGATCGTCTGGGGGTTGAACAGATGGTATTCGCCGCCGTCGCGCCATTGGTACTGGCCGCCGGGATCGAGTCCCGACGCGTCGGGATTGACCGGGCGGTCCGGATACGCGTGACGATGCCGGGCCAGAACCTCCTCCGCCAGAACGTCCATGCCCACGCCCTGGATGCGCGATGGCGTCCAGGTGAAATATTTGTCCACCACGTTGCTGTTCAGGCCAACGGCCTCAAAGATTTGCGCGCCGCGATAACTTTGCACCGTCGAGATGCCCATCTTGGCCATGGTCTTGACCACGCCTTTGACGGCGGCCTTGATGTATTTTTTGACGGCGGTTTTGTGGTCGAGCTTGAGGAGCAAGCCCTCCTGGATCAGGTCGTCGATCGCCTCAAAGGCCAGGTACGGATTGATGGCACTGCAGCCATAACCGATGAGCAGCGCGAAATGATGCACTTCGCGCGGCTCGCCGGATTCAAGCACCAAACCCACCCGGCCCCGCGTCCCCGCCCGGATCAGGTGATGATGCAGGCCAGCCACCGCCAGCAACGCGGGAATCGGCGCCTGTTGCGCATTAAGGCCGCGATCCGAGAGAATGATGATGTTGGTGCCGCCGGCAATGGCCTGGTCCGCCGCGGCAAATAGTTTGTCGAGCGCGGCCGCCAGCCCCTTCGCGCCTTCGGCCACGGGAAACAAAATCGGCAGCGTGGCGCACTGGAAGGCTTTGCCGTCCACGTGACGCAGCTTTTCCAATTCCTCATTGGTGATGACTGGATATTTCAGCTTGATCAGCCGGCAGCTTTCGGGGGTCGGCTGGAGCAGACTGCCCCGGGGACCGACCATTGTTTCCGTTGAGGTGATGATTTCCTCGCGGATCGGATCAATGGGCGGGTTGGTGACCTGCGCGAACAGCTGCTTGAAATAGTTGTAAAGCAATTGCGGTTTGTTCGACAGCACCGCCAGCGGCGTGTCCGTGCCCATGGACCCCAGCGGCTGCACGCCGTCGTTCGCCATCGGCCCGATGATGAAACGCAAATCCTCGAACGTGTAACCGAACGCCTGCTGACGCTGCAAAATCGTCGCGTAATCCGCTTCGTGCACGTGCGCCGGCTCCGGCAGCTTTTCGAGCGGCACATGATGTTCCGCCAGCCACTGTTGATACGGCTGCGCCCGGGCAAATTTGTTCTTCAGTTCCTCATCGGCGACGATGCGACCCTGTTCGAGGTCCACCAGGAACATCCGGCCCGGCTGCAGGCGGCCTTTGATGGCCACCCGTTCCGGCGGGATTTCCAGCACGCCCGCCTCCGACGCCATGATGACGAGGTCGTCCTTGGTGACGTAATAACGTGACGGGCGCAGGCCGTTGCGGTCGAGGCACGCGCCAATCACCTTGCCGTCCGTGAACGCGATGGACGCCGGGCCGTCCCACGGTTCCATGAGGCACGAATGATATTCATAGAACGCACGTTTCTCCGCGCTCATGCTCTCGTGGTTCTCCCATGGCTCGGGAATCATCATCATCATCGCGTGCGGCAATTCGCGGCCCGCCATCACCAGCAGCTCCAGGCAGTTGTCGAACATGGCCGAGTCGCTGCCGTCGGTGTTGATGATCGGGATGATTTTTTTGATGTCATCGCCGAACAGTTCGGAGGCAAAATTCGACTGGGCCGCGTGCATCCAGTTGATGTTGCCCCGCAGCGTGTTGATTTCGCCGTTGTGCGCGATGTAACGGTATGGATGGCTGCGGTCCCAGCTCGGAAAGGTGTTGGTTGAGAAACGCGAATGGACCAGCGCCAGCGCCGTGACCATGCCGGGGTCGCGCAGGTCGGGATAATATTTGGCGACCTGCTCGGGCATGAGCATGCCCTTGTAAATCACCGTCCGGCAGGACAGGCTGGAAACATAAAACCACCTGCCGCCGGCGACCTGGCCGGCGTAACGGATGCGCTGTTCCGCGACCTTGCGGATGACGTAAAGCTTGCGTTCAAACGCGAGGTCGTCCGCAAGCGCCGGGTTGCGGCCGATGAACACCTGCGCCATGTGCGGCTCGGCGGCCACGGCGGTTTTGCCCAGCGAGGAATTGTCCGTGGGCACGTCGCGCCAGCCGAGCAAGGTCTGGCCTTCCCCGGCGACGATCCCGGCAAACGCCGCCTTGACGGCGTCGCGTTCAGCCGGGGCTTTCGGCAGGAACAACATGCCGACGCCGTATTGTCCGGCGGCGGGAAGCTTGAAGCCGGCCCGGTCCGCGGCTTTGAGCAGGAACTCGTGCGGCGTCTGCATGAGGATGCCGGCGCCATCGCCGGTGTTGGCCTCGCACCCGCACGCGCCGCGGTGGTCGAGATTCACCAGGATCTGAAGGGCGTCCGTCACCAACTGGTGCGACTTGCGACCCTTCATGTTGACCACAAAGCCCACCCCGCAGGAATCATGTTCAAATTGCGGGTCGTAAAGTCCCTGTTTCGGCGGTGCAGTGAGCTGCGCCGGCCGGCTGACATTAGCGCTTGCTGTTAAGCCTCGGGTCATCGCTTGGCGAATTAGCCTTCGTTCACTCATTTTTTACTCAAATTTCGTCATTACGCAATAAATGTTTTCAAAATCCGCGCAACCGACTCAGCTTACACCAAGCCGGGGAATTGTACATGGCGTGTTGTTGAAGCCGAAGACGGAGCCGCATTCTGTTGGGGGGGGGCATGACCCGCAGGGCTTGGAATAACGATTCCGGAACCCGGGAGCGCCGGCATCCTGCCGGCGAGCTTCACAGATCGCAACCGGCCCGCTCCTTACTGCGCCACGACCCGCCAGAACTTCGGCGTTCCGGCCGGCAACGGCAGGGAAACCACCTGTGGATCGTTGGTCTGCAGGAAAGACTGCGTCATTTGCCAGTTGGTCGAGGTCAGGGAGCCGATGGTTTGGATCTGGTTGGTGTGGCCGACGCTGCCGCTGATCGTGAGCAGCAGATTGGTTGAGCCAAGCGCGAGGGAAAGATGCGGCGCGCGCGGCGGGGTCACGCTCGCAGGATCGTCGCTGAAATCCGGAATGCCGCTGGCGTTGGCGTCGTTGGTGTCGTCAATGGAAAGCACCCATAGTCGGTAATCGGGCGCCGCCGTGCTGGGGTTGCCGTCGGCAAAGTAAACATAGCCGGCGTAGTTGGTGGGCCAGGTGGGAATGCCCCGTGAAAAAACCTCGCTGTCAAAGGTGAGTGGCTGTGACGCGGCGTTGGTCCAGACACCGGGCTGGTTGGTCAGCGTGTTGAAGCGATCGGTGGAGGATTTGACGAAAAGAATCGGACCTTGCAACGTGTTGGCGGAATTGCCCGTTTGGGTCAGATTGATGGCTGCCGAAACCGTGTTGGAGCCGGGCGTATAGGTCAGCGGGCCGGTATATTCGATCAGTGTGAACGGACAATTGTAAGTGCCCAAATCCCCGTAAGTATCATCAACAAAGTGGAGTTGGCATGTGCCGTCTTTGGAGCCGGCGGACCGATTCCAAGTCGCCGTGACGGTGCCTGAACTGATGCTGGTGGATTCAGAACCGGATGTGCTCGTGGTGCTGACCCCCTGCGAAACCTCAAAAAAATCGTCGAATCCATTGTTGTTGGCATCAGTGAAAGGCGGCAGATATACATAGATTGTTCCGGGTATGGTGCCATAACCGCCGTAATACAGAAAAAAGTAGCTGGCCCATTCATGGCCAGAGATGGAGTTGGGCAGCAACTCGCCGTTGTAGGGCGATCCGCCCGTGGAGCTCAAATTCAAGGTGCCGCCATATGTGATGCCTTGCTGAAATTGGAGCGAAACACAATAGATCCGCGCGTGCGCCGTTTCCGCGCCCTGGCTCGATGCCGAAAGAAGAAACCAACCCGCCATCAAGAAAATGAGAAATCGTTTCACTGCCGCTCTTGGTTAAACGGCATTGAAACACTTATTTGAATATTAGTCAAGATAAGATGCGCTGCTCAATAGCCGGACGCGCCCTGCAAGGAGATCGCCGGTGGCCACCTGTGAATCCGGAAAAGGCCGCCGGACAAACTATGGTCTGTCGGCTTTTTCCGGCCCCCAGGTCCAGTAAAGCCCGAAATACCAGAGCAGATGGCTGTCGCCCGCCACACTGTGCCCGGCACTGAACAACAGGCTGAAATGCTCGTTGAAATTGTAGGAACCGCCAAAATTGAGCGCCGCAAAACCGCGGTCACTGTCCGTGTCCTGTCCTTGCGCAAAAAGTTCGCCGCCGAGCGTCAGGTGCGGTCCGAAATCGCGCTGTACCAGCCAGCCGCCAAAAGGATAATCACGCTGGCCGGGTGCGGAATTCAAGGCCGCGCCGCCGCCGCCATAAGTCGTCCAGGGTCCCCAGCTCTTTTGCAGCCACAACGGCAGGCGAAACCAGGCCCGCCCATTGCCCAAACCGCGGCTGGCCTCGCCCGTCGGCAGTTCCGCCATCGGAAAAATACCGATTTGCGGCCAGGTATCCGTTTCATGCACGAACCGGTATTTGATGCCGAATTCCATGTCGCCCAAGCCAACCTCGGTCGGCACGCCGTCAACGCTCACGGTGGTCATTGGCACAATGAGATGAAGCTGCGTGTCGGGCAGCACGCCGTAATTCAATTCCACTGCCGGGCCGTTGATGGCGTAATTGTCCACGCTGGTGTGATCGCCGTTGCCGAACATATAAAATTCCCAGTGCTGATAATCCACCGGTTCCGGATCATCCGTCAGAAACGGCGGACCGGCGAGGGTTGGCGCGGCGAGAATCAGGTTCAAGCCGGCGGCCAGCGAAATGAGTTTAACCCGAATTCCGAAGTTGAATTTCCGCGTTAGCGGAGTGCGGCCGTCCCGGCCGCAGCAACGTGGGATGAACAGGCGATTGGGAAATATTCCACGGCTTGAAGACAGCCAAGTTGCTGCGCCCGAGGACGGGCACACTCCGGGGCAGGCTCGTCCGCCCTGCCATCGTCGGCAACTTCGGAATTCGGGTTTAACGGCGTTGTTCATCGCACGGCCCAAATTAATTGAAGCAATAGCGTTTGTAAAAAACGTCTTGGATCCGTGTAGCGGCGTCTCGGCAGAGCGCCGCCAACTTCACAAAACGAAGGATCCGGCTTTCTCCCGAAAGCCGCTACGTCGCCCCAAAAATAATCTGTTACCTTTCGGCTTTAGCGTAAATATATCAATGAAATCATGAATGACGACCTGGCCCTGCTGCGGGAATATGCCCGGAACCATTCCGAGACTGCGTTCGCCGCGCTGGTCACGCGCCACGTCAATCTGGTGTATTCCGTGGCCGTGCGGCAGGTGCGCGATCCGCATCTGGCCGAGGAAATCACGCAGGCGGTGTTCATCATTTTGGCGCGCAAGGCGGCTTCGCTCGGCGACAGGACCATTCTGCCCGGCTGGCTTTGCCGCACGGCGCGCTACGCCAGCGCCAATGCGCTGACCATTCAACGGCGGCGGCAACGCCGCGAACAGGAGGCGCACATGGAAAACATTTTGAACGAAGTCACAAATGAATCCGCGTTAGACGAAACATGGAATCAAATCGCCCCGTTGCTGGATGCCGCGATGGAACAACTCGGACAAAAAGATTACGACGCCCTGGTGCTTCGTTTTTTCGAGAACAAGAATTTCGCGGCTGTTGGCGCGGCGCTGGGTGCGAGCGAGGACGCGGTGAAAATGCGCGTGAACCGCGCGCTGGAAAAGCTGCGGAAATATTTTAGCAAACGCGGCATCTCTTCCACCGCCGCCGTCATTGCTGGGGCGATTTCCGGCAATTCCGTTCAAGCCGCACCGGTGGCGCTGGCAAAATCCGTGACTGCCGTGGCAATTGTGAAAGGGTCAATTGCCGCAGCATCAACTTTAACCCTTGTGAAAGGAACTATGAAAACAATGACTTGGCTAAAAATTAAATTTGCACTGGTGGTTGGAACATCTGCGTTGCTGGCTGGCGGTGCGGCGACGGTGGCAATTTCTCAAACTAGCGACGGCGATAAATTAACGGTGCAGGAAATTGCGAAACAAGCGGTGGACGCTTATGTCGGACTTTCCAGTTATCAAGACACTGGCAAAGTTGTATCCGAAGGCGCTGGGCAAACTACGGAAACGACTTTTAACATCCGATTGCAACGCCCAGATTTTTATCGGATTGATTGGACACAAACAGGCAAGAGTATTAATTCCGCTAGTCCGCTAAAAATGCAAACTATGCAACCGGCGAAAGGAATTGTTTGGAATGATGGCAGCGGAAATTATTTCGTGACGGATGCTGCGAACAAGATTGATTTCGCCAAGCCGCAGAAAATGCAAACCGCGCAACTGGCGTTGGGAGCTGCTGACGGTGTTTCGGGTTCGGCGACAGCAGAAATTCCGGGAATATTTTTCAATCAAAATTGGGGCAGTCAATTAGCCGTGATTTCTTCACCACGCGCTCACGTCAAAAGATTGTCTGACGAGAAAATTGCTGCAACAGACTGTTATGTCATCGAGATAAGCTTTGACCTAATGGAACAGCCGCATGACACGAACATTTCTTCAGCCAAAATGACAACACAATTTTGGATTGGCAAGCAAGACCATTTCATTCGTCAAATAAAGTCAACTTCTGAAAATGCAGAAGTGACACAAATTAAAGATGAAGACTTGAAAATTAATGATGCAAGCTTAAAAGCAATTTTAGAACGGCAAGGCAAAACAGCGACTCCCGAAGCCATTGCCGCCATTCACGCAGCGATGGAGAAGTCAATAAAGGCTCTGCAAGGCAAAAAAGTTATTCGCAAGTATATTTTAACGCAGACAGACGAAAATATTTCTGTGAATCAAAAATTTTCACCGTCAGATTTCCAACGATAAAATTTTTCTTCGCATCGCAAACCATTTTACACGCCGCCTGCGCATTGTCTAATGTCCTGCTGTGAATTCGCCAAAGCGTCAGCGGGTCGGCTGCCGCATGTGTGGTGGAGTTCTTAAAATTTCTTGAAGTAAAAGTCGTCGCGACTGATGCCGAGGTCTTCAACGATGTCGGCAATGATGCCGCGCGGCACGTCGCCGGGATGCCATGCAAAAGTGATGAGCCGGTCGGGACGAAATGGATTTGAATAATGCCGGTGGCTACCGGCGGTGCGGAGTAGTTCGCAACCAATTTCCCGCAGGCGGCGTTCAAGCCGGCGGCAATTCCATGAGGGATATTTTCCCACGGTCAGGCGGCGAGGACAAATTTATCGCGGAAGGCTTCGGGAATCGGACGTCCGGTTTCGAGCAGTGCTTCGAGATGCGCTTTGGCGGCTTGTTGAAATCGCAATGTAGCCTCGCCCCGGTCACGCCCGTGCGCATGACAGCCGGGCAACAGAGACGATTTGGCAATCCACATGCCGTCCTCATCCTGTCGAAGTTGCACTTTGGAAACCGGAACAATCATCGCGCAATTAAATTAGTCCATTTCGCATTGGGCGTAAAGGATGATTACTCAAACCATTTTACACGCCGCCCGCGCATTGTATAATGTCTCACTGTGAATTCGCCAAAGCGCCAGCGCGTCGTCTGCGGCATGAGCGGAGGAGTGGACTCCTCCGCCACGGCGGCGCTGTTGCTCGAACAGGGCTACGAGGTCATCGGCATCACGCTCAAGCTCTGGCCGCAGGATTGCGTGAACCGCGCCGAGGACAAGTGCTGCGGCCCGCAGGCCGTCACCGATGCCCGCGCCGTCTGCCACAAGCTCGACATCCCGTATTACCTCATTGACGAGGCGGCGGAATTCCAGAAGCACGTCATCCAATACTTCGCCGACGAATACAAGGCCGGCCGCACGCCGAATCCGTGCGTGATGTGCAATCAAAACCTGAAATTCGGCCGGCTCATCGACCGCGCCCGCCAGCTCGGTGCGGATTACATTGCGACCGGGCATTTTGCTAGGGTTGAACGGGCGGAACTGGGAGCGCCGGCATCCTGCCGGCAAGTCGCGGTGCAAAACGTGGATTCTCGCCGGCAAGATGCCGGCGCTCCCGGCAAAGGTCGTTACTTGCTCAAGCGCGGACGGGATTTGAAGAAGGACCAGAGCTATTTCCTTTTCTCCCTGCGGCAGGACCAGCTCGCGCGCGCGCTGTTTCCGCTCGGGGAAAAGACCAAGAGCGACACCCGCGAAGTGGCGCGGCATTGCCAGCTCAAAACCGCCGACAAGGAAGAGAGCATGGAAATCTGCTTCGTGCCGGGCAACAATTACGGCGGCTTCCTCCAGTCGGCAAATCTCGTGCAAAAGCATCGCGGTGAAATCACGGACGTTCACGGCCAGGTGCTTGGCCATCACGACGGCATTGAGTTTTACACCATCGGCCAGCGCAAGAGCCTGGGCATCACCACGCCCAAGCCGGTCTATGTCGTCGAACTGGACGCTGAAAACAACCGTGTCGTGGTCGGCGACGAATCCGCGCTGGACCGGGACGACTTCACGGCAATGAATTGCAATTGGATTCCGTTCGACAAACTTACGGAGCCGGTCGAAGTCATGACCAAGATCCGTTACAACCATCCCGGCACGCCGGCCACGGTGACACCGACCGGTAATGGCTCGGTGAAGGTGAAGTTGCACACGCCACAACGCGCCATTACGCCCGGCCAGGCCGCCGTTTTCTACCAGGACGATGTGGTTCTTGGCGGCGGGTGGATAGCAAAGTAGGACGGGCTTCCAGCCTGTCTCCAATATTGATCGAATAGTCAGAGACAGGCAAGATGCCTGTCCTACAACCGGTCAGTCATCGTTGTCTTCATCGAAGTCGAATGGCGGGGTCAACCCGGTGTAATCGCCAATGATTTTGGCATCATAAGGTGAATACAGTCCGTTCTGCGTGGTGTGAACGTCGTAGCCCACGTTGTTCCCAAACGGAAAGGGGCCCACGGGCCCGCCAGCCAGAGGCAAGCCGTAAGTAGCGACGATGGTCCCGGCCCTATTGACGCGGATGACCTGGTTGTTGAACTGGTCGCTGATCAACGTGTCGCCGTTGGCCAGACGCACGGCGCGCGTCGGCAGCGGCGCGGCGATACTCGGCGGGCTGGTGTTGATGTCGTATTCCCAGATGACGTTGTCATTGGCATCCACCTCGACGACGCGGGCGTTCCCGGAATCGGTCAACAACGTGTCGCCGTTCGGGAGCCGGCTGGAGAAGGCGAGGATGCTGACCGTGCCGCCGGCGCTGAAGGTCTTGACGATTTTATCACCGCGCGTGACTTCGAGGGCGCGGTTGTTGTTTTCGTCCGAGATCAGGATGTGGCCGTTTTCCAGCAACTCGGCGGAGTTGGGGCTGTTGAGTTGATCCGACGCATTGGTGTTCGAGCCCGGATACTGCCAGACGATTTGTTTGCGCAGGTTCACTTCGATGATCCGGTTGTTGGCCTGGTCGGTGATAAGAACATGCGCGTTGGGAAGCCAGGTGCATTGCACCGGCGTGCTCAACTGATTGGGGCCGGAGCCGGTCACTCCAAACTGGCCGTATTGCCACACAATGTGACCGAAGGGATCCACCAGGATGACGCGGTTGTCCACCGCGCCGCCGGGAGCCTGCGGAATCACTCCGGAGGGCGTGCCGGTGCCAGCCATCAGCGTAAACGGCCCGACACGTTGAGCGTCATTGCAGCCGATGATGGACCTGGACGAAAAATCATCCGGCCCCAGCCCAAACTGCCAGACGATTTTGCCCGCCGGAGTGGCCTCGATGACGCGATTGTTGAATTGGTCGGCGATCAGGATGTCGCCCGGCCGGTTGAAGTGACTGCTCAGGATCGCGGCGTCCGCCGAAATCGCGCCGGCGAGAACCGAGACACCCGCGGCGGCGAGCAGATTGCGCCAACTCCCGGCCCTGCTTATAATGTGCTTGCGTTGCTTAATCATAAAACTTTCCTCTTTTACTGGTTTCAAACGATTGGTTTGTCGCCCCGGTAAGAGGCGCGAGCCGTTGAAAAGTTCCCCCAAAAAGAATTTTCCGCGGTCCGCCTGCCCCAGGTTGACAACCCGTCAGACCCGGGGCATCGTTTCAGCCATGAAAGCAATTACTC